>NZ_JADWYX010000100.1 GCF_016786355.1 Frankia sp. AgB1.9
CCGGGGGGGGGGGCGCGGCCCCCTTCCCCCCCCCCCCGGGGGCCGGGGGCGGGGCCGCGCGCCGGGGGGGGGCGCCCCGCTCCGATCGTCGTCGGCCGCGGGGCTAATTTCCGCGGTCGGTTGGGGTGAACTCCAGGTGCAGTTCGGTGAGGCCTCGCAGCAGCCATGTCGGTTCGTACTTGAAGCGGCGGTCGTCCGCCGGGCCGTGGTGTTCTTCGGAGAGCCGGATGTCGCGGGTGCGGGCGAGGATGCGTTCGAGGCTGATGCGGCCCTCGACGCGGGCGAGCGGGCCGCCGGGGCAGGAGTGGACGCCGCGGCCGAACGCGATGTGCTGGCGGACGTTGTCGCGGTCGGGGTGGAACTCGGCCGGGCACTCGAACCGGCGCGGGTCGCGGTTGGCGGCGCCGTTCAGCAGCATGACCGGAGTTCCGGCGGCCACCTCGACGCCACCGATGGTCGTGGTGCGCCTCGCCAGCCGGAAGTCGGCCTTGACCGGGCTCTCGATGCGCAGCGTCTCCTCGATCAGGTCGGGAATGCCGTCGGGATGGGCTCGAAGCTGGTCCTGCACCGCCGGATTCTCGGCGAGGTACTTCAACGCCGACGCGAGCAGCCGGGCGGTCGTCTCCTGGCCGGCGGCGAACAGGAAGGTCGCGGCCCGGACGACCGACACGACGTCCGGGGTGGCGCCGTCGGGATAGGTCGCCAGCGCCATCTTGGTCAGCGCGTCGTCGCGGGGCGCGCGGCGGCGGTCCTCGATGTACTGGGTGAACCAGGCGTCCAGCCAGCCGAGGGCGTCCCGGTCCTTGTCGCCGTGCTTCTCGTTGCCGATCTGGGCGGGCTTGGGGCTGAGGCCGAAACCCTCACGGAACCGTTGGTGGTCGGCCTCGGGCACCCCGAGCACGTCGGCGACGGCGAGCATCGCGAAGGGCTGGGAGTACTCCCGGACGAACTCGCACCGGCCGCGGTCGAGGATCTCGTCGAGCTGTCGATCCGCCAGGCCCAGGATGAACGCCTCGTTCTCCTTGAGCCGCGCCGGCGTGAGCAGCCGCATCAGCAGTGCTCGTTCTCGGGTGTGGTCGGGCGGGTCCATCGTGACCATGTGCTCGTTCAGCGGGAGCTGGTCGCGGTAGCGGTCGACGAGGTCGCTGACGTCGTCGCCTTCGAGCGGGACCGGGAACGCCGCGAACGGGCCGGCGAAGGAGTTGCACGACGAGAAGGTCTCGACGTTGCGGTACACCTCGGTGGCCTCGTCGTAGCCGGACACCGCCACCACTCCGAGGTGCGGCAGCGGCAGCACCGGGCACGCCGCCCGCAGTGACTCGAAATACGGATACGGGTCCTCGACGAGCGACTCGTCGTTGAAGAAGTCGATCGTCTTCCAGTCAGGCATCACGCTTTCCTTCCAGCATGCGGTGCACAGGATCGGGGCGTTCCTACATGTGGGTTCTCCCTTTGCCGGCGGGAGGATGCTGGCAAAGGGAGGTGTCGTGCTGGCTGGGGCTCAGAGCCGGTAGAGCTTCCTGGCGTTCTCGCCGAGGATCTTCGCGCGCGCGTCCTGGGACAGGGTCGCCATCTTCGCTTCGACGCTCTGCAGCGGTCCGGGGTAGAGGCAGGTCGGGTGCGGGAAGTCGGTCTCGAACAGGATCCGGTCCTCGCCGACCGCCTCGATGAGGTCGGGCAGCTTGTTGCGGTTGTTCTCGAACCAGAACGTGGCGTAGATGTTGCTGCGGAAGTAGTCCGACGGCATCTTCTTCAGCTGCGCCAGCTCCTCCGGAGCGTTCTCCGCCATCTCGTAGTCGAGCGTCTCGAGGATGAACGGGATCCAGCCGATGCCACTTTCCACCGACACCGTCTGCAGGTCGGGGTGGCGGTCGAAGATGCCCGACAGGATCAGGTTCGTCACCACCCGCGCGTTGCCGATGAACAGCAGTGTGCCGCCGATCGCGAGCTTGGTGTTGGCGCCGTGGGACTCCCACGGGTACTTGCCGTAGAAGGTCATGCCGGTGACGCTGGCGCCGATGTGGAAGTGCACCGGCAGCCGCAGCTCGCTGCAGGCCTCCCAGAACGGGTCCCAGGCCCGGTTCGCCAGGTCGGGCGAGCCCAGGTCCTGCGGGTCCGACGTCATGTTGATCCCGCGGGCGCCCAGCGCCGCGACCCGCCGCGCCTCGCTGACGCACAGGTCGATGTCCCACGCCGGCATCAGCGGCAGCGGCAGCAGCCGGTTGCCCGACTCGCTCTGGATCTCCGCCATCGCGTCGTTGTAGATCTCGATCGACAGCCGCGTCAGGGCCGGATCGTCCGAGAGCCCGAGGTCCTGGCCGCCGAGCCCGATGGTGCTCGGAAAGATGATCTGGGCGTCGATGCCGCACTCGTCGAGAACCTGGAGCCGTACCTTCGGGTCGTAGGCGCCGACGTGGATCTCGTCGATCGTCCACTCGAATAACGCCTTGTTGGCGCTCTCCTTCTTGCCGTCACGGCCGATCACGCCGCCGGCGCTGTAATGACCGGCTGGTTTTCCGTCGAAGACCCACATCTGCTGTCCGTCGACCGTCTCCACCCGGGGAACCCGGTCGCGGAACTGGGCGGGCGCGCGCTTCGTGAAAAGATCAGCCGGTTCGGACCAGTGGGAATCGGAGTCGACGATGAAGAGGCCGTTGTCCGTCATGGTGGCCGATGCTAATCTTTCGGCGAGTCACACGCAATAGTCATACAGGTCTCGCGCACAATGCGCGTGCCGCCGCCGGGTCCGCGCCAATCGACAGGTCAATGGTCGGTATTCAGGCGCGCCAAAACACGAGTGCCGCGATTTCGCGCGGCGGGCCACATTAACCACGAGCGGTTCGCTCGACGTGTCATTTCTCGTCGAAGAACTCCAGCAGTACGGGCGCCGCCAGCACCCAGGGATCGAAAAGGGCGCCCGTGCCCGCCTGCGCCGCGGCGACGGCGCGCTCCCAGGCGTCCTCGGGCCACGGCGGCTCGACCAGGCGGGATCCCTCGATGAGCGCGTGCACCTCCAGCGAGGTCCGCTTCGGGTGGTCGTAGTCCTTCTCGCCACCCCGGATGATCAAAGTCGGCACCTTGATCTGCTCGAACTCCCAGTCGCTCACCCCGGGGATGGGCTCGTTGGGTTTCGGCACGAAGGCGTCGAGCCAGCGGTTCATGACCCGTTCGAACTGCTCGCCGCCCAGGGCGAGCAGTCGGTCCCTGTTGCGCGGGTTCGCCGCGATGGCGTCGGCCCAGCCGCCCGCGGCGCCCGACATCTCGAGGACGCCCTCGATGCCCTTGGCCCGGACGGTTCGCAGCTCGTCGATGACGTACACCTGCGCGAGCGACATCGTGCTGAAGGTGCCGCCGACGATCGACCAGACGGCCAGCTTCCGGACCAGCTCGGGCCACCTCATGGTGAAGACGATCGAGTCCCTGGCGCCGCCGGAACCGCCCGCCACGAGCACCTGCTCCACCCCGAGCGCCTGCAGCATCAGCCCGAGCGTCTCGGCGCGCATGTGGGACTCCGACCGCCCGTAGAGCTGCACGTCGGACTTCCCGCAGTTCGGCCGGTCCCACAGCAGGACCCGCTTGCCACCCTCGGCCAGCGCGTCGGCGAACTCGTGCAGGCCGCCGACGTCCTTGCTGAACCGGCCTCCCGGCGTGAGGACGACGGTCTCACCGTCCGGTGGACCGACGAACTCGTAGACGACGACCCCGCCGTTGATCTCGATCTCCTGATCCGGCATACCCCTCCTCCGACCTCGCCCGCGCGCCCACGGGACGCGCCGCCCGGGTGGGCGACCATAACAACCTAATCATATATATTGATCAACTGGCGCCGTCAACATCTCTATGATTCGGATGAAGAGGTCACGGCGCTGCTACAGTCGGGGGTCTATGGGCCACGCCGAGCAGCAGCTAGCGGGAGATCAGCGCGCGCCGCAGGTCCATGTGCCGAAGGTGGCGGAGCTCGTCGCCGCCGAGTTCCGGCGGCGGATCGTCGGTGGCGAGCTCGGTGAGGGCGACGAGCTCCCGCGCGAGTCGGACATGCAGGAAGAGTTCCGCGTGAGCCGGCCCAGCCTCCGCGAAGCGCTGCGGATCCTGGAGACCGAGGGCCTCGTGCGGATCCGTCGCGGCAAGGTCGGCGGCGGCGTCGTGCGGCGACCGACCGTCACCACCGCCGCGTACCACCTGGCCCTCACCCTGAAGGCCAACGAGGTCACGCACCAGGACCTGGCCACCGCTCGGCTGGCGATCGAGCCGAGCTGCGCCTCGCTGGCGGCCGAGCTGCCGGACCGACGCGCCGTCGTCGACGAGCTCACCCGCCTCGTCGACGAGAGCGAGGCGTGCGCCACGACCGCGGCGTTCACCGAGGCCGCGCACGCGTTCCACCTGCGGCTCACCGAGCTGTGCGGCAACACGACGATGACGCTGCTCGCGGGCACGCTCGAGGCCGTCTGGAGTTTCCAGGAGTCACGCGTCGCCCGCGTCGTCCTCGATGCCGAGGACCATCCCGACAACCTGAAGACCAGAAAGCGCTCGATAGTGTCCCATCGGCGTCTCGTCGCGGCGATCGCCGACGGCGACAGTGATCTGGCAAGCCGCGAGATGCGCAGACATATCGTCGACATGCAGCAGGAAGTGATCGGAACCTACGGGTCCACGGTGATCGACCTGGCGACGGCGCCGACAGCGGGCGCACAGCGCCCCCGCGGCCGATCAGCCACTCCCGCCGCGTCCTCGTAGAAGCCCGCGCGGAGACAAGTCCGGCGGAAAGTCCCTGATGAGGTCGGTCCGTTGGAAGCCGGGCTGGGAAGCACGCTGGAAAGGGATGTGTCGGCGCGGGTCGTTGACCTATCGTCAGGGCTCGTGAGGCACCAGGTCGTAGACGCCCGCGGGACGAGAATCCACTGCGTCGAGGAAGGGTCCGGCCCGCTGGTCCTTTTCGTCCACGGCTTCCCCGAGTCGTGGTACTCGTGGCGCCACCAGTTGCCGGCAGTCGCCGAGGCCGGATTCCGGGCCGTGGCGATCGACGTCCGAGGGTACGGGCGGTCCTCCGCTCCCCTTGAGGTCGAGGCCTACGGGATGCTCCAGCACGTCAACGACAACCTCGGGGTGGTCGAGGGGCTCGCCGGCCGGGGCTCGCCGGCGATCATCGTCGGCCACGACTGGGGAGCGCCGATCGCCGCTCACTCGGCCCTGTTGCGGCCGGACATCTTCACCGCGGTAGCGCTGCTCAGCGTTCCGTACAGCCCCCCGGGCGGGCGGCGGCCCACGGAGGCCTTCGCCGAGATGGGAAGGCTGGCCGGCCCGGACCATGAGTTCTACATCAACTACTTCCAGGAGCCGGGACGGGCCGAGCGGGAGATCGAGCTCGACGTGCGGTCCTGGCTGCTCGGCGGCTACGTCGCGTCGTCGGCCGACGGAGCCACGTCGGCGCCGGCCGAGAGCACGGCCGGCACCGTGGCGCCCGGAAAGATGCTGCGCGACGGCTTTCCCGTTCCCGACCGGCTCCCGGACTGGCTCAGCGAGGACGATCTCGAGTTCTATGTCGAGGAGTTCGAGCGGACCGGATTCCGGGGGGCCCTCAACCGCTACCGCAACGTGGACCGGGACTGGCGGGACCTCCAGCCGTGGAGAGGCGCGCCCATCCGGGTTCCGTCCCTGTTCATCGGCGGGGAGAAGGACCCCCCGACCCTGTGGGGAAGCCGGGCCATCGCCCGCTTCCCCGACACCCTGCCAGGCCTGCGCGGCAGTCACATTCTTCCCGGCTGCGGTCACTGGGTTCAGCAAGAACGAGCCGACGACGTCAACCGACTCCTCGTGGACTGGCTGAGAACGCTGTAGCCGCCAGGTGGCGACGCGTCCTACGGGCGCCAGCCGGTCGAGCGCAGCCACTCCGCCAGCGTCCTGACCTGGGGGTACAGTGCGCGCAGGGCAGGCAGGTCGGGGTTTTCCATCTCACCGGAATCGAACCAGTCGAACATCTTCGCGACCTCCTCGTCGAAGGCACGCAGTTGCTCGATCGGCGTCTGGTGGAAACGCGCCGGAATCCCGGCCGCCTCGCCAAACCGTTCGGCCATCTCCGCGGCGGACAGCCGGTCACCCGCGATCACGAGGGTCTGACCGACGAACGTCTCGGGTTGCTCGAACGCCAGGGCCGCGAACTCGCCGATGTCGGGGATCGAGATCAGCGGCAGCTGGCTGGTCGGGCGCAGGGCCAGCGCGACGATCAGCCCGCCGTCGGCCAGCACGGGTCGGGTGACGGTCGTGAAGTTCTCCATGAAGAAGACGGGCCGAAGCACGGTCGCGGGCAGACCCAGCTTTCGGATGTGCGTTTCGATAAGCCCCTTGCTCTCCAGGTGAGGGATTCCCGTGTTCTGGTCGGCGCCGGCGACCGAGCTGTACACGAGGTGCGCGACGCCGGCCTCCGCCGCGAGATCGGCGACTGCCGTTCCGCGCCGCACCTCGGCCTCGACGTTGGCCAGGCTCACCGTTCCCGAGGTCACGCTGGTCAGCATCAGGAAGACGCGGCCGACGCCGCTCAACGCCGCGCGTATCGAGGCCAGGTCGTCCAGATCCCCGGTGACGAGCCGCGCTCCCGCCGCCTGAAGCTCCCGCGCGCCGGCTCGGTCGGGGTCACGGACCAACGCGTGCACCGTGCGCCCGCGGGCCAGCAGTGCCCGGGCTACCGCTCCACCCTGCTGCCCGGTCGCGCCGATGACGAGTACCGATTCCTTGTGATCGTCCATGGGTCGTCACGCTAGCCACGGGCACGGCCGACAACCTGGTGCGAATGCTGCTACTCAGGTCCCCTGGACAGTGAGGGAACGAGGATCTATGGACCGCGCCGAACTGGCCGCCTTCCTGCGCGCGCGGCGGGCGAGCCTGCGGCCCGCGGACGTCGGCCTGCCCGACGGCCTCGGCCACCGCCGGACCCCCGGTCTGCGCCGCGAGGAGGTCGCCGAGCTGGCCGGGCTCTCGATCACCTGGTACACCTGGCTGGAGCAGGGCCGCCCGATCGCGGCCTCCGCGCAGGTCGTGGACGCGCTGGCCCGCGCGCTGCGCCTCGACGCCGACCAGCACCGCCACCTGCGCGTCCTGGCCGGCCTGCCGGTGCCGCCCGCGCGGACCGCGATCGACGCCATCGAGCCCAGGGTCCAGCGCCTCGTCGACTCGACCGCGCCGAACGCGTCCGTCATGTTCGACCGCTATTTCGACTTCATCGCCTGGAACGCGCCCTACGTTCGGATCAGGCACGACCCCGCCGCCATGCCGGACGACCGGCGCAACCTGCTGTGGATGATGTTCACCGATGAGGAGAACCGCGCCCGGATGCCGTCCTGGGAGGCGGCCGCGCGCGCTGTGCTGAGCCAGTTCCGCGCGGCCGTGGGGCGAAGCCCGGGCGACCCCCGGTTCGTGGAGTTGGTCGACGCGCTGACCAAGGAAAGCCCGGAGTTCGGCCGGTGGTGGAGCGGCTATCCGATCCGCGACTTCAGGCCGGCGACCATTCTGGTCGACCACCCGGCCGCCGGGCGGATCGCCCTGGACGTCTATCAGCTAAGGCCCGTCGAATACCCGGACCTCCTGCTGGTCATGCAGGTCCCGGCGACCCCCGAGGACCTCCGCCGCGCCACCTCACTGGCCGACGCCTGACGGGTGGCACGCGGCAGCCAGGGAGTCTGGGGCCGTAGCCTCGCGCCATGACTGACTCCGGTCGGCCGCGGCGCGCCTACGACAGCAGCCGGCGGCGCGAAGGCGCCGCTGAGACACGGGAGCGCATTCTCGCCGCCGGTGTGGAACTGCTCCACCGCTATCCGATCTGGAACTGGCAGCCGCTGACCGTTCCCGCCGTCGCGCATCGGGCCGAGGTGACCGAGCGCACGGTCTACCGGCACTTCCCGACCGAGCGTGCGCTACGGGATGCCGTGCTGGCACGCACTGCCGAGGACGTGGATGTCGACCTTGACGCGATGACGCTGGACACGGTGGAAGGGTTCACGGCCAGGGTCCTCGAGTACGTCGCGTCGTTCCCGGTGAAGGAACGGCAGCAACGTGACCCGACGGTGGTCGCCGCGCGGGAGCGGCAACGGGAGGCGCTGCTGCGCGCGGTCGCCGCCTCGACCGCCTGGGCCGAGCCCGAGGTGCGGGCGGCGGCGGCGATGCTCGACGTGCTCTGGAGCGTGGTCTCGTTCGAGCAGCTGGTGACGGAGTGGGGCATGCAGCCGCAGGACGCCATTGCCGCGATCACCTGGGTCATCCGCGTCCTGCGTGACGCGATCCGTGAGGACCGCGGTCCGCGGAGCTAAAGCTGGACAGCCAGATCTATTCATGTCAGTGTCCCCGCTGACATGAATGGGGTGCGGTGACCGTCCACGGCGCCGCCCGGCTTCTCCGAGATCGCCTCGTCGCTGCCGCGGCGTCAACGGTGATCGCCTTCCGCGTCCGAGGGGACAGACCATGGACAACGCGCCCACCCCGGATCTTGGGATACCTCCGGACTGGGACGGGATCACCGCGGAGTGGATGACCGCCGCGCTCACGCCCGCCTTTCCCGGCGTAAAGGTGCGCTCGGTGGACCTCGCGACGCGTGACGACGGCACCAACCGGCGGGCCCGCTTCGCCCTGTCCTACACCGGCGACGGCGGCCCGCCCGCCGTGTTCGTGAAGGCAGCCGACCCGGCCCATGCCGAGCTCAACGCGCTGACCGGCGGGGTCTTCAACGAGGCACGGCTGTTCGGCGGCACCGTGTCGCTACCGATCGAGCACCCCGCCGTCTACCACGCGGCCATGGACGAACCGACGCTCAACTTCATCCTGGTCATGGAGGACATCACCCTGCGCGGTGCGCAACCGCGGGACGCGACGACGCCGATGACTCCCGAGCAGGCCGCCGACGGCGTCCGCAGCCTCGCCCACTTACACAGCGCCTTCTGGGACCACCGTTCCGATCCCATGGACCTGGACTGGGTCGCGCCCTTCATCGCGTGGAAGGGCATGAGAGGCATCGAGGCGGGCCTGCGGCGGGTCGCCGACACCGTCCCCGCCGAGATCAGGTCTCTCACCGCCGCCGAGATCGAACAGGTGTGGTCGCGCTACATCGGCACGCTCACCGCCGGACCCCAGACGTTGCTCCATGGCGACGCCCACATCGGCAACACCTACACGCTTCCAGGGAACCAGGCCGGATTCCTCGACTGGCAGGTACTGCGCCGAGGCAACCACGTCATCGACCTGGGTTACTTCCTCCAAAGCGCGTTGACGGCCGAGGACCGCCGCACCCACGAGGCCGACCTCATCGACGAGTACCACCAGGCCCTCCAGCTTCCGGCCGACGAACGGCCGACCCGTGACGACATCTGGCTGCGCTACCGGGCCTCGGCCGCCCATGGCCTCGCCATCTGGCTGGCAACCGCGTCCGCCGACACCTGGCAGCGCCCCGAGGTCTCCATCCCGCTGGCCCAGCGCTACGCCGCCGCCTACGTCGACCTCGACACCGCCGACGCGGTCAACCACCTCTCCTAGTGCGGTGCCCGTCGGTCAAAGGCGGCGGGCCGCCGCCTTGATCGCCGTTTGCGCCCTCTGGTGGCTATGAAACAGCCACGGTTACGACCACCGGAGGGCCGAAACGGCGATCACTGGGATGGGCGACACGCGCTAGTCGGGCGCCTCCGGCCCGCTTTGGTCGTCGCTGTCAGTCGTTCGGCCAGTTCCAGGCCGGCACCTCACGGATGGGGTGCAGATCGGCATCGGTGACGGCGTGGGAGTTCTGCTGCGCGACGTGGGCGCCGAATTCGACATGCTCGCGGAACGCCTGCCGGAACGGCGCGTCGTCTGGCATCCCGGCCTCGTCCAGCGCCTCGAGATATGCGGTGACGAACCTTTCCCGTTGCTCGTCACTGATCTTCAGGCCGCGGTGCACGTCGATGAGGTACTGGAAGCCAAGTTGCCTGGTGAAACGGTCCGGGCCGCCGAACGACTCCGCGGTGAACCACGTCAGGTGGTCGACGTGGTTCGGCACCCGCTCGGTGAACAGTGTCCGCAGCACCGGGTCGGCCAGTGCCTTCGCGTAGAACAGCTCCTCGAGCCGGTGCAGGCCCTCGTCGCCGCCCGCGTGCTCGTACAACGACTCTGTCACAGGACGCCTCCGGGCAGTGCCGCGAACCCCGTACGACGATCATAGAGCGCCTTCACCCGCCATCGCGCGCGACGGCGCGGGTCCGGCGAGCACCATCGGTACCCCCGTTGATCGCAGACGTCTACGACGAGATCGGCCTGGGCATCGCCGCGACAGCGGCACGGCCCTGCCACTTCGTGAGGGCGCCGGCCTTCCGATCCACCGGATACCGACCAGCTCGGCCAGACATATCAATCAACACATCGGGTGTTATACGGTCCCACCCAGTTCCGTCGCCTCCGGGCGGGAACCACACGGTCGCGTCTTCGTGACGGAGGAACTGTGGTCGGAATACCGTCGGGCCGCCGATTCCGCCGCCGACGAGGGATCACCGCGGTCGCGCTCGCCGTCACCCTCACCGCGGCCTGCACCACCTCGGCCGCCTTTCGGAACCTGCCGCCCGCGAAGGCAGCAGGGGAGCAAGCGGTGGAGTTCTCCCCGGCCGGCGCCACCAACAACGTGACCTCGGTGGCGTTCTCCCCGAACGGCCACACTCTCGCCACCGGCAGCGGCAACAACACGGTGCGGCTGTGGAACGTCACCAACCCGGCCCGCCCGACCCCTCTCGGCCAACCCCTAACCGGCCCCGCCAACCCCACATCCTTCGGCCAACCCAGTGTCGGCCCGATCGATGCCGTGTACTCGGTGGCTTTCTCCCCCGACGGCCACACCCTCGCCGCCGGCTCCGACGACGGGCTCTGGCTGTGGAACGTCACCAACCCGGCCCACCCCGCGCTCCTCGGACCCCTCACCCACGGTGTCGTGACCTCGGTGGCGTTCTCCCCGGACGGCCACACCCTCGCCGCCGGCCGCCTTGATGCCACAGTCCAGCTCTGGGACGTCACCGGAACTGCCCCCGCCAGGCCCCTCGGCACACCCCTCACCGGCCCCGTCCACAGCGTGACCTCGGTGGCGTTCGCTCCGGACGGCCGCACCCTCGCCGCCGGCAGCGCCGACACCAGGGTCTGGCGGTGGAACGTCACCAATCCGGCCCGCCCCACACCCCTCAACCCACTCGACGGCCCCGCCGGTGCCGTGACCTCGGTGGCGTTCTCCCCGAACGGCCACACCCTCGCCCTCGGCGGCTCGGACGACGCCGTCTGGCTGTGGAACGTCACCAACCCAGCCAGCCCCACACCCCTCGGCACCCCGCTGATCGGCCCCTCCGATGCCGTGGCCTCGGTGGCGTTCTCCCCGGACGGCGACACCCTCGCCGCCGGCAGCTCCGACGACAAGGTCTGGCTGTGGAACGTCACCAACCCAGCCGACCCCACTGCCCTCGACCCACTCGCCGGCCACACCGGTTCAGCGTCCTGGGTGGCGTTCTCCTCTGATGGCCGCGCCCTCGCCGCCGCCGGCCTCTCCACCGTCCGGCTCTGGCAGTTGCCACTCCCCACGAACGCACCGCCGCAGTCGGTGGCGTCCTCCCCGGTCCCCCTCGGCCAACCGCTGACCGGCCCCACCAAGGACGTGTACTCGGTGGCGTTCTCTCCGGACGGCCATACCCTCGCCGGCGGCAGCGCGGACGGCACGGTCTGGCTGTGGAACGTCACCAACCCCGCAAGCCCCGCACTCCTCGGCCAACCCCTCACCGTCCCCAACGGAGTGGTGTTCTCGGTGGCGTTCTCCCCGGACGGCCGCACCCTCGCCGCCGGCTCGCAGGACACGGTCGGCCTGTGGAATGTCACCAACCCGGCCAGCCCCACACCCCTAAGCCAACCCCTCACCGGCCCGACTGGTCAGGTGCGCTCGGTGGCGTTCTCGCCGGACGGCCAGAGGCTCGCCGCGGGTTCAGGCGACAGCGTCTGGCTCTGGAACGTGACCGACCCCGCCCGCCCCATTTCGTTCCACGTGCCTTCCTACGCTCCGACCGTGAACTCGGTGGCGTTCTCCCCCGACGGCCACACGCTCGCCGCCGGCAGCGGCGACGACAAGGTCTGGCTGTGGGACGTCACCAACCCGGCCCGCCCCACACCCCTCGACCAACCCGTCACAGGCCCCCACAGCGGCGTGAACTCGGTGGCGTTCTCGCCGGACGGCCACACCCTTGCCGCCAGCAGCGCCGACAACAAGGTCTGGTTGTGGAACGTAACCGATCCGGCCCGCCCCACCGCCCTCGGCCAGCCCCTCACCGGCCCCGACCTGGATCTGAACGGGGTGGTGTTCTCCCCGGACGGCCGCACCCTCGCCGCCAGCAGCTTCCTGTCCTTCAAGGTCTCACTCTGGAACGTCACCAACCCGGCAAGCCCCACACCCCTCGGCCCAGCCCTCACCCGAAGTGGCGTGAACTCCGTGGCGTTCTCCCCTGACGGCCACACCCTCGCCGCCGGCAGCACGGACGACAGGGTCTCGCTCTGGACACTGCGTTAGGCAGGCCAATGCCGGCTGGTTTCCGCTGCTCTTCCCACGGCGGGGAAAGGGGATGCGACGCTGACCAGCAGGCGCTGGGAAGGCCGCGAGGTCGAGCCCTGCCCGTTCGGCCAGCTTTCCGACCGTCTCACGTAACGGCCTGCCGTTCTCCGCGCGAGGCATCGCCGCCGTGTTCGAATATTTACCGGCCCCTGGTCAGGCGCCGCTCGCGGCCGGTCGGCAGAGCTGGCAGCGGTCGTTGCCGTCCCAACTGTCCCAGCCGAAGATCGTAGGCGACAGGGCGGTGGTCTCCAACTCGGCGCGAACTGCCGCCCGGTAGCGCCAGACAGCATCGAGATAAGGGTGGTAGGCGTCGTGGAAGGTCGCCGACGACAGGCCAGCTCCGGTGGCGACCACCTGCCGCAACGCGCGCAGCCGCTCGAACATGGCCTGGCCGGCGGCGGCGACCGGCGCGGTGGCGTCGATGAACAGCCGCTCGCGCACGTCGTAGATGCCCGCGTCGGCCAGCACCGCCCGCGACGCCGCGTCGGGGTCACCGCTGCCCGCGTTTCCCTGGGCGATCTGGCGCAGCTGGGTGTGGCAGACACCCACAGCCACGATGAACGCGATGTAGGCATCTCGCCGCCGTAACAGGTGGCCTCGGTCGTCGTCATGCCGGACACGCAGACGATCGGCCAGGACGGTGCCGGCGATCGCGATGACCGCACCGGTGGCGGTCGCGACCAGTGTGCCCCAGTCCACCTCGCTCCTTCCCTGCGAGCACCCAAGATAGAACGATCGACGCCAGCCACGCATCCATCTTGTGTGGTGGCAAACCTCCCAACGTCAGACACGACGGACTCGCCCCGGCCCGTGAAGCCCAAGCTGCCCGTAGCGGGCCGACGCCAGCGCGGTGGCTACCCGGAAGATCTCGCGGACCGGCCCCGGCTACCGAACACGGCAGTTCATCAAGCGGCAGGAAATCAATGTCCGGGTGCGCCGGATGGTCGCGATCCAGCGCGATCGTCGCCCGCGCTGCCGCTATTAGAAGGCTAGCGGCGACAGGGTTCTGGACTCGTCCGCGATCGATTCGCTAGCGTGAATATTCGTACGGCAGGCCCGTTTCGATGACGTCGAATCCATGTCGCTGCGCCTGGCCGACTCGCGACGGGCGGCACAGCCAGCAGCGCCGCGCGTCGCGAGCGGGACGGCATCAGGACGTCGGAGGCAACGAGTCCCAGAGCGAACAGTGGTGGTCGTTGACCACCGAGGAGATGCTCACCGGCCTGGTCCCGGCCGGGTCGAGCGACTGCACCTGCCGGCTGACCGCCGCCGGCCAGCGCGGCTGCCCCGTTGTGTCCGGCACTCCGTACCGGGCGAAGTGCGTCCAGTAGTCGATGATCTGGTTCGACAGAGCCAGCTGCGCGGGCGTGAACCGCGGCGCACCGCCCTGTACCGGCGTCCGCTGGAAAACGTACGCGAGCTCCGACCCGTGGTAGGCGCCGAGCGGGAAGTCCGACTGCAGAAGGACGGGCGGGCTCGGGTCGTTGAACTCGTACCCGTACACGAGCGTCGAGCGGGACAGCGCGGCGTCGGCCCGCAGCGCCGGGCAGGTGAAGTCGGAGTCGGTGACGACCGCGGCCAACGCGAGTGTGGGCGAGGAGTACTTCGACGCCGGGTACGCCGCCAGCACCTTTTGCGAGCTGGCGCCATATTGCTGCGCCACGAGACCTTCGTATTGCGGCTCGGTCGGCCGGAAGGTACCCAGGGCGAGAAGCAGCAGCAGCGTGCCCTCGTCGTGGTTGGTGCCGTTGATCAGCGGCACCCGGTGGTATTTCCCGCTCTGGAACGCCGTCTCGACGTCCGTCGGCAGGATCCGGGTGCCCGTCGCGAGCGTTGGCATCGAGGCGCTGCTGGCCGCCAGCACGTCGGCCGCACTCCTGCCGCGCAGACAGGCGAGCTGGGTGGCGGTGTCCGTGCAGCCCAGCTTCTGGGCCAACGCGCTGCCCGCGGCCGCCGCCTTCGGCTGTGCCACGGCTCCTATGCTGCAGCCGCTCTCGGCGATCGCCCGCTGGAAGAGGCCGGCGGCGCTCGGCGAGGCCAGCTGGGCGCAGACCGAGGACCCGCCCGCCGACTCGCCGAAGATCGTCACGTTGTGCGGGTTGCCACCGAACGACGCGATGTTGCTCTGCACCCAGCGCAGCGCGGCCTGCTGGTCACCCAGGCCGTAGTCGCCGGACGCGCCGCCTCGGCTCTCGGCGTCGAGCGCGGGACTGGCGAGCCAGCCGAAGGCCCCGAGACGGTAGTTGATCGTGACGACGATGACGTTGCCGCGCCGCGCGATCACCTCGGGGTCGTACTGCGAGCCCGCGCCGGAGACGAACGAGCCGCCGTGGATCCAGACCATCACCGGCAGGTGGGCGGATCGAGGCTGTACGGGCGGGGTGTTGACGTTCAGCGTCAGGCAGTCCTCGGAGGTGCTGCTCGGCCCGCCAATGCCCGGGGTGGCGGTCTGCGCGCAGATCTGGCCCCGCGTCGTCGCCGCTCGCACGCCGGTCCAGGGCGTCTCCGGCCGCGGCATGGTCCAGCGCAGCGCTCCGACCGGCGGCGCCGCATAGGGGATGCCGGCGAACAGCCGACCCTCGTCGTGCACGGCACCCTGCAGCACGCCGTCCGAGATACGGACCTCGGAGGGCCCGCTGGCTAATCGGGACGCCGTGAGCGTGGCGTCCCCGGCCCCCGCCTCCGCCTGCGACACCGCCAGCACCACGCTCACCGCGACCGCTCCGCCGACGGCGGCGGCAACCAGCGAACCCCGACGGCCGCCAAAGCCTCGGGCTCCTCGCCTTGACCACGCCGCCATCCGATCTCCTGTACTACCAGCCAGCCTCGGTAACACCACGCCTTCCTCTCAGGGCAGACGTTCGTTCGGGTGGTAATGGGCCATGGAACGATCCGGTCCGCTGGGCCCCTTTCTTCGGGGGGATCTGTTTTGCCTTCCGGGGAGATGACCTGCCGCCGGGCCATCTCGGAGCGGGCCTGACGGACGCCGTCGCGTTCGCGTCCGTCAGGCACGGCTCTGTTCGGAGACGTCGCCGGCAAGGAGGCGGTGCTGGTAAGGAGAAGCACCGGTCAGGAGAAGGCGCCGGTCAGGAGACCGCGACGCCCTTTACCTCTGCCCCGCAGACCGGGTCGGCGCCCGCGACCAGTCGGAAGGTGCTGCCCTCGAACTGCGTGATCCAGACACAGTTGTCGACGCCGGCGATGATGTTCTCGCGGTCGTTGATGTCGATCTTACGGCCGCCGAGCAGGCCGAGGGCTCCCCAGTCGTGGACCTTGGAAAGGGCGGTGATCAGGGTCGCGGAGCTGGGGGCGCCGCCGGCGTCCTTGAGGCCTCGGACGAGCAGGCCGATCGAGGCATAGCCGTTGTACTCCGCGTAGGTCGGGGCACCGGTCGTCCCGGTCGCGCCCAGATCCGAGACGAACTGCTTCGTGGCCGCGCTCTGCATCTCGACCGGCTCGTACGCCAACGAGAAGTAGACGTTCTGGGCCGCGGCCGTCGCGCCCGGCCCGGCGCCGAGGAGGTCGCCACCGTAGCCGACCGGGAGCAGCGCGGCCTTGAGGTCGACGCCCTGCTGCCGCAGCGCCGTGATCAGGGCGAAGGAGGTGTTGGGCGCGGTCGCCGAGGTCACGCCGTTGACGCCGGCGTCCTTCATCGCGAGCGAGACGGGACCGACGTCGGTGCTGCCCAGCGGGAACTGGGCGTTGACGTAGCCGACCTTCAGCCCGGCCGCCTGGGCCGACGCCGCCGAGGACTTGGCGCCGGCGGCGGACTGCGGCGAGGCGCCGTAACCGATCGTTCCCACCGTGGTGACGCCGCGCGCCTTGAAGAACTGTCCGACGGTGGTGGCCACCTTCGTCTGGTGCAGCGCGCCGAGGACCGGGAACATGCTCAGAGTCGTCGACCACTCCGGCCCGTCCGACCCGGAGCCGATCACGGGAACGTTGTGCGCCGCGAGGTAGGGCGCGGCGATGAACGTCAACGCCGACTGGGCGATGACCGCTGTCACGTGATCCTGGGTGACGAGTTTCTGCGCGGCGCTCAGTGCCGTCGTCGGGGAGGTCTGGGTGTCGGCCAGCACGTATTTGATGGTGTAGCCGTTACGGGCCGCGTACTGAATACCGGCCTTTATCCCATTGATCGCGGACTTGTTCGTCGACGCGGCCGCGCCGGTGTCATCGACTAACACCCCGATTGTCAGCTTCTGGCTGGCGGAGCTCGAGCCGCCGGCTGGAGTCGTCGGGCTCCCCGACGAGCTTCCACACCCAGCGGCCGTCAGCGCGGCTGCCGCCACGGCGACCGCCGCCGTCAGCGCCTTCCGTCCGGAAAACATCTATTCCGCCTCACTCTCGTCGTCACCAGCTGAGGTCCACGACCGGCTCTCGGCGGCCGTCGCTCGCTCGCCAGGCGGACTCGGCTCTCCAGGCGGACTCGGCCCTCACCACATAGCGCATGCTGCGTTGCGTTCGTTATGCACTAGTCGACGCGTCGGTAGCGAGCCCGGGCCGACTAGATTCATGCAGCGATGAATGAGAAGACAGCCGCCGCCGCGCTCGTGCCGGAACTCGCCCAGCTCGCCGCGCTCGGCGTGGAGCGCTCCATCACGCGGGCGGCGGCCCGGTCAGCCACGAGCCAGCCCACACTCAGCCGCGCGGTTCGGCGCTGGGAGGACGCGCTCGGCGTGCGCCTGGTCGAACCGCACGGCCGCGGCATCCGGCTCACCCCGGAAGGCGGCCTGCTGACCGCCGCAGCTGGCGAGGCCTTCCGCCTGATGGAGACCGCCGTGCGCCGGGCCCGCGGCGAGGCACCCGCGCCCACGCTCACGATCGCGTTCCTGCGATCGCTCGGCCCGCCGGTGGTGGGCGAGCTCGTCTCGTCGTTCCTGCGGGAGCATCCGGGTGTCCTGATCGCGCACCTGGAGGCCTCCACCGCGGCGGTGCTCGACGGCATAGACGCACGCCAGATCGACCTCGCGGTGACCGCTCCCCACCCGCCCGGGCGGTTCGGCTGGCTCCACCTGGGCGACCAGGCGATCGTGCTGATGGTGCCCGCCACGCATCGACTGGCCGGCCGGAGCACCGTCGGGCTGCGGGAGGTGGCCGACGAGGCCTTCCTGTCCCTCGACCACCGCTTCCACACCCGGCAGGTCACCGACGCGCTGTGGGCGGCCGCCGACCTGACGCCGCGGATCACGATGGAGGCCGACGACCTGCGCACGATCGCGAACTACGTGTCAGCCGGGCTCGGGCTGGCCCTCGTGCCCGCCGACTCCGCGGCGCACCCGCGCACGGTGAACCTGCCGCTGGCGGAGGCCGGAGCACGCCGGGAGTTCGGCCTCGCCTGGCGCGCCGCGGACGACCGGCCGCTCACCCGGTCCTTCGTCGACCACGCCCGCGAGCTCAACGAGCGCTATCCAGGATGGGCGGACATCGACCTCTGACGCCTGGCGCGGCCAGCCGGACGGCGAGCCCGCCAGCCGGCTCAGGCGAGCAGCTCGGTCAGAGCGTCGGCGATCGCGGTCATTCCCGCCAGGTTCGGATGAAACGAAGCCCCGGTGCGTTCGACCTCCGGCACGAAGCTGAAGACCCACGGGTCCTGGGCGGTGCCGCCCAGCTCGTGCCCCTCGCTGAGCACGGAGGCCGCCAGCAGCTCGGCGCCGGCGCGCTTCGCGGCCCGCTCGTGGGCCTCCCGCAGCGCCGCCTGCACGCGCAGCAACGCCGTCAGTTCCTCGGCCGAGAAAGGCACGTCGACGCCCGGCCGAGTGTCGTCCCCGAGGCTGGTCAGATAGTCCACGAGGATCACGCGGCTGCGCGGGGCGCGTCGGCGCGCCTCGTCCACGATGCCGGCCAGACCGTCCGCGACCTGCTCCACCTCGGCGTCCGTCGGGTCCGGGATGCCGGTGGCGCCCAGCATCTCGTCCAGCATCCGCACCATCACGCCGTCCGGGTCGTGGCTGCGCCACGCGGCGGCCAGCACCGAGCCCACGAACCGCAGGTCGTTGCCGCCGGCCGTGACCGTGACGAGGTCAGCGTCGGCGGGGAGGCCGTCGATCTGCGGCGCGAACCGGGCACCTCGCATCGTCGTCTGCGGGCTGCGCAGGATGGTCTCGGTGGTCGCGCCCGAAACGGTGAGGTCCACGAGCCGCGCGCCGAGCTGTTCCGCGCACAGGTGCGCGTAGTTGCGGGCCGACCGCATCGCGGCGGCGTCCTCCACCGGCTCGATGCCGGGGCCCGCGGCGTAGGAGCTCCCGAGCGCGGCGATGATCTTCGGCGCAGCCATGGGCCGATACTGCCAACTCGCGGTCGACAGACGCGCGGCCAGGCGGCGCTCCCATGCACGCCTGCATGATTCCGACGAGGTCAGGCGGGGGACCCCTTGGCGTCCTGCTCGCCGCGCACGACCGTGTCGGCCAGCAGGTGCAGCCATTTGGTGACGAGCGCGTCGGCGTCGACCGCGGTCGCGTCGACGTCCGCGATGGACAGGCCGATGGGGCGAAACAGCCGCCAGCCGAGCGCCACCAGCTGCAGGAAGGCGGCGAAGACCCGCGCCTCCTCGTCCGGCACCTCGTTGCCGTGCGCGCGAGCGTCGCGGGCGACGATTCCCGCGACCTGGCTGAGCGCGGGCGACGGCCCGAAGACATCCGCCGAATAGCCGCCCTCCAGCGCGACCCAGCCCATGATGCGACCAATGCTGTCGTCCGCGATCGTCAGAAAGATGTCGACGACGTCGGTGAGTGCCTCGACGTGCTCGAAACGGCCCGCGGAGCGGGCGGCGACACGCTGGTAGACCTCGTGCAGAAGGTCTTCCTTGGTGCCGAGGTACTGATAGACGAGGCCGAAGTTCACCCGGGCCGCGTCCGCGACCTCGCGCAGCCGCACATTGGCCGGGCCCTGCTCGGCGATCAGGCGCTGAGCCGCCTCCAGCAGCGCCTCCCGCACCTCCTGGCGCCCGCGAGGCCGCCGCTCGGCGGCATCCGCGGCGGGCGGCGTACCCGAGGGCTCTGAGGTGTTGCCGCGAACTGCCACTCCTGGATCCTAGGCCGGTCCGCCCGCGCCGGGCGCTCAGCCTGACCAGGCGCTTGCGTGGGTCTAGTCACATGGCTATAGTCGTCTGACTAGCAACGGTGAGCGGGTCCGCGAGCCCTCGTCTTCGCGTCGGATACACGTTCAGGGACCGGAGTCCGTCAGTGGCTGACACCCTCAGTTTCACGCAGCTGTATATCGACGGACGGGCCGTCGACGGAGAATCCGAGCCGCTCGGGGTCGAGGACCCCGCGACCGAGGAGATCTTCACGACCGTGCCCACCGCGTCGCCCGCGCAGGTCGACGCGGCGATCGAGGCGGCCCGGCGCGCGTTCGACCGGGGCCCGTGGAGCCGCCAGCCGGTCCACGAGCGGGTGGCCACCCTCGCCCGGATGGCGCAGGTGCTCGCGGCACGCCGCGCGGAGCTGATCGAGACGGTGATCCGGGAGACCGGCGCGACCCAGCTCGTCGCGCAGTGGGCCCAGGTCGACATGTCCCTCGACCAGGCCCGCCAGCTGCCGGAGCTGTTCGCCACGCTGCCCGAGTGGGAGCACAACGAGGTCCCACTCGCGGAGTCGTTCGACCCGGCCGGCCGCGATGTGGTCATGAGCGTGCGGCGGTACGAGCCGTGCGGCGTCGTCGCCGCCATCACGCCGTACAACTTCCCCCTGCAGACGGGCGTGTGGAAGGTCTTCTCGGCGCTCGCCGCCGGCTGCTCGGTCATCCTGCGGCCGAGCCCGCTCACGCCCCTGACCGCGCTGGCGCTCGGTGCCGCCGCCCAGGAGGCCGGGCTGCCGCCGGGCGTGCTCAACGTCGTCGTCGAGGCCGGTTCGACCGGCGCCGAGCTGCTCACCAGCGACCGCCGGGTCGACTGCGTCTCCTTCACCGGGTCGACAGAGGTCGGCCGGCGCATCGCTGCCCAGGCCGCGCCGACGGTGAAGCGCCTGCTTCTCGAACTGGGCGGCAAGTCGGTGCAGCTCTATCTTCCCGACGCGCTCGACCCGGGTGCCCTCGAAGCCGGCGTCGCCACGGTCTTCGGGTCGCAGGCGGGTCAGGGCTGTGCGCTGCAGACGCGGGTGCTGGTGCCGCGCGAACGCCTCGACGAATGCGTCGAGCGGGCCGGGGCCGTCGCGCGGTCGCTGCGGGTGGGCAATCCGCGTGACCCGGAGACCGCGGTGGGGCCGGTCATCTCCGCCGCGCAGCGCGACCGCGTCGAACGGCTCGTCGCGGCCGGCGTCGAGGCGGGCGGGACGCTGGTCGCCGGCGGTGAGCGGCCGGCGCGTCTTCCGGTCGGCTACTACGTCGCCCCGACGGTCGTGCGGGTCGAGGACAACCGCAACCCGCTCGCCCAGCACGAGGTCTTCGGTCCCGTCGTCACCATCCAGGGCTACGACGACCTCGACCAGGCCGTCGAGATCACGAACGACTCGGAGTACGGCCTGGCGGCCGGCGTCTACACCGCCGACCTGAAGCTCGGCCTGAGTCTCTCGGACCGGATCCGTACCGGCACGGTCCAGATCAACCGAGGCGCTGCCAGCGCCTACACGCCAATGGGCGGTGTGAAGCAGAGCGGGATCGGCCGCGAGCGCGGCGTCGCGGGTTTCCGGGAGTACCAGGAGCTCAAGCACGTCGTTCTGGCCGGCGCCCGCTGACGATCGGAACGGGGACATGGAGAAATCAGGCCTGGCCTTCTCGGTCGACCGGGAGTCGTGCCTGGGATCAGGCTCCTGCGCCTTCCACGCGCCGGGAACCTTCGATCTCGACGACGACCTGAAGGTCGTCCTGCTGGCCGACGGCGACCCGGACACCGCCGTCGCCGCCGCCATCGACTCCTGCCCGTCGGGAGCGCTCAGACGCAAGGAGACGGGATGACCGGCAACGACACGACCACCAGCGCCAGCGAAGCCGGCGCCGCGGGATATACCGCCCCCGACCTGGCGCTTTTCGGCGACGGGCACGTCGAGCGCTATCTCCAGACGGACGGCGCCGTCGGGCACGCCTGGAACGGCGTCACCTGCCTGCTGCTGTGGACGGTCGGCCGGCGGACGGGCCAGCGGCGGGTGAACCCGCTCATCTACGGCCGCGACGGCGACGACTACCTGGTGATCGCCTCCCAGGGCGGGTCGCCGAACCACCCCGGCTGGTACCACAACCTGCTCGCCCAGCCCGAGGTAGAGGTGCAGGTGGCGGCGGACCGGTTCACCGCGCGGGCGCGTACCGCCGAGGGCGAGGAGCGCGACCGGCTCTGGACGCTGATGGCGGCGCGCTGGCCGAACTACGACGAGTACACGAAGCGGACGACCCGGCGGATTCCCGTGGTCGTCCTGGAACGCGCCTGATGCCCGCCGCCGAACCGAACACGGAACTCGCAGACCCGGGCCGAAGCCGTTCCCGGACACGACAGGGGCTGGACTGACATGAGCGACATCGCGACCCTGGACCCACAGCGCATCCGCGAGCTGTTCGACCTGCGCAGCGACGTCTACGCGAACCGCGGCGGTGGCTTCGACCTCGACTTCTACCCGGAGCTGCACCGGCTTCGCGAGACCGGCCCGGTGCACCCCGGCATCGTCGGGCCGCTCGTCGGCTATCACGGCGAGGCCTTCTTCCAGGGCCTCCCCTTCCCCGACCTTCCGCACTTCTCGGTGTTCGACTTCGCCACCTGCCAGGACGTGCTGCGTGACGGCGACACCTTCGTCTCCAAGCCGACCGCGCCGGGCCCGGAGCTCGACCTGAGTGACAGCGTGATGCTGTACTTCGACGGCGACCGGCACCGGCGGTACCGCGCGCTGGTCCAGTCGTCGTTCGTCCCGAAGCGCGGTGCCTGGTGGTCCGAGCGCTGGATCGAGAGCACCGTGCAGGAGCTCATCGACACGTTCGAGCGCAACGGGCGCGCGGACCTCAACGTCGAGTTCTGCGCCCCGATCCCGCTGCTGACGATCTGCGGCAGCTTCGGGATCGGGGTCGCCGACGCGCTGCGGGTCCGCGAGGCCGCGACGTCGGACGGCGGTGACCGCGCGCTGCTCGCCAGCATCCTGATGCCCATCATCAGCGAACGGCGCAAGGAGCCGCGGGACGACATCATCAGCGTGCTCGTCCAAGCCGAGGTCGCCGAGGGTGACGGTCCACGCCAGGTCCTCTCCGACGTCGACATCCTGGGCTTCGCGCTGCTGCTGCTGGCCGCCGGCTCGGGCACTACCTGGAAGCAGATGGGCATCACCCTGCTCGCGCTGCTGCGTCATCCACGCTGGCTGGAGGCCGTCCGCGCCGACCGGACGCTGCTGCGCCCGGCGATCGAGGAGTCGCTGCGCTGGATGCCCACCGACCCGATGTTCACCCGGTACGCCCTGCGGGACACCGAGCTCGGCGGGGTCGCGATCCCGGCCCGGTCCGTGGTGCACCTGTGCTTCGCCGCGGCGAACCGGGACCCGGCCCGCTGGGAGCGCCCCGACGAGTTCGACCCGTCCCGCCCACCGGGCGCGCACCTCGGCTTCGGCGGCGGCCCGCACATCTGCCTGGGGATGCACGTCGCCCGAGCCGAGATCCACACCGCGATCGACGCGCTGCTCGACCGCCTGCCCGGCCTTCGCCTCGACGAGGACGCCGAGGCGCCGCAGATCATCGGCATGTACGAGCGCGGTCCGACCTCGGTGCCGGTGGTCTGGGACACGCCATGACCGGCCTGGGCACCGACGGCGCGGCGCTGGTCGTCGAGGACTTCGAACGGGTGGCGCCGCCGCTGACCGACCGGACCGCGGCGTTCTGGACCTCGGGCGCGGACGGCCTGCTGCGGATCGCCCGCTGCCAGGACTGCGGTCGCTACCTGCATCCGCCGCGTCCGGTCTGCTCGAACTGCCAGAGGCGTGACGTCGCGTTCACGCCGGTGTCCGGGCGGGGCACCGTCTGGTCCTGGACGGTCAACCGCTACGGCTGGGTGCCGTCCATGCCGCCGCCGTACCTGGTGGCCGACGTCGAGCTGGTCGAACAGCCCGGTCTGCGCCTGCTGACCAACCTCGTCGACTGCCCGGTCGACGAGGTGTACGTCGGCCTGCCCGTCCAGGTGTGCTTCGCCAGGGCCGGCGAGGCATACGTGCCGCTCTTCCGGCCGGAGGCCGGCAATGGGCAGAGCCGGCCGGATCAGCGATGACGCGGGCTGAGGACCTGGCGGCGATCAGCGGGGCCGGGCGGTCGCGGATCGGGCGGCGGCTCGGGATCGACCCCTGGGTGCTGACCGCGGACGCCGCGCTGGCCGCGATCGCCGACGCCGGGCTGACCGCGGCGGACATCGACGGGGTCTCGACCTACCCGGGGGCGTTCTGGTCGACGCCCGGGATCACCGGCGCCGGCGTCGACGACGTCCGGTCGATGCTCGGGCTGCGGCTGCGCTGGCACAACGGCGGCGGTGAGACCGCGGGCCAACTCGGCTCGGTCATCAACGCGGTCCTGGCCGTGGCGGCCGGGTTCGCGACCCATGTCCTGTGCTTCCGCACGGTCTGGGAGTCCACCGCGCAACAGGGCTACGCGGGCCGGGCGGCGACGTTGCTCGACGGCGGCGGCACTGCGGGGCAGCCGGTCCGGTTCGGCCGGGAGCTCACCCAGTGGACCACGCCGTTCGGGATCGGCTACCCGTCGCACGCCGCCCTGGACATGCAGCGACGCGTCGAGCTCGCCGGCGCCACCCGGGAGCAGTTCGCCCAGGTCGCTCTGGTCAGCCGGGCTAACGCCAGGCGCAACGAGGCGGCGGTCTACCGCGAGCCGCTCACCCTGGAGACCTACCTGGACGCGCGGATGATCTCCGATCCGCTCTGCCTGTACGACTGCGACGTCCCGGTGGACGGGTCGGTCGCGTTCGTCGTCTCGCGCGCCGGGAGCGTGCCTGATCCTGACCGGGCGGTGAGCTTCGAGGCCCTGGGCAGCGCATCTGGTTTCGACGAGGCCGCGGCGATGATGTGGGCGCGCACCGACCTGAAGCCGATGGATGTCGAGGTGGCGCAGGTCTACGACGGGTTCGCCGTCTACGCCCTGCGGTGGCTGGAGGCTCTCGGTTTCTGCGGCCGCTACGAGGCCACGGACTTCGTCGACGGCGGCACCCGCATCTCCGCCGGCGGCGAGCTGCCGCTGAACACCGGCGGCGGGCAGCTGTCCGGCGGCCGGATGCACGGGTACGGCGGCCTTCTCGAGGCCTGCCTGCAGCTGCGCGGCGAGGCAGGGGGCCACCAGCTCGACACCCGCCCCCAGATCGCCGCCGTGACCAGTGGCGCAGAGAACTTCACCTCGTCGCTGCTGCTCGGTGCCCCCCGATGACCGCCCTCCGATGACCGCCCCACCACGCTGACCGCCCGCTCCCCCACCACAGCCTCGCCCCTGACAGGAGCACCGCCACCGGTGATCACGGCGGACGGGCTCGGGGCAGCCGGTGGGTAGCATCCGGATCGTGCGAGACCCCCTCACCCCAGACCGGGTGATCAACGCCGCGAGATCGCTGCTGGAGCGCGACGGCGTCCGGGAGTTCTCCATGCGCAGGCTCGCCGCGGACCTCGGAGTGGCGCCCACGGCGATCTACTGGCACGTCGGCAACCGCGATCAGTTGATCGACGCCGTCGTCGATCAGACCCGGGATGTTCTCGGCCAGGTAAGCACCGTCGGTGAGTCCCCGATGGACCGTGTCCTCTCGACCGCCTCGTCGTTGCTCGCGAACATCAACCAGCATCTCTGGCTGGTCGAGCTGGCCCATCAGCGCGGAATCCTGCTGGCGCTGCTCGGGCCGGCCAGGCGGTCCATCGCGGCGGAGTTCGCCGCCGCGGGGCTACGCGGCCCGGGGATCGCCGATGCGACCAACGCGGTCGTCCAGCTCGTCGGCGACCACGTGACGGTCGGGTACTTCGCCAGGACCTGGCGCGCGCAGGCCGTCGGTGACGATCTTCAGGAAGGTGCCGGCCCGGCCCTCGAGGAGTCCGCCGCCACCGCGCTCTCCCGCATCCCGGACCGGGACCGGACCTTCGCCGTCATGCTGCGGGCGCTGGTCGCGGGGCTGTTGGCGGACTCCGCGGAGCCGGACGGCACCGGCGGTCACCCCGTCGCGAGGATCTCGGCGGGCGCGGGGCCGATGCGGGACGCCGTGGATGTCAGCAGGTCCCGGTCGAAACCGTAGAACTCGATCGCGTTGAGGCCGAGAATGCGCCGGGCCTCCTCGGCCGGCACACCCGCGACCGCGGCCGAGATGGACTTCCTGCTGTCCGGCCACGTGCTTTCCGTGTGCGGGTAGTCGCTGCCCCACATCATGCGGCCCACACCGGCCTCGTGGCGGCGGCCCGCCTCCGCAGCGCCCATGAAGCTCACCCCGAACCAGATGTTCTGCCGCAGGTAGTCGCTCGGGCGCCGGCCCAGTTCCTGGATGAAGGCCGGGCCGACGAGCTCCCGCATGGCGGCCGCCGACTCGTACTCGGCCGCGCCGGTGAGGATGGCGTGCAGCCCGTCATGCTTCACGGCGTCGTCGAGCACGCCGGCGAAGCTCTGCTCGGTCACGACGTAGCGCAGCGTCGGGTGCCGCTCGAAGGCCCCGGCCCAGATGAGCAGCCAGAGGTTGCGGTGCGAGTAGAAGGTGAACTCCTGCAGGTAGACGAGGCGGGCCATCCCCGGCTTCCCGCCGTAGTCCGGCGAGCCGCTGCCGCCGTGGTGGTTGATCGGCACGTCGAGGTCGGCGCAGGCGGCCCAGATCCGGTCGTAGCTCTCATCCCAGATCGGCGGGATCGGGGCGCCCGGCGGGATCGACGGCAGCAGGATGCCGCCGGTCAGGCCGTTCTCCCGGGCCCAGGTGATCTCCGCGACGGCGGCGTCCGGGTCGTTGAACAGGATCTGCGCGATCCCGGCCCGCCGGCCTGGCGTCTCCTGGCAGAAGTCGGCGAGCCAGCGGTTGTGCGCCTGCAGCCCGGCCCAGCGGCGCTGGTGGTCCGCGGCGGACGGAGGCCCGGCGACGAGGCTGGTCTGGGGGCAGAACGGCGGCGCGGTGTTCGGGAAGATGACCTCCGCGACGATGCCGTCCTCCTCCAGGTGGCGTAACCGCTTCGCGCTGTCCCAGTTCCGGTCCGCGTACACGTCGTCGAGATCGCTCCACGGGTTGACGAACTCACGAGCCCACCGGTCGAAATCCTCGCGCCATTCGGCGGCGAGATAGTCGCGGTATCCGAGAATCGGCGCGCCGGCGTGACAGTCCGCCGACACGATCACCACTGGTTCGCTGGCCGTCCGTGCGTCGAGTTCCACGACACCCTCCCGGAGCCCTTTGCACCGCCGCGGTCGGCGGCACTGTAACGGGCGTTACATAGCAAGTACAAGGCGTCTTTGCTATGCATCCGACAGACCCCGCAGGCCCGTCGCCCGCGGCCTCGCTCGGCTGGAGATCCGCTTCTGGCCGGCTCCGGTGCGGGCCGGAGCGGGCCATCTCGGTCGACCGTCACTTGCTCAGTCGGGTGCCGCACCATTGGTCGGGGTTCGAGGCGGGGGCTTTCGGGTTCGGGACTGGGACGTAGCCCGTGCCGGCGGTGTTGACTTTCAGAAAGGTGTAGCAGCGGGCGATCTGGCCGAAGTCCTTCGTCAGGTCGACCGGGCCGGGCAGCAGACCGCCGGCGTCGTAGGAACTGGCTCGCAGCGTGTGGATGAAGCCGGCGCGGGTCGGGCAGTCGCCAGCCTCGTCCAGCCCGTCGAGGAAGAGGTCGGTGAGGATGTAGGTGGCGAAGGCGACCTCCTGGTTCGGTGAGGTGACCTCGGGGGCGTAGGCCGCCATCGCCTCCAGGTAGGTCTCGTGGGCCGGTCCGCCCTGCTCGAAGGGGACGTAGCTGACGGCGGCGGTCAGGCCGCTGAGCATCGGGCCGTACCGCCGCAGGAGCGACGTGTCGTACCCGCTCGGCGTCAGGATGACCTTGACCGGCGCACCGGCGGCCTTGATCCCCCGGATGACCTCGGCCAGGTCGGTGCCGGCGAAGGCGGCCGCGACGACGTCGACTCCGGCCGCGCGCAGGCGCTGCCCGAGCTGGACGGGATCGGTGACGGCCGGGTTGTAGACGAAGGGGCCAGGCGCGATCGGGATGCCCGCCGAGGCGAGACTGTCGCTGATCTTGGTGCCGATGTCGTTGGCGTCCGCGGTGACGTCGCTCTGGATGACGGCGGCTCGGGTGCCGCCCTGTTCCTTCGCGTAGTCGCCGAACGTCGTGACCGACGGCCCGTTGGTGAACAGGTACGAGTAGGTGAACATGTTGCCGTAGCGCGGGTCCGCCCAGAAGGCCTCCGCCGGGATCCCCGCGACGGGGACACCTTGCTCCCGTAGGAACTCGGCGCCCCCGGAGGCGACCGTGGTCGCCTCGACGAGTCCGAAGACAGTCTGGTTGTCGACGAGGTCCGCGACGGCCTGCTGGTTCTGTTCAGCCGTCCCACCGTCGTCGCGCCAGATGTAGGTGATCTTGCGGCCGTGGATCCCGCCGGCCGCGTTGGCCTCCCCGACGCGAGCCTCGAACCCGGCCCGGGCGGAACTCAGCGAAGGGGCGGTCGGGCCGGTGTCGGGGTACACGAAGCCGAGGCGGATCTCGTTGGCGCTGTAGCCGGGGGTGTCGCACGCGGCGGTCGGACCGGTCGACCCGTCGCCTCCTCCAGCGGCCGCGCAGCCTGCCGCCAGCGTGACGGCGACGGCCGCGGGCAGCAGGCCCCCGCCAACGGTGACCGAGAATCCAGGTATGCGCATCTGATCCTTTCCCCGGACAAGCTGAGACGCGAGTAACCCAGCGAGTCGTGGCGTGATTCGCCGGACGTGTGCATCCGGGTGCCCGCGGGACCCGGTGGCTCAGCTCGCCCCGTGAGCTGGTTGCGCGGGGCTGACGATCAGACCGAGCGCCTTGGCGAGAACAGCTTTGGCCTCGGCGCGTTCACACTGGCTGATGGCGGCCTGGCCGACGATTCCGGAGCCGTGGAAGGTGCCGGGGAACAGGTGCAGCTCGGTCGGGACGCCGGCGGCGAGCAGCGCCTGGGCGTAGGCGATGCCCTCGTCGCGAAGCGGGTCGAACTCCATGACCGAGACGTAGGCGGGCGGCAGGCCGGTCAGGTCGGTCGCCCGCGCCGGGGCGGCGTAGGGCGAGACGTCGGGTGTGCCGGGCACGCCCTCGCCAAGGTAGGCGTTCCAGCTGATGACCGCGTTCGGCCGGTTCCACAGCGGGGTGTCGACGAAACGGCGCGTGCTCCCCGTCTCCAGTCGGTCGTCGACTTCGGGGTAGCCGAGGAACTGGAAGCACAGCGGCGGGCCGCCACGGTCGCGGGTAAGCAGGGCGAGCGCGGCAGCGAGGCCGCCGCCGGCGCTGACCCCGTGCGCCGCCAGCCGCGTCGGATCGATCCCGAGATCCCCGGCGGCTTTGGCGATCCATTCCAGCACGGCGTAGCAGTCCTCGAGGCCGGCCGGGAACGGGTGTTCCGGTGCGAGCCGGTACTCGACGGACACGATCACCACGCCGAGCCCGCGGACCAGGTCCAGGCAGGCCGCATCGTCGACCGCAATGCTTCCGATCATGAAGCCGCCGCCGTGGATGTTCAGCAGGCCCGCGGTCATTCCCGTAAGGCCGGCCGGGCGATAGACCCGGACCGGGACCTTCGGGCTGCCGGGCGGTCCAGGCACCCGCAGGTCCAGGACGTCGACACCCGCGAGGTCGGGTTGGTTCGCGTTCGCGAACTCCGCGATCTGCGCGCGTAGCGCCCGCGGGTCGGCGAAGTCGACGGCGGGCAGCATCGGCACGACTGCGGCCAGCTCCGGATCGAACCGGTAGGTCATCGTGGAATTCCTCTCGACGGTGGGCTGGCGGCGCTTTGTCTGATGGCCATGGCCCTTTGTGGGCCCGGTACCGGGTCGCTACTTCTTCAGAACCTGCCCGCAGGACAGGCGGGTGGTGAGGTCGTATTTCTTGCCGTCCAGCTGGACCAGTGACCCGCAGGGCACTCCGGCGGTGTGGTTGAGCGGGAACCTGCTCTGCGGCACCGCGCCGTCGACGTAGTAGCTGTAGTTGTCGTTCAGGGTCTTCAGGAGGCTGTCGACGGTGAGGTTCCTGCCGGTCTTCGTCGCGGCGGCGACGAACATGTCGGCAGCCCAGTAGCCGGCCATGACCGGCAGGCTGATCACGGTGCCTGGCGCGTACTTCTGGATGTCCGCGACGAGCTGCCGCACGCCGGCCGAGGACGTGTCCTCGGTCGGCGACCACTGCAGCAACGTGTATGACTTCTGCAGGCCGGCGAAGCCGGCCGCCGCGAGCCTCGGGTCGTAGCCGACCGCGGTGATCTGCCTGCCGTTGAAGCCGGCGGCGGCCAGCGCCTGGACCAGCTTCGTGGTCGAGGCGAAGTCGGTGACGTACACGGCGACGTCCGGCGGCACGCCACCCGAGGCCGTCATGATCTTGCTGGTGACCGCCGTGACGTCAGCGAGGCCAGCGTCCGGAATGGGGTTCTCCGAATAGACGACCTTCGCGCCGACCGACTGGATCTGCAGCTTGATATCCGCCAGGCCGCTGCGCGCGGAGTCGTTGTCGTTGCCGATCAGCGCGACGGTCTTTCCCTTCGCGTCACCACCGAACAGCGACTGGATCATCACTCCATATGTCGACGACGTGCTCTGGGGGTGGTTGGTGAGACAGCCGGTGATGCCAAAGCCGATCGCATTCCCGCAGTAGCCCGAGTTGATGGCCCACCCGAAGAACGGGACGCTCTCGGAGCAGAAGGTGTCCAGGTAGCCGGCGGAGGCGGTTATCTCGGGTACGACCGCGAAGACCTTGTCCTGGTCAGCGAGGATTTTGGCCTCGCTGACGTTGCGGCTGGGGTCGTTGCCGTCGTCGCGCACGCCCACGAAGTCGATCTTGCGGCCGTTGATGCCGCCCGCGTCGTTGGCCCGATCGAAGCGCGCCTTGGCACCGCTGTCGACTCCCGCCATCGTGCTGCCGTTCGCGCTGGTCAGGAACGCGAGGCCGCCGATCTTGATGGACGTGGCGGTGATCCCGCGGGTCGGGTCGGCGGCCGGCTGGCCGCATTTCAGCGAGCTCGGGGCGACCGTGACACCGCCGTCGCTCCATCCGGTGGGCGGGCCGGCCGTGACGCCGCCGGCGGCGACGGTCGGGCCGTTGGCCGGCGTGGTGGAACCGCAGGCCGCGAGGCCTGTGGTCAGCGCCGCGCCCGCGGCCAGGACAGCCACTAATCGTGAGACGTGCATCGACTACTCCCTTGGGTGATCGCCACGGCGGCGCGCGGCAGAAATACGTGAACTGGCGGCCACGGCAGCGGGTGCCGTGGCGCCACGCGGCGGGTCCGCTGGACTCGCGATCCGGACGCGGCGAAATCGGATATTGGATACAGTTTCGGACAAGCCGGCCGCGATACACCTGGTCAGCCGGCGGGGGCCGCGCGCCCTACGGCTCGGTCAGCGTCGCTCGGGTATGGGAGCGCGCGGCCTGCCATTCGGACTGGGTAGTTCGCACGACTTCGGCGACTGTTGTGATCGCGTGGACGCCGGAGACGGTGTGGCCGGCGCTGCCGCGTCCGGGTAGCAGGCTGGCTGTCACGCCGGTGGGGCCGGGGCCGAGGGTGATGTCGTCAAGCCGGGCGTCGACGACGGCCTGCCTCCAGGCGGGCGAGGCGCCGCTTTCCGCGGTGGCGATGAACTTGGTGCCCATGTAGCCGAGGTCGAAGCCGAGGACGGTCGCGGCCCACAGTGCGATGCCGTCGCTGACCCCGCCAGCCAGGACCAGCGGTCCGGAGAAGAAGGCACGTACGGCGCGGGCGAACGCGAACGGGTTCGCCCAGCCGGTGTTGCCGCCGGCACCGGCGGCCAGCAGTACCAGTCCGTCGGCGCCGGCCGCGGCGGCCTTCTCGGCGTGGGCGAGAGAGGCGACGTCGGCGAACACGAGGCAGCCGCCCCGGTGGAGCGGATCGATGACCGGTACGGGATTACCCACACTCGTGATCACGATGCCGACGCCACGACGGACGATGGTCGCCAGGTCGTCGTCGAGGCGCTGGTTGACGCGGTGGACGATCAGGTTGGCTGCGACGGGGCCGGGCACCGGAGCATGCGGCTGCCTGGAAGCGGTCTGGACCAAGGCCGCGACCTCGTCGAGCCACTCGTCGAGTTCGGCGGTCGACCCGCAGTTGCTGGTGGGGAACGCTCCGACGATGCCGGCCGCGCAGGCGGCGGACACGAGCGCCGGGGTGGACACCATGGTCATCGGTGCGGCGATCAGAGGAACGGTGAGCTGGCCAAACGGCCTGCGGTCCGTCAGCGCGGCGGCCCCGACGGCGGGAATCCTGGCACTCATCGCGACGCCCCCTGGCGGGCCGCGTGATCGCCGGCGGCGTGCCGGTCGGCTGCCCACTGGCGCAGCGTCCCCTTCGCCACCTTGTCGAGGGCCGCCCTCGGTAGCTCCGGAACGACGTATACGGCGTGAGGGACCTTGAAGTCGGCGAGGTAGTGCTGGCAGGCGGCGCGGATGGCGTCCTCCAGAGTGGTCTGCTCGGAATCCGTGATCTCGGCGGTGACGAACGCGACGGCGACCTCACCGCGAACCTGGTCCCTGCGTGCGACAACGGCGGCCTGGCGTACTCCGGCGACCGCGCCGATGACCCGTTCGATCTCCGCGGCGGCCACGTTCTCGCCGCTGACCTTGAGCATGTCCTTGGCGCGGCCGGCGAACTTCAGCGTGCCGCTGGGCAGGATCGTCATCCGGTCTCCGGTCACGAGCCAGCCGTCGTCGAAGGCGGTGGCCGTGGCGGTTGGGTCCGCGAGGTAGCCGGCGAACACGGACAGCCCCGGCACGCCCTTGATGAGCAGGTCGCCGGTCTCGCCGGGGCCGGCGTCCACGCCGTCATCGCGGCGGACCCGAACGCGGTATCCAGGCGCAGGCCGGCCGATCGCCCCTTCCTCCGCGGGCTGGTCCAGGTCGCCGGTCACGGGGGTCGACACGGCCTCGGTCTGGCCCCAGGCACTGAAGATCCGAATGCCGTACCGGGCTTCGAAGCCGGGCATCTCGCCGCCGGCACTCCAGCTGCGATAGCTGTGCTCGGGCACGGGCCGGTCGGCCAGCACCCGCGCCATCAACGGAAGCACAGAGGTGTGGGTGCACCGGTTGCGGACCGAGACGTCCCAGAATCGCGACGCGGAGAACTTCGGCTGCAGGACCACGGCGCCGCCGACCCAGAGCGTCGGCAACGTCTGCCAGCACAGCGCGAGCGTGTGGAACAGCGGGGCGAACACCAGCTGGACGGTGTCCGGAGTCAGCCGCCAGTTCGCCGCACCCACTCGCGCGGCCCACAGGGCGTTCGCATGGGTGTAGAGCGCGCCCTTCGGGCGGGCGGTGCTCCCGGAGGTCAGCTGGACGCACAGCGACGCTGCCGGGTCAGGCCGCCGCCGTGGTGCCAGCCGCGGGTCGCCGACCAGTTCCGGGACGGTGCCGGTGGCGGGATCGAGGAAGGCTGTCCACCCGAGGCCGGTCACCGTCGGGCAGTCCGCGAGCCCAAGCCTGGGGTCGGTGACCATGCCGACCGCGCCGGTCAGCTCGACCGCGTGCCCGAGCTCGTCCTGGGCATACCGGGTGTTCAGGTCGATCGCGACCGCGCCGATCCGGGCGCACGCGAACCACACCAACAGAAACCCTGGGCTGTTGTCCAGATGCACCACGACGGCGTCGCCGACGCCCACGCCCCGGCTGCACAGGCCCGCGGCGACGGCCCGCACATCGCGCTCGAACTCGCCGTAGGTCCACACGCGGCGCTGTCCGTCAGGCGGCTCCCAGACCAGGAACGGACGCTCCCCGCGCCGGCGAGCCCGGTCCTCCAACAGGCAGGTCACGTCGAGACCCACGAAGGGGTGCACGAACGGAAGCTCGGCTCCCGAGGGGATGGCCATGGTCCAGCGCTCCTAGGACGAGACGCCGCGGGTGATCACGGCGACCTCGCCGGTGACGTCGAACAGCTCAGTTGGCGGCATGGCATGACTAACGCACCCGCGTCACCATTCTGTCAACTGGTGTAGCTTCTAAGGCAGTCGAATTAGGGAGTTCGCGCCGCATGACGATCAATCGCACGCACCTGGTGGCACCCCGACAAGATAGCGACCATGCAGTCACGGACCGTGCAGATCTGGTCGTTGGACTGCGACGACCTTTGGAGCTCGCGCGCACCATCGCGGTGGCGTTCGCATGACGCGCGCGTTGAAGCTGGGCGGCGCGGTCGCGGTTGTCACCGGTGCCGGAAGCGGCATCGGTGCCGCCACCGCCCGCGCGTTCACGGCGCGCGGTGCCCGCGTCGTGGTGAGTGACGTCGACGCCGACCGGGCCGACACGGTCGCCGCGGAGATCAACCGAGCCGGCGGGGTGGCGGTCGCCACCCGGGTCGATGTGACGCGCGAGGCGGACCTCGTCGGCCTCCGCGAGACCGCGCTGGAGCGGTTCGGCCGGGTTGACCTGGTCATGAACAACGCCGGCGTGCTCGCGGTGGGCGCGCCCGAGTCACTACCCGCCGCGGCCTGGCAGCGGGTGCTCGACGTGAACCTGATGAGCATCGCGCGCAGCAACGCGGTATTCCTGCCCCTGCTGCTCAGCCAGGGCAGCGGACACGTGGTCAACACGGCCTCCGCGTCCGGCCTGCTCGCCTATGGCTTCGACCGGCTGCCCTACGTCGCGAGCAAACACGCCGTCGTCGGGGTCTCCGAGGCGCTGGCGATCTACCTGGGACCCCAGGGGATCGGCGTCACCTGTCTATGTCCGTCCGGAGTAGCCACCAACATCGTCGAACAGATCACCAGCTACGGCCCGACGCGGTCCGGGCCCAGGGCCCCTCAGCACGCGATCGTCACCGCCGACCAGGTCGCCAGGCTCACCGTCGACGCCGTCGAGCAGGGCCGCTTTCTCGTGACCACTGTCCCCGACATCCAGGCCGAGCTCGCGCGCCGGGCCCACGACATCGAGACCTACCTACAGGCGCGGATCACGGAGCAGACGCCGTGACCACGCCCCCGCGCGTCGGGTTCGTCGGTCTGGGAGACCAGGGCGCTCCGATGGCGCGACGGATCATCGAGGCCGGCTTCGCGACCACCTTGTGGGCCCGGCGTCCCGCCAGCCTCGTCCCGTTCGCCGCCACCGGCGCGCGGCTGGCCGAGACCCGTCGTGCGTTGGGGGCAGCCAGCGACGTCTTGTGCGTCTGTGTCGTGGACGATCGCGGCGTCGACGACGTGCTTCGCGGCCCCGACGGGGCACTCGCCGCCATGCCGGCCGGCGG
>NZ_JADWYX010000101.1 GCF_016786355.1 Frankia sp. AgB1.9
GGGCCCGGGCGCCGGCGCGGGCCGTTGCCGACGGCAGCGCCGCGGGCGCATGGGGGGGCGCCGGGGGCCCGGGGACGGGTCCGGCGGGGAGGGAAGGAGCGCCCGGCGCGCCGGGCGCCGGTGGCGCGGCCGTCGGCGGCGGTGGGAGGTAGGCCCGGATCGGCCAGTGCCGGTCGAGCGCATAGGCGACGCCGCGGGCCAGCTCGCCGTCCGACCGCTCACTGTCCGGCCCGCGGCGGTCAGGCCCGCCAACGCCGGCATCCGAGGTCCCGGCCGCCCCGACGGGCCCGCCGTCCGCGCCGTGGGCCACGCCGGGACCGGCGTCGGCACCCGGGCCGGCACCCCCGACGCCGGCGGCCTCCGCGGCCCACCGGGGGCCCAGGACGAGGCGCAGCAGGCGGCGTACCAGCTCGGCGGCGTCGGGCCGGGCCGCCGCGTCCTTACGCAACGTCTCGCCGACCAGGCCGGCGAGGTCCTCGGGAATGCCGGCCAGATTGGGCGGGTCGTGCCGGACCCGGAACAGCACCGCGTCCGTGGGGCCCGCGCCGAACGGGGTACGCGCCGTCGCCGCGTAGGCGACCGTGCAGCCCCAGGCGAAGACGTCCGCCGGCGGACCGACGACCTCCAGGCCGTTGAGCTGCTCGGGACTCATGTAGCCCGGGGTGCCGACCGGGGTGCCGACCCTGGTGAGCACGGTGACGTCGGTCGCGTCCGCGATCCCGAAGTCGACGACCTTCGGGCCTGCCTGCGTGAGCAGGACGTTGCCCGGCTTGAGGTCACGGTGCACGACGCCGGCGCGGTGCACGGCCAGCAGCGCCTCCGCCAGGCCGAGGGCCAGGGTGCGCAGGGACGGGCCGACGATCGGTCCGTTGCGCAGGGTCCAGTCGGCCAGGGTCGGGCCGGCCAGGAACTCGGTCGCCAGGTAGGGCGGGTACCAGTCGGGGTCGGCGGCGTAGACGCGGGCGGTGCACACCCCGCGGACCCGGCGCATCAGCTCGATCTCGCGCCGGAACCGAGCCCGGAACTCGGCCGAGTCGGCGAGCTCGGCGCGGATCACCTTGACCGCGACCGGGGTGGGCCCGAGCAGCCCGTAGTAGACGATGCCCATTCCGCCGGCACCGATCCGCGCGGTCAACGTCGTGGGCCCGAGCCGCACCGGCAACGCGATGTCCTGCACGCGACCGCTCTCCGATGCTGTCTAGGCCCGCCGCTGTCAAGGCCCGCCGCTGTCCCCGTCTCGCCCCGGCGCGTCACCGCTCCGCCGCGTTCGGACCCGCTATGCCCCGTTCCGCCGCCAGACTACCGTCGGCGCGCCCACCTGGCCCGCGCGCGGCCAGCACTTCGCCGGCCCAGCGTGAATCCCCGCTCGCATCCGGAAAGGGCGGCCGCCCCGCCCAGAACGGGCGCCCATAGCGCTGTCAGCCAGCCGCGGCGGCGTAGGCCCCGGCACGTTACCGCCGCGGCGGCGGGCGCCGGCCGTGATGTCAAACAGGCGATATCGCCGTGGCGACTGTCGGAAACAGACGACGACTATCGTCGCGGCCCACCCGGGCCGTATCTCCGGCGGCGGACGCCCGGCGACGACGGCGCCCGCCGGCCCCCGAGGCGTATCCGGCAGGCGAGAAGCGAGCGGGAAAGCCTGAGCGGAAGGGCGGACGAGATGCGGAGCCCGCGGCCGAACACGAGCTGGATCGCGTCGCTGACCACCAACACCCAGGACGCCGGCTCCCTGCGCGAGGCGATTCTGCGGGACGTGAAGCGGGTCATCCTCGATGGCGCGGCCGCGCCCGGCTCGGCGGTTCCGGTCGACGAGATCGCCGCGCACTACCAGGTCAGCCGGATACCGGTCCGCGAGGCGCTGATGAGCCTCGTCGGGGAGGGCCTCGTCACCCACCGGGCCCGGGGCGGCTACACGGTCGCGACGCTGACCCCCGCCGAGATGCGCGAGTTCTATCTGGTCCGGGAGGTGCTGGAGGCCGCCGCGCTGGCCGCGGCCGTCCGGCGCGCGACGGTGTCGGACGACGCCCGCGCGCTGGCCGCGCACGAGGCGATGGCGAACGCCGTGACGGCGGGCGACTCGCGCGGCCACCACCGGGAGAGCCGGCGATTCCATCTGGCGCTGGTGAACGCCTCGGGGATGGCCAGGCTGGGGCACATGTACGAGTCGGCCTGGAACGTGACGGAACCCGCCCGGCCGATGGACTACGCCTCCCGGGACGCCGTCGAGGCACTGGTCACCGACCACGAGCGGATGCTGCGCGCGTTCATTGCCCGGGACTGCGAGGAACTCCTCGCCGCGTCGCGGGTGCACCATTCCCGGCTGCAGACGTTCATCGCCGCGCTGCCGGCGGAGCCCGGCCGATTTCCCGTCTGAGGACACTTCTCCCGCGCCGGACGGGTGGGCACCGCAACCGTCCAGAGCAGATATATCCGTCCGGTCACTCCAGCGAAACAGCGCGCGCCTAGCCTCCTGAAGGAAGGGCCGGCCGGCTTCCGAACTACTGTCCACACCCGCGTATTCAGCCCCCACCCCCGTCCTTCTCCTTTTCCGGGTGTCCGCGCGCACGGCGGGTCTTCTTTTGCGCGCGAAGAAACAGGCCCTGGCCGGGAGAATTCACCAGACGGGTGGCCAGTCGACGCGACCCCGCAGGAGTGACAATGACAGAGTTCACCGCCATGCCCGGCACGGCGCCGGGCCTGGCCACAGCCAACGAGGACCTCGTCGAGGCCGCCGGCCAGCCGATCGGCTCGGGCCTCGTCAAGCCCGGCTACGACCCGAGGCTGGCGAACGAGGACCTGGCGCCGCTGCGCCGGCAGTCCTGGACCTCCTACAACATCTTCGCGTTCTGGATGTCCGACGTGCACAGCGTCGGCGGCTACGTCACTGCGGGCAGCCTCTTCGCGCTTGGCCTCGCGGGCTGGCAGGTGCTGGTCACCCTGGTCGTCGGGATCGTGATCGTCAACTTCTTCTGCAACCTGGTGGCCCGGCCCAGCCAGCAGGCCGCGGTCCCCTACCCGGTCATCTGCCGGGCGCCCTTCGGCGTCCTCGGGGCGAATGTTCCCGCGATCATCCGGGGCCTGATCGCGGTCGCCTGGTACGGCATCCAGACCTTCCTGGCCTCATCCGCGCTGGATGTCGTGCTGGTCAAGCTCTGGTCGGGCCTCGCGCCGTACGCCGACGTCCACCAGCACGGCTTCCTCGGTCTGCCGACGCTCGGCTGGGCGACCTACACCGTGCTGTGGTTGCTGCAGGCCGCCGTCTTCTGGACGGGCATGGAGACGATCCGCCGGTTCATCGACTTCTGCGGTCCGGCCGTCTACGTCGTCATGTTCGCGCTCACCGGCTACCTGCTCTACAAGGCCGGGTGGGGCGCGCTCAGCCTGAACCTCGGCGGAAAGCACCACGGGTCGACCATCTCGATGATGCTCGGCGCGACAGCGCTGGTGGTCTCCTACTTCTCCGGTCCGATGCTCAACTTCGGCGACTTCGCCCGCTATGGGAAGAGTTTCAGGGCGGTGCGGACCGGAAACTTCCTCGGCCTGCCGGTGAACTTCCTGCTGTTCTCGCTCCTCGTGGTGTTCACCGCGTCGCTGACCATTCCGGTGTACGGCGAGCTGATCACTGACCCGGTGCAGACCGTCGCCCGGATCGACTCGACGACGGCCATCATCCTCGGCGCCCTGACGTTCACGATCGCCACCATGGGCATCAACATCGTGGCGAACTTCATCTCACCCGCGTTCGACTTCTCGAACGTCAGCCCACAGCGGATCAGCTGGCGCGCCGGCGGCATGATCGCGGCCGTCGGGTCCTTTCTCATCACCCCGTGGAACCTGTACAACAACCCCGACGTCATCCACTACACGCTGGAGACGCTGGGCGCCTTCATCGGGCCGCTGTTCGGCGTCCTCATCGCCGACTTCTACCTGATCCGCAAGCGGGTCGTGGTCGTGGACGACCTGTTCACCATGGAGCCGAGCGCGACCTACTGGTACCGCAAGGGCGTGAACCCGCCGGCGGTCATCGCCACCGCCGTCGGAGCCGTTCTGGCCGTCATACCAGTGGTGGTACCGACCTCGGCGGTGCACTGGATGGGCACGGTGGCCCAGTACAGCTGGTTCATCGGCATGGGTGTCGGCCTCGTCACGTACTACCTGCTCGGCAGTCGTTCCGCGATCACCGCGACCTCGCTGCGGCCTGTGACCGGCGACCCCGACCCGGCGCTCGCGACCATCCCGGCGCAGCCGGCGCCCGAGGGCGCGCCGGTCTCGCCGGAGGTGTAGCCGAGCCCGGCGATGACACCCGCGACCGCGAGCACGCCGCGGCCCACCCTGACCCAGGGGGCCGCGGCGGCCACGCCGGAGCCGGCACCCGGCCTGCCCAGGCGGGCCGGGCCGCTCCTTACGCTCATCAACCCGAACTCGTCGGCCGCGATGACCACGCTGGTCGGTGCGTCAGCCCGGCTGGTCGCCGGGCCGGACACCCGGATCGAGGCCGTCAACCCGCGGATGGGTCCCGCGTCGATTGAGAGCCACTACGACGAGGCGCTCGCCGTCCCCGGCGTGCTCGCCGAGATCGCCCGCGCCGAGGCGGCGGGCAGCGCCGGCTACGTCATCGCGTGTTTCGGGGATCCCGGGCTCGACGCGGCGCGGGAGCTGGCCCGGGGCCCCGTCGTCGGGATCGCCGAGGCGGCGATGCACACGGCGAGCCTGCTCGGCCGGTCGTTCAGCGTGGTCACGACCCTGGGCCGGACCCGCGGGCGGGCCTGGGATCTCGCCGACCGGTACGGGGTCCGGGCGCTGTGCCGCAGCGTTCGCGCCTGCGAGGTGCCGGTCCTCGAACTGGACACCGACCCGCTAGCGAGGTCCAGGATCCTCGCCGAGTGCGGCGCGTCGGTGGAGCGGGACGAGGCGGAGGTGATCGTCCTCGGCTGCGCCGGCATGGCCGAGCTCTGCGCCTGGCTGACCGCTGAGCTGGGTGTCCCGGTCATCGACGGCGTCGCCGCCGCGACCGTGCTCGTCGAGGGTCTGGTCAGGCTCGGGCTGTCGACCAGCGCCCGGGGTGAGTACGCCCCGCCCCCACCCAAGCCCTACACGGGCATCCTCAGGCCGTTCGGCCTGACGGAAGGCCACTGACCACTGCCGGGCCGCGGCCACACTGCTGCGGCCGTTACGCGCCGGCTCGGCTGACCAGGCCAGGTGCCGCGGCTACCGCGACCTCGACGACGAGGGCCGGGCTTCCGGTGATCCAGGCGTGCAGGTGGCTCACCTCGTCGCCCGACAGCTCCATCCGGGCGTTCTGGCAGAGCAGGACGGCGTTGTCGGCGAACGAGCTGGCCAGCGCATGGGCGTCGTCACCGGGCTGTGGCGGCCGGCCGGCGTAGAGCAGGCCGTTGAGGACGAAGTTCACGGCGCCGCGGCCGATGTGCTCGCCGCGTTCGAGGCAACGGTCGCGGACCGCGCGCGAGGTGCCGGTCCGGTTGAAGCCGTGGACGGCGACCTCGGCGGCGAGCTCCTCGAACAGGGCTCCGAACTCGTGCGAGCTCAGCCGGGGAATGTCGGTGACCTGGGAGATCCGCGCGATCAGCTCGGCATGCGGGGCGGCCGGATCGCCCTGGCCGGCGCCGCCGGGCTGGCTGCCGGCCGGCAGGGTGTGCCGGGCCGGGTCGTACAGGTACTCGGGGGCGGCCGAGATCGCGATCCCGGGGAGGTCTACGAGCGCGAGCAGCTTCTTGAACGAGCCGGTGCCGGCCCAGCCCTCGGTGACCTCCGGGCCGAGGTGGGCCCGGACGAGCTGGGCCGCCGACGCGAGGGTGATCGGCCGTTCCGAGATGGTGATCAGCTCGCGGACCTGCTCCGCGATGGACTGGCGCAGACGACTGTCCTGCGTGCTCGGCGGCGCGGGGAACGGCGGAGCGACCGCGGTGCCCGGTCCGGTCGCGGAGGCCACCGAGTTCCCAGGGGCGGCGTTCCCAGGGGCAGCCGTGGTTCCAGGGGTGGTCGAGGCCGGGGGCTCGGGTGAGGTCGGGATCCCGGCGGGCGCGCGTCGCGGTGGTAAGGCGTCGTTCGCGGCCGGGTCGTCGGATAAGGACCGCGCCGGCAGCTCCGTGAGGCGACCCCGGCTGGCGACGCCGTCGGGGGACAGCTCGCCGTAGGCCGCCGACGCCGACGCCGACGCCGACGCCGACGCCGACGCGCGGACGGTATCCGTCCCGTCGAGGGGGAGATCCGCGGTGGCGGATCCGGCGGCGTGGCCGAGGGCCGGCGTGACTCCGGGGTGGGCGCCGTTTCCGGGCTGGTGGGTGACGCGCGGTTCGAGCGTCAATGCGTCGTCGATGAAGGCGTCCTCGCCGACGACGTGGTCACAGGCCGCGCGAAACGCCCGCGCCGATGGACCGCTCGTGATGATGACCGTTCGACGGTCGTGGGCCCGTAGCCGCAGCATCACCGGCGTGTAGTCAGCGTCGGCCGAGAGGAGGATGACCTCGTCGAACCGGGTCGGGTGGCCGAGGATGTCGAGGACGTCAATGACGATGTGAATGTCGGCCGAGTTCTTGCCGGCGGCGGTCAGCGGCGGGCAGTCGACCACGTGGAAGCCCGCGCGGGTGAAATAGGCACGATATCGCGCCGAGCTCACCGGATTGAGGTAGCAATACCGGATGAGCAGGTCCCGGCGGAAGTCGGTGGCACCCAGCGCCGGATAGGCAAGCGTCTCCAGCCAGCTGAGCCAGCATTGAGGGTTGACCGCGAACCGGTTCGCGGCGGCGGCGTCGAGCCGTTGCAGCCCCATGTGGATGTTCTCGAAGTCGACGAAGAGCGCACTACGGACCCGTAATGCGCTCGGCTGACCCCCGCCCGACGCGCTCATGGCGGCTATCGTGCCGGATCTAACGTCCCGGACCAAGCACTACGGCCCCTGGCCTCGGGTCTAACGGTCCGGTCGGCACGCTCCGTCCCCCTGTGGTTACGTACACGCCGCGACCGGCCTCTTGATCCATGCCGTGTCCGCTCTGTGTGACCTGGCTAACACGGTGTCGCATAGTCGTGCTCCTGCGGTCCCCGGCGCAGCCGCACGCTCAGCTTCACTTCCATCCTGAAAGCGCTGCTGCCGTCGTCAGCCACCCGGCCGGGCACCCCGGCAGGCACGCCATCGGCGATGGCCGCGGGCGCGGTCCGATCGCCTCGGATCAGCCGATGACTTCTCGCCTGGTGGCCCGCCTTTTACACCCCCGGTTGTCCGGTTCGGCCACGCGGGCTATGGTTCGCCGCGGCGCCAGATTCGACCGGTGGACGCACTCCCAGGCGAGCTGGTGAAGCCACTTCTGCCGCCCGCCCGCAGGCCCGACTGACCGCGTCGGACGCCTCCGTTCCGGGACGCGTTGTTCAACCCCCGAATCAACCTGTTCCTGTTTCTGAAACTGCTCCGCCGGAACCACATCATTCGTGTCCGCCTGCTCCCGCGCGCAGAGCCTGGGAAACGGCGAGGCCACCGGCGACATCGCGTGCCCAGGTGGTCCTGCTTGTCGCGCGATCAGAAATCGACGACGTTCTCCAAGGAGGCGAGATGTCCAACGGCCGTACTGACCGCCGTGGCGTCGGATTGCTGTGGCTCGTCGCCGCGGTCGGCGCCGGCGCGACGATCTGGGCCGCGTGTACCGACTCCGGCACCCTCTCCTACCGCACCTGCACCGCGGCGCCCGCGGCCACGTCGCCCAGGACGGCGGCACCCGGGACCGGCGTCGCCGCCACCGCGGTGGTGCTGCTGGCCTGGCCGGTGCCGCGGACGTCACCGGGACCAGCCCGGCCGGCCGGGACGCCAGGTGTCCTCGCATGCGCCGGCTGACGGGAGACCACGCGCGGGCACGGCCCGCACGGCTCCCCCAGGTTCTCCGTCAGCGCCCGCGCCTGCCCGCCTGGCCGGATCGGCCTCGCAGGCGAGCCTGGTTGCCGGCGGCGTCACGCCTGGACGGCGTGGCGTTCCAGATGGGCGAGGACGGTCTGGTTGGCGGCCCAGCCGTCCGGGAAGCGGACCGGCTCGTCCAGGTGGACGGACCCGCTGGACGGATGGGCGTCGAGCAGGTCACGGATGCCCGCGCGGGCGACGACGACGCAGGCCTGCCGGTGCCTGGAGGCCAGCACGCACAGCCGGCCGGCCTCCAGGTGGAACGCGGTCGCGTCCCGGCGGCCGGACAGCGGATGCAGCACGACGGTCACGTCGTACTCGCGGCCCTGCAGCCGGTTGGCGGTGTCGACGACGACAGCCTCGGCGAGGTCGGCGCCGAGCGCGGCCCGGATCGCGGCGGCCTGGTCGCGGTGGGCCGCGCCGATCGCGACGCGGCCCGCCGTGACCGGATGCTCGCCGCCCGCGCCGTCACGGGAGGTCGCGACGGGGCCGCGGGCGAGCAGCCGACGGGCGACCTCGGCGACCGCGCGCACGGCCTCGGCGTCGGTGCGCACGGTGCCGCGGGCGGGCAGTTCCAGCAGCCCCCACCCGGTCCGCGCGGCCACGTCCAGCACGTCGTCGACGACGCCGGCCGCCGGTCCGCCGGCCGGGCGCGGCCCGGTCGGCTGGGTGGCGGCGCCGGTGAAGGTGAGGCGGCGGTCGCCGGGGCCGTTGCCGGTCCGGAACCCGGTGAACGGGTAGAACGCGTCGGCCACCACTCGCTCGGCGCTGCGCGGAAGCCGCCACGACACCGGAAGGCGGTGCACGGGCAGGTCCGGGTTGCTGCGCAGCAGCACGGCGACGGCGCTCTGCATCGGGTCCCAGGTCAGCCCGCGCCAGCGATCGCTCTCGACGGTCGAGAACGGGTCGAGCTGGCCGGGGTCGCCGACGAACAGCGCCCGTTCGAAGCGGGTGGCGATCGCCAGCAGGGCGTCCGAACGCATCTGGTAGGCCTCGTCGACGATCGCGAACCGCCAGGCGGCGTCCTTCACATAGGCCCATTTGGCGGCGGTCGCGACGGTGACCCGCGGTTCGCCCAGCGACTTCATGTCGGTGCCGACCGTGACGTTCGGCAGTCCGTCGATCCGGGGCGGTGGTACGTAGCCGGCGCGGCCGAGCCGGCCGACCCGCAGGTCCGGCGCCTGGTCGAGCAGCGTGCGCGCAAGCTTCTCGACCAGGTCGTCGACCTGCTCGTTCGTCTGCGCGACGATCATCAGTGGCTCGTCGGCCAGGGCGAACTCGGTCGCCGCTCGCACGACCAGCGTCGACTTCCCCGCCCCTGGCGGGGAGTCGACCACGACGCCGCGGTGCCGGCCCGACCGGAAGTCGGCCAGGATCTCCTCGGTCACGCGGTCGGCCGCCGCCTTCGGGTCGTCGTCCCCGCCGGCCTTCGGCGCCGTCACCCGCTCACCATGAACCACCTGCGCCGCAGCTCCTTCCTAGCCAGGACCGTGCCATCGCCCGCCACCCCGCCCGCTCCCGGGCCGGCCGGGCCCCCGCCCGCGCCTGGCCGGGACAGAGCGCCGACGGAGCGGATCCCGGGTCCGGCACCCGGATCACTCCCAGCGTTCCCGGACGTCGTCCTCGGTGGGCTCATAGGGGCTCGGCGGACCACCGTGGGTCCACGGGGTGTCCTCCGGCGCCGGCAGCCCGGCGGAGAACATGCCGTCCGACAGGAGGCTGGTGTAGCTGAGGGCCTCGCCCTCGACCGGGACCGAGCCTGGCGGCGGAACCTTGGACCGCCCCATCCCGCCACTGAGCTCCAGCGTCACCAGCAGCCCGTCCGCGGCCGGGCGAACACCGACGATCTCACCGAGCTGACCACGCCGCGCCGGCGACTCGACCTTCGCGTGCGGCGCGAGGCGGACCGGGTCGACGGTCAGTACCTCGACCAGCGGCCGGGTGACGAGGGTGCCGCGGCTGTTCGCGACCCGGCGGTCGCGTTCGACGCCGACGACCTGGCCGACGAACGCCTCGCCGCTCACCCGCTGGTTCGCCAGCACCAGCGGGTCGTCGAAGGCCTGGTCGGCCTCGTAGCCGGCGAGCTCACGCTCCAGCACGGCGAGGCGCCGGGCGGCGGTGACGGCTCCGTCGCGCCGTGCCTGCGGCAGCCCGCCGTCCTCGGCGGCCAGGTAGGCGAAGTAGGAGCTGAACCTGGCCCGGTCCTGCTCCCAGCGGCGTGCCACGGATGCGCCGGGCGGCAGTGCGCGCAGCAGGTCGACCGCCCGCCACATCAGGCGCCAGGTCGGTTCGAGCTGACCGCGCAGTACCTCGGCGACCGCGTTCTCGGCCACGACGACCTGGGGGTCCTCAATTCCGCCGCCGGTCGTCGCGGCGGACTGGGCGACGGCCTCGTCGTAGGCGCGGATCGCGGGCGCGAGCACCCGGGTGTCGAAGCCCGGGTCCGTCGTCGGCCCGGCCGGCGGCCAGCGGGCCGGGTCCTCCGCCAGCCGGGCCGCCTCGGCACCCGAGCGTCCGGGCGGCGGGTCGATCCAGGCCATCAGCGCTGCCAGGTTGGCGTCCTCCAGCGCGCTCTGCCCGGTGGCCCAGTGCTTGCCCAGCGCCTCGGTCATCGCCACCAGCGCGGACGACCCGGGATGCTCGGCGCGCTGGGCGAGGAACGTCAGCCAGCGGCCCAGCAGCGGCACGCCGGCCGGGACGGCGTACTCCCCCACCGTCGAGCGGAACCGTGTCGAGCGGCCGAACAGCCGGACGAAGTCGGCCCCGGCCCGGTTCGGGACGAGCAGCTGGGGCGCGTCCAGGAACCTCGTCGCCTCGGCGAGCTCGCCGGCCGCGGCAGCGGCAGCGGCCTGGCCACCGTCGTCCGGGGCGCCGGTGGCCGCGGCACCCTGTTCGGTCACCGCGGCCGGTGGCGTCCGCGTGGCCTTCGGCGGTTTGACCGGCTCGGAGCCGGCGCCCGCGCACCGTGTCACCTCGGCCAGCAGCACGGCAGCGAGCTCGTCGGCGAAACGGAACCGACGGGACCGGTCCCGTGGCTGCGGAACGACCAGCAGCACCGGCCGGTCCACGGCCGTGCCGACCATCGCGGCCAACGGCGCGTTCGCCTCGCCGGCCATCGTCAACGGCACCAGGACCAGCGGCGACTCGGACAGGTGCAGATGGCGCACCGAGGCGACGGGCTGCGCGACGCCGACCGCCGCGGCCCGCGCCCGCGCGTACGCGCCGATGGCGCTCACGGCCCGCCCTCCAACGGCGCCGGGCCGGGCCGCGACGGCGCCGGCAGGCTGGCGAGCACCTCGGCGTAGACCCGGGCCGTGGTGCGCAGCATCGCCGCGGCCTCGGCCTGGTCGTCGTCCGGCGCGCGGGTGCCGTGCGCGAGGCCGAGCGCGTCGGCGACAGTCTCGACCCCGCCCAGCTCCTCGCGGACGCCGATCCCGAGGGTGGCCGTACGCCCCGTCGCCTCGTGCCGGCAGAAGAAGGCCAGCTCACAGGTCGAAAGACAGCCCGGCGCGTAACGGGCCGCGAGCTGCCCCAGCGCGGTGGTCAGTGCAGCGGCGTCGAGCACCGGCGCCCCGGCGCCGTCGACGGCGAGATCGAGGCGCAGGTCGTCGGGGAGCGCGTCCAGCAGCGAGTCGATCCGGGTCAGCCGCGCCAGCTGATGCTCCAGGATCAGCAGCTGCCTACGGACGTCGACCTTCGTCGCGACCGGCGTGTTGGAGAAGTCCTTCGGACAGACGAGCACCACCTCGTGGGCGACCGCCTCGGCCCGGCCGAGCAGCCGGCGCAGCGCGAGCACATAGACCGCGGCCTGGATCGCCGCCGCGGCGACCTTCTCCCCGTCCGCCTGCCCGTCGATAACCGGAAAGGACTTGATCTCGACGATGTGACAGACCCCGCCGGGCTGGACCGCGACCAGATCCGGCTCCAGCGACACCTCCTGCCCGGCGACGTCGAGCCGCAGCAGCGGATGGTCGAACACGGCACCGCCGGCGGAGGGATCAGCCGCGGCGTCCCTGGCGGCCTCGGTCAGGGCCTCGACCGAGGCGGCGTGCCGCGCGTCCAGACCTGCTTCCCCCGGAGCGCCGGCCGCGAGCTCGCCCGACGCACCGAGATCCCGGTAGGAGGCCGGGCCGAGGTCAAGGCCAAGCTGGTCACGCAGCAGCCGGAGAAGCTCGGTGCAGCCGTCGGCCTTGACCTGCTTCTCGAAGACGTTGCCGCGCACGATCGCGAACGGGGACTGCCCGAACCCGGCCGGGTAGCCGACGCGCCCCGCGAGCCCGTCCTTGTCGACCCCCGCGGCGTCCAGCACCGCCCGCCGGCCGCACCCGGGATTGCTGGTCAGCGCGGCGATCGTCCGGGCGTTGTGCCGCCGCGGGATCACCGCGCCTCGGATCCGCTCCAACCGCGCTTCCGTCTTGCCTTCGTGCCGCACAACCCGCCCTTCGTGCGCCAACGCCCCGCTACCCCGTCAGCACCGATCCTTTCAGGACCGATCCTGACGGACAGAGGCCGACACCACGCGGGCGCCCCGCCGATCCACCGCCGGCCACCACCGGTCGCCGCCGGCCGAGGCCCGACAGTGGCCCCGACCAGCGGCGACGAAGAGAAGCGACGGCAAGTGGCGACGAGCAGTGGCGATGACCCGAGGCGACGAGCAGTGGGGACGAGCGGCAGGACGACCGCCATCCGCTCTTCTCAGCGAGACACGGCCGTCCACTCCGGATCTCCGGCGGCCAGCGGCTCGGAACCTCCGGCGGACAGCGGCCCGGGGATTCCGGCGGCCAGCGCCTCGGAGCCGCCGGCGGACAGCGGCTCGAGACCTCGGGCCGACCGCGGCTCGGGCACGACGGCGTTCGCGTCGGAACCCGGACGGGCCGCGACCCGCAGCCCCTGCCCGACCAGCACCGCTCCGACCAGGACGACGCCGGCGTCGACAACCATGGCCCACCGCAGTGCGGGCAACGAGTCCAGCCCACCCAGCCCGATGGCCACGGCGCTCATCACCGGAACCCCGACGGCGATGGCGACCTGCTGGGTCATCGTCGCGAGGCCGGTGGCGAGCCCCTGCTCCCGGTCGGGCAGCCCGGTCGTCGCCGAGACCATGAAGCCGACGATCGCGCACACGTGCCCGACCGCGCCGACGAAGGTGGTGGCGCCGACCAGCCACAGCGAGCCGAGCGTCGGCCCGACGAAGACCAGCAGGGCGGTCAGTACGGCCTGCACGGTCAGACCGCCGGCGGTCGCCCACCGGACCCCGACCGCCGCGATCACCCGGGGCCCGGCCCAGCCGCCGATGATCGCGCCTGCCCCCATCGTCGCCAGCATCAGCCCGGTCCGCAGCGGGTTCAGGTGCAGGACGTGCTGCAGGTACATGGTCAGCAGGAACACCAGCGCGGGTTCCATCGAGAAGGTGACGAGCCCGGCGGCGTTGCCCCAGCCGACGGTGCGGCGGGTCAGGATCGTGACCGGCACGAGCGGGCGGGGGTGGCGTCGCTCGGCCCGCCAGAACCCGACGAGCAGCGCGGCCGCCGCGACGAGGCACCCGATCGCCCACCGGTCCCGGACGCCCTGCGCGCCCAGCCGGGTCGCGCCGTAGACGAGCGCGAGCAGGCCGGACGTGACGAGCGCGGCGCCGGGCAGGTCGAGCCTGGTCCGGTCGCGGGTCGACGGGTCGGTCAGGACGAACGGCGCGACCGCGACGACGGCCGCGGCGATCGGCACGTTGACCAGGAACGCCCAGCGCCAGCTCATCAGGTCGGTGAGGACCCCGCCGAGCACCGCGCCGCTGGTGAACCCGGTCGACATCATCACGCTGTTGAGCCCGAGCGCGCGCTGGCGCAGCGGGCCGTCCGGGAAGGTCGTGGTCAGCAGCGACAGTGCCGCCGGCGTCACCGCCGCCGTCGCGAGCCCCTGCGCGACCCGGGCCGTCAGCAGGAGCGCGGGGCTCGTGGCCAGGCCGCCGAGCAGCGAGGCCAGGCCGAGTGCCGTCATGCCGACCCCGAAGACCCGCAGCTTGCCCAGGTAGTCGCCGATCCGGCCGAACAGGAGGGTGAATCCCGCGGCGCACAGGGCGAACGCCGTCGCGATCCACTGCACGTTCGCGTCGGAGAACCCCAGCTTCGCGCCGACCGTGGGCAGCGCGACGTTCAGCACGGAGAAGTCGACGCAGAGGGTGAACTGCGAGGCCAGCAGCAGCACCAGGACCAGGACCTGGCCGCGGGTCATGCGCGTCGAGGCGGCCGGCGAGCCGGCGGCCTCGGTGGTCGTCAAAGTGGTCACGGTGTCGAGGCTGCGCCGGTTCCCGATCGCCAGCGACACCCCTGCGCCGCCACCCCTCGGCGTGCCTACCACTGGCAGGGATACCCAGCGGGGCCACGCGGGAGGCACGATGAAGGGCATGGCGACCGAACTCGGCGAGTTTCTGCGCACCCGCAGGGCGGCGGTCAGCCCCGAGGACGTGGGCCTGGTGTCCTACGGCGCCCGCCGGGTCCCCGGGCTGCGCCGCGAGGAGCTCGCCCACCTCGCCGGGGTCAGCCCGACGTACTACACCCGCCTCGAGCAGTCCGACCAGCACAACGCCTCCGACGGCGTCATCGACGCGCTGGCCAGGGCCCTCGCGCTGACGGACGCGGAGCACGCGCACCTGCGGCGGCTGGCCCACCCCACTCCCCGGCCGCCGCGCCGGGCACGCGTCGAGCGGCCCCGGCCGTCAGCCGTCGGGCTGATCCGTTCGGCGCCGGGGCCGGCGCTGATCGTGTGCCACCGCAACGACGTCCTGGCCTGGAACGAGCTGGGCCACCGGCGGGTCGGCGCCGGCCAGCCGTTCGAGCAGCCCGACGACGTGCGCAACCGGCCGAACTTCGCCCGGATGTTCTTCCTGGAGCCGGGCGGGCGTGACCTGTACGCCGAGCCGGACCAGGTCGCCCGCAGCCTGGTCGGCTTTCTGCGTCTGTCCTCCGGGCTGCACCCGGACGACCATCAGCTCAGCTGCCTGGTCGGCGAGCTCGTCCAGCGCAGCGACATCTTCGCCGCGCTGTGGGCCAAGCATCCGGTCATGGACTGCGGCTACGGCGTGAAGAAGTTCCAGCACCCGCTCGTCGGCCGGCTCGACCTCGCGTACGAGGGCATGACGCTGCCCGACACCAGCCACCGGATGGTGCTCTACCACGCCGAGCCCGGCACCCCGAGCGCCGACGCTCTCGCCCTGCTCGCCGCCGGCTGAGCCCGACGTCCGACCTGGCCCGGCCTGGCCCGGCAGCTCCGGCCGCTAGGGCAGGCGCCAGTCGACGGGCTGGGCGCCCTGGCTCAGCAGCAGGTCGTTCGCCCGGCTGAACGGTCGGGAGCCGAAGAAGCCACGGTCCGCCGAGCGGGGCGACGGGTGGGCCGACTCGATCGCCGGGATGTCCGCCAGGAACGGGCGCAGGCCGCGCGCGTCCGCGCCCCACAGGATCGCCACCAGCGGCTTGCCGCGCCCGGCCAGCGCCCGGATCGCCTGCTCGGTGATCTCCTCCCAGCCCTTGCCCCGGTGCGAGCCGGGCTGGCGGGGTGCCGTCGTCAGCGCCCTGTTCAGCAGGAGCACGCCCTGGCCGGTCCACGCCGACAGGTCACCGTTCGACGGCTCCGGCACCCCGACGTCGGCGCGCAGCTCCTGGAAGATGTTGACGAGGCTGCCCGGGAGGCGCCGGACGTCGGGGGCGACCGCGAAGCTGAAGCCGATGGCCATGCCCGGCGTCGGGTACGGGTCCTGCCCGACGATCAGCACGCGCACCTCGTCGAACGGCTGCTGGAAGGCCCGCAGCACGTTCGGCCCGGCCGGCAGGTAGGTACGCCCGGCCGCGATCTCGGCGCGCAGGAAGTCACCCATGGCCGCGACCCGCTCGGCGACCGGCTCCAGCGCGTCGGCCCAGCCCGGCTCGACCAGCTCCCGCAACGGTTGTCCTGACACGAGAGATCAACCTACCGGCCGTGGCGCGCCGCCCGACCGAACGGGTCACCTTCGCGCCGGCACGACGGCTCAGACCGCGCCGACGGTGGTGACCCTGAGCTCGTGGACGGCCGGGTCCGCGCAGGCCAGCGTGCCCTCGGCGCCGTTGATGGCCACCAGCAGGGCGACGGTGTTGTCCGGCGGGTAGATCCGCATCGTGAACGCCTTCGCCATGCTGTCGGGGGTCAGGCAGCCCGGCAGCACCCCCGGCTGGGTCATCAGCACGGTGAAGACGAGCAGGCCACCCGGCGCGAGCGCGATCCGTCCGCCGCTCTGGCCGGCGAGGCCGGTCGACTGGCCGGGCGGCACCCGGTCGGCGGGAGCGCCGAGCTGGTGGCCCGCGGCGTCCAGCAGCGAGACGCCGGGATAGCCCTCGACGGCGCAGCGCTTCTTGCCGGTGTTCGTCAGCGCCATCTCCTCGTACACCGTTCCGGCCGCGCCGTCGGAGTTCTGGAACTTCGCCGCCAGCGAGGACGACGGGCAGGTCGGGACGGCGGGCGTGGCGGGCGCCGTGACCGGGCTCGTGGCGCCGGAGCCGCCCGTCGGCGCGCCGGTGCCGGACCCGGCGCTCGCCGTCGTGGCCGGCGGCGCCGTCGAGGCGCCGGTCGAGCCCGAGGCGCCGCCCGACCCGGAGCAGGCGGCGATCGTCACGGCGATCAGTACGCCCAGCACCGGTCCGGCCACGGCCCTTCGGCTGGCAGCGCCGCCGTCCGCCCGGCGTCGGGCCGGTGGCCGACCACGGGCGATGACCGTCCGCGCCGCGGCCGCGCGGCCGACGAACTGGTGACCTTCGCTACCGGTGTCCATCGCAGCTCCATCCGACGAGATGTCCATGATGCTGCGCTATCGGACGCCGTGTTCGCTTCGGTCAATCGACCCCAGGACACCTAATCGGCCGCAAGACGCTGAGACGTCGCGGAATGTCGGTGCCGTGTGGCAGATTTCGGGCCATGCCAGAGCGTCCGCCCGTGCCGGCCGAGATCATCAGGCGACTTGGCTCGCTGCTGGGCAGCTTTCCCGACTGCCAGGAGGAGGAGGCCTGGGCGGGGGTGCGCTGGCGGGTCGGCGGGGCGACGGTCGCGCACGTGTTCGGCGGTGAGGACCAGCTGTTCAGGATCACGTTCCGCGCCGAGCCGTCCGAGCTGATGGCGTTCGAGCGGCTGGGCGCGCCGTACTTCAGGGCGTCGTGGGGGGAGAACGTCGTCGGCCTGGTACTGGCCGACGACACCGACTGGGACGAGCTCGCGGAGCTGCTGACCGATTCCTTCTGCCTGCAGGCCCCGCCCCGGCTCGCCGAGCAGGTGGCACGGCCGGACCAGGTCGGCTGACAGGGAAGCCGTGGCATCCGGCCTTTGTCCCGGAAGTTCAGCGGCCTGATTGTTACCGTGCCGGCGAACGGATTCTGCCCGGGAGGGTTCTCAGGCGGCGAGGACGCGCGGACAACCAGGGAACGGATGCAACCATGAGGCTTCTGGACGGACGAGCGATGGCCGCCGAGATCGGCCGGCATGTCGTCGACGAGGTGGCGTTGCTCGTCGACGCGGGTGTCACGCCGACGCTGGCCGTGGTGCTGCCGGGCGACGACCGGGCGGCGCTGTCCTTCGCGCGGGTCATCGAGCAGACCGCCGGGCGCGTCGGGGTGGCCTGCCTGCGCCACCAGCTCTCCGGCAAGCCCGACGAGCTGACGGAGACCCTCGGCCGGCTGGCCGCCGACCCCGCCGTCCACGGGATTCTGGCCCAGACGCCCCTTCCCGCCGGGATGACCGCCGACGAGGTCGGCGCCCGCATTCCGCCGAGGAAGGACGTCGACGGGATGAACCCGATCAGCCTCGGCCGGCTGGCCCTGGGCCTGCCGGCGTTCGCCCCGGCGACCGCCGCCGCCGTGGTCGAGATCCTGCGCCGTGGCGACGTCCCGATGGCCGGGGCGCGGGCCTGCGTGATCGGCCGCAGCCCGGTGGTCGGGAAGCCGGCGGCACTGCTGCTGCTGGCCGAGGACGCCACCGTGACGGTCTGCCACTCGCGCACCAGGGACCTCGCGACGGTGGCGCACGAGGCCGACATCGTCATCGCGGCCGTCGGCCGCCCGAGGCTGGTCGGCGCCGGGTTCGTGCGGCCCGGGGCGACCGTCATCGACGTCGGCACGAACGTCACCGACGAGGGCCTGGTCGGTGACGTCGACGCGGACGCGATCGCCGCCGTCGCCGGCGCCCTCACCCCGGTGCCCGGTGGCGTCGGGCCGGTCACGACCATGCTGCTGCTGCGCAACACCGTCCAGGCCGCCCACCGCGCCCGCTGAGGAGGTCCCGGACGTCACGTGAGAGCCCGACGGCGGGCGGTGGCGGGTAGGAGCCGGTCAGTCGGGCTGGGCCGCCTGGATGGGAAGCGGCGCGGGGCCGGACTCGCCCGCGGAGCCGTCGGGCTCTGCCCGCACGACCGGCACGACCGGGTCCGCGAGGCGGATCCGGTTGCGGCCGGCGGCCTTCGCTCGGTAGAGGGCCGCGTCGGCGGCCTCGAGCGCCCCGGCGAGGCCGGCGGAGTGCTCGCAGACCGCCGCGCCGACCGAGACCGTGACGCTGACCGCGTCGCCGTCGAGCGCGGTGGGATCCAGCGGGCAACGGGTCGCCGCCACCTGCCGGCGAATCCGCTCGGCGATCTCCGCGGCCGTCACCAGGTCGACCTCGGCGAGCAGGACGACGAACTCCTCGCCGCCGAACCGGCCGACCAGGTCCCACGGCCGCGTCGCCGCCCGCAGCGCCTCGGCGACCGCCACCAGGACGGTGTCGCCGAACAGGTGGCCATGCCGGTCGTTGACCTGCTTGAAGTGGTCGATGTCGACGAGCAGCACCGAAAGCGGGCGGCCGGCGCGGCGCGCGCGGATGAGCTCGGCGTCGGCGACCTCCCGCCACCAGGTGACGTTCGCGAGGCCGGTCTTCGGGTCGGTGCGGGCGGCGGCGAGCAGCTCGTCGGGTGGCAGGCTGCGCGCCAGCAGCAGCGCCGGCGGCGCGGCGGCGAGCATGAGCAGCGGGTTCGCCACCCACAGCGCCGCCACCGCGACCGCGGCGCACAGCTCGGTCAGGCTCAGCAGCACCACGCCAGCCACCGGGACGGCCACAGGCGGCGCGGCCCGCGGGCGCTCACCGCGCGACCAGAACCGGTGGGTCGCGCCGGGCAGCAGCAGCCCGCGGACCAGCGCGAACCCGCCGGCGGCGGCCGCGAGCCCGGCCAGCCGCACCGGCGAGCCGGTCAGGTCGTGCGCCGTGTACGAGCCGTGTGCCGGGACGACAAGGCCGTGCAGCCAGCTCGCCGCCGCGCCGGCCACGCCGAGAGCGAGCGCGTCCTGGACCCGCGGTCTCGACGGCAGGCGCGCCGGGCGGCTGCCCAGGCTCGGGCGCGGCTCCCCCGGGCCGCCGGTCACGTTCGCCCCGGGCGCCGCCGGGGGCTGGCCCCAGCGGGCCCATCCGCCCGTCCGCAGCAGGCACAGCGGCAGATGAGCGACCAGTGCGTAGGACGGGGGCAGCAGCAACGCGACCGGCAGCGTCCAGACGACGACCAGGCCGCGGTCGCGGCCACCTGCCGCGCCGGCCGGGCGAGCGGTCAGCAACGCGAGGGCCGCGAAGGCGAGCAGCGTCGCGAAGGTCGCCGCGTCGGTGGGCCGGACCGTCAGGCCGGCGAACCCGCGCACCGCCAGGGCGAGCCACAGAATGCCCAGGCCGGCCAGGCGCCAAGCGGGCCGCCCGGCCCGCGAGGACGGCACTTGCGGGCCGATGCCGAACGCTGTCGCGGGGCGGGCGATCCCGGGCTCGGCGGGCAGGACGGCCGGCGCGGGCGCTGGCCGGGCGGGCAGGCGTCGGGCCGACGCGCCGACGATGGCGCTGGCCGGCGGGCGGTCCGTTCGCGGGTGCTGCCAGGCAGCCCCGGGCCGGGAGGACTCGGGCCGGGCGGGATCGGATCTGGTGGCCTCGGGGCCGGCCGGGATCGCCGGCAGCCCGACGGCCGGTGTGTCGACGACCCAGCCGACGTCCGTCGCGAGGGGCACGACGCCCCCGCTGGCCGCGGCGGGCCGCGAGGGTAAGACCCGCCGTCTGGCCATCGCCCTGGGATCCGGGAGGCGGAGCTGGGCCGGTCGCCACCAGGACCGCGCGGCCGCGTTGGACGCCGTCGCGGGTCCACGGCCGGGTCCAGTCGGCGGAGCCGCCTCGGGGCTGTCGCCAGGCCCGCTGGAAGGACGCGGGCCGACGCACTCGCCGCCGCCGTCGCGCGCGTCACCGTTCGCGCCGGGTCCGCGCGGTGCGCCGGGGCGGGCCGGGCCGAGAGCCTCACTGCCGTCGCAGGAGGTGGGACCGTCGGTCGCTGTGGCCACGGGGCATCGGCCTTCCTCGTCCAGGTCCAGGGCGGGATATCGCCGGTTCATCGCCCCCCTGGGGGTAGTGCTACTCCCTGTGCTCTGCTGAGAACAAAGAGTACGAAGTCCGGGCCGGTATCGGCAACCACTTCGCGGACGCCTGGAATCTGTTGCCTTAGGTAGCGACCGACTGGAATCGGTTTACGCACAGCGACCATCTGAACACCAAATTTGAGCGCTGACCTGCGCGAACAAGTCGCTCCCCTACCAGCCTCCAACGGCGCCCCACCCCGCGCCGCGGTGACCCTAGGAACACAGTGGTCTTCACCAGCAGATCACAGCCCATCCACGGCGCCCGCCCGGCACCCAACCACCGCACCAAGATTACGGCGCGCCGCGGGGGCCGCCGTCAACAGCGTTGACTATCTTGTGGGCTGCCGGGCGAGCGGCGCCGGGCCGGGTGCTCAGCGCGAGGCCGTCGCGACGGCCTCGACCATCGCGGCGGTGAGCGTGGCGATGTCCGCGGTGTCGGTGATGTAGGGCGGCATCGTGTAGACGAGCCGGCCGAACGGGCGGACCCAGACGCCCAGCTCGACGAGCCGGGGCTGGATGACGGTCATGTCGACCGGTTCGCGGGTCTCGATGACACCGACGGCGCCCAGCGTGCGCACCTCGGCGACGCCGGGCAGCTCGGCGGCCGGGGCGAGACCGGCGGCGAGCTCGGCCTCGATCCGCCGGACGTTCTCGCGCCACGGCGAGCCGAGCAGCAGGTCGAGGTTCGCGGTGGCGACCGCGGCCGCCAGCGGGTTGGCCATGAACGTCGGACCGTGCATGAACGCCCCCGCCTCCGAGGCGCAGACCCCGTCGGCGACCTCGTCGGTGCACAGCGTCGCCGCCATGGTCAGGTAGCCGCCGGTCAGGGCCTTGCCGACGCACATGATGTCCGGGCTGATACCCGCGTGGTCGCAGCCGAACAGCTCGCCGGTCCGGCCGAACCCGGTGGCGATCTCGTCGGCGATCAGGAGGACGCCGTGCTCGTCGCACAGCTCGCGGACCCGGGTCAGGAAGCCCGGGTGGTAGCCGCGCATCGCGCCGGTGCCCTGCAGCACCGGCTCGAGGATGACGGCGGCCACCTCGTCGGCGTGGGCGGCCAGCAGCGCGGCGAACGGCGCCACGTGCGCGTCGGTGCACGGCTCGTCGAAACCGCACGGCGGCGCCGGCGCGAACAGGTGGCGCGAGAGCAGCCCGGTGAACAGGTGGTGCATCCCGCCGTCCGGGTCGCAGACGGCCATCGCGCCGGAGGTGTCGCCGTGGTAGCCGCGCCGCACGGTCAGCAGGCGGGTGCGCCGGGGCCGGCCCCGGCCGAGCCAGTACTGCAGCGCCATCTTGATCGCGACCTCGACGGAGACCGACCCCGAGTCGCACAGGAACACCTTCGCCAGCCCCGGCGGGGTGATCGCGACCAGCGTCTCGGCCAGCCGGACCGCCGGCTCGTGGGTGAGTCCGCCGAACATGACGTGCGCCATCGCGTCGAGCTGCGCGTGCGCCGCGGCGTCGAGCACCGGGTGGCGGTAGCCGTGGATCGCGGCCCACCACGACGACATCCCGTCGATCAGCTCGCGCCCGTCGGTCAGCTGGAGACGCACCCCGGACGCCGACGCGACCGCGAACAGCGGGCCGCCCGCGGCGGCTCCGGCGGCCGCGTACGGGTGCCAGACGACCGCCCGGTCCCGTGCCACCAGCCGCGCCGCGGCGCTGCCGCGCGGGTCAGGACCACCGCGGTCCGGGTCGCTCACCGTCGGGGTGTTCAGCAGCTCCACCCGCCCCACTCTTCCACTCACCCCACTCTTCCACTCACCCCACTCTTCCACTCACCCCACTCTTCCACTCACCCCACTCTGTCGGATCGCCGCGCGCGACCAGCGAGCCAGGCGGCCTCGGCCGGGCCGCCGCCGTCGTCGTCTGGGCGCCGGGGGCCTAACCGGCCGCCGCGCCGCCACGGGTCCCGCTGCGGCGCAGCAGCGCAAGAACCGTCACCACCAGGGCCGCGACGACCACGATGAACACCAGTCCGGCGGTCCGCAGCGCGGTCAGCTCGGCCAGCACGCCGATACCGACCACGGGCACCGAGATGGCGACGTAGGCCACCACGAAGAACGCCGACGACGTCTCGCCGCGGGCCGCCGGCGGCGCGGCGGCGAGCAGCGCGCCGAGCCCCGCGGCGAAGCTGAGCCCCTGGCCGGCCCCGGTGACCACCCCAGCGACTACCAGCAGCGGCAGCGAGGCGAACACCAGCGCCAGAGCGACGGCGACGAGGCCGGCGAGCAGCGTCCCGCAGCCGAGCCACAGCCCGGCCGCCGGCCCGGTCCGGCGGGCCAGCGCCTGGCCGGCCGCCGACGCGGCGAACACGGCGGCCACCACCAGCCCGGTGACCAGCGGGTCATGCTGGTGGAGCACCTGGCCGAGAAACGCCGGGGACACCGCGGTGAACATGCCGAGCACCGCGAAACCGGCGAAACCCGCGAGCGCCGCCCGGACGAAGACCACCCGCGCCGCGTCGGGCACCCGCGGCCGGGAGACCAGCCGACCGCCGCCGGCCCGGTTCGCGGCCCGAGCCGCCGGCGACACCGTCTCCGGCAGCAGCAGCACGGCCAGCGCGGCGGGAACCAGCAGCGCCAGGTCGACGACGAACGTCCACCGCAGCGGGTCCGGTCCGAACTGGGCGACCAGGCCCGCGATCACCGGGCCGCAGCCCAGGCCGCCCATGTTCGCCACCGTAGCCAGCAACGCGGCGCGCCCGGCCCGGCCCGGCCGCGCGAGGTCGACGATCGCGGCCGTCGCGGTGCCGGTGAACATGCCGGCGGACAGGCCGGACAGCAGCCGCCCGACGAGCAGCGCCGGCAGGCCGCCCGCGAGCAGGAACACCACGGCGCTCGCCGCGGACACGGCCAGTCCCGGCAGCAGGGTGGCTCGCCGGCCGATCCGGTCCGACAGCCGGCCGAACAGCAGCAGCGCCGCGATCACCCCGACCGCGTACGTCGCGAAGATCACCGTGACCACCAGCTGGGAGAAGCCGAACTCGGCCCGGTAGTGGGGGTACAGCGGCGTAGGCAACGTCGTGCCGGCCATGGTGACGACGAACGCGTACGCGGCCGCCGCCAGCGCGGCCCCGCCGCGCAGCACACCCCGGCCCGCGGAGGCGGGCACCCCGCCGGGCGCCGAGGTCACGGATGGGCCGGCCGTCGACGGCGGGTTCACAGAGCGCACGGGAGTGACAATGCCCCCGTCGGCGTCACGGCTTCCCGCCGGGCACGTGACGGAGACCACCGGGGGTTTCGTCCGGCGACCCGCGCGAACCGGAGGGCCGCGAGCCGGCGATCGTAGTTCCCGACGGCGGGGACCGTTGGGGCGACGGACCCGCGGGCGCCCGGGTAAGCCGGGTTCGGCAGGATGGCGGACGTGGTCATCCCCATCCACGACATCAACCCGCTGAGACGTCGGCCGGTCATGACCTGGCTGCTCATCGCGGTGAACGTCCTCGTGTTCGTGCTGTTCACCCCGGTGTCGACCGCGGTGATGGGCCTGCACCGGGGCACCAGCCCGAACGTCTGCGAGCAGCGGCGCTTCTTCGAGGAGTGGGGGGCGATCCCGAAGGAGCTGATGAGCGACAAGCAGCTGCCGGTCGCCGACACCGGGAAGATCGGGCTCAACCCGGACGGCACCACCGGCTGCGAGGTGAGCTCGCCGCCGGCGTTCGAGAAGAACCCGATCCTGTCGGTGCTGACCTCGATGTTCCTGCACGGCAGCTGGGTGCACCTGCTCGGCAACATGCTGTTTCTCGGCGTCTTCGGGAACAACGTCGAGGACCGGATGGGCCGGCTGCGGTTTCTGTTCTTCTATGTGGCCTGTGGGTTCGTCGCCGCCTATGGCTTCTCGTTCGCCCAACCGGACTCGCGGAGCACCCTGATCGGCGCCTCGGGCGCAATCGCCGGCGTTCTCGGCGCCTACCTGGTGGTTTTCCCGCGCGCCCGGGTGATCGGCGTCGTGCCGATCCTTTTCTTCATCCCGTTCTGGCTGCCGGCCTGGCTGGTGCTCGGGTTCTGGTTCGTGCTGCAGTACCTGTACTTCGCCGGCATCGGCGTGTCCTCCGGCGGCGCGGTCGCCTACGGGGCGCACGTGGTCGGGTTCGTCTTCGGCGCACTGGTGGCGCTGCCGTTCGTCCGGAGGCTGCGCGCCGCCGGCCCGGACCCACGCCGCCACGCCCCACGAACCCGCTGGGTCCGCGGCACCCGTTGGTAAGTGCGCGGGGGCCTGGACGGCCCCCGCGCTGTCGGGCGCTGAGCGCCCTCCCGCGTCTGCTGATGGCAGCCCTGGAGGTCGGTCGCCGGTCTGGACGGGAGGTCTGGATCTTGGCTGGGTCGGCGGCGCCGGTTCTCGGGCGTGGTGCTGTGAGGGGGGTCGCCGGTAATACGGTGGATCCCGGACAGCAGGTCAGGCAGGGTGGGACCGGCCATGGCCTCCGTATACCGGCGGGCGCTCACGACCGAGGGTGCCACGCGCTTCGTCCTCGCCGCGTTCGTCGGCCGGATCCCGATCTCGATGCTCGGCATCGGGACCATCCTCTACATCCAGCACGTGACCGGCTCCTACGGCGTCGGCGGCACCGTCGTCGCGGCGGCGACACTCGGCGAGGCGCTCAGCGCGGCCCGGATCGGCCGGGCACTGGACCGCTTCGGCCAGGCCAGGGTGCTCGTGCTGTGCCTGGTCGGCCATCTCGTCGGTCTGGTCGGTCTGCTGGTGACCGTCGGTACCGGTGCGCCACGGCCGCTCTGGTACGTCTTCGCGGCGGTCATGGGCGGGGTGTTCCCGCCGACCGGTAGCTGCAGCCGGGCCCGGTGGAGCGCCTGCCTGACGGACGGTGACCTGCTTGGGGCGGCGTTCTCGTTGGAGGCCGCCGTCGACGAGGTCATCTTCATCACCGGGCCGGTGCTGGCGACCGTGCTCGCGACCGCCGTCGCGCCGGCCGCCGGACTGGTCGCCGCCGGCGTCCTGCTGACGGTCGGGACGCTGGCCCTCGCGGCCCAGCGCGGCACCGACCCGGGGCCGCGGCCGGCCGCCGCCGGCCGTGCCCCGCGGCCGCGGGTGTTCCGTGACCCGGCGCTGCGCGCGCTGCTGCTGGTGCTGCTGGCGATCGGGGTGTCGTTCGGCGCGACCGACGTGACCACGGTCGCGTTCGGCCGCCAGCACGGCCTCGGCGCGTTCTCCGGCGTGCTGCTGGCGCTGTTCGCGCTCGGGTCGGCGACCAGCGGGCTGTTCTGGGGGGCGCGGCCCGCCGGGGACGCGTTCGCGCGCCGGTTCCTCGCCGCCTGCGGATTCATGGCCTTCGCGCTGTGGCTGCCGCTGGCCGCGCCGAACGTGGCGCTGCTCGTGCCGCTGGTGGTGATCACCGGGGCGACGGTCGCGCCCTCGATGGTCGGCGCGAACACGGTCATGGAGCGGCTGGTGCCGGCGGCCGCGCGTACCGAGGGCTTCGCCTGGCTCCAGGTCGCGCTGGTCACCGGCATCTCCGCGGGGGCGCCGGCGGCCGGGGCGACGATCGACCGGTTCGGCGCCCGGTCCGGCTGGGCGGTGGCCGCGTGCGCCGGGGTCCTGGTCGGCCTCGCGGCGCTCAGCGGCCGGCGGGCCCTGCTCGGCGCCTCGGCCGCAGACGGTCCCGCCCACGCGGCCGGCCCGGAGACGGTCGTGGTGAGCCGTTCCGAGATGTCCGGTGAGCGGGCCTAGACCGGTCTAGACCCGCCCGGCCCGCGTGTCCCTCAGTGGGCTGCTCACCGGCGGCATAACACCATCGTGCGGACGGCAACCCACCGGACCAACACCGGAAACGCGCCGACCCACGGCGGACAGCCACGACCTTCGGCCTGGCGTGTACCAGCCGTGGCGAACTGGCGCCCGACAGCCGCCTGAACAGGGCAGATGTCGCCCAGCGAGTTCATACAATCACTCGGGACGAATTACCGTTCCTTCCGACCCTAGCGCTCTAGTGGCGAATCACTTCGATCATCAGACAACTCTGGGGCCCTCAACGGCCGCGTTATACTCTCGTTGCATCAGGTGACATACGGAGAGTCTTCAACGACTGCGGGTCTGGCGGGGTCAACGGTGTCAGAGGTATCTGCGGACATTCCCGCGGCGGGCAACGCCCGAACGGCCGCGAGCATGTCGCCTGGTCTTGGCGGGTCGCCCTCGGTGGCGACCGGTCAGCCCGCTCCCCCGCCCGGCCGCACGATCCGCATTTTCCTGCTCGACGACCACGAGGTCGTTCGCCGCGGGCTGCGTGATCTGCTTTCCGAGGAACCCGACATCGAGATCGTCGGCGAGGCCGGCCGAGCCGACGAGGCGCTCGAGCAGATCATGGCCCTGCGGCCGGACGTGGCCGTGCTGGACGCCCGGCTGCAGGACGGCAGCGGCATCGAGGTCTGCCGGCAGGTCCGCTCGAACGACTCCGGCATCGCCTGCCTGATCCTCACGTCGTTCGACGACGAGGACGCGCTGTTCACCGCGATCATGGCCGGCGCGGCGGGCTACGTGCTCAAGCAGATCCGCGGTGCCGCCCTCGTCGACGCGGTCCGCCGGGTCGCCGCGGGGCAGTCCCTGCTCGACCCCGAGGTCACCCCGCGGGTGCTGTACCGGCTGCGGCAGGGCCCCGCCGAGGACGAGCGGCTCGCGGGCCTCACCGACCAGGAGCGGCGCATCCTCGCGCTCATCGCCGAGGGCCTCACCAACCGGCAGATCGCCAACCGGATGTACCTGGCGGAGAAGACCGTCAAGAACTACGTGTCCAGCATGCTGTCCAAGCTGGGCCTGGAGAGCCGCACCCAGGCGGCGGTGTTCGCCACCAAGCTCGGTACCTGACCGGCGGTTCGGGCCGGGCCGACACCGCCGGCCCTCAAGCAGGTCAGGCGCGGGTCACGGGCGTGGCAGCCCGGGCGGCGGCGTCGAGCTGGACGCCCAGTCGGCCGGTGCGGGCCGCTCGGCGGTGGGCACCTGCCAGCGCACCCGGGTACCGACGCCGCCTGGCCCCGGGCCGAACTCCATGTGCCCACCGAGGTCGTGCGCCCGGCTGCGCAGGTTCGCCAGGCCGCTGGTGACCCCGGCCCCGCCCGGGCCGACCCCGTCGTCGTGCACCTCGACCAGCACGTCGTCATCGGTCGCGCGGACCAGCACCTGCACCCGGGTGGCCCGCGAGTGCCGGGCGATGTTCGACAGCGCCTCCCGCAGCGCCGCCAGCAGGTGCGGGTGGACCACCACCGGCACCCGCTCGACGTGCCCCTCGATCCGAACCGCCGGGCGAAGGCCGACGGAGTGCTCGGCCTGCCCGGCGATCCGCTCGATCTCGGCCCGCAGCGCCGCGCCGTCCGCCGTCGGCGAGCTCAGCGAGAAGATCGTGTGCCGCAGCTCGGTGATGGTCTGGTCCAGCTCGCCGACCACGTCCTCGACCCGGGCCGCCACCGGCGCCGGCATCGACCGGGTCATCCCCTGCAGTTGCAGCCCGGTGGCGAACAGCCGCTGGATCACCACGTCGTGCAGGTCGCGCGCGATCCTGTCCCGGTCCTCGAACACCGCGAGGCGCTCCCGGTCGCGCTGCAGCCGGTTGAGCTCAAGCGTGAGCGCGGCCTGACCCGCGAAGGCCGTCGCCATCCGCAGATCCAGCTCGCCGAACGGGGTGACGCCGACCGCCCGGCCCAGCGGGTCGGCCACCGGCCCGGGGGCACCGTCGGGCTGGGTCTCGGGCGTCCCGAGCAGCAGCCCACCCACCGCGCGGCCGGCGGCGACCATCGGCACCACCATCACGCGGGCGAGCGCCAGCTGTGCGGCCGCCGGTCCGAGCAGGTCGGCCAGCTCCGCCCCGGCGACGACCCGCGCCCGCCCGACCCGCATCGCCTCGACGAGCGGGCTGCGCTCGACCGGCAGGTTGCGGCCGCACAGCCGGTCGGCCCCTGAGCCGTCGGCGTTCGTGACGATGATCCCGGCCGCCGGGTCGGGGATGACGATCGCCGCCAGGCACGCCGAGGTGGCCTGCCGGGCCCGGCTCGCGACCAGGTCCAGGGCCGCCCACGGCTCGGGCACCGCGACGAGCGCCGCGGTGATCTCGCCGCTGGCCGCCTGCCAGGCCTGTTGGCGGCGCGCCTCGTCCCGCAGCCGGGAGTTCTCGATCGCGAGGCCGACGGCCGCCGCGAACGCCAGCACCAGGTCCTCGTCCTGGCTGGTGAACGGGCCGCCGCCACGCTTGCCGCCAAGGTAGAGGTCGCCGAACGCGGCCCCGCGGATCGTGATCGGCGCGCCCAGGAACGCGCCGAACGCCGGCTGTCCCGTCGGGAGGTCCGCTGCCTCCGGCTCACCGGCTGCGGCGCCCAGGCAGTGGGCCCACGACTCGCGCAGGGCCGCGCCGAGCTGCCCGCGGCCACCCGGCACCCTCCCAACCCGGGCCGGCCCGGCCGGGTCCGGCCCGCCCTGCACCAGATCGAGGACCCGGCCGTCGGGCCCGAGCACGCCGATCGCCCCGTACTGGGCGTCGGCGAGCCGGCAGGCCACCTCGGCCGCGCGCCGCAGCGTCGCCGCCAGGTTCGGCTGCCCGGCGACGGCGGCCAGCGCGTCCGCCAGGCCACGCATCCGGTCGTGCGCGGCGAGGGCGTCGCCGACGCGGTCGCCGAGCTGGTGAAGCATCCGCTCGATCCGCTCTTCGAGCCCCGGTCCGGCGGTCGCGCGCGCACCGGCCGCCGGCCGCTGGCGGGCGGGGAGCCAGACGGCCGGAGTGGCGGGGTCCGCCGTCGGCGCACGAGGGGGTGCGTGAACGCCGGCCGCTGCAGGGCCGGCGGTGGGCTGGGCCCCGACCGCGGGGCGCCCGCCGGTGGCGGACTGGGCCGCGACCACGGCGGCGACGGGTGGCGCGGGTTGCCCGGCCTCACTGGTCACCGTTCCACCACCTCCACCCCATCGTGGCCGGCGTGCCCGGACGACAGCAGCCGTATGGCTCGGGCCCGGCCGGACCTGGACAGCCGGAACCAGGCCGCTCTGCCCAGCACAATACGACGTCGCGCCCGGCTCACAGTCTCGTCATCGCGACGGAGGGCAACCAGAAGGTACCCGAACGGTGCCGTCAACCCCGGTAGCTGCCCGAAAGCCTCACGCGGCGCGCCGGATGGCCCAACTTTCCGGCACCGAGGTGCCGCCCGGACCGGCTAGCCACGGCCCCGCTTACGCCTTCGGAGCGCGGTGGCGGCCGCCCCGCCGACGGTAGGGGTCGTCGCCCCGGACGGGTGCCGGCGACGGGGGCTGGTCGCGGTATTCCGAGCGCTGTCCCGGCAGCCGCAACGGCGCCGTCGCGTCGGCCGCGACGGCGGGTCGACGGACCTCGGCGCCGCCCCCGCCGGGCTTGCCGATATTGATCTTCCCATTGAAGATCACCGAGAGGACGCGGAACCGCCGGATCAGGAAGTGGTGCACCGACAGGGTGATCGCGAACGTCAGCGCGGTGATCAGAAGCAGGCTCGGCAGGGTCGCGTTCGCGCCGATCCCCAGCAGCGCGGCGAGGACGTAGATCAGCGCGTAGTGCAGCAGGTAGACGCTGTAGGCCGCGTCCGCGCCGTACCGCAGGCTTGGCCGCTCCCGGTTCACGAACCGGTGGAAGAAGGCGAACAGGTTCACCACGATGGCGAGCGCGAGCGCCGCCCGGACCAGCTCGTCGCCCAGCTCGGACCCCAGCGGCGCCGCGAGGTCCAGCTTCACCGCGCACAGCAGGCCGCCGCAGACGATCAGCAGCACGGGCGCCGGCCGGCTGAACGCCGGCAGCAGCCGCTGGCGGTCGAGGAAGAGCGCCATCCCGATGACGAAGAACGGCAGGCACTGCAGGGTCGAGCGGACCACGAAGTTGGCCGGCGTCGTCTCGATCAACGGGCGCAGCGCGAACAGGTAGCCGCCCTGCAGCACCAGGGTCGCCAGCAGGACGAAGGTGACCAGCCCCGCCATCGTCCGGGGCCGGCTGCGTGCCACCCAGCCGAACGGACGAGTCCTGAACAGCACGGTCAGGGCGGCGAACACCGCGGGAGAGCACAGCGTGTAGACGAGCAGCGCGATGAGGAACCACAGGTGCAGATGCCAGTACCGCGGCGGGCCGGCCGGGTGCTCGGCCAGGTGGCCGAGCAGGTAGTCGACCAGGCTGACGTGTGGGTTGTGCTGGTTGTACATCAGCCACAGCGCGATCGGGTTGAGCAGCACCAGCACGGCGACCAGCGGCACCCCGATCGACAGCAGCCGCCGCCGCACCATCAGGCCCGGGCGGTAGCGCAGGACCAGCATGCTGGCGAAGAATCCGGAGATCACGAAGAACCCGTTCATCCGGAACAGGTTCGACGCGCTGGCGATGAGCCGGAAGGTCCGGACGTCACCGATCGCCGACGCGTGGACGAAGACACCCATGAACATCAGCGCTGCCCGCAGCGCGTCCAGATAGTGGTACCGGGCCGGCGCGGACGCCCCCGGCGTGCTCACGGCCGGCGCGTGCCCCGCCGTCACTTGCCCTCCACGCCAGCTCCGGTCTCTTCGCGATCACGCGACAGCTCCACCGCCGACGCCGCATTCCACTGCCCGAACTTCCACACTCTGCCCAAACGTCAACGACGCCGGAATTCCATTGAAAATAGCCTTCTTGCACTCCTACCGTGATCGCACCCTCCCCCGGGAGCCCGCAGGAACCACAGAAGCCGTTCAAACCGACACGGACGGTCACGTCACGGGCGATCGCGAGGCCGCATTGCCGGGACTCACGTGCCTCGCCGCGCGGGAGAGCGCCCGAAAGCTGCCGGTGTCGGATATCACTCGACCCCTGCCCCCGGAATCGGCATCGTGATCGACAGAACGCGCCCGCAGTGGTCGGCCCGGCCGATCCGCGACGCCGACTTGCCTGCGCAGACGCCGACCATCGGCTGGCCGCTACACCTTGATCAAGAACTGCGCAGGGAAACAGGGGACATATTGGGGTATCGACCGCCGCTTTGCCTCCGCAACCAGTGATCAAGGCCTCCCGGATGGGGCCTGGGGCCGCCTTGATCACTGGTTGCGCAGGGGAACTGGTGGGCCGGCGGCAGCGCGGTCTTCCGACTCGGGAGTGACCCGGCTCAGCGACCGGCCAGGCGACGGTCCGGCCCCCTGGGGGCCCGGTGCCGGCCACCCCGCGGGCTGGCGACGTGCGTGACGTCGCGCGCCTCGGGTCGCGCCTCGATCCGGCGGTCGCCGTCCTCCGGCCGCGGTCCTGGGACTGGTCCGGCCGCCGCCGAGACTGGTCCGGCCGCCGCCGGGCCGGCCGCGAACGCCGGCCGCCCGACAGGGGCCGGGGCCGGGCTGGGCTTGCCGATGTTGAACTTCCCGTTGAAGATCACGGCCAGGACGTGGAACCGCCGGATCAGGAAGTGGTGCACCGACAGGGTGATCACGAACGTCAACATCGTGATCAGCAGCAGCTTCGGCCAGTGCGCGTCGACGCCGATCCCGAGCAGCGCCGCGAGCGCGTAGATCGTCACATAGTGGAACAGGTAGACGCTGTAGGCGGCGTCCGCGCCATAACGCAGGATCGGCCGCTCCTGGGTCACGATCCGCTGGAAGATCGCGAAGAGGTTCGCCACGACGGCCAGCGCGAACACCGACCGGACCAGTGCGTCCCCCAGCTCGGTCCCCAGCGGCGCGACCAGCCCGCGTTCCGCGACTACCAGCAGGCAGCCGGCGGCCACCAGCAGCACCGGCGCCGGCCGGCTGAACGCCGGCAGCAGCCGCTGGCCGTCCAGGAACAGGGCCATGCCGACGATGAAGAACGGCAGGTACTGCAGCGTCGCGTGCACCACGTAGTCGGCGGGCGTCGACTCGGTCACCGGGCGCAGCGCCAGCTGGTAGCCGCCCTGCAGCACCAGGGTCGCCAGCAGGACGAAGGCGATCAGCGCCGCCATCGTCCTCGGTCGGCTCCCGGCCACCCTGTCGAACCCGCGGGTCGCGAACAGCCTGGTCAGCGCGGAGAACACCACGGTCGAGCACAGCGTGTAGACCAGCAGCGAGACGAGGAACCACAGCTGCAGATGCCAGGTCATCGGGCCGTCCGGGTGGGCCACCCGGTGGCCGAGCAGGTAGTCGCCCAGGCCGACGCGCGGGTTGTACTGGTTGTACATGAGCCACCGGGCGATCGGGTTGAGCAGCACCAGCACCGCGACCAGCGGCACCCCGATCGACAGCAGCCGCCGCCGCACCATCAGGCCAGCGCCGTAGCGCAGCACCAGCATGCTGGAGAAGAAGCCGGAGACCAGGAAGAACCCGTTCATCCGGAACAGCCCGGACACGTGCGCGATCAGCCGGAAGACCCGGTCGTCGCCGAGCGCGGCGTGGACGAAGACGCCCATGAACATCAGCGCGGCCCGCAGCGCGTCCAGGTAGTGGTACCGCACGGGCGCCGCCGCGCGCCGAACCCTTGGGGCCGGCACCTCGACCGCCGTCACTCGCCCTCCACGCCGACTCGGACTCCTCACGTTCGCGCGCTCCACTGCCACGCGCCGTCCAAGCCGCGCCAGCCACGGGTTCCGCACATTCCTGACGAATGACTAAAGACGCTTTTACCATGATTTCGCCCTAGGCCGGCCGACCGAGCGCACTACGGACGCCGTTCGGGCCTGGTAAGGGCGGTGGCGGGCCGGCCGCGCCGGGCGGACGGAGGACGCCGGGCGGACGCCTCGCACTGTCCCTCGGGGACCATCCGTGGCGATCCGCATAACGCGTGACCACGGTGCTTTCAAGACCTGGCGACCGGTTGTGGTACTACGCACATTTCGGCGACAGGGTCGGTCGGAAATGCCCGCTCACCTGGGTCATCGCGGCGCCCGGCCGGCCGCCCGGACGCCACATCGCCCGCCCGGACGCGCCGGCAATTCCGGCACCGAGTGCCGTCTCGACGCGGGTTGTGGCACTGACGACCCGATAAGGGCGACCGCCAAAATGCCTGTATGACATGGGTTCCCGACGCGCTCCGCCGGCGGGAGGCGGGGGGGGGGGGGGCGCCCCCCCCCCCCCCGAGCCCCGTGGAGGCCCGGCCAACCTTTCAGGCCGCGACCACCCTTGGTAGTCAGAAAATGACTCATCGCACTCGCCAGCGGGGCCCGGGGTATTCGGACGCCCTCGTTCCGGAACCCTTGTCATCCGGTCGAGAGACGTCTACGTTCCTCCGTTAACGAGACGAGACGGGTTCGTTTCCACGCAGCGGTGCATCGGTGGCTCACCGGGCAAATGCGCCGTCCTCGCACGGATCACCCGGGGGCTACTCGGCTCAACCAGGTCGGACCGACGGTCGGCGTGCCCACAGTGGCGCCGTGGCCGCGGTCCTCCGCCCGCCTGTCCGCATCAGTCGCAGGAGACGGTATGCCCAGTCAGCCCACCGTTCTACTCACCAGTAACATGATCACCTTGTCTCGCACCACCCGGACGGAGGCGGTTCGATGAGCGCGGGCGTCCCCGTTCTTCCCGGTCGTGACCTGGAGCCGCAGCCATTCGGCCCAGGCTGGCCGGCGTACTGGCGTCAGGACGCGGCCTGCCGCGACGGCGACCCGGACGCGTTCTTCCCACCGGACGGCCGCAACACCAAGGCACGCGCCGCGGCCGAGACCCGGGCTCGCAAGATCTGCTCGACCTGCGCCGTGCGCCGGCCGTGCCTGGCCACCGCCATCTTCCGTCAGGAGGAGCACGGCGTATGGGGTGGCCTCACCTCAGACCAGCGGGCGAATCTCATCCCCCGCGGCCGGATCTCGGCCGAGGACGCCCTTCTGCTCGCCGACCGGCTGCTGCCAGCGGCCGCCGTCGCCGCCGGCTGACCGGCGGACCGGGCGCCGATCACCACCCGTTCCACCGGGTGCCCGTCCCCGCAGGCGCCGAGAACGACCGATCATCAGCATCACCCGATAACTGATCCCTCGCGGTTCCCGCACCACCCGCCGGCCGTGGGGCCCGCCCGCCCCCCCCCCCCCCCGGGGCGGCCCCCCCCCCGGGGGGGCCGGCGCCCCCCCCCACGACGCTCGACGCCATCCGCGCGTTCGGCGGCGGGAGGGTCGCCCAGCTACGGTTCGTCCGGCTCCGCGCCGCCCT
>NZ_JADWYX010000102.1:0-30602 GCF_016786355.1 Frankia sp. AgB1.9
GCCACTGCGGGGGGCCGGCCAAATTTGGGTATAAGCACCCCGCCGGGGGGGGGGGGGGGGGGGGGGGGGGGGGCGGTGGGGCGGGCGGCTAGGTGGTCTGTCGAAGCTGTCGTGGCCACTGGCGCTGGTCGGTGTGGCGCTCGTCGTGGCCAGCGGGTTCCAGCTCGCGGCGCCGATGATCCGGTCAGCCGAGACGCCGTCCGGCCGGGCACTGCCGCCGCCGGCGCCCGTCACGCCGGGCCCGTCCGGTCAGCCGTCGGCCACCCCCAGCCCGCCGCCCCCGCCGCCGGTGGTGACCGACCCGGTCCGACTGAAGATCCCGGCGATCGCGCTCGACGCACCGGTCATCGGCCTGGGCCTGGACCCGCAGGGCGCGATCGACGTGCCGACCCAGTGGGGCGACGTCGGCTGGTACAAGCCGGGTGTCGCCCCGGGGGCGGTCGGCCCGGCGGTGCTCGTCGGCCACTACGACTCGAAGACGGGACCGGCCGTCTTCTACCGGCTGGGCTCCGTGCTGCCCGGCGACCAGCTGGTCGTCGTCGGCGCGTCCGGGGCGAGCGTCACCTTCGTCGTGGACCGCCTGCAGGAGGTCTCGAAGGCGACGTTCCCGACCCAGGAGGTCTACGGGCCGGTCACCCGGCCGGAGATCCGGGTCATCACCTGCGACGGCGCCTTCGACGAGCACACCCACCACTACGTCGACAACCTGGTGGTCTACGGCCACGCGATCAGCGGGCCGGCCGCGGTGGGGCCGTCGCCCGCCGCGGCGGCACCGTCCGCCGCCGTGGCCGCCCCCCGGCCCGCGGCCACGACCGCCGCCGCGGGTCCGGGTACGGGCGCCCCGGTGGCCGGGTCGCCCGCGGCGCCGGTCGCCGTGCCACCGGTCACCCCGTCGCCCACCACGCCGTCGCCCTTCACCCCGCCGGCGGGTCCGCCCGCCGCGCCCGTCGCGTCCGGTGCGCCTCCGGCGCCGCGGCCCACGGTGACGCCGAGCCAATAACCGCGCGAATCGCGTGCCGTTCGGGGCCTGTGACGGGCATCGCAATCCGGGGCCGGAGCATCTACGGCCGAGTAGCTTGCCGCCGGATCCGTTGTTGGGACTTTGGGCCCTAAAAATGATCGGGACTAAAGTCCTCGCAACCTTGTGCCCATCGTCCTAGGACGCTGTGAGTCAACTCTTCCGGAACACAACGGGAGGCCAAGCGGGCGGTGTCGCCGGCTTCCGGACACCCGCCGCCGGTGCGGCCCGGGACCGGCTACAGCGCTGCGGGGAACGTCAGGGGAACTAGTCAGACACCTGCAGGTAACCCCCGGAAAGTGTCCGACTGTTGTGTTTACGGTGGTTGGAGTACCCCCGTGGACACCCGCTAAGGTCGTCAATGCAACATTCTTCACCTAAGGCACCAATGCGTCGGGCTGAAACGCCGAGTCCTGCCCCCGGCCCGACGTTCCCTCCGACATGCCGGGGCAGGAGCGGGGGACCCATGGTTCCGCCGGGCAAGGCCGGATAACGGCCGAGCCCTCGGGGTGAAGCCGCCTTCCCGGGGCGGCCGGGCAACGTGAACCCTGCCCGAACCCGACAGCTGACCTCGTAGGCGTCAGGGAAGGACGAGCGTTGTCCCGTCGTGGCATGGCCTGGCTCCCGGATGACTGGGACGAGCTGGTCCGCGGCCGGCATCGCACGGGGGGCGCTCCTGAGGAGGCCCGTCGGCGGTCCGGTCCGGGATCTCGTCGGGCCGGCACCATCGCCGCCTTCACGACCGGAACGCTCGCCGTCTCCACCGCCGCCTTCGCCGCGACGGTCCCGTCGGCTCCCGAGCAGCCGGCCACGCTCGATCCGAGCTCCCAGAACCAGAGCGTCCCGTTCGCGTCGAACGCGCTTGCCGCCGCGCTGGGCGGTGGCGACACCGCCGCCCCGACAAGCCACGGCTCCAGTGGCCTCGCCGGCGCGCTGGCCAACTCGGACCCGGCCTTCACGAACCTGACGCTGTCCGCGGACAAGACCACGGTCGCGCCGAACTCTCCGGTCGTCCTCACGGTGAAGGCCACCGAGGCGATGAGCGGCGCGCCGCTGGCGAACGAGCAGGTCCAGATCGTCGTGGTCGACGGGCCGAAGTGGCAGACCACCGCGGCGCTGACCACCGACGGCAACGGCTCCGCGAGCATCTCCGCCCGGCTGCTGTCCACCACCACGATCACCGCGGTGTTCGACGGCGGCAGCACGCTGCGCCCCTCGGTCGCCGGCGCCACGACGATCACGATCTCGTCCGGCCGGACCGCGAGCAGCTACCTGAACAACACGATCCCCAGCGTCATCCCGGGCAGCACGATCGGGGAGAAGGCCGTCTACCTGGCCTCCCTGCAGAAGGGCAAGCCGTACGTCTACGGCGCCACCGGCCCGTACTCGTTCGACTGCTCGGGCCTGGTCCAGTACGTCTTCCGCCAGCTCGGCCGCAACCTGCCGCGCACCGCCGACGCCCAGTACTGGGCCACGGTGCACGTCGCCCAGTCGGGCAAGCAGCCCGGCGACCTGATCTTCTTCGGCTCCCCGGGCAGCATCTACCACGTCGGCATCTACGCGGGGAACGGCTACATGTGGGCCGCCCCGGAGACCGGCGGCGTCGTGTCGCTGCGCCCGATCTACAGCTCGACCTACCACGTCGGGCGGGTCATGTAGTCAGGCGGGCACAGCCCGCCCGGGCCCGCGCCATGCGGCCAGGCCCGTCCTCCAGCGCCGGACCGCTCCTCACCGCGAATCCCGCCTGGCTCCGTCGTCGTCGCGACCGGATTGTCGCGCGCGCCCTGCGGCAGGTCGCGACAAAGGGCTCCACAGGGCCAGTTTGAAACTCGACGGAGTGGTCCGCGGCGGCCTGGCGGCATTCACCCCAGTGGTCATCGGCTAGCGTCATGCCGAGGCGAGAGACGCGCCGTCCTTGCCCGCCCGTGCCGATGCGCCCGCGCACCGACGCGGGCAGGACATTTTCGCGTCTCCTTCTGCCCGTAGTGTTTCGGGGACACAGCTGTTTCGGGGACAGAGCACTGACGAGTGAGGAGATGCGCATGACGAGCGCCCCCGTCCCGTCAGGCGACGGGTCCGGTGGCGCGTCCGCGCCGCCGGGCGGCCGGTCCCCGGGCGGGGAGCCGGTGGCGTCCGACCGGATCCTCACGATCCCGAACCTGCTGTCCACGCTGCGGCTGGTCGGCGTCCCGGTCTTCCTGTGGGTGGCGCTCGGCCCCCGGGCCGACTGGGTGGCGCTGGGCATCCTCATGTTCGCCGGCGTCAGCGACTATCTGGACGGCCGGCTGGCCCGCGCGCTGAACCAGACCAGCCGGCTCGGCGCGCTGCTCGACCCGCTGGCCGACCGGCTCTACATCCTCGCCACGATCGTCGCGCTGACCGTCCGGGGCAACATCCCCTGGTGGCTCACCGCGATCATCATCGGCCGCGACGTCTTCATCACCCTGCTGCTCGTCCCGATGCGCCGGCTCGGCCTGGGCACCGCGCTGCCGGTCCACTACCTGGGCAAGGCAGCCACCTTCAACCTGCTCTACGCGTTCCCGCTGCTGCTGCTCGCGAACGGGCACGGCTGGCTGTCGACCGGGGCCCGCCCGCTCGGCTGGGCGTTCGCGATCTGGGGCACCGCGATGTACTGGTGGGCCGGCCTGCTCTACGCCTTCCAGGTCGCCGGCATCGCCCGGGACCGGCGCCGCGGCGCCGGCGGCGGCCGGCCGGCCCCGGCGGGAGGGTCGCCGTGAGAGCGGTCGTCATGGCCGGCGGCGAGGGCACCCGGCTGCGGCCACTGACCGCGAACGCCCCCAAGCCGCTGCTCCCGGTCGTCAACCGGCCGATCATGGAGCATGTGCTGCGGCTGCTCAAGCGGCACGGCTTCGACGAGACCGTCGTGACAGTCCAGTTCCTCGCCGCCATGGTGCGCACCTACTTCGGCGACGGCGACGAGCTCGGCATGCACCTGTCCTACGCGACCGAGTCGACCCCGCTCGGTACGGCCGGCAGCGTGAAGAACGCCGAGGCGGCGCTGCGCGACGAGCAGTTCCTCGTGATCAGCGGCGACGCGCTGACCGACATCGACCTGACCGCGCTGGTCGCCGAGCACCGCAAGAACGGCGCGCTCGTCACGGTCGCGCTGAAGTCGGTGCCCGACCCGCTGGAGTTCGGGATCGTCATCGCCGGCGAGGACGGCCGGATCTCCCGGTTCCTGGAGAAGCCAACCTGGGGCCAGGTCTTCTCCGACACGGTCAACACCGGCATCTACGTCATGGAGCCGGAGGTCTTCGACCACGTCCCCGCCGGCGAGCCGGTCGACTGGTCCGCCGACGTCTTCCCCCGGCTCGTCGCGGCCGGCGCCCCCGTCTTCGGCCATGTCGTCTCGGGCTACTGGGAGGACGTCGGCACGATCGCGAGCTTCCAGCGGGTCCAGGCCGACGTGCTCAACCAGCAGGTCGACGTGGAGATCGGCGGCTTCGAGGTGTCGCCCGGGGTCTGGATCGGACAGGACACCGACGTGCACCCCGACGCGGTCCTCAAGGGCCCGCTCGTCGTCGGCGACTACTCCAAGGTCGAGGCCGGCGCGGAGCTGCGCGAGTTCACCGTCGTCGGCAGCAACGTCGTCATCAAGAAGGGCGCGTTCCTGCACCGGGCCGTCGTCGGCGACAACGCGCTGATCGGCCCGCGGACCAACCTGCGCGGCTGCGTGATCGGCAAGGGCACCGACGTGCGCCGCGCCGCCCGCGTCGAGGAGGGTGCCGTCGTCGCCGAGGCCTGCGTCGTAGAGGAGGAGGCATTCATCTCCCACGACGTGCGGATCTACCCGTACAAGACGATCGAGGCCGGCGCGGTCGTCAACACGTCAGTGATCTGGGAGTCACGCGGGCAGCGCTCGCTGTTCGGCCCGCGCGGCGTCTCGGGCCTGGTCAACGCCGAGATCACCCCGGAGCTGGCGGTCCGGCTGGCCGCGGCCTACGCGACCACCCTGCCGAAGGGCGCGACCGTCACCACCGCCCGGGACGGCACCCGCGCCGCCCGGGCCCTGAAACGCGCGGTGATCAGCGCGCTGACCACGAGCGCGATCGACGTCCGTGACCTGGAGGTCGCGGCGATGCCGGTCACCCGGTTCGACGTGCGCACGTCCGACGCCGCCGGCGGCATCATGATCCACAACACCGAGGGCGACCCCGAGCGGATCGACATCGTCATCCTGGACGCCGATGGCGACGACCTGTCGCCGGCCGCGCAGCGCAAGCTCGACCGGGTCTTCTCCCGCCAGGAGTTCCGCCGCGCGTTCCCGGGCGAGATCGGCGACCTGCGGCTGCCGGCCAGGACCGCCGACCGCTACACCCAGGACCTGCTCGACCGGATCGACATGTCCGGCGTCGCCGAGGCGGCGCTCAAGGTCGTCATCGACCCGTCCGGCGGCGCGGCGTCGCTGGTACTGCCCACGCTGCTCGGTCGCCTCGGCGTCGACGTCCTCACCGTCAACGGCCGCCTCGACGACACCGCCATCACCCACACCGAGGCCCAGCGGGTCGAGGCCGTCCGCCGCCTCGGGGACCTGGTCGCCAGCTCCCGGGCCGCGTTCGGCGTCCGGTTCGACCAGGTGGGTGAGCGGATCACCATCGTCGACGAGCGGGGCGACCTGATCGACGACGACCGGGCCCTGCTGGTGTTCCTGGACCTGGTCGCCGCGGAGAACCGGGGCGCGACCGTCGCCGTTCCGGTCACCACGACGCTCGTCGCCGAGCAGATCACCCGGTTCCACGGGCTGTCGGTGCGACGCACCACGCTGTCCGCCGCCGACCTGCCGCGGGTGGCCCGCGACCCGCTGGTGGTGTTCGCCGCGGACGGCCGGGGCGGTTTCGTGGTGCCCGAGTTCGGCGCGGCCATCGACGGGTTCGCCGCGTTCGTCCGGCTGCTCGCCCTGGTCGCGCGGACCCGGCTGACGCTGTCCGCGATCGACGCCCGGATTCCACCGGTGGCGGTGGTACGCCGCTCGGTGCCGACCCCGTGGGCGGCGAAGGGAACGGTGATGCGCCGCATCGTCGAGTCCGTCGACGTCGCGGCCGGGCACGTCATCGACACCACCGACGGCGTCCGGGTCGTACGGCCGGACGGCGCCTGGGCGCTGGTGCTGCCCGACCCGGCCGAGGCCGTCACCCACCTGTGGGCCGAGGCGGGCAGCCGGGACGAGGCGTGCGCGTTGCTGGCCGACTGGGCCGCGATCGTCGAGGCCGACCACCGGGACCACCCCGCGCGCTGAGCCACCGGCCGGGTTCGCCGGCGCGTGGGCCGGGCGTCGGGCTCCGGTGGCTTTCGCGGCGGTTCGACACCGCCGCGACACGTCGTCGCGGGTGGCCGGGCGCGCCTCTTCGTACGGGCCGCGCCGTCGGTGAGAATGCCCGATGTGCCTTCGCCCGGATCCGCCGCGCGCGCGTCCGGGCGGCTTCCAGGACCGCTGGCCGTGGTCGCCGCGCAGGCCCTCGACCCCGCCTACCCGCGGGCCGGGGCGGCCGGGCCTCGGCCGGTCCGGCAGCGGTCCGGAACCGTGGGCCAGCGGGGCCGGACGGGCGCGGGCCCACCGGCTCGCCGGACGCCCGGGCGTTCACCGGCGCGGCTCGCGGCCGTCGCGCTCGCGCTCGCGGTCGGGCTGCTGCTGGCCGTCGCCGGCGTCACCCAGCGGGCTGGCGCGCCCGGCCGGGCTCGGCTCGACGCGGCCCTGACCGCCGAGCGGGACCGTGGCCAGGCGGCGGTCGCCGTGAAGGCCGCCGAGGCCCGGGGGCTGCGGTCCACCGTCGCGACCGCCCGCTCGACGGTCGCCCGCGACACCGCCACCCAGCGGGCCACCGCCGAGGCGCTCGGTGTCCTGGAGCCCGCGGCCGGCGCGGCCACCGCGACCGGCCCGGGGCTTCGCGTCCAGATCGCCGACGCGGCCGGCGCCGACGCTGACGGCGGGCCGCGGGGGAGCGGGCAGCGCGGCGCCGACGGGGTCACCGACCAGGACCTCGCCGCCATCGTCAACGCGCTGTGGGCCGGTCACGCGACGGCGATCGCCATCGACGGCGTCCGGCTGTCGGCCACCAGCCCGATCAGGACCGCCGGCGGCGCGATCCTCGTCGACTTCCAGCCCGTGGTGTCGCCGTACCGCGTCGACGCCCTCGGCGTTCCGGCCGCCCTGCTCGCCGCGTTCTTCGGCTCCGGTCCAGGCCGCCTGCTCGCCGACGGCGACCTGTCGGGCGCACGGCTGGTCGCCGCCACCACGACGCGCGTCCTCACCGTGCCCGCCGCATCGGTGACGACGCCTCGACTCGCGAGGAGGCTCGGCCAGTGATCGCGCCATGACCCGCCCCGACGACGCCCCCGGCCCGGCCCCCGGCGGACCCGTTCCGGCGGGTCCGGTCGCGGACCCGGCCAGCCCACCGCCCGACCCGCCGGAGCCCGGGGCAGCGGCGGCCGCGCCGGGTCGGCCGGGCGCCGCGTGGTGGCGCCGGGCCGGCGCGTCGTCCTGGCTGGTGCCGTTGCTCGCGCTCGCCGCCGGCCTCGTCGCCGGGTTCCTGGTGAGGCCGACGGCGCCCGACTGGCTCGCGCCCTATCTCCCCGTCGCCGTCGTCGCCGCGCTGGACGCGCTGGCCGGCGGGCTGCGCGCCGCGCTGGAACGGGTCTTCGACGACCTGGTGTTCGTGGTGTCGTTCCTGACGAACGCGGGCGTCGCGGTGGCGTTGGTGGCCGTGGGCGAGCGGCTCGGCGTCGGTGGCGCGCTGACGACCGGGGTCGTCGTCGTGTTCGGCATCAGGATCTTCACCAACGCGACGGCCCTGCGCCGCCACCTGTTCCGGGTCTGAGGAGCACGGCGTGGACCGCGACGACCCGACCGAGCCGGCCGCTGCCCCGGTTGAGCCCGGCCTGCCTCCCGGCGTGGAGATACCGGCGCCCCGGGCCGCGGCGGGCGGTGCGGCGCGAGCCAGGACCCGGCCGGCGGCGCGGGCGGCGGTGGCCGTGCTGCTGGCCGCCAGCGGGTTCGCGATCCCGGTGGCGATCTCCACGGCGGGCCACGCGGCGCCCGCCGGGACCACGACGGCCGGCCTGGTCGACCAGCTCGCCACCGCCGGCGCCGAGGACCGGCGGCTGTCCGGCCAGCTCGACCGGCTGCAGGGCGAACGTGCCACGCTGGCCGCCGCGGCGCCCGACCCGTCCGTGCTCGCCACCGCCACGGCCCGCGCGAACACGCTCGCCGTGCTCGCCGGTACCGTGCCGGTCGTCGGCCCCGGCATCACGATGACCGTCACCGACCCGCGGGGCAACGTCGGCGCCGACGTCTTCGTCGACGCGCTCCAGGAGCTGCGGGACGCGGGGGCCGAGGCGATCGAGCTGGCCGGCGTGCGGCTGGTCGCCGAGAGCTACATCGTGGACAGGCCCGGTGGCGGTCTGCTCGTCGACGGCGTCGCCGCGCGGGCGCCCTATCAGCTGGCCGTCGTGGGCGACCCGCACACGTTGGCGGAGGCGATGCGCTTCCCCGGCGGCGTGCTCGATACGGTGGCAGCCCGAGACGGCGCCGAGGCGCGGGTCACCGAGACCGACCGGGTCGAGATCCGCGCGGTGCGCGGGACGCCGAGCCCGGCCAGCCGGCCGGCCGGCTGATCCGGTGGCCGTGGCGGGGCGCCGGTCCGCCCGTCGTGGGCGGGGCACGGTGAGAAGGCGGTGGCCCGAGTGGGCCGGGCCGCGGACAGGCTGGAGGCGGTTGCGCGTATGGGAGGGGACACGATGGCCGGTGACGCGGTGTACCCGGAGGACCTGAAGTACTCGCGTGAGCACGAATGGGTCCGGCTGGCTGGCGAGACGCTGCGGGTCGGCATCACCTCGTACGCGCAGGAGGCGCTCGGCGACATCGTGTACGTGTCGCTGCCGGAGGTCGGCGCCCAGGTCCGCGCCGGGGAGCCGTTCGGCGAGGTCGAGTCGACCAAGAGCGTCTCGGACGTGTACGCGCCGGCCTCGGGCGAGGTCGTCGCCCGCAACGAGGCGCTCGACGGTTCGCCCGAGCTGGTCAACTCCGACCCGTACGGCGAGGGCTGGCTGATCGAGGTCACGGTGGCGGACAAGACCGCCCTCGACGAGCTGCTGGACGCCGCCGGCTACCAGGCGCACGTCCAGAGCACCTGAGCGATCCGGCCCAGCCGGGCGGCCGGGACCATCCCGAGGCCGCCCGGCGATGGCCGGGGCCCGGCGGGCCGCCGCCAGGCCAGGCCCGAATGTCGGATACGCGACATTCGGGCCCGCCGCCCGTCGACAGCGGCGGGGCCGGGGTCGGGTCCGCCCGCCCGGCGCGGCTCGGCATGCCGAGGATTGATCACGCTGTGTGATCACCCCTGGCGGTACGGGTCGCGCCGAGGCCGCCCGGGAGGGGAAGATCTCGGCGCCACGCCGAGATCTGATGTCGCACCCTTTTCACGAGCCTGCCCCTGATGCACTAGCCTCGGTATGCATCAGTAGGCGGTGCGGCGCTCTCCGGTGACCTGGCTGTGCAGTGCGAACACTGCCGGCGGTGGGGCCGGTACGGCGGCCGTGCCCAACAACCTGTGTGGGGGGTGGGCGGTATGGCGCGACGACCCCCTCGGATTGGGAAGACGACGTTCTCGCCACCGGGCCGGTGGCACGAGCGGCCGGTGGCCCGCGCCCGCGGGCGCCGGCAGGAGGCGGACGCGACCGTGTTCTGCACGAAGTGCGGACAGCACAACCCACCCGACGCGCTCTACTGCGCGCGGTGCGGGTCCCCTCTGGTACGCCCCGGCGAGCCGGTCGCGCCCGAGCGGCCCCTGGAACCACAGACGTCGACCATGAACCTGGCGACCGCGGCGTTGCACCGCCTCGACCCGGACCAGGCCGAGGAAGCGGGTGAGCGGGAGGCGGTTGCGGCCGTTGACGCGCTGCCGCCCGGCTCGGCACTGCTCGTCGTCAAGCGCGGCCCGAACGCGGGCAGCAGGTTCCTCCTCGACGCGGACCTGACCACCGCCGGCCGGCACCCGGAGAGCGACATCTTCCTCGACGACGTGACCGTCTCCCGACGGCACGCGGAGTTCCTGCGCTCGCCCTACACCAAGGGCTTCACGGTGCGCGACGTCGGCAGCCTGAACGGCACCTACCTGAACCGGGAGCGCATCGACGCGGCCGATCTCTCCAGCGGAGACGAGGTGCAGATCGGCAAGTTCCGGCTGGTGTTCCTGACGGGGTCCCCCTACCCGGGGGGAGGTCCGTTGTGAGGCGAGGGGGCCAGCGGTGAGTTCCCGGCTGTCCGCCGCCGCGGCGATCGCGGCGCCGCCGCTCGGGTCCGTCGGCGGTCCGCCGAGGGCGGGCCGGTCCGGTCGAGTTGTGGCGCGCCCGGTTCCGGACGCCGAGGCCGACGCCCGGATGGCCGCCAAGGTCCTGAACATCGGCGAGGTGCTCGACCGGCTGCGGGTGGACTACGCGGACATCACGCTGTCCAAGATTCGCTATCTGGAGGCCGAAGGCCTCGTCGAGCCGGCCAGGACCAGCGCGAACTACCGCAAGTACTCGGCCGGTGACGTGGCCCGGCTGGCCTATGTCCTGCACGCCCAGCGGGAGCGCTACCTGCCGCTGCGGGTGATCAAGGACGAGCTGGCGGCGATGGACCGGGGCGAGGCCCCGCCGGCCGCTCCGGCCGGCCCGCGCGCGGTGCCCTCCACGCCGCCGGCCACCGGTCTGGACGTCCTGCTCGGGGCCGAGCGGGTCCGGATGTCGCGCCGGGAGCTGCTGGCCGCCAGCGGTCTGGACGAGGAGGCGCTCGCCGAGCTCGAGCGCCACGGCCTGTTGCGGGCCGTCTCCGGCGGCGGCTACTACGACGCGGACGCGCTCGTCGTCGCCCGGACCGTCGGCCTGCTGGCGGCGCACGGCGTCCAGGCGCGGCATCTGCGCGCCGCCCGCGCCGCCGCCGACCGGGAGGCGGGCCTGATCGAGGCCGCGGTCGCCCCGCTGCGCTCCCCGCGCAGCGCCGGCGCCACCGCCGGTGACGACGACCTGCCGCGCGACTCCGTCGACGAGCTCGCGCTGCTGCTGGTCCGGCTGCACGCGGCGCTCCTGCGAGCCCGGCTGGGCTCGGGGCCGCGCTGACGGCTGGCGCGGGCGACCAGCCGAACCCGGCATGGGCCGGCGCGGGCCGTACGGCCGGCCTGACGGGTGGGCCGGCCCGCTGCCGGCCCCGCGTGGGCCGCGCTGTCCGTGGTGTGCTTGGCTGGCCGAACTGGCGGGCGCGCTGACGGGTGGGTCGCGGCGGAGATACTGTCTCCAGAGTGGGGTTTTGGTCCCACGCACCGGGGGGCCGGGGGCCGTCCTCCGGATCGGGGAACCAGTCGGGGGGCCGGGGGCCCGTCCCCCAGATCCAAACCAGCCGGGGCGCCGTTGCCCGGATGGGAACCAGCCGGGCCCTTGTGCGTCTCCTCGACCGGCGGTACCGGAGGTTCGGACCGCCCCCCGAAGCAGACGAGGGGCCCGGCGATGGGGTGGCCGTCCGGGTTGATGCGGGTGTCGGCGGGGGTGGCTCCCCGGGCACCCGCGCGAGGAGGTAGATCGGTGCATCGGCTGGACATCGTCGGAGTGCGAGTCGAGCTTCCCTCGAAGCAGCCGATCGTCCTGCTCAAGGAGGTCGGCGGCGAGCGGTACCTGCCCATCTGGATCGGCGCCGTGGAGGCCACGGCGATCGCGTTCGCCCAGGAGGGCATCACCACCGCGCGCCCGATGACGCACGACCTCATGCGGGACGTGCTGCGCGCCCTGCAGACCGAGCTCGCCCAGGTCACGATCACCGACCTGCAGGACGGCGTGTTCTTCGCCACGCTCCGGTTCGCCAACGGCGTCGAGGTCTCGGCCCGCCCCTCGGACGCGATCGCGCTGGCGATGCGGATGGGCGCCCCGGTCTACGGCGTCGAGGCGGTGCTCGCCGAGGCCGGGATCACCGTGCCCGAGGAGCAGGAACAGGAGCAGGAGAGCGAGCTCGAGAAGTTCCGCGAGTTCCTCGACACGATCTCGCCCGAGGATTTCAACACCCCGGGTTCGTGACCGCCGGTCGCGCGGCCCCGGGCGCCAACGGTGCCGCGGGGCCGCCGTCCGCCGCGGTGTGTCCGTGGTCCGCGCCGTCGGCTGGCGGTGGGACCGGTTGGCATTGTGCCGTTCTGCGCGGGATGGCTGGCGTACGCTGAAATCCGCTGGACGGTTGGATTGCTGGGTACACGGTTGCATTGCTGGGTCCGTTGTGGGCGGATTGCGGCTCTTTGGGTGCGCTTGATGGGCGATTTGGGCTCGACCGGCCGGTAGAAGAGTTCTGTCGGCTGGACGGGAGACACGCCGAACTGGATCGTTGAAGCCACGGCGCGGCGCTCCTAGGTTCGGGAGGTCCGCATCGGGCCCGGGCCGCGGTGTCCGGGTTGGGGGGCCGGCCGTCGGCCGGAGTGGTCGCGCCGTGCGGGGGAGGCCCGGCCAGCAGGAGCGGCGCGCCCGCGTGGACGCGCCGCGAAGGCCAAGGTCCGCCTGCGAGCTGGCGGCGACGGGAGGTCCGACGGTGCGGCTGGTCCCGCCTTCGGCGCGGCGCGGCTCGTTCTCGCCGCGAGGCCCGCACCCGTCCCTGCTCGGCTCGGACGGGCGCGGCGGAGAGTCGGGGGCGGCGTGGCGACCGGGAACGGGACGGCGATGATCGAGCAGGGTGAGCTCTTCCCCGACGAGCTGCCCGGGCCACCCGGTGACGACGTGGGCTATCGCGGCCCGACGGCGTGTGCCGCCGCGGGCATCACCTACCGGCAGCTGGACTACTGGGCCCGCACCGGGCTGGTCGTGCCGAGCGTGCGGGGCGCCACCGGGTCCGGCAGCCAGCGGCTCTACTCGTTCCGCGACATCCTGGTCCTGCGGGTCGTGCGCAAGCTGCTGGAGGCCGGCGTCTCGCTGCAGAACATCCGCTCCGCCGCCGACCACGTCCGCACACGCGGCGTCGACGACCTCGCCGAGCTGACGCTGATCAGCGACGGTTCGACGGTCTACGAGTGCACGTCGGACGACCAGGTGATCGACCTGGTCCGTGGCGGTCAGGGCGTGTTCGCGATCGCGGTCGGCCGGGCGGTGCAGGACATGCGCGGCCAGCTGGCCTCGCTGCCGTCCGAGCGGCTCGGCCAGCCACCCGCGCCCCATCCCGGCGACGAGCTCGCCGGCCGCCGCGCGCGCCGCGACTCCGCCTGAGCGCGGCAGCCTCACCCGGTCACCCGCCGGCTAACTGCCGGCTAACCACTGGCCTCGCAGCGTCGTGCGCGCGACCCGAGATGTCGCACGCGCCCGTTACGATGCGCGCGTGAACGATAGCCACTCGCCCGCCGCCGTTCAGGATCCCGCGGTCCTCATGGAAGGGGTGCGGAAGAGCTACGGGTCCAACCAGGCCCTGGCTGGACTCGACCTGACGGTCGCCGCCGGCACCGTCCACGGCCTGCTGGGCCCCAACGGCGCGGGCAAGACCACAGCGGTGCGGATCCTTACGACGCTGCTGCGGCCAGACGAGGGCCGGGCACAGGTGCTCGGCCTGGACGTCGTCCGCTCGGCCACCGCCCTGCGCGGCCGGATCGGCCTGGCCGGCCAGTACGCCGCCGTCGACGAGCGGCTGACCGGGCTGGAGAACCTGGAGATGTTCGGCCGGCTGTACCGGCTGCCGTCCCGGCGTGCCCGGGCCCGCGCCGCCGAGCTGCTCGAACGGTTCGACCTCGCCGACGCCGCCCGGCGCACCGCCGGCACCTACTCGGGCGGGATGCGCCGCCGGCTCGACCTCGCGGCGAGCCTCATCATCGCCCCGCCGATGCTCTTCCTCGACGAGCCGACGACCGGCCTCGACCCGCGCAGCCGGATCGGGATGTGGGAGGTGATCGCCGGCTTGGTCCGCGACGGCACCACCGTCCTGCTGACGACCCAGTACCTGGAGGAGGCCGACCAGCTCGCCGACCAGATCTCGGTCATCGACGGCGGCCGGGTGATCGCCGAGGGCACCGCCGACGAGCTGAAGGCCCGGATCGGCGGGCACCGGCTCGACATCGAGGTCGAGCGCGGCAGCGACCTCGCCGCCGCGGCGGCCGTGCTCGGCGCCGTCGGCTCGGGCGACGTCGCCGTCGACGACCACGGACACCGGCTGTCCGTCCCGGTGCCCGGCGCCGGGGTGCTCGCCGAGGTGGTCCGCGGGCTGGACGCGGCCGGCGTGACGCTCGTCGACGTCGCCGTGCACCGGCCCTCGCTGGACGACGTGTTCCTCACCCTGACCGGCAGCCCAGCAGGCGGCGACCCGCCGGCCGACGGCACGGTGCCGCCCGGCACCGTGCCGCCCGCGCAGAGCGGCGGCCCCGATTCCCGGGATCTGGTGACCACATGACGACGACCGAAGCGACCTCGCCCGAGACGACCGGCGCACGGGCTGGGGCCCGCTCGGCGGTGGACCTGACCCCGGCGAGCCGGTCCTCGCTCGCCTGGGCCGTGGCCGACGCCTGGCTGCTCGCCAAGCGCACCCTGATCCACACCTGGCGGGTGCCGGACGTCCTGGTCTTCTCGTCGGTCCAGCCGGTGCTGTTCGTGCTGCTGTTCACCTACGTGTTCGGCGGCGCGATCGACGTCGGCCCTGGCCGTCACTACGTGGACTACCTGATGCCGGGCGTCTTCGCGCAGACCGTCGTGTTCGGCGCGATGCTGACCGGCATCGGGCTCGCGACCGACAAGCAGAACGGCCTGCTCGACCGGTTCCGCTCGCTGCCGATGTCCCGCTCGGCGCTGCTGGCCGGCCGCACCCTCTCGGACCTCGTCCGCAACACGTTCATCCTGCTGCTGATGCTCGCGGTCGGGCTCGCCGTCGGCTTCCGGTTCCACCACACGACGGCCGCGGCGGTCGTCGGCGGCTTCGCGGTGCTGCTGCTGTTCTCCTACGCGTTCTCGTGGATCTCGGCGACGATCGGGATGGCGGTCAGCAATCCGGAGGCGGCCCAGTCGGGCGGGATCATCTGGGTGTTCCCGCTGGTGTTCGCCAGCTCCGGGTTCGCGCCGGTGAGCACCATGCCGGGCTGGCTGCGGGCGTTCGCCAACCACCAGCCGGTGTCGGTGACGATCGACGCCTCGCGGGCGCTGTTCCAGGGCGGCCCGGTGGCGGGCGACCTGATCGCGTCGGTCGCGTGGAGCGTCGGGATCATCGCCGTCTTCGGCCCGCTGGCCGTCCGCACCTACCGCCGCAGCACCAGCAAGTAGCGGCGGACATCGGCCTCAGGACGGGCACTCAGGTGCGGCCCTCGACCTCCTGGGCGTTGCGCAACGTGTTCTCGTAGGGCAGCCAGTCGGCGTGCAGGACGGGCCAGCCGTCGTCCTGCAGGAGGGTGACCACGGCGGGGTCGTCGTCGACGACGACCGCCACCCGCCGGGTGCGGGCGAGCCGGCGCAGCTCGGCGCGCTTGAAGACGCGGGCCGAGCGCCGGTCGTCGTCGGGCCGCATCCGCAGCGTGTCCACGGGCAGGCCCTGGGCCACGAGCCACTGTTCGGTATCGGCCCGGGACCGTTCGGGCCGCCCGGTCAGCCACACCACGTCGTGCTCGGCGGCGAGCCCCAGCACCAGGTCGACACCCTGGGGCAGCGGTGGGTCCGCCGTCGCCGCCGCGAAGAACGAGTCCCAGTCGCCGGGCCGCTGGCGCAGGAACCCGAGCCGGTGCCGGACGTCCGCGACCACACCGTCCACGTCGATCACCGCGACCGGTCGCGGCGTCACCCCCGTGGCGTCGACCATCTGGCCCGCCTCGTCCACGCTCACCCTCCTCCGCCCGGCGCGACGCCGGCCACCCGCCGCCCACTTCCTTCCATACTGGCCGGTTGTGGCCGGCGCCCTTGGCCCCGGGTGGCCGCGGCGACCGTGGTCTCGGTCTCGGCGGGGCCGCGCCCGGCGGGTCGCCGCCCGCGGTGGCCAGGGCGGCGGCCACGGCGTACGTCGGGACACACCGGTACCCGGCCGGCCAGACGGTCACCGCCCGGCGCAGTCCGGTACGGTCTCGACACGGCGCCAACCCCTCGGGCGGCGCCCGACCGCGGGTGGCACGAAGGTCTGGCGGACGGAACCCGACGCGCCGGACGAAGCCCGGCGCGCGGGGACTGGGCGTGGGGTGCGCACGGCGCCCAGGGCAACCTCCCCGGGTCCGGCGCCGTCCCGACTTGGGGGATAGACACCCCCAGTCGGGGAAAGGCCCCTGAAGGTCTAACTTTTCTGGCTAGCGTGGAGTGTTGGCGTTGGTGCCGCCCGGGGGCTGGCGGTCGACGCGCCGGGCGCCGACGCCGACGCGCCATCGGAGTGGGGAGCGGGGAGGTTCGCGGTGTCGGGCAGCCGGCGGGCACGCGCGCTCGCGGTGGCGGTCCAGTCGTCCCTCGCCGGGGCGCTCGCGGTCGCGGACCGGCTGGACGCGCAGGCCGAGCGACTCGCCGGGCCACCGAGCCTGGGCGCCGGCGGGCACGACGGCGCCGCCACAGGCCTGGCCCCGGCCTTCGACGAGGCCACCGAGCTTGTCTACGGCCAGGCCCCCGGGCTGGCGAGCGCCGGTTGGAGCGCTCCCGCCTGGTCGGCCGTCACGACGCCGTCCGGCGCCGGCGCCGGTGCGGCTGCCCGCGAGCGTTTCCGGCCCGGTCTGTGGCGGGTCGGCCGGGTGCTCGTCCCCGGCAGCGGTCGTGCGGTGCCGCTGGCGCTGCCGCTGCTCGACGGCGGGAACCTACGGGTCACCGCCCCCCGCGAACGGCGCGCCGAGGCCGTCGACCTCGTTCGCGGCCTGCTGACCAGGGTGCTGGCTGCCGTGCCGCCCGGCCGGGTCGAGCTGACGGTCTACGACCCGTTCGAGCTGGGCGCCGGCCTCGCCGGGTTCGCGCCGCTGCGGGCCGCCGGTGTGATCGGCCCGACGCTGACGGCCCGGACCGCGCTCGAGACGGCGGTGACCGAGCTGTCCGGCCACGTCGGGCGGATCACCGTCGACCGGCTCGGCGGCTCGTTCGCGAACCTGCGCGAGCGGGAGGACGCGGGCCTGCCGCGCTCCGAGCCGTGGCGGCTGCTGGTGCTGCTGGCCTGGCCGTCGCTGCCCGACGAGTCGGCCCGGGCGCTGCTCGGTCTCGCCGCGCAGGGCCCGAGCTGCGGGGTACACGTCCTCGCGGTGACGGAGCCGGACAGCCCCGACGCGCCGCCGACCGGGAGGGCCCCCGCCGGCCCGCTGCCCAACGAGGTGGCGCTGAGCGCCGTCGAGCCGCGTGTGCTCCCGGGGGGCGCAGGACCGGATGGCGTGAGCTGGCGGTGCTCGCTCGCCCCCAGCATGGACGCGGTGCTCGACGGGCCACCGCCGGCCGACCTGGTCGCCGGTGTCGCGGCCACCGTCGCCGCGGTCGCCTCGGCCGCCGCCGCGCAGGCCCCCGGTCTCGGCGCGCTGCTGCCCGACGGGCTCTGGGAGTACGACTCCGCCGCCGGGATCGCGGTGCCCGTCGGCTTCGGCCCTGACGGCCCCTGCCTGCTCGGCTTCGACGACGACACCGTCCACGCCCTCGTCGGCGGGCAGGCCGGCGCGGGCAAGTCCACCCTGCTGCTGACGATGATCTACGGCCTCGCCGCTCGCTACGGCCCGGACCAGCTGCGCATCCACCTGCTCGACTTCAAGGAGGGCCTGGAGTTCGCCCAGTTCGGCCCGAGTGAGCGGGACGGCTTCTTCCTGCCGCACGCCGACACCGTCGGGATGGACAGCGACCGCGAGTTCGGTGTCGCGGTGCTGCGTCATGTCCGCGCCGAGATGTCCAGGCGGGCCGTGGCGATGCGCGCCGCGGGCGCCCGCGACCTGCGCGGCCTGCGGGACGCCGTCGGCGCGCGGCCGGTCGGCGCCCTGGCTGCCTCTGCGGACGGCCCGCGCGAGGGAGCCCGCTCCGGGCGGGGCGCCTGGCCTCGCATCCTGGTGGTCGTCGACGAGTTCCAGGTGATGCTCACGCCGCTGGACCCGGTGGCCCGGGAGGCGGTCGGGCACCTGGAGGCGATCGCCCGCCAGGGCCGTGCGTACGGCATCCACCTGCTGCTGGCCAGCCAGACGCTCTCGGGCATCGACGCGCTCGACGCGACCGCCGGCAAGCGTGGCTCGATCTTCGGGCAGTTCGCCCTGCGGGTCGCGCTGCGCACGTCGATCAGCGAGTCCCGAGTACTTCTGTCGACGAACAACGAGGCGGCGGGCGCGCTGTCGGGGGTCGGCCAGGCGGTGGTGAACCGCCGCAACGGCCACCCGGCCGGCAACGAGCTGATCCGGGTCGCCCGCCCCGACCCGGAGACGCTGGCGGTGCTGCGCCCGAGGCTGGCGAAGGCGCTGGCCGCGACCGTCGACGAGCCCAGCCCCCCGCGGGTGTTCGTCGGGCACGCGCCGGCCGTGCTGGACACCAACGCGGCGTTCACCGAACTGCGCCCGGCCGGAGCCGGCGACCCGGTGGCGTTCGTGGGCGCCCCGCTGGATCTGGCGCCACCCGCGGTCGGCGTCACGCTGTCCGCGCAGCCGGGCCGCAACCTCGCGGTGCTCGGCCCGCTGCGCCGGGAGGCGGTCGGCGTGCTGCAGGCCGCCGTGCGCAGCGTCGCCGCGCAGTGCCCGCCCGGCGGCCTGCGGGTCGACCTGGTCGCGGCCGGCCCGGCCGAGCGCGGCGCGGTCGACGACCTCGCGGCCGCCCTGCGCGCCGCCGGCACCGCCGTCACCGTCAGCGGCCTGACCGGCCTCGCCGGCGTCGTCACGGAGACCGCCGCCGAGGTCGGCCGGCGGGAGGAGGACGGCGGCCACGGCGCCGCGCCGGGAACGGCCTTCCCGCTGCGGCTGCTGGTGCTCTTCGCCGCCGACGCGGGCCGGGCCGCGCTGGAGGCACCGAGTGGCTCCGGCCGGCGTACCGGGCTGGACGACCTGCGGCAGGCGACCCGGCGCGGCCCGGCGGTCCGGGTGCACGTCCTCGGCTGGTGGCGCAGCCCGTCGCGGCTGCTCGACGACCTCGGGCCTGGGCACCGCGACGACTTCGCCGCCTGGGTGGCGGCCGGCGTGCCCGGCAGCGAGCTGTTCGCCCTCGCCGGCCATCGCACCGTCGCCGCCGGGACCACGACGAACCGGGCCGTGCTCTTCGACCGTCACGCCCATGGCGAGCCGCGCACCGTCGTGCCCTTCGCGCCCCTGGACCTCGCCAGGGACGGCGGCCCGCGGGCCGGCGCGCACGGACCGGCGAGCCAGGGCGGGTCGCCAGGCGCCATCCGGGACGAGCCTGCGTGGGGCCGGCGAGCCGTGATCGGGTGGCCCGCGACAGGGCAGCCGGGCGCCGCCGGCCCGCCCGAGCCAGGACGGAGTGGGACCAGTGGCTGACCAGGACCGGATCGCGCCGTGGTTCCCGGACATCCCGGCGGCACCGAGGCCTTCGGTGCGCGCGCCGCGGCCGCCGGCGGGACCGCCCGCCAGCCGCCCGGGCGTGGGCGGCGAACCGCCTCGCCCGGCGCCACCCGTGGGCCTCGGCCCCGGCCGGATCAGCGGCGACGACCTCGCCGACCGGCCCGGATCGTTCGGCTACGCCGATCCCGGCTACTCCGATCCTGGCTACTCCGATCCTGGCTACCCTGATCCCGGCGACCTCGCGGGCCCCGGCGGCCGTGACGATCCGGGGGCCGGCCCGGCCCGCGACCTTCCCGCCCAGCTGGGTGAGTGGGACGAACCCGCCCGGCCGGACTACCTGCCGGCGGTGCCCGTCGCGCCCATCCCGCTGCCGGGACCGGGGGGCGGGCCCGAGGCGGGCGCCGGCGGTGACGGCGGGCTCCTGGACCCGCGCCTGGCGGCCCGGCGGTACGCGGAGCTGCTCGGCGACGCCGACCGGGCCCGCGGCGAGCGGGACGCCTTGGCGCGGGCCGGCCAGGAGGACGCGCTCGTCCAGGCCGAGCGGTACCGGGACGCGGCCGCCGACGTGCGGGACCGGGTGAGCGACGTGTGGCGACAGGTCGCCGAGACGCTCGCCCAGTTCGGGGTGACCGACCTTCACCAGGTCCGTGACCACGCCCCGACGCCGGAGGCGCTTCCCGGCATCGGCTTCGAGGACGAGCCGGCACCGGACGCCCCGCGGCGCCGGCCGGCGCTGGGCCGGGACGCCCGGCGCGGCCAGGCCAGCCCGCCGCCGTGGCGGCGCGGTGGCGGCGCCGGCGCGGCGGACCCGGTCGGGCCCGGCGGCGCCGGGGTCGCGGTGGCCGAGCGCGACGGAGCGGTGAGCCTGCCGGCCGAGCTGGAGCGGGCCCGGCAGCTGTGCCTGCGGGCGCTGGCCTCGTCGGCCGAGCTGCGCGGGGTGCGCGGGGCGTCCTCGTCGTTGTCGGTCGGCCTGGTGACGGCTGGCGGCTGCCTGCTGGTCGCCGTGGTCGTCGCGGTCGGCCGGGTGTTCTTCGCCGCGACCGGGCTGCCCTGCGTGCTCGGGGCGCTGGTCGTCGGTGGCGCGCTCGTCAGCGTCGGCACGGAGGGCGGCGGCGCGAAGGCCGCGGTGCGCTCCGCGTTGCTGGCCGCGGGCACCGCCGGCGCGGTGGTGCTCGCGACGTTGCGGCTCGCGCCGATCGAGCCCCTGGGGATCATCTCGTCGCTGCTGGCGCTGGCCGCGGCGATCCGGTTCGGCCTCGGCTTCGGCGCCCCGAAACCGGAGAAACCCCCCGCGCGGGGGCCCGCCGGCCGGCGTCGCTAGCCTTCGGCGCGACATCGGCCGGCGTGAGCCGGGCCGGTGCACCAGGGGCCGGCGCGAGGCAGGCCCGGCGGCCAGGCAGGCCGGCCGGGGACAGTCGGGGGTTCGGACCGGGCGGGCGGCGACGCACCGGGCGGTGGAAGGGAACGGGCACGGGTGTCAGGCTCGATCGCTGAGGTCAAGGCACAGCTGGACGAGGCGTTCCGGCGCGCCGAGGAGGTGGCCGGCCAGCTGGAAGGGGCCCTGACGCTGCTGGAGGAGGCCCAGGCGATGGTGATCGCCGCGACAGACGGCAGCGAGCACCATGCCGTCGAGCTCCTCACCAGCGCGCTGGTCGACACCCGCGACACCCTGGCGACCTCGCTGGCGTCGCTCGGCTCCGCCGTCCAGGAGGTCCGCGACTACCGCGACAGCCTTTGACGGCTCTGTTCGGTCTGGGAATCACCGGTCACGAGGGAAGCCTCCGGTCGAACCAGCACTCCACGCCGAAGCGGACGTCCAGCTCGCTTGTGTCGTGGTCGACCACATTGGTGTCGGTGAGTTCCAGGTTGAAGAACGCCATGGTCGGCTCGTCGTAGAACGGCCCGGCATGCCAGGTCCCGCGGTGAAGGAGTACCGCCACGTCCCCCGGGATCTCGAAGGCGACGATGTCGTCGAGGGCGGGAGCCTCGTCGGCCGGTCCGTCACCACGGGCCACCGCCATCCGCCAGGCGCCGCCGCCGACCGCGGCCAGCACCTGGGTCACCTGGTGGTGGCGGGTGATGCGGGTGAAGGTGGTCCGGCCGTGTGCCAGCTCCATGACGTAGAAGCGTGGTGTCCCTCGTGACAGGTCGAGCGCGGCCTCGGCGATCGTCGTCCTGGTGCCGTCCGGCTGGCCGGAGAGCAGTTGTCCGTAGGGTGCGAACGCCTCCTCGGTGATCGGCGTCGTCACCACGGCGTGCCTGGTCAGAGTCACCGGTCCATCGTCGGTTACCGCGGCCCCGGCCCACCACGTCCCTCCGGGCCAACGCCCGCGAGGCCGCGTGTCCGCGGCGGACAAAGCCGGCTGACTTCGGTCACCAGCTGCCGAGAAACCTCGGCGAAACGACCTGGTCCTAGTGTCGACGCGGCCAAGGGGGTGCTTCATGGTGTCTGGCCTACATGACGTCTTCGAGGCCGAGCTCGCGGCGGAGGACCTCGCTCGCCTCCCTGCCGAACAGGCGCTCCAGGTGTGCATCCACCTGGTCACCAAGGTCATGCGATCCGACGTCGCCTCTCTCTACGGCTTCGACGCCGACCGCGACGAACTGACCCTGATCGCCACTCGCGGCCTCGCGCACTCGGGTGTCGGGTTCGTCGCCTTGCGCCTGGGCGAGGGCGCCACCGGCCGGGCCGCCCAGACCGGCCAGGCGTACGCGGTGCGCGACGTCGCCGACGACCCCCACTTCAAGATCATCCCGGGCTTCGACCAGAGCGGCTTCCGTTCGATCCTCGCTGTCCCTGTCGTTCTCGGCCCGGCGCTTCTCGGCGCGCTGAACGTCCAGAGCATCGGGGCACACAGCTACACGGACGACGAGATCAACTCGCTCCACGCGATCGCCGCCCAGATCGCGCCGCTCCTGGCGCGGTGGCACAGCGACGGGGACGTGGCCCGGCAGCTGCGCGGGCCGAAGCTGCTCTCCTATGTCGACGGCATGGCGGCGGCGGCGCTGGGGCCGACCGAGCTCTGCGAGCGCCTGGTCGCCGACCTGGCGACGGTCCTGCCGCAGCTGGACTGCGGTGTGTCTCTCGTCGGCGCCCAGGCCTGGATCGGCTCGTCGATCGAACCCGGCCCGGGCGTCACGACTGTCCCGCTGCGGGGTCAGCAACGCGAGTGCGGTGTGCTGGCGCTGCGGCATCGCGCCCCGGGCGTGCCGCCGTGGGACAACCCGCCAGCCTGGGAGTACGTGCGCAGCATCGCCGAGCAGTTCGCGATCGCGCTCGAACATGCCCTGGACGTGCGCGATCGGCAGTCCGGCCTCGCGGACTCCGAGACCTACGACAGCCTGGTCGCCTTCGTCCTGGACGACCGTGGGCTCGAGGAGCTGATCGCCGAGGTCAGCCGCCGGGCCGGCGCTCCTGTCAGCGTCATCGACGCGTTCGGCACCGTCCTGGCCGGGCCGGAGCTCGACGGCACCCCGTCTCCGGGGCGCCGTGAGGTGGCGATTCGAGCCGGGGACCAGCAGCTCGGCCTGCTCGTCGCCGACGGGGACGCCGCGCCCGCGCTGTTCGAGACGGCCGCCCAGGTCGTCGCGCTGGAGTTCACCAAGTGGCGGGTCGGCTTCGAGGTCGAGACGCGGCTGCGCGGCGATCTGCTGGAGCTGCTCCTGCGCGGCACCGATGCCAACCGGCGTGAGGTCATCCCGCGGGCCAGCCTCGCCGGCCTCGATCTTCGCCGGGCGTACACCCCGATCATGTTCGCGATCGAGTCAGGCTCCGGGTCGCACTCCGCGGACGGGCTGGACCCGATGGGGTTACGCAGCATGGTCGCGCTGGTGCAGCACCGCCTCGGCGACCCGCCAGGCTCGCTGGTCTTCCCGCGCGCCGACGGGCTGCTCGTCCTGCTCGACGCGCAGTCCACGGCGCCCGCGACGGGACGAGCCGAGTCCAGGGTCAGCAGCCGAGCCGAAGCCATTCGCGCGGATCTTGTCCGGTTGCGGCGCGGCACGCGCGTCGGCGTCGGTATCGGCACGCCGACCAGCTGGCCGGAGAACTTCAGTCGTGTCGTGCACACCACCGTTCGCGCGGCGGAGTTCGCCCTGCGCATGAAACGTGAGGACGGCGTCAGTAGCAGCGCGCTCGGCGCCTACGCTCTCCTCATCGCCCTCGACGAGGAGGCCCTGCGCGAGTACGTCCGTGCGCACCTCGGCATTCTGCTGGATCAGGACGCCAAATCCGGTGGCGATCTCGTCGCGACCCTGGAGGCGTACCACCTCGCTGGGGACCGGCTGAAGCCCGCGGCCGAGGCGCTGTTCATCCACGTCAACACGATGAAGTACCGGATCGCGCGCATCGAGGCTCTCACCGACGGCGCGCTGTCCGCACCGTCGCGTCGCCACGATCTCTACCTGGCCCTGCGCGCACTGCGCGTCCTCGACTCCGAGCGCACGTCGATGCTCACGGACAAGCTGACCGACGACTGATTGTTCGTCGCGGACGATGGCGTGGGGCTCGCGGCTCGACAGACTGAGTTCATGATCGAACCGTTCCGAGTCCTCCAGCGCCTCGACGGCAGCGCGGACGCGATCTACATCGCTGCCGACCCCGAGAACGTGCTCTGGGGACGGCTGCCGACCGGCTCGGATCGCGCCGTGCACAAGGTCGCGCCGGGGGCCGAGGTCCTGATCGACACGATCAGCCATGAGGGTGTTCTGGAGGATCAGGGCCGGGACCCGGTTGCCTTCTTCGCCGGCTTCGGGGTCCCCGCCGACGAGGTGCTCACCGACGCCGTCGCCGTCGCGGCCGGGAGCGCGCACGCCTTCGGGCAGGACGGACCACATGTGATCACCGGTCCGATCGCGGTGCTCGGTGCGCAGCCGGGTGATCTGCTGGCGGTGCGCGTCCTTGAGCTGACTCCGCGTGCGGCCTACGGCGTGATCTCCAACCGGCACGGCAGGGGCGCGCTGCCCGGCGAGATGCCCGCTGGGGCCGACCCGGTCTTCACGTTCTGCCGCGCCGGGCACGGCCCGCAGGGCCCGACCGGCACCATCGACACGGATGAGGGTGCGATCACCTTTCCGCTCAGGTTCTTCCTCGGGATCATGGGGGTTGCCCCGGCTGACGAGGGCCACCACAGCTCTGTCCCGCCCGGGCGCTACGGCGGCAATCTCGACGTCTCGATGATCACCGCCGGGGCGACGCTGTACCTGCCCGTCCAGGTGCCGGAGGCCTTGGCCTATATCGGTGATCCGCACTTCGCGCAGGGTGATGGCGAGGTGGCGCTGACCGCGTTCGAGGCTCCGCTGCGCGCGCGGCTCCGCTTCGACCTGATCACCCGCGAGGAGCGCGCGTATTCCGATCGTCCGTACGCCGAGACCGACGAGTACCTGATCCCGATCGGGCTGGACGAGGACCTCGGGGCGGCGATGCGTGACTGCGTGCGCGGCGGCCTTGAACTGCTCGAACGCCGTTACCGCATAGAACGCAGCGTCGCCTACGCCTATCTGAGCGCGGCGACCGACTTCGCGGTGAGCCAGGTGGTCGATGTCGTCCAGGGCGTCCACGCCAAGATTCGCAAGGCGGACCTCGCCGCGCTGTCGTCGTGGCCGCGCTGATGTTCGACCGCGATTCGATCCTGCTCGTCGACAAGCCTGCCGGCTGGACAGCGCAGGGTGTCATCGATCGTCTCCGCGAACTGACGGGTGGTGATCTCGTCGGAAACGTATGCGCGTGTCAGGACGACGATGCGCTTGCGGCGTGTGCCACGCGCTGGTTTGCGACGCTGGAGCCGTTGGCGTCGGGAGTACTCGCGATCGGGCTGGGTGCGGGAACCACCGTGCTGGCGAACGTCGCACTTGTTGACATGGAGTATCTGGTGACGATCCGCCTCGAACTGGTCGGCGCAGCCGTCGAGACGGAACCAGTGCCATCATCGGAAGACCTGATGTCGCACTCGGCGGTTGATTCGGCGATGCGGGCGTTTGTCGGTGATCTGCGACAGTTCCGCGGGTCAGCAGTTGAGGATGCCGTTTTCGGTGCGCCGACCCATGGCGTGGACGGACTGCCGCCACCACCCGAACTGGCGGTGCGGCAGGTGACCGTCAGTAGGTTCGAGCTCGTCGGATTGACGCGGCCGGATCAGAATGTGCTGGTAGTACAGGCGCATCTGGAATGCACTACCGGCACGTACGTACGCGCGCTCGTTCGCGATCTCGCTGCATCGCTCGGTGCTGTCGGGCAGATGATGTCACTTCGCCGGCTGCGGGTCGGACCTTTCGGCCTCGAGCGGGCATCGACGCTGGAGCAGCTCCCTGACGTCCTCAGCACCAGCCTGCGCGACTGAGTTCGCGTCGCGCCTCGGTGAACCAGGGAGTGATGTCGTCCTGGTCGCGGACGAAGTCCGCCATGGGAACGGAGACCTCCGTGGCGCCGTCGGATGCCTGTTGAGGTATCGCCTCCAGCGACTCGGCGAATCGTGGACCCCGGTCTCGGTTCTGCCGCGCCACCGAGTGGGCGCGGATCCGCAACGTGCCAGGGTCGCGTTGCGCGGTCGCGAACGCCTCGCGCAGAATGGCCGTCCCCTCGACCAGGACTTCCCGGGAGGACGCGAGGGGGACGATCCAGCCGACTCCAAGCCGCACAATTCGGTCGACGTCCGTAGCCGAGAGCCCGGTCGAGAAGAGAACGGCGGGGCCATGCGCCTGCACCGGCCGCGGCTCGCTGTAGACGTCGCTGAAGGTCACCGTCGACGACGCGAAGCTTGCTGGACTCGAGGTCCAGAGCGCGCGACAAGCCGCGACTGTGTCCGTGAGTAGCTGATCGCGGTCGTCCCAGTCGCGCCCCACGGCGGGGTACTCCTCCTGTTGCCAACCCGTGGCGACGCCAAGCTCGAGCCTGCCCCCGGAGATCACGTCGAGCGTCGCGGCTGCCTTGGCGAGCAGTGCCGCCGGACGAAGTGGCGCGATCAGGATCCCGGTCGTAAGCCGAATCCTGTCGGTCACCGCCGCGATCGCCGCGAGCATGACAAAGGGCTCCAGGAACGGGGCGTCCGGTTGCTCAGCGAACGTCCCCCATGGATAGCGATCTGGTCTTTTGCCCATGACGACGTGGTCCGGCACGACAACGCCGTCAAATCCGGCGTCCTCGGCCTCCCGCGCCACTCTGAGAAACGTGGCGGCGTCGCCGCCCGGCCGGCTCGCGTGCGGAATACGCAGCAGAATCGATGCGGGTCGCTCAATCATGAAGCGCCGAACCCCGCATGCGGCGACGATCCGCCCGGCGTGAGCGGAGCGGGCGGCGGCTTGCCGCTGTCGGCCCTGATCGCCGCGGGCACGTTCACGACCCGGTCGATCGGCCTCGGCGCCATGGCAGGGCCAGGCGTTCGAGGAGGCCGACCAGGCCGAAGGCGGATACGGCCAGGATGGACGCGATGATCGCCGCACCCCAGAGCTGCGGGATCTGGAACTGCGAGCCGAAGATGGTGACCAGGTAACCGAGGCCGCGATCGGAGCCGATCCATTCCGCGGTGAGGGCACCGAGGAAACATCCGCCCGCGCCGATCTTCAACGCGACGAAGAGGAAGGGCAGCGACGCGGGCAGCCTGACCTTCACCAGGATGCGCCACCAGCTCGCGTTGTAGGAGCGCATCAGCTCCGCGATCTCCGGATCGACGGCCCGCAGCCCGCGCTGCATGTTCACCAGGGTGGGGAAGAAGACGAGAAACCCCGCGACCAGGATCTTCGGCGCCATCCCAGGGCCCAGCCAGATCGACAACATCGGCGCCAACGCCACGACCGGGATCGCCTGGGCGGCGAGCGTCAGCGGATACACGCTGCGCTCGATGAACCGGGAGTGGACGAAGGCGACCGCGATCACGACCGCGGCGAAGGAGCCGGCGACGAAAGCCGCCATCGCCTCCTCCGTGGTCCGCACCGTGTGCCGCCAGTAGAGGCCAGGCTGGTCGAGCACGGCCCGCACGATCGAGGACGGCGCGGGCAGCACGAAGGTCTTGATCAGGCCGCTGGACGTGGCCGCCTGCCACGCGCCGATCACCGCGGCGATGACGACGATCGGGCCGATGATGTCGAGCGCACGGCCCCAGGTGCGCCGAGCCGTGCCGGTGACGGCGAGGTCGTGCAGGCCGTCGCCGTCGTGCGGGCCGTCGCCACCCGAGGGGGTGGCGACGACCTGCATCGGGGCCTCGCTGGTCGTCATGAGATGGACTTCGACACCAACGTCGTGTCGAGCATCGGGGCGGTGTCCACGAGCGAACTCGTGGAGCCGGCAGCCAGTACCCGCTTCGCCGAGTTGGCCCACAGTTCGGGCTCCAGCGCGAGGAGGCCGTTGGTCTTGTCGTAGTCGGTGAGCAGGAACGGCACCATCGCCTTGGCCTGGTAGAGCTCCTGGTCCTTGTTCAGGCCGTCCACCAGATGGCTGTCGAGGACCCAGTTGGCGGCCTTCGCCGGGTCGGCGATGAATCCGGCCCACTCCTGCTGCGTGGCCTGGATCCAGGGCCTGAGGACGTCGTCCTTGTGCTTGTCGTAGTACGCCTGAGTGGTGAAGTAGATGTTGTCCTGATTGGCCAGGCCGTAGTCGGAGTCGAGGAATATCCGGTTGTCCACTCCGGCGGCCTTGATGATCTGCGGCTCGTTCAACGCCAGGCCGGCGTATACACAGGCGACCTTGCCAGAGATGATCGTCGCTGAGTCGTCGTTCGCGACGTTGAGGACGCTCACCGTGCTCGCGTCGATGTTGTTGGTCTTGAGCAGCACCGAGAAGTTCTGCGCCGCGACCGCCTTCACCGCGATCTTCTTGCCGGCGATGTCGGAGAGCTTGGTCACGCCGGAGTCGGTGCGGCAGATCAGGCCCAGCGCCGAGTGCCCGAACTCCGCGCCGAGCACCTTGAGCTTGAGGCCCTTGCCCTCGGCGATGACGAGCGAGTCCTCCTGCGAGACTCCGATGTCGGCCTTGCCGGCGCCGACGACCTGAATCGGGTCCACCCCGATGCCGCCCGGCTTGTACGAGACCTTGAGGCCGGCCTTGGCGTAGCTGCCGTCCTCGATACCCTTCGGAATCGCGTAGTTCTGGCTGTTCGGAATGAAGCCAAGCTGCACCGTCACCGGGGTGAGCGAGGCGGCACCGGCCGACGACGTGGCCGAGGAGCCACCCGCCGACGAGGACGAGCACGCGGCCAGTGCGGCGGCTGCGACCACGCAGCAGCCCACGACCTGAAGGCGACGGGTACGACGCATGACGGATGTACTCCCTGGAATGGCGAGATAATTGAGAATGAGGCGGTCTGAGCGATCACTGAGAAGTCGGTTGCAGCGCGTGACGAAGCGTCGCCTCATGGGCGAGGAAGCGTGGATCTTCTCGGATCTCCGCGGTGCGGTGATGGCCGAATTCGATGTCGAGGGTGTGCGTGATGCGGCCGGGTCGTGGGCTCATGACAAAGACTCGGTCGGAGAGCAGCACCGCTTCGGTGATGGAGTGAGTGACGAGGAGGAGCGTGGCGCCCTCCTCCTCCAGGATCCGGAGCAGTTCGAAGTTGAGACGCAGACGAGTGATCTCGTCCAGCGCGCCGAACGGCTCGTCCATCAGGAGGTACTTGGGGCGTTGCGCGATAGCCCGGGCGATCGCGGCGCGCTGCCGCATCCCACCCGAGAGCTCGTGCGGATAGCAGTTCTCGAAGCCACGCAGCCCGACGAGCTCGATCGCGTGGTGCACCCGGTCGAGCCGCTCGCGACGAGACAGCGACGTCATCTCCAGACCCAGCGCGACATTGCCGACGAGCTTGCGCCAGTCAAGCATCACCGAGGACTGCCCGACGAGCGCGAAGGTCTGGTTCAACCTCCCGTCGCGGGGGCTGCGTCCGTCAATCGAGGCCCGGCCGGTCGCCCCGCCGACAATGTCCGCGACGATGCGCAGCAAGGTGGACTTGCCGCAACCGGACGGTCCGATCAGGCAGGCCCGCTGGCCTTCGTCGAAATGGAACGAGCAGCGATCGAGAGCCACCGTCTCGGATCGTCTCGACCGGTAGACCATCGATATGTCGGAGACCGTGATGCCGCCGCGGATCGGTGCCTCGGGCAAGGGGGCTGTCATGGGTTCACCGTTCCTCCGCGAGCTGATCGGGTTGCCGAACGAGGTCGGCGCGGCTATGTGTTTGCGTCTGCCCGCTGCGCTGAAGGCATGTGCCGCCGCATCGGCGGCGAGGTGGCTTCGCTGTCACCGAGGCTTCGCTGTCACCGAGGCTTCGCTGTCACCGAGGCTTCGCTGTCGCTGAGGCTTCGCTGCCACTGCCATGAGCTTGGCGATCAGCGGTACGGAACGCCTCATCCGCGGCGGACACATCTGCGCTAGGGCGTTGTCCCCAAGCGACAGCCTGCCCTGCCTGGCTCAACGCTTTCGGTCATCGGCGACGGCTGAAAGCTGGTTCCAGGGCTGATCTTGGTTTCGCCGGGAGGCGCCGCGGCCCGAGTGGAGTGGGGAGACCTCCGCCTCTGCGGCGGTTTCTGGCGACCGTCGCGACGCGGACCGTTTTGTTCATCCTTGCCAGGGCGGTCGTGAAGACCTCGGCGGGCGGCCGCCGGCTGAGGACCGCGCGTGGCCGGCCGTCGAGTCGTTCCTCGATCGCGGCGAGCGCCGCGGCGCCGTGCTTGGTCGGCCGCTGCCCTTGGGGAGGTAGTCACGGCGCGGCTCGGCGCGTGGGGCCCGGTCCACCTGGTGGGTCGAGCGTGGCCGGGCGGTTGGCCGCGGCGGTGGCGAGCGTGACGGTAGGCGTCAGGCACGCCCGCGGGCAGTTGCGCGGCAAACGGATCGGGCAACCCGTATTTGGTGACTTTTCGCGCGGCGTGTCCCGGCGGGGTGTTGCGTGCGCCACAGGTAACTAGACGTTAACGCTGGCGGTGGGGATAGCGGCGTGAAGGGTTGGGTAACAACCGGCTAGCGGCGCCGCAACACGGTGCGCGACGGCGCGACCCCGACTAGAGTCCGAATTGTTACCCGTGCAAATGATCGCCTGTCTGATCGCTTGTCGCACGGACCCCGCCCCGGGCCGAGCCGGGCGGGGGGGGCCGGGGGGGGGGGCCCCCCCCCCCGCGCCCCCCCCCCCCGCCCCCCCGGCCGGGGCGGGGGCGCGCACAGGGCGCGGGCGCACGGGGGGCCCCCGCCCGGG
>NZ_JADWYX010000102.1:30612-34136 GCF_016786355.1 Frankia sp. AgB1.9
GGGGTGCCCCCCGCCCCCCCCCCCGGGGCGGCGGGGGGGGGGGGGGCCCGCTCGGCGGTGCCCGAACGCCCGCGCCGCCCCGACCGGCCCCGCCTGCCGGGAAGGAGCCTCGAACAGGCAGCTGACGAACTGAGGCCCGCAGCCCTGGCCGGCATCGCCGGGGCGGGGCGCGCAGAAGCCCACTTCTGGGGCCAGTTCTCTGCCCGGAGCCCGCCCGCCTGCCGGAAAGATCACGGACGGACCCGTGCGTGGACTGCGGCGACGGTTGGCGACCGGTTGGCGACTGGCCTCTTTCGGCATATGCGCAGCCGTGATCCCCGGGCAGGCCGTCGCCGCGCAAGGGGGGCTGCGCCGAGGAACCGCCGGCGCCCTGTTGGCCGTGGAAAACGAACCGTTGAGTGAGCCACCCCCTTCGTCCCCGGGGAACGCCCGTAGCGGCGGCTCCTGGGTGACAGGGAATGCTCCTTGAAAACCCACCAGGAGGGCCGTCCCCACGTGGCGCACACCGATGTGCTCGACCTGCCGCTGGTGCTGTTGTCCAACCGAGGCCCGGTCAGCTTTGGCCGGGACAGCGCTGGCCGGACCGTGAACCGTGGCGCGGGCGGACTGGTCTCCGCGCTGTCCGGCCTGGCTGAACATCTCGACGACGCCGTCTGGGTCTGCGGCGCGGCGACCGAGGAGGACGCCGTCGTGGCCCGCGAGGCCGCCGGCAAGGCGTTGCACGTGCAGACCCTGCCGGTCCCGCATCTCGTCGACTCCGCGTTCGGCGACCCAAGCTCCGACGACGGGGGCTCGAACAAGCCCGCCGACGGGCCGTCGATCAAGATTCGGATCGTCGAGACCGACCCGTTCGCGTACGCCGACTTCTACTCCGTCTGGTCGAACCCGATCCTTTGGTTCATCCAGCACGGGCTGTACGGCCGGGCCTATTCGCCCGACTTCACCCAGGCCGAGCATGAGGCCTTCGAGAACGGCTACGCCGCCGTGAACCGGGCGTATGCCGACGCGGTGGCCGACGAGGTCCGGGCCCGCGGTGGGAAAGCACTTGTCCTGCTGCAGGACTACCACTTCTACCTGGTCGCCGAGCACGTCCGCCAGCAGTGCCCGGACGTCGTGCTCACCCATTTCGTCCACATCCCGTGGCCGGGGCCGGACGAGTGGCGGGTGCTGCCGGCCGACATCCGGGAGCGGCTGCTCACCGGGCTGCTCGGGTCGGACGTGGTCGGGTTCCACACCCGCCGCTACGCCCGCAACTTCGTCCTGTGTGCCAGCGAGCTGCTCGGCCTGCCGATCGACCTGGACGCGATGACGATCAACGTCGGCGACCGGGTGGTCCGGGCCCGGTACTACCCGATCTCGGTCGACCCGGCGGCGCTCGACGCGACGCTGGCCAGCGAGGACGTGGCCGCCCACGTCTCGATGCTGCGCTACATCTTCCTCGGCGACGACCGGCAGCTGATGCTGCGGGTCGACCGGACCGACCCGAGCAAGAACGTCGTGCGGGGGTTCCAGGCGTTCCGCACCCTGCTGGAGCAGCACCCCGAGCTCGTCGGCAAGGTGAGCTTCCTGGCGCTGCTGCAGCCGAGCCGGACCGACGTCCCCGAGTACGCCGACTACATCGCCCTGATCGGCGGGGTGGTCGCGGAGATCAACGCCCGGTTCACCAAGGATGGCCGCCAGCCGATCGACCTGCGGATGGTCGAGGACTTCGCGCTGGCGATCGCGGCCTACTCGATCTGCGACGTGCTGGTCGTGAACGCGATCGCGGACGGGATGAACCTCGTGGCCAAGGAGGTCGCGGTCGTCAACGGCCGCGGCGGGGTGCTGGCACTGTCCGAGACGGCGGGCGCGCACGAGGAGCTCGGCGAGCACGCCGTGACCCTGCACCCGTTCGACCTCCAGCAGATGGCCGACGCGTTCTACAGCGCGTTGACCATGCCGCTGGAGGAGCGGCACCGCCGGCTGGCGGCCGCCGCGGAACAGGTCCGCACCCACGACGTCGCCCGGTGGCTGAGCGACCAGCTGGCCGACCTGCGCCGGATCGCCGGCTTCGCCTGAGCGAGCCGCGGGGGGCGCCGGGCCACCGGGCGCCCCCCGCATCAGCTCGGCCCGGGCGGTGCCAGCCGGGTGGCCGGCCAGCCGTGGTGGTGCGAACCGGCCCGGGGTGGGGAACCATGGCGTGGACGGCCCGGCCGGCGGGCGGCCGGGCCCCGACGCGGCGCCGGCGGGCTGGGCCTGTTCCCAGTCGTCACGCGGGCGAGGACCGGGAGCGTGGCACGGTGGTGCGCACGGAGCAGGACACGCGGGCGACGCGGGACATGCGGACGACGCGGGACTCGCGGCCCGGCCCGGGGCCGGCCCTGCCCGGCGCGGGCCTCTCGCCCAGGACAGCCGGTGGCCACCGACGGGCGAACGGGGGCTCCTGGGCCGCCGTCATACTGATCATCATGGGGTTCGTGCTCGGCTGCTTCGCGCTGCCGACCGGCTCCGTCGTGCTGTGGATCCTCACCGGTGCCGCGCTCGTCGTCGGCGGGGCCGTCGGCCTGGTTTCCCGGATCATGGAACAGGCCTACTGACCCCTCCCTGGGACGTCCCGTCAGGAGGCGTGCCGCAGGCCGCGTGGGGTGACGAAGGAGCCGAACCGGGTGCTGGCCGGCCCCAGCTCGGCCCAGCGCCGGGTGCCCAGGTCCAGGACGGCGAGGGCCGCGGTCGGGAAGGTCGGGATCCGCGCTCGGTCTGCCTGCGCCAGCAGCCCGACGGCGAGCGCGTGGATGCCGGGATTGTGCCCGACCAGCAGGAGGTTCGGTACGCCGTCGTCTACCTCGCGAAGCCGGCCGAGCAGTTCGTCCGGGCCCGCGAGGTAGAGCCGGTCCTCGGTGAGCACCGGCACGTCGGGCGGCAGCGCGGCGGCGATCCGCTGGACCGTCTGGCGGGTCCGCAGCGCGGAGGAGCACAGGATCAGGTCGGGCGCCAGCCGCTCGGCGGCGAAGTGCTCGGCGACCAGCACGCAGGCGTCCCGGCCGTCGCGCGACAGCGGCCGCCTCGCGTCCGGTGTCTGCGCGTCGGCCCAGTCGGACTTGGCGTGCCGCAGCAGCATCAGGCGCCGGCCGCCGCTCACCGGCCGGAGTCCAGCGAGTGGGGATCGCCGCCTGGGCCACCGAACACGGGTCTCCTCCTCGGCGCGGTGGTGCTGTGGGTGCGGTGGTGCGCTGTGATGCTGGGCACGGCGGCGCGCCGTGACGCTGGGCGCGGTGGCGGGCGTACGGCGGCAGCGGTGGCGGACGGCCCAGACAAGGCTATTCCGAACCTTGACCACGGGGAAGGCCCGGCATCCACGCGGGCTGCGCGTGGATACCGGGCCTGAAACCGCCAGGTGTCGGGCGTCGTGAGCGCCGCCCGGTCCGCGGGTCGCGCGGCCGGACCGGCACCGGCCTCCCGGGGCGCCGCCTCCGGGGGGCGGGGGGGCCGGCGCGCCGCCCCGCCGGGGGGGGGGGGGGGGGCCGCGCGGGGGGGGGTTTAGGGGG
>NZ_JADWYX010000103.1 GCF_016786355.1 Frankia sp. AgB1.9
GTCCGCTACGCGGCAACGGTCACCATCGCCGCGATCAACCAATGGCTACGCTGACTGACTTTCGAAACAGGCCCTAGTCCGAAGACACCCGAACCGAGCTCACGGCCGAACTCCACACCGGGCAGCGCCTCCGCGATCCGGGCGCGGTCGACGACCGGCATAGCGCGCACCCCCCAGGGATCTCCCACCAGCGCTGCAGCCCAACGTGGTCAGCCTACGGCAGGACGTGACTATATGGTGGCAAGTCGTCACAGAACGGGCGCTGCCAGTCGGCTGACCTCCGCGTCGGGTCGGCCGGCCCGCGGGCCGCCACAGTGTCGGTGGCTCTTCGGAGAGTGGACGAGACGAGCCCGACCATGCGACGAGGCCATCGGTGAGCGGACGGAACACGTCCGCTCGACAGCCATGACCAGCGTCATTGGCTGCAAAGGGTCAGCGCGCCAAAGGCGTTCAGAGTTGTTGACCGACGACGGGAGGCCGCGATGGGTCTCCATGATCTCGCCCCGTTCTTGGTCCCATCGGAACGGCACGGGATTCCTGTTCGAGGCGTTGATCTTTAGCGGACGTCGGGCCCGAGAGCAAGCACGGACCGGCGTGTCAAGCGTCGCAGCATGCGCTTGCGCAGTGCGCTGGGCCAGTGCTCGTCCAGGTTCATCCCCGGCGCTGACGTGGGGGTGAATCGCAGCGGAACTGCGGATGGCCCAACAGCCAGTTCTTCGCGGGCGGGTCCCGAGCGCGTCGTCGTTGTGGCGGTAGTCGCCGTAGCGCGTTGGACGCGGTGGTGGAAGACAGCGGTCCGAGTTGTCGGAAGATTTGCCGGGCTGGTGGGGCGGTCGCGGTGCGCATGAGATCCGTCGAGGCCGATGGTCGACGTCCGATGGCCCGGGATGTGAGGTCGTTCTCGTGTGGTTCGGCCAGGGATGCCGCGCCGGTGAGGCGGACGAGGTCAGGGGTGCCCCGGGAGCTGCGCCGGGGCAGGCAGCGGCGCCGAGGATTGGTGTCAACGCCGGGGGAAAGCCGAGGATTGGTGTCAACGCCGGGGGAAAACTGAACGGTTCTTGCCGAGGCACATCTGCGCACGCGGTGGTCAGATTGGTCGCGGTTCGGGCGGTCTTTGGCAAGGAGGTCGCGGCGACCCCGGGTGCGGTACGAGTCGCCGGTCTGGGTGAGGACCTCGGCGCGGTGGACGAGCCGGTCGATCATGGCTGCGGCGACGACATCGTCGGAGAAGGTCTCGCCCCAGCGGCCGAACGGAAGGTTCGAGGTGACCAGGATCGAGCCTGGCTCGTAGCGGGTGGCGACGACTGGACGGACAGGTGGGCGGCATCCTGGTCGAACGGGATGTAGCCGACCTCGTCGATGATGATCAGTTTGTAGCGCCGGATCTTCTTAAGCGCAACCCTCGTCGATCTTCCAATCGGTGGCGACCACCTACGGTTGCCCGGGACCGGCGGCGCAGTGCTGACGGTCCTTCGGGCGTGGTTGCCGGCGAGTGCGCGCGGTCCTCACGGCGGGCCCGGTGGCGGTGACGTAGCTCTACATGTTGGGACTCAGGGCGGCTCCCCTGTCAGGATGAAAACGTGGCCGACGCTGTGATCATTGATGCTGTTCGTACTCCGATCGGGAAGCGCAACGGCTCGCTGGCTGACGTCCATGCCGCCGACCTGGGCGCGGTCGTGCTGCGGGCGCTGGTCGAGCGGACCGGGATTGATCCCGCGGTAATCGATGACGTGGTGTGGGGGTGCGTGAACCAGGTCGGTGATCAGTCGTCGAACGTGGGCCGATACGCGGCGCTGGCAGCGGGATACCCGGAAAGCGTGCCGGGCGTCACGATCAACCGGGCCTGCGGGTCCAGTCAGGCCGCGTTCGACTTCGCGTCTGGCATGGTCATGTCCGGTCAGTACGACCTGGTCGTCGCGGGCGGTGTGGAGACCATGACGCGGGTTCCGATCAGTGCCTCCCAGTCGGGCGGGCGGCCGTATGGACCGCTCGTCCGGCGGCGGTACGCGGGCGATCTGACCAGCGGAGAGTTCCCCAACGAGGACTTCAACCAGGGCGTCGGCGCCGAGCGCATCGCGCAGGCGTGGGGCCTGTCTCGGCGGCGGCTGGACGAGTTCGCCTCACGCTCGCATGAGCTGGCCGCGGCCGCGGTCGACGGCGGGGCCTTCGACGGTCAGCTCGTTCCCGTGCCCGAGCTACCGGACTTCCGGGCGGACGAGGGTATCCGTCGGGGCACAACCCCGGACGTCCTAGCCAAGCTGAAGCCGTCCTATCAGGAAGACGGCGCGATCCATGCCGGCAACGCTTCGCAGATCTCCGATGGTGCCTCGGCGGTGCTGGTCGCTTCGTCGACGAGGGCGAAGGAGCTGGGGTTGACCCCGTTCGCGCGCTACCACTCGGGCGCGGTGGCGGCCTCGGACCCGCTGATGATGCTGACCGGTCCGATCCCGGCTACCCAGAAGGTACTGAAACGGTCCGGGCTGTCGATCACAGAGATCGGGACGTTCGAGGTTAACGAGGCGTTCGCGCCCATCCCGTTGGCCTGGCAGGCCGAGTTCGGTGTCGGGGACGCGGCTATCAATCCGCTCGGTGGCGCGATTGCCGTCGGTCACCCGCTGGGCGCGTCCGGCACGATCCTCCTGACTCGCATGCTTCACCACATGCGCGGCGAGGGAATCCGGTACGGCCTGCAGACGATGTGCGAGGGCGGCGGAACCGCCAACGCGACCATCGTCGAGCTCCTCTGAACGGAGCCGTTGGCGAACGCAGCTGGCGAGCCAGGAATGACCTGTTCGACCTGGAGCTCCCGGGCTGGCGTATTCGCCATACCGGCGGCCAAGATCATTCCAGCGTCCCGCGCGGGCAAACCGTCGTGGATCTCCCCGACGTACGGCTCCTCCGCACTGGCCTGCCTGGGTCCCGGACGAGCTGCTACCAGCTCACGCGGCGTCCCACTTTCCCGGCGCCCGCCGGGGAGACGGGACTTGGGCGTGTCTGGCGTAGGGCCGACGTGGAGCAGTGGATCACGGTCTACCGCCCGGACGAGGCGAACAAGCCGAACGGCAGCTAGCCCAGCCAAGGCCTGGACGAGCGCGGCATCGGCGCACCCGGGCTGCATGCGGAAACGTGCCGAGTGAACAACCGGGCCCACGACACAGTGACGTCATGAGCCGCACGGCGTGCACGGCGGCGCACCATGCCGGCGGCGTCCCAGCCGTCGACCCCGGCTGCCACGGACGCGCGCGACGCGCCGTCGTGCGCGCCCCCGAAGATGCCGAGCCGAACCGCGCAGGCACTATTGTTCAGGTGGCGGGGATGCCGGTGACGCCGAGTTCGTGGCCGAGGGCGACCCAGTTGGTGGCGATCTGCTGCTGGACGTCGATGAGGGTCATCTTCCCGGAGCAGACGGCGACCTTGGCGGCGTTCTCGACGGGGTCTTTGTCGTTGTGTTCGCCTTTTTCGGGCCAGAGGTTCGCGACCGCGGTCGGGGAGCCGCCGATCTCCAGGGAGATGAGGTGGTCGAGTTCGTAGCTGCCCATGGCGGTGCCGGCGTAGTTGCCGTAGGCGGCGATCGCCTCACGTTTGATCTTGTTGGTGTAGGACGTCGGCGGGCGGATCGTCGCGGTCCAGCCGGACGTGCAGATCGTCGAGCCGATCGTGGCCTGGGTGACCGCGGGGTTCAGCGCGCCGGGTGTGCAGGTCGGGTCGGGCTCCTCATTGTTGTCCCTCGCCTGGCAGTGCGCCGGATAGACCGTCGAGGTCGACGTCGAGACGGCCAGCGGTCCGGGCTGGGCCGTACCGGCGCTGGCCGGTCCGGCGGGGGTCGGGGTGGCGTCTGTCCCGGCGGCGCTCGATCCCGGCAGGGTGCAGCCCGCGACGGTGAGCGTGAGCAGGACGGCGAGGCCGAACCGTCGCGGACGAATCATGGCGCCGATTATGGCGCCCACCAGCACACGGCGGATCTATTCCGGCAGGTCACCCGACTCGCGGGGCAACGTGAGCGAGGCCCGCCACCGTGACGGCCGTGGACGATTACTGCCGGTTCGCCTGGGCTGGGCCGGCAGCGTGGGCTGCCCCGCAAGCGGATGGCAGCCGCGCAGAACTGGCCGCGTAGACAAGCGCGGCGGTCGACCAACTACCCGAGCTGATAGTTCCGCTGGCACCCGGCGGGTGGACGCTTGCCTGGCGGCTCGCGCGACCGGCAAGACCATCTACCTCAAAACGGCACACCACTGCACTGACCACCAGCACCCGGCGAGGTGTCACTCCCACCGGGCGTCACTCCCCGAGGATTCGCGCACGCGTTAGGGAGTGAGGCGCTGGCGCGCGAGGATGCCGAGATTCTCGGGCGTCAGCCGACTGGGAGCGCAGCGTTCCATGTCGATCAGCCGTGCCTGAAGTGGTACTCGGTCGCCACCGTGGCGGGCGGCGGATAATTGCTGCGCCGGGCCGGATTCTGGGCTACCACGTGTTCAGAGGTTCTCACGGTTCTTCGTCGTAGCCTGGCAGCTGCCTGGCGCCGCCCGGTCGGGACCTGCGCAGACTGATTGCCTCGCGTGCGGAGAGAGCGACGAGTGAGAGCGGTATGACGATCCAGAGCTGGCGTGTCGAGTAACGGCGCAGCTCGCGGGTGGTGTCGACGTTAGCGAGTTCGGCCTCGAGGGCGCCGGGTCGGCTTAGCGTGATCGCGTGAACGGCGAGCGGCGCGTAGTTGAGTCCTGCCCCGGTCAGCCATAGGCCGAGCGTGAGGTCGCCGATGCCGGGGGAGTGGCCCAGAATCCAGCCACCGATCGCGACCATGACAACGGCGCCGAGGATGAATTCGGTCAGGATGATTCGCCGGCGACGGGTGGTGCCTCGCGTGCCGTACATGTCGATCGCCGCGAGTCGCCGCACGTTCACGCGGGCCATGGTGTCACAGGCAGGAGATGGCGACGGCGTTGCTCTCCTCTCGCTCGTTGAGGCCGTGCCGTCGATCTGGTTGCATCATTTTCGATCTTGTTGGTCGCGTGCTGGGCGGCGACGGGGTGGCCCGCGAGGAGCTGTTTGTCGGTGACCCGGTTCAGGCAGCGGCCCGGTCAGCCGAGCGGTGTGCCGTCGTCGAGGTGCACGGTCTCGCCGGTTGCCCGGGCCGCCAGACACGCGACCACTCCCGCGGGCGGTGAACGGCACCATCAACCGGCCAGGTGGTTGACCACGGCGACCTTCTACCCGGCTAGCTCTTGGGCAGGCGGTCGGATCGCAACAGTGTCGATGGGGGTGAGCCGCCCGCCGTCGAACCGATCGGGCCTCTTTTTCGGGTGGTTGGCACCCAGTCGAGTCGAGAACGCCACCGAGTGGCCGGCCGAGGCTCGCGCGGGGGTCCATCCTGTTCGACGGCGCTGTCGCGGAGATCCCGGGCGGCCGGTACGTGGGCCGCACAGCTTGGGCCCAGTCTTCGTCCACGAGCATCGTCGCAGTCGCCATCCGGTTACCCGAAAGCCCACTGCCAGTCCAGCCCAGGCGAACCGGCCGTAATTGTCCACGGGCGTGACGGTGGCGGGACTCGCTCACTTCGCCCCGCGAGTCGGTTGACCTGCCGGAATAGATCCGCACTGTCCTGATCGGCGCCATGATTCGTCCGCGACGGTTCGCCCTCGCCGTCCTTTTCACGCTAGCGGTGGCGGGTTGCACCCTGCCGGGATCGAGCGCGGACTACCGTAAAGGGGCCGGCAGCCTCCATCCCCCCGTAGGAGGCTGCCGGTCCTCGCGTTTCCGGGGGCCATGGTGCGGACCCGCCATGGCCACCGCAGGCGAACTGCTATGCGGAGCGGTTCGTCCGCTCGTCCGCCGGCGCGCGGTTCTTCTCCTGGCCGAGGTGCTCGGTCATCTCCTCGGCCAAAGCCGCCCCAAGCACGTTCCTCGTGAACAGCTTCAACAGGCCGTCCGGCCCCGTCAGCGCCAACCCACGTGCCTTCGCGTCCGCGACCATCGCGGGACTGACACGAAAATAAGGTGACCGGCAGGCCTCAGGCGACCCCGATCGGTTCAAAGCGGACGGTCAGGCCGAGGCTGTTGGCCTGCTTGATCATGCGGCGCAGGACACTGTCTCTGGAGTACCAGTTCTTGCACTGGACCGACACCGCTCGCCGCCGGGTCGCGGCAGCGTCCACCGACTCCGCGCGGGGCATCTGAGCAGCCCACCAATCCGCCCCAGCCATACCTCGGGCCAACGCCGAGCGACAGCGCCTGGCTGCCCGACCCGTTGGGTGCGAGGCGCTGCGCCCCCGATGCGCGACGCCCCGCGCGTGCTCAGGACGCAACTGGGACGCCGCACAGGTGTCCGTTCACGACTTCGAACGCCGTTCCGGTGGGGTTCACTCTGACCAAGGCGAGACAGAACTGGGGCTTGCCCACGGTGCGCAGATCGATGGGAAGGACGAGCCCGTTCGCATCGTAGGACGACGTGGACCGCAGCGCGTGGATGAATCCGTCGCGGGTCGGGCACGAGCCGGCCTTCTCGAGGCCGGTCAGCATGAGGTCTGTGTCGACGTAGCCTTGGAGCGCCGATGCCTGGCCGGACTCGGCCAGTTCGGGGGCGAACTGCGCCATGTCCTGCTTGAAGCGTGTCATCGCCGGGATGTTCGACTCCAGAGGTGTCGTGAACGACGGCAGATATACGCCTATCAGTCCGCTACCAGCGCTGGCGAGCGAGGCGCGGTCATAGCCGGTGAGTGAAAGTTTGACCTTGATGTGGACATTCGCCTCCACGGTCGCCTGGGCGATCTTGCCGAACGAGGCAATGTCCACGGCTCCGACGATCGCGTCGGCGTGCATGGAACCGATACGTCGGGCCGCCGCGGCCGGGTCGCTGACGGTGTCCAGGGCGAGTGGCTCGCTGTCGACGCCGACCGCGGCCAGCGACGTGGAGATCTGTTTCACGACCTTCGTCAGGATCGGAGCGTCGCTGGGGACGAGGATGACCGCCTTTGTGCCGCCGGCCTGCTTGACAATGCGTCCGTAAACGTCATCGACCTGGGAGGTCGCATACTGCCAGGCGAACATGTTGGTGCTGGCCGGCTTCGACCACACGTCCTCGCTGGACAGGCCGACGACGGGAATATGTTTCTGCGTAAGGTAGTCTGAGGCGCCCGAGGCGGCGGCCGACTCCTCGAGAAGGCCGAAGACCTGTCCTGAGTCGACGAGTATCCGGGCCGCATGGCTGTTGGTGCTGGGCAGGTCCTGGTCGTCCTCCCAGTCGTACACGACATGGCGGCCGTCGATGCCGCCGTGTGCGTTGGCGTCGCCCAATCGGGCGTCGACGCCTGCGCGTGCGGAGGAGAAACTTGCCGACGTGCCGCTGTCGGGGTACAGCAGCCCGAGTTTGATCTGCGTTGGCGTCACTCCTGGGGTGTCGCAGGCCTGCGCCCTATTCGAAATCGAACCGGACGCACAACCGACCAGCGCCAGTGGAATGATAAGTGCGCCCCCGAAGGCGCATGCCCTGGCACGGGACATGGTGGGCCTACTCGAGTTCACGAAGTACTCCTCGTCGACTTGGGAAATTTCTCGCCGTCTCTCTCCTACGGATTTCGCGCTCCCCGCAAGTTACGACGATCACCTTCGATGCCAACACGCCGACATTCCGACGGGATAACGCGGTCCAGCCGGCATATGCAGAGCGCCGTGACGTCGAAACACCAGCTGGCCACCAGTTCACCACCTGCGACGCTGTCGAGTTCGGATGCGCCGAGGCCCCTGCGTCGTTCCATTTCTTGTCCTTTTTCACTGACAAGGTGGCTGGGGAGATCGAGCGCCCGCAGCTGTGTGATATCTAAACGTCCGGGCGCGGAAACTGGCGTCGGCGCGAGGACACTCTCGCGGTATGCCGGATCGCGACGTCGCCTTCGTGGCCGGACATGATCCGGCGCGAAGGCCATGCGGCCCGGCTGGACAGCCGGAGATCGTCGTCCGGGTGGACGACCCGGACGACGATCGCAACTCTCTATCTCACATAGTGGTCGATCGGCCTCTCCAGCTCAGTTGTTAGGACGACCGGTCGTTTTGGGTGAGACCGACGGCGGTCAGCGGATGTATGGCGTCGAGGGTGCCCCAGATCGACAGGGCACGGGCATACGCCGGGTAGCGGTAGAGCTCGGTTGTCTTCTGGTTCCATGCCTCTGGTGAGTTGAAGGCGAACCCGTTCTCCGGCACCTGCCATATCTGCGTGGAGACCGCCGAGGCGAGCGCCACACCGTCGCGAGTCAGGGTGTTGTCCTTGAATCGTGCACCGGCTGTCAGGTAGGTCGCTGCGACCTCGAAGTTGGTTCCGGACCAGACCTCGGTCTCCTCACGAAGCCCGTACGGGCCCACGAAAGGCCAGTTGCCGTCGGCACCAGCGCCACCCGGGAGGATCATGTTGGGCGCTCCGAGCAGACGGCCCTTCCCGTCGCGCAGTTTCACGAAGGCTGGGTACTGCGTGCGAAGCTGCTGGCGGTAGTGGGTGAGGTCCACCAGGTCTGGCAGGCCTAGGCGCTCGGCGACTCCCTGCGCGAAGAAGGTGTCGAAGAGCGTGGCATCTTCGGTGCCCGTCGGGCCGGGCGTGTACCGGTAGTACTGGTGGACCGGGTCCCAGAACGTCGTCTCAAACTCAGCCTTGGCGTTGTTTAGATCGCCTTGCAGCGGAGCCAGTTCGCTGGCGGGTCGGCTGAGCTGCTGGCCGCTCTTGATGACGATCTCGAGGGACAGCAGGTACAGCTCGCTGTCATAGACGTCGACACCGTTGGTCGGGATAACGTCATAGGTGTTGGCGAAATCGCGGGACGGCAGCGGAAGGAAGCTGTCAGCGGGCACGAGGCCCTGCAGTTTCTTCAAATTCTTCACCATGGCTGGATAGGCCTCCCGCAGGAAACCGTCGCCATGGTTGATCAACGCGTAGGCGTAGTCTCGGTAGACGAGCTTGCTCGGTATATCGGCGAACTGGGTCTTACCTGGAGTCGGCGGATCCGTGGTTGTCCAGCTGACGAAGGGGTCAGACGTCGCCGTCACGGTATAGATCCGCGGATCGGAGTAGGGGTCCAGCATCGTGGCTTCGTTCTCGGCGCGTAGTCGGTCGCGTTCGAGGTTGGGAAAGAGCAGGTCGTACGCCAGGTATCCGTAGGAGTCGACATCCATCTCGTTCGAGTTGTTGACCAGCGCGAACGAACTATCCGCCGTCAGCGGCGCCGTGCTGTCGACGGTGTCGAAGAGGTGCGTACCGGGTTTCGCCGCCCCTATTCGTCGACCGCCTGTGGGAGGCACCTTGTTGCTGACGAGTCCTCCCTCCCAGAACGAGCTGTTGAACACCAGCTGGTAGAGCTGGTTGAGGGACGCCGTACGTAGCGCGGTCGGATAGGCCGCATTGTTTGCGATCGGGCTCCACCAGGACTCGACTGCCTTCAACGCCGACTGCTGGCCGGTGAGCGCGTCATCCGCGATCCTGAAGCTCTGACGGCCGGAGTAGCTACCGCGGACGTAGTCGTTGGTCGCGGTCTCCCTGGCGCCGTAGAAGTCCGTGTAGCGGCGCATCCACACCGTCTGATCCTTGTCGAAGGAAATTTGCGGAAAATCCCACGACAGCGCGAACGGAATCGTCGTCGTCTCGCCGGGCGCGAGCTTCGCGGATACCGCGACGGCTCCGGCCGACGAGGACTTGTCGAGCGGAGCATCGCCTAGCTGGCCGTCCCTGCCGAATGCCTTGTAGATGTCCGAGCCGTCGCCGTTCCCGTTCCACGAGGTGGTGTAGGTGACCTTCTGCCCGCCGGTGGGCTTCGCCGCGATAGTCCATTCGGAGTTGGCGGCATCCGGGGTGTTGGAGGGGCTATCCGCGCGCAGCGTCACCGCCTGGACTCCGGTCCTCGCGTCCGACTGGAAGGCGCTGGAGAAACCCGACCGCACGCTTGTCGGGCTGCCCGTGGCATGGGCAGGAGCATTCGGCATGGTGAACATCACCGACACCGAGTCCTCTTTCCCGGTATGGTTGGCGAGCTGCACGTCGAAGTACACCAACGGCAGCGAGGTGCGCTCGTCCTCGCCAGCGACGATCGGCGAGTAGAATTGCATGGAGACGTCGGTCGCAAGTGGCTTGTAGTTCACCCAGCCGAATGGGTACAGGCTCGAGTAGGTGCCATCACCGGGCTTCAGCGTGTTCCACGCCGGCAGCGGCGAGCCCCATGAACGCTGCGAGACCAGGCCGTTCGGGCCCGTGGTGCGCGGACCGTCGGTGGCGAGAGTGCGCACGGATGCCGCAGCCGAGCCGACCTGCTCACGGACATGGAATGCTGCCTGAGGAAGGGCGCGCATCTCCCAGGTCGCGTTCTGCGAGCCGCCGAAGTCCCATGGCCCGAACGTCCCCGACTGGTTGATCATGAATGAGCCGGCTCCGACACCGCCTACCGGCAGTCCCAGCCCGGCCACGGTCAACGGATAGTTCCCTTTGAGGATGTCGAGCGCGTCGACCTGCGTCCCGCTGCACGCCTGCGAGGCCTCGGCTGAACACGTCAAGGCCGGGATCGCCCCCAGCGGCCGGCTCAGCGCCGCCGTGGGCACTGGAAGGACGAAGCCGTCCATGCCGCCAGGCCCAGAGTCCGCGGACAGGCGTATGCCGAGTACGGTGCCGCCGGCCGCAAGAACAAGCACCAACACAATGATGAGATACCGCGCCCGGTGTTTGCGCACCACATTCCTTCATTCGAGTGTCAAGACGTCAGATTCGTTGCCCGCAGTCCTGTGCGGCGTGCCACAGGTTTCCCAAGCCGCCATGACTCGTCGAATACGCCTGATCGACGTCGGACTCGACTGCCGCCGACGGAGCTGGAATCCAAGCCGCCGTCCAGAGGCGGCAGGCAGCGCGCTCTCGCCCCCTCTCCCGCCGGCTGTCGAGCCGAGACCTCCACCTCTGCCTCGACCACCGAGGCCACGAGCCAGGCGCCGGGACACTGGGGCACGCCGCAGGCCCGGCCAGGCGGACCCGCAGCGGGTTGTTGGCCCCGTGCGCCGGCCGGACGGCGCTCAGTGCGCCTCCGACCGACCTCGGTGCCATGCCCGCGATCCTGGCCCGAACCAGAATCTGAGTCAACTAGCAAATGAGAGCTCCGGACGTGCAACGGGCACCGAAAGGTCGACCTCGTGGCGGACGTGCGCCAAAGCAGGGGCAGAGCTGACTCAAGTTTGGGAGTCGGTAGGGTCAGTCACATGGCTTCCACGGCCCGCCACCCGCGCGGTCAGTACTCCCGGACGCCCGTCCGCAGGCGGGAGATCGCTCAAGCCGTGCTCGACATGGTCGTCGAGAAGGGTCATGCGAAAGTGACCACGGCCGAGGTCGCGGCGCGGGCTGGCACTAGCGAGGCGACCGTCCTCTACCACTACCCGAGCAAGGACCACCTGCTCGTTGCCGCCCTGGAACTAGATCGGGACTTGGCTGTGGAGCGGGCCGAGCGCGTCGGCGTACGTCCGGAGGACGGACTGGCGGGCCTCGACCTCAACACCCTCGCCGAGGCTGGACGCTCCGTCGTCGGCCGAGAACCACTGGTCCGTCTTCAAGTCGCACTGACAGGTCTTGCCGCCATTCCCGGGCACCCAGCCGAGGACTATTTCGCCCAGCACTACCAGACGGCCGTCGAGGGATACGGCCGTTTCATCGCCGAACGACAGAAGACCGGTGACGCCCATCCGAGCCTGGATCCAGTAGAGGTGGCACGCCAGTTCGTGGCCATCTGGGACGGCCTCACCGCCCAATGGCTCAACTCCCGCGACTTCGACCTGGGCATAACGCTCGCCCGTGCGTTCCGCCGGCTCTCAGGGCAGAACTGGATGGAGGCCACACGCGCCGTGATCGACCCCCCCAACGGGATCTGAGGAAGCACCGCGCAGAGCTCGACGAGAACCAGTTTCTCAGTCGCCGAGGCGGATGGGTTGGAACAACTCCCAGACGTCTCGGTTCTACTCGGCCGCCGTCGTCCACCTTGCGGGTGCAACTGGACGACTAGGGCGCTGAGCTGGGCGAACAGCCCGCACGACTGACGCGGCCCACCGCCCGGCTGCTACGCAGGCACGCGGCGAGCTCCAGGTCGAACAGGTCGGTCCTGGCTCGCCAGAGAGTGTTCGCCGACGACTCCGTTCAGAGGAGCTCGAGGATGGTCGCGTTGGCGGTTCCGCCGCCCTCGCACATTGTCTGCAGGCCGTACCGGATTCCCTGGCCGCGCATGTGGCGAGTCGGGACAGGTAAGCGAGGCCCCTGTAGGCCGGTGGCCTGGGGATTCAGGTGGCGAGATGGGCTCGCTTCAAGGCGAGGTCTCAGTGAGACCTCGCTCTGGGCCTGCTGAGGGGCCATTTCCTGGGTCGGTGTGTTCAGTACCAGGACGGGTTTTCCGACTCGGCCGGACGGGCGGTGTCGGGGTGATCGCCCGGGCGGCGGCGGTTTCCGGCCTTCGGTTGCCCGTGGGCGGACATGCGGCGTGGCCCTTGCGTGTGGGCATTCGTCGTTTTCGGGCCGGCCGCGGCAGTCGGGCTGAAGGGCCGGCGCCGGCGTCGGCGCCAAGGTAGCGACGAAGTACTCCGGTTCGGTCGCGAACGGATACGGGTCGACGTGCGAGCGCGCCGAGCAGGTCGCGCTGGAGCCGGTCCATCTCGGCGAGGAACTCGGTCACCAGGGCCTGCTCGTGGGCGGTCAGGCTCTGGTCGGCCAGCTCGGGGAGCCGGAACGTGCCGTAACGGCCGTTGTAGAGGCCGGCCGCGTGCAGGCTGACCAGCAGGCCGGCCCACGGGTCGCCGTGCGCGGCCCGGTCGACGCCGGCCCGGTAGGCCGGGATGTGCTCGACCGGGCCGACCTTGTGGAACTGGGTCGGCTGGCGCGTCGCCGGGTCGAGGCTCGGTCGCCGCTCCCAGACCGCCCAGCCATTGTCATGATGGCGCGCGGCCAGCGTGGCGGCCCGCGCGTGCTCCGCCAGAGCCGGGGCGTCCTCGTTCCCCCAGGCGGGCCGCTCCAAGCGTGGGTGTGGCCTCTCCCATTGGCAATGATCTCCTCAGTCGCCGGCAGACCTGGACGGTTCCGACCGAAGCGGCGTTGCGATCTGGCACACTCGTGGACGAAAGATCCATTCGAGCGATCGGGGGCACATGCTCGAGGACGAAGGAGGCGCGTTCTACGTCTCATACGCACCGAACGACGTCGCGTGGGCTGAATGGATCTCCTGGCAGCTGGAGGAAGCCGGCCTGTCTGTGACGTTGGAGGCGTGGGATTTCCTTCCCGGAGGCAATTCGGTTGCCCTTTCGGACCGGGCACTGGCAACAGCAAGGTGCACGATCGCCGTCTTTTCTCGCAACTACCAGAAATACTCGCTGGCATCCTCGCAATGGCAGTCCGCATGGCACCGCGCCCAGGCCGACGAGTCGACCAGACTCCTCCTCGCCAGGATCGACGACATCGAGGTCACCGGCGTGCTGGAGCAAAGTATTCCGGTGAATTTGTTCGCTGCCGCCAGCCCATCCGAGGCACGCTCCCTCCTCCTGGCCGCGGTGCAAGGCAATCGACGTAAGCCAGCCGTCGAGCCAGTCTTCCCAGGCGGCGTGGAGCCGATCTTCCCCGGTCGCCTTCGGGAGCCCTCGCTCCGCGCCGTGGCGGGCGCATCACCAGATCTGGTTCGCGTCGCGGTCGTCGACGCGCATGACGCGAACCGTCACGGCATCGCCGCCGCGATCAGCCAGGACGCCAGAATCGTCGTCTCCGCGGCTCATGAGAGCACGGCTGCGCTGGCCCGCTCCGGAGCTCATTTCGACATATGCGTTATCGGCTACATGAGTGGCGCGCCAGACAAAGGAATACAACACGATCTCGGCGGCCGGCCTGTCGTCGTGCTCTCGCTCGCGCAAGGATGGCAGTACCAGGTCGGAACTTGGCTGCAGGGAGCACGGGCCATCATCGATACCAGGATCGGGGGCCTGCAGATAGCCGAGTTGGTCTGCGCGGCGGCCGACGGCGATCTCATCGATTCGCGGATCGCACGCGCGCTGCTCACCGCAATCGAATTCTTTGAGATAATTCCAGACCCACGGCTGGAACAGATTCTTGCCCGGTGCGCCCAGAACACGCGCCTACGCCAGGTACTGGACGCGCTGGGAGTCGACGCCGGCGAGTTCCAGCAAAAGCTGACGAGTCTCCGGCGGGAGCTTGGATCTGCTCATCGATGGACCTACCCGCACGACACCGTCGAGCCTGACGCCACTCTCGGTCCAGCTTCCAGCTTTGGCCAGGTCGCCCCGGTATCGCTTCCGGCCGAGATACTCGCCGTCACCGGTCTCCAACGAGAACTGCTGGAGCAGTTGGCGGACGGCTACACAGAACAAGAGATAGCGGATGCGCACGGGCTGTCCAGCGTTGATGTCCGCCGTCAGTTCCAACAGGCGATGCAGCGGCTTGGGATTCCGCACGACGACGAGGTGTCTCACCTGTGGTGCGCCCTGTATCTGTTTGGCAGGCACAGGTACCCGGACCGCGCGAGGCGACGAGTGAGCATGCACCGTGCCGAGCTCATATCATCGCCAAGCCGTCGCGCCACACTGTTGCCACGCGAACTCGGAACCGAGGCCTGACGCCATGATCAACGCACTAGCTCTGGTGTCGTTCGCACTGACAACATTCACCTTCACCGACGACTCGCCGCACGTTGGCGTCGTGGACTGGTTCCGGCAGCGGGAAAGCCTCGTCACATTTGATCCCGACCTCCTCTGTGTGACCGTTCTGAACGAGGACCGGTCATTGGCACAGGGAATATTCAACACGACCACGGGAAATTTTGTGGATGGCAGGACCGTACCAGCGGCCAGAGTCCCTCCAGACATCCGCGAGATACACCGCGATAATGTGGTCGTGGTATGGCAGTGACCTGGTTTCTTGCGGTGGATACAGCGGGCAGCCCGGTCACGCCCGCCTAGTAGGGCTTTGTTAGGTCGTTGACCGACCGGTTTCGAGTTGCGTCCAGTCGTGGAGGAGTTCGCGGCCCGGATGCTGGCGGACCTGCCGCGTAAGGACCGGCGAGCGAAGAGCGAGCAGCTGTACCCGCGTGCCTCATGCGTTGACTCGTCGGAGCTGCGGCGGGTGGTCAGTCCCGCCGAGTTGCGCTGGGACGCGGAGCTGGTCGATCTGCTGCGGTCCGCGCGGTCGGGCGGCGGACACGGACGGGTGGAGCCGTCTGGGCGATGTGGTGACCGTGCCGCACGGGGCCGGCGGCCGGATTTCGACCCGCCTGCCTACGGCCGGCGCCGGCCGCGGGCGCTGGTCGAGGCGACTGGCCTGTTCGACGTCGCGGCAGCATGAGGCCCTCTATGTCCGCGACCGTCGCGCCCGGGGCCAGGGTCCGGCCGAGCCGTTGCCGCTTCCGGGGCCCCGAGGCCCGGGCGATGACGGGACCACTCAGGACGCCGACGTCTAGCGGGCCGCGGAGCGTGGCCGTTCGGGTTGAGGCCAGCGGGCTCGCGTCCTGGGGACGTGGCGGTCGTGTTCATGGATGGGCGGGTCGGCGGTGGGCGGCGGGGGTGTGGGGGGCGCCGTAGCGGTCGGCGAGCTGCGCGATGGTGAGTCTGCGGGTGGCGTCCAGCGGTAGCCAGACGGCGGCGGCGGGGTCGGTGTCCTCGGGGTCGCCGCCGGGGTGGATGGGGTGCTCGGGGCTCGCGGTCAGGACCGGAACCCCGGCGTGGGGTGGGCCGGAGGCGAGCCGGGCGCGAAGGTGGGCTTCGCGGGCCGGGGACGGTAGCCACAGCAGCAGGGGGCTACTGATGCCGCTGGCGGTCGCGAGGCGGGCGTAGCCGGGGAGTTTGTCGTGGACGCGGGCGAGGGTCTCGCTGCCGGTGTCGTACTCGACGTGGAAGTCCAACCGGCACTGGCCGGTGTGCCAGGTGCCGTAGCCGTCGGGGCGCACGAAGCCGCCCCACATCGCGGCGGCGCGGGCCTCGGACCACCAGACGGTGAGGCCCTGGCCGGCGGGCAGGGTGCGGCTGGCGTGGGCGAGACCGACGAAGAAGCCGTTGACGCCGATGAGGTGGGCGATCCGCGGGGAGACGAGCAGGGTGAGCAGGGCGTCGCGGCGGTAGCCGAGCTCTGCGAGGGTCAGGCCGCGGTGCGCGGCGAGCAGCCGGGCGCCGGCGGGTCCGAGGGTGTAGTGGAAGCGGCCGGCGTGGGGGCCGTAGAAGGGTTTCGCCCGGTCCAGGACACCGAGCTGGGCCAGGGTGGCGAGGCGGACCTGGGCGGTGCGCAGGTTCTCGAAGCACAGCCGCGTGATCTGGTCGGTGGTCAGGACCTGATGGTCGGCGAGGATGTCGAGCAGCCAGCGGTCACGGGCGGTGAGCCGTCCCGCGAGCGCGAACAGCACCGACTCGCCACCCCCGCCAGCGGTCCGACCCGCCCGGCGGTTCGGGCGGCTCATCGCTGTTCCCCGGTGGTCGTGGCCGTGTCGGCGGGGACTGTCTCGGTAACGGCTCTGTTGCACTTTCGGTGGTGACTGAGTGTTAGCCGAGCAGGATGCGGTGGCGTAGGAGGGGGAATCCGGCGCGGCCGTGCATCTGGCGCATGATTCGTTTGGTTTTGGTGTTGACGCCTTCGGTTCCGCCGTTGTGGTGGGGCAGGGTGAGGGCGGCGGTGACGGCGGCGCGGTCGAAATCCAGGCCGCGGGTGAAGGCATGCAGGTGAGGCAGGTCGGCTTCGCGGGCGTTGGTGATCCATTCGGTCAGGCGGGCGGCGTTCTCGGGGCGGGGGTGCAAGAGGTCCGCGAAGCTGCGGACCAGGCCGGTGAGGTCGATCATCTCCGGGCAGGCGGTCGATAGCTCGTCGAGCCGAGCGCGCTGTGGGTCCGTGAGCGTGTCCGGTTTGGTGAGCAGGAGTCGGGCGACGGCGCGTGGGGAGATCGCGAGTCGGTCGGCCTCGACGCGTCCTTGGGTGATGTAGCGGGCGAGGAGGTTGAAGCTGCCCTGATATCCGAGGGTTTTGATCTCCTCGAAAAGGTGTGGGATCGGGATGGCCGGGTTCTCGGCGCGGCGGCGGCGCAGATGGTCACGGTAGGGGTCGACCAGGGTCGGACGGTATTTCGGGGCGCGGACCAGGCGTTCGGGTTCCGCGACGCGGGCGTAGCGTTTGACGGTGTTCAGGCCGATGTTGAGCCGCCTGGCGCATTCCAGCAGGCCGACGCCCTGGTTGAGCAGGCCGTGGACCTGGTGCCAGCGTTCGCGGGTCGTGCGGGCGAGCGGGCCGTCGTTCAACGGCGGGCCGTGCTTGGCCCAGCAGGCGCTGTGGGCGGCGACGTCTTTGCCGACGGCCTTGGCGAGGTTGTGCCAGATGTGCCAACGGTCGGCCACCTGCACAGCGCCGGGCAGGGCGCGACGGACCGCTTCGGCGTAGGCGCCGGAGCCGTCTCGACAGACGACCTCGACGCCGGCGTGGGCGCGCAGCCACACCTCGACCGCGTCCGCGCTACGCGATGGGATCACGTCGACGCGCCGTCTCGTCATCGCGTCGATCAAGACGGTGGCGTAACGGTGGCGTCGGCGCAACGCGAAGTCGTCCACGCCCAGCACCCGCGGCACGACAAGCGGCGGAACGGGCAGGCGCAGCAGGCAGCGCAGCGCGGTGTTGAACGACAAACAGATCGTCAGCGCCGACAGGACCCGGACGCCCGGACGGCCCGCTAACTCGCGGACCACCGACCCCACCACCCGAGCCAGTCGCCCAGTCCGGCGCTGGTAACGCTCCAGCACGTCGGGTACCTGCTCCCTAAACGTCTGCCGGCAGCCCCGCGTCGGGCACACCAGCCGACGAACCCTCACGACGACGACCACCCGATGCTCGTCGACCGGGAGGTCAGCCACCGTCCGAAGCTGATAGCCATGCACCCGTGAGGACACGTTCCCGCAGGTCGGACACGCCGCCGCCACCTCCGGGGTCCGAGCCCGCACACGAATCAGGTCGCCCTCAACGACCACATCCTCGATCACCAGCGGCGCAAGCCCCGAAAACGCCACCTTCACCAGACGATCCGCACCACACATGACACATCGTGGCCGAACGAATCGGTCACCTCACGAACCCCGAGGACCGACACCCGCACGGACCACAGAACGTCACCACCGAAAGTGGAACAGAGCCGATCTTGAAACAGGCCCTGTCGAAGCGGTGCTCCTGGATGGAGAACCACCAGGCTCGGCACCGGTGGCCTGGCGTGACTCACGAAAGATCTGGGTTAGGGGCCGATCAGACGGTGCTCGACATCCGCAGTCGCATTGATGCGGGCGTCCAGATCAGGCCGTGCGCCTTGGTAGTTCGCGGACGCGCCATCTGTGACGCTCGCGGCAGTCGCCGGGCTGGATCCCGGTCGAGTACACCTGCCGTGGAGAATTGCATGGCCGTCTACAGGCTGGCGACAATTGGTTTACGAGCCCGCACCAAATGATCTGGGAAGTGTCGTTGCGTTGCTCTGGCATAGTGGTCGGCTGGCCGATCAGGCATGAACGAGCTGTGCGTAGTCGTTGCGTGCGGGACCTGGCCGCGGGCCGCCGCTCTTTCGCCCGCGCACCGTCCCACGGGCGGCGACCCGTCCCGGTGGCCACAGTCCACGGCCCGACTGGCCAAGGGTTCTCGACGATCAGCTGCCCTGCCACACCCACATCGAGACCCGCTACGCGACCAACATGATCGAAGCCGATCACGGCCGGTTCAAGGCACGCCCGCGGCCCACGCGCGGGGCTGAAGCTGTCCCGTCGAGAATGATATCTGCCCTGCTCAGCATGGTTGCAGCCGTGGCTGATGGGCAGATTGGCCAGGAGTTTACGTCCCCATAGCCGCAGCATCTTGGGGCCAGCCCACACGGCGGTCGTCACGATCCGTATCGGCGGCGAGAATGGGCGTCGCTCTGCCGAAAGGCGTGGACCTACGCCCGGGCCTCCCGCCACCCAGCGCCAATTCTGACCCGCCGAAGGGTGGGTCATGTCACACGATGGACCGATCGGTCAACGTTGGATCCATCGGGCGTGCGCCGGCGCATTAGGAGCGCGGACGCGTTTTCGTCGTGTCTTCGGCCTGCTATAGCGTCACACCTGTTCCGGAGAGACATCAGAAACGCCGTGTCCAAACACTGAGCAAGGTGGCCGCGTGCCCAGTCAGAACATCACCGTCGGTCTCTCGTCGGCGCGGCGGTCTCTCCGTGGGCCGCGCCCGTGACTCGTCTCCCCATCCCCGTCGGTCACCGACACACGCCCACGATCAGACCAAGGTTCTGCGAATGATGCGCAAGCGACCACCGCCTCGTGGCTCGCAAGGCGACCCCTCCGTCGTCTTCGAGGCCCTGGTACCAGCAGCCCTGACCGCGCTCTGTACGGCGGCCGCGATCCTCCTCGTCACCCCGCAGGCCCGGCGCGCCGTCGCCGTGTGCGGCCTCGCCGCGGTGATCGCGGTCGGCTTGGCAGGCGCCGAGATTCGCCGCCGCCACCGGCGCGAGATCGTCGAGATGCGCCGTCGGCAGGCCGCCACCGAGCAGGAACTCGTGCGCCGCCTGGAGCTGCAGGAGGCCGAGACCCACCGCCTCGCCGTCGAGGTGCTGCCCGCCGCGATCAGCCGGCTGCACCGCGGCGATTCGGTCGAGGAGGCGCTGTCCGGCTCGAGCCAGTCGCCCGCCCTCGGCGTAGCCTTCATCAAGGCGCACGACGACGTGGTCCGCTCGGTCCTCGACGCGGTCAAGGCGGAAGAGGACCTACGGGACTCCGCGCAGCGCGCGTTCGTCAACGTCGCCCGCCGCGTCCAGGCCATCGTGCACCAGCAGTTCCAGGATCTGCGCGAGATGGAGGAGCGGCACGGCGGCAGCCCTGACGTTTTCGACGACCTGCTCCGCCTCGACCACGGCACCGCGCTGATCGGTCGGCTCGCCGACTCGCTCGCCGTGCTCGGTGGGTCCCGCCCCGGCCGGCAGTGGCAGCATCCGGTGCCGCTGTTCAACGTGTTGCGCGGCGCGATGTCCCGGATCACCGACTACCAGCGCGTCGAACTGCACTCGGTGGTCGAGGTCGCCATCTCGGGACCCACCGTCGAACCGCTCATCCATGCGCTCGCCGAGCTGCTGGACAACGCCACCCGGTACTCGCCGCCGCGGACCCGCGTGCACATGACCGCGGTCGAGGTGCAGTCCGGGATCGCGGTCGAGATCGAGGACGGCGGCGTCGGCCTCGGTGAGGAGGCGCGGCTGCGCGCCGAGCGGGTTCTCGCCGAGGTCCGGTCGGGCCTCGACCTCGTCGACCTCGGCGAGAATCCCCACCTTGGCCTGTCCGTGGTCGGACGGCTCGCGCAGACCCACCGTTTCCAGGTCTCGCTACGGCCCTCGGCGTACGGCGGCGTGCGCGCCGTACTGATCATCCCGAGCGAGCTGGCGACTGCCGTGCCGCCGTCCGCGGCCACACCGGGTGCCGCGGTCATGGCGAACCCGAACAAGCCGATGTCCGCCATCGCCCTGCAGCCGGAGGAGCCGCGAAACATCGAGATCAACGTCAACGGCCTGCCGCAGCGCAGGCGTAGCGCCACCGCCCCGCTCGGCGCAGGCAGGAACCAGCAGAGCCTCACCGCGCCGCAGGCCGCCGACCCGTCCCCGGCCGTGTCGAGTGACGCGTCCGCTCCCGCCGCGCCGCCCCCGCCGCCGGGACTGTGGCTCGCCGCGTTCCAGAACGCGGTTTCCGGCGAGATCACGAGCACCACGCACGCCCTGACTGACGACGCGTCGAGCAAGGAAGGCGAGTAGCCGATGGACCACCTGCAGCCCAGCATGGACTGGATGCTCAAGGACCTTGTGGAGAGCGTGCCGGGAACCCGGCATGTCATCGTCCTGACCGCGGACGGCCTGCGGATGGCCCAGTACGACACCGATGTCGACACCGCCGACCGCCTCGCGGCCGCGTGCGCCGGCCTGCAGAGCCTGTCTGCCGCCGTCGCCGCCGAGTTCCCTAAGGGGGACAAGCGGATGCGGCTCGTGGTGATCGAGGCGGGAGGCGGGTTCTTCTACCTCATGGCGGCCGGCGCGCGCGCCTACCTCGCGGTGCTGGCCGACGAAGGCGTGGACGCGGGGCTGATGGGGCAGCAGATGCGCAGTCTCGTCGCACGCATCGGTGAGCACCTCACCAGTCCGCCTCGGATGGAGGAGGAGAGGACGGCCGGGTGACCCCGTCCCCGACCAACGACGCGTCCTCCTCCTGGGAACTGAGCGGCCCCGAGCGCCTGTACGTCATCACCGGCGGGCGCGGCACTTCGGGCCGCCGGGCCGACGTCGACCTGGTCACCCTCGTCGTGGCCCGGGCCGCGGCCCGGCCGGAGATGCAGCCGGAACACGCGTCCATCCTGCGCATGTGCCACTACCCCCTGTCCGTAGCGGAGATCTCGGCGTACCTCAGGCTGCCGTTCAGCGTGGTCACCATCCTGATCTCCGACCTGCTCGCGGACTCGTCCGTCGAGGTGCGCGCCACGGTGCACACCGCCGGAATCCCCGATCGCGAACTGCTCGAGGCGGTGATGTATGGACTCCAGAAGCTCTGAGCCGGCACCCGGACCGGCGCGCGAGGACGCGCTGCCCGCTTCGACCGCCACCGCCGTCAAGATCGTCGTGGTCGGCGGGTTCGGCGTCGGCAAGACGACCATGGTCGGCTCCGTCAGCGAGATCAGACCGCTGACGACCGAGGAAACGATGACCGAGGTCAGCGTCGGCGTGGACGACGTCCGCGGGGTCGAGCAGAAGAACGCGACCACCGTGGCCATGGACTTCGGCCGGATCAGCATCAACTCCGAGCTGGTGCTCTACCTGTTCGGCACGCCCGGCCAACAGCGCTTCTGGTTCCTGTGGGCCGGCCTGTTCGAGGGAGCCCTTGGCGCGGTCGTGCTGGTCGACACCCGGCGGCTCGAGGCGAGCTTCGACGTCATCGGGCGGCTCGAGGCCGGCGGCGTGCCGTTCATCGTGGCCGTCAACGGCTTTCCGGACGCCCCGATCCACCCGCTGGACGAGGTGCGCGCCGCGCTGGACCTGCCGGCCGCCGTGCCGGTCGTCGCGTGCGACGCGCGCAGCCGGGCCTCGAGCAGGGACACCCTGCTGGCCCTCATGCGCTACCTGTACTGGCTGTCCACCCATTCCGCGGCCCCGGTGGCCGCCTCGGCCGCCACGGAGCAGACGTGACGACATCGATTTCCGAATCAGGTGCGGAACCAGGCGCTGCGAACCCACCGCCGGAGTGCCCGGCGCACGCGGCCTTCGCGCAGGGTGCCGCGCTGACCGCGCTCTCCGGCGCGGAGGCACAGCACGATCCCCGCGCGGTCTACGAGAAGCTCCGCGCGGAACACGGCGGAATCGCCCCGGTGGAGCTCGAAGGCGGCGTCCCGGCCTGGCTGGTGCTCGGCTACCGGGAGAACATGGAGGTGGCGCGCACCCCGAGGCGGTTCACCCGGGACGCCCGGCTCTGGCGGGAATGGACCGAGGGCAGGATCGCCGCGGACGACCCACTGCTTCAGCTCATCGGATGGCGTCCAGACGTCGTGTCCTACGACGGCGAGGAGCACCAGCGGCTGCGCGCCGCGGTCAACGAGTGCCTGGCCAGGTTCGACCGGCACGGCACCCGGCGGCACGTGCAGCGCTACGCGCACCAGCTGATCGACGGCTTTGTCGAGGACGGCCGCGCGGACCTGGTAACCCAGTTCGCTGTGTACCTGCCGATGCTCGTGCTGAGCCGGCTGGTCGGCCTGAGCGAGGAGCACGGCCCGAAACTGGTCGAGGCCATCGTCGGCATGGTCAGCGGCGGCGAAGAGGCGTACGCGCACAACCAGTACATCATCAGCACCCTGCGGTCGCTGACCGAGGAGCGGCGCAGGGCCCCCGCACACGACCTGGCGTCCTGGTTCGTTCAGCACCCCTCGGGGCTGAACGACGAGGAGGTGCTCAACCACCTGCGCCTCGTGATCGTGCTGGGCTACGAGGCCACGACGAACCTGGTCTCGAACACGCTGCGGATGGTGCTGACCGACCCTCGCTTCCGCGCGTCGCTCGCCGGTGGGCTCATGACGCTGCCGGACGCGGTCGAGCAGATGCTGTGGGATGATCCGCCGCTGCTGGTCTGCCCGGCCCGGTTCGCCACCCACGACCTGCAGTTCGCCGGCAAGGAGATCCGCGCGGGCGACATGCTGCTGCTCGGCATCGCGGCGGGCAACGTGGATCCGGAGATCCGTCCAGATCTCGACGCGCCGATGCACGGCAACCGCTCGCACCTGGCGTTCAGCTGGGGCCCACACGAGTGCTCGGGACAGGAGATCGCCCGCGCCATCACCGACACGGGCGTCGACGTGCTGCTCAACCGGCTGCCCGACCTGCGTCTCACGGTGCCGCAGGACCAGCTGACCTGGACCGCCTCGACCTGGTCCCGACACCTTGACGCGCTCCCGGTCACGTTCGCCCCGCAGCGCCGCCGCGCCCCGCAGCGCCGCCGCGCCCCGCAGTCTGCGCCAGCTGCCCCGACCGCCTCCGCCCCGGTCGAGCCGAGCGCCGCGAAAGCCGCTCTGGCGGCGGTGGCCGAGGCCGACGCGCAGGCGAAGGCGCACTCCCGCGGTGGCTTCAGGGCCGCGCTGGTCGGCCTGTTCCGCCGTCGGCGCTAAAGGTTGGCGGTCGGCTGACGTACCACCGAGTGGCGCCCGGGAGCGATGCCCGGGCGCCACTCTTTCGTCTCCGACGCGCCGTCAGGCCGCCTGCGGGGAGGTCAGCATGCGGGAGATCTCCTCACGCGGCGGATCCGTGTCCATCAACAACTCGTTGGCGGCGGCCCACGCCTGGTAACCCCAGTTCCAGTCGTCGGCGATCCTCGCACCCATCCGAGCCTGGGCGCGTTCCGCGTCGGTGAACTGCAGCAGGTCGCAGGCCGCGTCAAGGCGCTGCTTCGTGGTGTGTATGGACTGGTCGAGCGTCCGCATCTCGTACTCGCATCGGGCTCGCGCCTCCTGCCAGTCACAGCCCTTCTGCTCGCGGATGATCGTGATCAGGTTGCGCGGGTCGTCACGCTTCGCGTCGCGGACCGAGGAGTACACGTCGTTGCAGTACACGATGATGTCGCTGGCCAACCTGCGCAGCAGGCGCAACTGGGTGCAGTGGTGGATGTGCGGCGCCAGGTAGGTGAAGTTCATCTTCTCGCCGAGCACCAGGCACAGCGGCACCGCGCCGTTTCCCTGGCGTAGTTCGAGGTATTCCTCGACCGTCGTGTTCATGCGCCGATCCCGCATCGCCGCATAAGCGGCCTGCGTGTTGAAGTACCACTCCCAGTGCTCGCTCGCCCGAGCCACCCACTGGTCCGGCGAGCCGACGATCTGCCTGGTCCATAGGTCATGGAAGATCATCCCCACGGGGGACGTCGCGGATCTCCCGTAGAGAATCCCGGTGAGCTCCGCACTGATGACGTTGATGCGGCTGATCTCCGCCGCCAGGTCGTCGGTGAAGTCGTCGTAGATCCGGAAGAAGGCATGGATGTCGTAGGCGAGTTCCAACTCCGGCAGCGGGGCCAGCGGGTACACCCAGCCCGATAGCGTGGCATACCTCTCGGCCCGGGGTGTGTGGACCTGGAAGCGGGTGAGCCATGCGGCGGTGTGCGCCAGGGCTTCGGCGGCGTTCTTGTTCGGCTGCCAGGAGCGCGCACCTTCGTGCACTGTGAGGATCTGCTCGCCATTCATCGTCCTTGACCTGTCTCCTGTGTAAGGAAGGTTGATCACCGATCACTCTTGCTCTTCTGAGGCGCGGCGTCGGTACTCCTGGAGCCACGGGGTCGTAGGCCGCTCCAAGGAGACGTCAGGGTTGGAGAAGGTCATAATCGCAGGCTAGAAGCCTGCATGCGATCTTCGCGCGGATGGCTGAGAGGTCAATGCCGGCGGTGACACCGACGTCGCCCCGATTTCGGTGACAGGTCTGGTGATGAAGGACCGCCCCCGGTCAAGGTGACGGACCGTGACGGAACAGGGCATGCGCACAGGCGACCGGCCACCCGCCAGGGTCGGGATTGTTGAAGTCATTTCCCCAGTCCCAGGAGACTTCGTTACCGACCCAGTTTGCCAGGTCTCGCGGTCGCAGACACGAAGTCCGGGCAGGCCGAACTTCGTGGTAGGTCTCACGGGAACCCGGCAAAGGCGCCGTATGAGAAGCCACAACATCAGCTCTCGGACACCGAGAAGGCAAAGCGGTCGATGGCTATGGACGCGAACGGCGCCGGACTCTGAAGGATGCGACGGGACCGTAAGGGTGCTGAGCTGGGCGAACAGCCTGTCAGGGATCCCGACGGGTCAAGGCTCGCCCGTGGCAGGACAGACCTCTTCTGCGGCGTCAGATCTTCGGCGGCAAGCCGACTCGCGGTCCAGTCCGAGACGGCGATCGGGCCCGCCGCGCCGGCCCGCGCGCAGCCCGGCCCGCACCGCCTCCGCTCACGCCGCCTGGAGGTCATCGGCGGTGGCGTCGAGGGCGTCGGCATAGGCCCGAGCGTCGTCGGTGAACGCGACCTCGGCGATACGACCCTGCAGGACCTGGCGGCGGACGTCCTCCCGAAAGCGGGCCGTCGCCGTCGCGATCGCGGCCTCCCGCCGGCGGATGGCCTCGGTCTCCCAGCGTCGTTCTTCCTGGCGGTGGGCGATCAGCCGTTCCGCCCACCGTTCGCCGCCACGTCCGCCACCACGGCGGACCTTCCCCCGCACCATCCCGGTCATCGCCGCCAGAATCGATGACGACAGCGCGGCACCGGCGTCTCCCCACCGCACGCCTAGGCGGTCGGAGCGTGGAGGTGTGCCGGGCCGCATGCCCGTGATGCTGGCTCTCTGCGAGGGCGTGGACCCTTCGGATGGACATCGGGGGCGACGTCGGCGCTGCGGACAGCAGCCAGGTGTTGAGATCGCCGATAACGGCCTCAGGGGTGAGGGCGCTGGTAGTCCACGGTGCGCCACGCGACGGTCAGCGGCTAGGCCGCGGGCCGGCCAGAGCGGATCGCGAGGAACACCGCGCGCTGTTCCTTCTCGTCGAGCGCCTGCAGGTTATCGATCACGGGATGGACAGTGTCGGGCCTCGTCCCGCGACAGGTGGGCGGGTGGATGGGCTGGTTAAAGTGTGGGTGCGCGTTCGAGGACGCGTCCGGGCCCGCGGGAAGGACTGAGTCCACCTCGACGTATGTCGCACGGCCTGTGGGATGTCATCTTCTTCACGCCTCCAGCCGCGGGCCGGGACGGCGACGTGAGGAGATGGCATGGCCAGTCGTCCACTGCCGGTAACACCCAATCTCGACCAGCTTCGCCGCCAGGCGAAGGAACTGCGCGACGCTGCCCGTGCCGGCGACCGGGTCGCGTGGGAGCGGATCGCCGCCCGGGTTGATGTGCGCTCGCAGGCGCCGGTGAGTCTGTCGGTCGCGCAGGTGGTTCTCGCCCGCGAGTACGGGTTCGCCAGCTGGCCACGGCTGAAAGCCGAGGCCGAGGCGAAGGCACTGGATCGGGTCGGACGGGTCGAGGCGTTCCTGACGGCGAGCGTTACCGTTCGCGACGGCCTGGCTGAGCGGCTGCTGGCCGGGGATCCCACGATCGTCGGGTTCGACGCCGCGACCGCCGCTGTGGTCGGCGATGCCGCCACGTTGGGCAGGCTGATCGCGGCCGATCCGGCGGCGGTGAGCCGGCCGGTCGGCGGCCAGGGGTGGCCGCCCTTGTTGTACGTGTGTCATTCGCGCTGGCACCGGATCGACCCCGACCGGGCCGACGGCTTGCTGGCGGCGGCCCGGTTGCTGCTCACGGCGGGCGCGGACCCGAACACCGCGGTCCGCCGCGGCGGAGGCGGGCTGACCACCGCGCTGTATGGGGCGGTAGGGGTGGCGGACAACCCGGCGGTGACCCGGCTGTTGTTGGAAGCGGGCGCCGACCCTGATGACGGCGAGTCGGCGTATCACGCGGTCTTCCACCCGGACACGGCCTGTCTGCGGCTGCTGGTCGAGTTCGGTCTGGGCGCTGGTGACGCGACGCGGGCGTTGCCCGGAGCGCTCGGCCGCGACAACCGCGAGGCCGTGCGGCTGCTGCTGGCGGCCGGCGCGGACCCGGGCCGCGCCCACCCCAACGAGCCGGCGCCCACCGGCCTGCTACCGGACCGGACCCTGAACCCGCTACCAGCCGCAGCGGGCAGCGACAGCCCGGCGGTCATTGAGGCGCTACTCGCGGCGGGCGCCGACCCGAACGCCGTGGGCCGCGACGGCCTGTCAGCCCGACGCATCGCGGTCCGCCGCGGCCGGGACGACGTCGCCGCCGTCCTGGCCTGCTACGGCGCCGCGGACGACGCCACACCTGTCGATCGACTGCTCGGCGCGTGCCGACGCGGCGACGGTCAGGAGGCACGCCGGCTGCTCGCCGACCATCCTGACCTTCGGCGCCAGCTCAGCAGAGACGATCACGCGGGGCTCGTGGACGCCGCTGAGTACGCCGGCGCCGGCCCGGTCGCTCTCATGCTCGATCTCGGTTTCCCCGTCGGGGTGCACCGGCCCGAGGACGGCGCGACCGCCCTGCACGCCGCCAGCTACACCGGCCGCCTCGACGCGGTCCGGCTGCTCCTCGACCACGGCGCCGACATCGACGCCGCCGACCAGCAGTGGGGAGCGACCCCGCTGGCATGGGCAACGGTCGGTAGCGGCGAACGCCCCGCCTACAGCCCAGACGGCGACTGGGCTGCCACCGTCAGCCTCCTGCTAACTGCCGGGGCGACCCGGGACGGTGCCTGGGTCGGGGGCAAGCCGCCCACCGACGAGGTCGCCGTTCTGCTCGCCGGCTACGGCATCGGCGAGCCAGACGACGATGCATCGTCAACTCCAGCCGAGCCACCGGCGAAGGCTGCACCTCCCACGCCAGCGGCCCGCCGGATCAGCGAGCAGCTCCGCACGGCGTTCGACACCAGCGACAACCAGGCGCTCGCCGACGTGTTGCACCCCGACGTCCGCTGGGGCGGCGGACCAACCGGCTGCCATAGCCGCGCCCACGTCCTGGAGTGGTACCAACTGCTGCGCGCCCAAGGGGTCAGCGCCACCGTCGAGACGATGACGATCCACGGTGACACGATCACCCTCGGCCTCGCCGTCACCCACGCCGGGCAGACCGAGCGCCCCGCGGACCCGGCGAATCTCTTCTATCAAGCGTTCACCGTCGCCGACGACGCCGTGGTCGAGATCCGCGACGCGAACGAGCACCACCCGTAGAACGGTCCCGCCGAGCCCTAGCGCCGGTGCCGGGACCTGCCCGGCACCGGCACACGAGTGTCGGGCAGGCTCACCACCGTCCTCGCGGCTTGCCCCAAACCCACAACAGGCCTGTCCACTCCGGTTGACAAGATGAGTATTGTCAACTGAAGATGACAGCATGCGGGAAGCAACAACCTTGGCGGCGGCTGCCGCCCACGACGACCCGGAGATCGGGCTCGCGGCGATCGTGGCGCTCCGCGAGCTGCTGGACCAGTTGGAAGCGCTACAGGTCGCCTCGGCGCGCGAGCACGGCTGGACATGGGAACGGATCGCGACCGCGCTGGGGCTCACCCGGCAGGGTGTGCACAAGAAGTACGCCCCACGGCGGCTGCCCGGACGCAGGCAGCCATGAGCCGGCCCAACGCCCGCGGCGGCGCCGGGCCTCGGACATACCTGGCTCGGCCGATCGGCCCGGTGCTGACCGCGGCGCGGGAGGAAGCCGGCCAGGCCCGCCATGGCTACGTCGGGGTCGAGCATCTACTGATCGCGTTGACCCGGGAGCAGACGGGCTCGACGTCGCGGCTACTCGCCGAGCACAGCGTCACCTACCCACGGACGCGCGACGCGGTCTGGCTCGTCGTCGGGTCCGGTCGTGGCGACGGGCCACGCTGGGACGCCGGAACACTGCTAGCCACCCTGGGCATCGATCTCGACGAGATCCGCCGTCAGGTCGACGCGCGGTTCGGGCCGGACCCGATACATCGGCTCTACACCAGCGAGGTCGGCTGGAACCTCCGTCCCCGCGGCCCGCTGTGCGAACCGCCACTGACCCCCCAGCTCAAACGCACCCTGGACAACACCCTCGGACGGTGCTGGGACGCCACACCTCCCCAGCTGCACCAGCGCCTGCTCCTCGCCACCCTCGACGCACAGAGCACCGGCCTGGGCCGGGTACTCGACGAGCTGGACGTATCCCTGCCGCTGCTGCGCGCAGCGGTCGCCACGCACCTGCCGATCGCCAGCTAACCGGCAGCGGCCCGCAACGCGGCGAGCACCCACTCGTCCGGCGGACTGCCAAACAACCCCTCCGCCGTCGCATACACCCGGCACTGAAGCCCAAAATCACCTCGACCGGCCGCTGCCGGGTCAACATCCCGGCCGTTGATCCGCAGCGTCGGTGAGCCGAGGAAACGTTCGGCCTGCGCGGTCTGGTCGTCGCCTACCCGACGTGCCCGCACCGGCGCGGACACCCCGGCCCGCTCCAACAGCTCACCCAAATGGGCGAGAAACGGGCCGTGGTTCGGGCAGCCGTCGACATACAGGACCTCGATCAGCATCGCCACCACCCCGTCACACACGGCATCGACGATCAGCATCCGTCCGTCAGCACAGACGCGACACGTTCAAGGACGATCTACCACCAAGGTCCGCGATGGCGGCAGCCGGTGGTACCCCGCATCCACCGTCCTGACCTCCGCGCCTGCGTAGGCCGGAGAAGTCGGCTGCCAGCGCTCACCACCCCGCCCGGCCTCAGCCGCCTTCGCTCTCCACAGGACGGCTCAGGCTCGCGGTGTTAATCAGGCGGCGTCGGCCGCCGCGGGTGCCGGCGTGACCATCGCGGCGAGTGCCGCCATGGCGTTGGGTACCGGTCGGTAGTAGGCCCAGACGCCGCGTATGTCGCGGCTGATCAGACCGGCGTCGACGAGGACCTTCAGGTGGTGGCTGACGGTCGGCAGGGTCAGGCCGAGGGGTTCGGTGAGTTCGCAGATGCAGGCTTCGCCACCGTCGCGCGCGTAGATCATCGACAGGAGTCGTAGACGGGCCGGCACGGCGATGGCCTTCAGGACGGCGGCGAGCTGGTCGGCCTCCGCCGCGGACAGCGGCTCGTGGGCCAGTGGTGTGCAACAGGCGGACATCGCCCCGAGGAGGCCGGGTCCCGGTTCCGGCTCGGCCTCGCGGGTCGCGGGTCGTGTTGCCGCGGCGACCGGTGTCCTCGAGAACGCACCCAAAACCGCGGCCCGGGTCGCGGTCACCGGATGGATGCGTGTCCTGTCCGGCCTCAAGACCCTCCTCGAAACCGGCCAGCCCCTGCACGCGGGCTAACCCACGAAGCCGACCTCCACGATTGCCACATCGGTGGCCGTGCTCCCGCCACCGGGCGAACCGGACAACGACGGCCCGCCGCCGCCCACAACATCGCTGATCCGATGAGGACAGCGCGATGGCGAGCTGCGGTCATTTCGCTGGGAGCTGTTCGACGAACTCGAGTGAGCGGCGCAGCCAGGCTGCCAGGGCCCGGTCGGTGAGGGCATCGGGAGCGGCGGTGATCCAACCAGCCATCGGCCGGCCCGTGAAGTCGAGCAACCGCGCCCCAGGCTCCGCGAGCACGGCAGATGGCGGGACTCTCTAGGCTGGCCTCTTCAGGGCCCGGCGTTGGCTGGGTGGTGAGAAAGGTGTCCGCGGTGGCGGAGCGGGAGTTGGCCGAGGCCCAGCGCGAGCACTGGCAGCGGACCTACGGCGAGAACCCCGCCATGTACGGTCAGGAACCATCGCAGCCGGCCGTCCACGCGGCCAAAGCGTTCCGCGCGGCCGACGCCCGTAGGGTGCTGGAGCTGGGCGCCGGCCACGGCCGCGACGCGCTGTATTTCGCCCGCACGGGCTTCACCGTGGTGGCTACCGATTTCAGTGTGGTGGGCCTGGAGCATTTGCGCTCGGCTGCTGGTAGTCAGGGCACGGCGGAGCGGATCGTCACGGCCGCCCATGACGTCCGCGAGCCATTGCCACTGAGGGACGGATCCGTGGACGCGGTGTTCGCGCACATGCTGCTGAGCATGGCCCTGGCCACCGCGGAGATCCACGCGGTGGTCGAGGAGGTGCGCCGGGTGCTGCGACCGGGCGGCGTCTTCGTCTACACCGTGCGGCATACCGGCGACGCCCATCACCGGGCCGGGACCAGCCACGGCGACGACATCTGGGAGCACGGCGGTTTCGCCGTGCACTTTTTCGCCCGCGACCTGATCGACGACCTCGCCACCGGCTGGACACTGAACGAGGTGCACGCCTTCGAGGAAGGCGCCCTGCCCCGGCGGCTGTGGCGCATCACCCAGACCCTGCCCCGATAGCCGCCCACGCCACGCCAGAGCCCCTGGAGCTCGACCGCGCAGAACGGACACCGGCAGGGCACGTACGACGGCTACAAGGGGCCAGGTGGGAGCGGTCAGTCACCCCAGCCGGACTTGGTTCTCCTACGCCCCGGCGCACTGCCGCGACGCACGAACGCGAGAGCCGCACCGGCGGCGAGGAGTGCCGCGAGCGCCGCGAAGCCGTAGGTGAGTGTGGTGAGGGAGGCGACGGTGGCGACGAGCAGCGGGCCGCCCGCGTCGCCGAGTTCACGGCCGAGCTCGGCGGCGCCCATGGTCTGGCCTAGGCGTTCGGTAGGGGTGCTCGCGGCGAGCGCCGCGAAACCCAGCGGGGTGATCAGACCTACCCCCACGCCGATCAGCGCGGCGCCGACAAGCACGCCGGCGAGGCCGGGCAGCATCGCGCCGGTCAGACCCGCGGCGGTGACCGCCAGGCCCGCGGCCAGACCAGAACGAGTCGTCAGGCGCCGCTGATCGAGGGCACGTCCTGCCCATGGCTGAACGACGGCCGCGCACGCGGCGACGACAGAGACAGCCGCCCCGGTCACCGGCGCGCCCAGCCCTGCCACCCGGCCTGAAACCGGCAGGAAACCGACCCCGACGGAAAGAGCCGCCGTCGCGCCGGCCAGCGCGGCGGTCGGGGCGAGGAAGTCCGTGTCAGCCAACCGCCGGGCCAGATCTGCCACGGTCTGGCGGGACCTGGGCAGCGGCGCCACGACCGGCACGGCCAGCGCCGCCCACAGCGCGACCGTGACGCCAAGCACGGCCAGCACCGTGAACAGCAGTTGTATACCGCCAGCCCACACCAGCACCCCGCCCAGCAGCGGGCCCAGGGTGTAACCGATCGACTTGTAGAACCCATAGGAGCCGAACGCACGCCCATGCTTGGCCGCCGGATTCAGCCGGGCCACCAGCGCCGAGGCCGACGGGGAGAAAGCCGACGCCGCGGCGCCCTGGCCAAGACGCGCGGCCCACAGCCAGCCAGGACTGTCCGCCACCGCATACAGCGCAGACGCGAGAGCAAAAGCCATCAGCCCACCGAGCAGCACCGGCCGGGCACCGACGCGGTCAGCGAGACCACCGAACACCGGTTTGAGCAGCACCTCAGCCCCGTCATACAGGGCCAGCAGCCCACCGAGCACCAGAAGCGAGGTGACAGCGTGCCCGGAGGCCGCGCCGAGGTTGGCGGCGATGCCATGCGCACCGAACGCGGTGGTGAACCCGGCCGCGTACAGCGGCCACATCTGCCCAGCCGGCGCCGCGGGCGCCATCGCTGACCGTGTCATCGGTCATGCAGCGCGCGCAAGACGCGCTGATCCCGTCCCGGATAGCCGATCACGTTCCGGCGCTATCCCACGAACTGTCGTACGCCGGCATCTCGTCGGTGATCACACCGTAGGGCGCACCACCCGAGGTGCGGCCCACCACGAAGAACACCCTGCCGTTCAGGATGGTCCACCACTCGTCGTCGACTTGGTCGCCGCCATTCTCGGCGTGACCGCGTCGGATCGCCGGGGGGCGTTGTGCCCATTGGCGCGACGAGTCTGGCAACGCGAACCCGAGCGCGGTGAGGTCGTCGTAGGCGGTATGGCGGTCGACGCCGTACCGCTTGGCGTAGCTATTCACGGTCACTACCGCGCCGGAACGGATCCACTCTCGCGCCGAGTCACGCCGTTGCCGCTGAGGCATCCGGTGACGTCGCGGCTGCACGCTCGGATGCTACCGCCGGCCGGGTGCCGTTCCCGCCCGGCGGACAGGCGGCGAGCCCGGTTCGTACGCGCCCTCGATGAAGGCGCCAGCACTCACCAGCGTGATGAACAAGCAAACCGCCGAGAACACGATGCGCGAAAAGCCCATCCCCTCGGCCCCCCGGAGGACCGTCCAGCCCGACACGGCATCGCCCAGCGCGGTCACCAGACCACCCGCGGACCCGGCCAGCCCACCAACCCGCTGGGACCGTCCTCACCGACCACAGGCAACGGGTCCAGGGTCCGACTATCCAGCCGCCACCCTGGTGCCACCTGCGCCGAACATCAATCTACGGACACCCCGCGCACCGCCGACCGGGCAGGAGCCAAGGCAAGCGACGGGCTCCGCCGGCCACCACGCCTCGGCCCCGTCGCACCGCCAGGCGCCAGGCGCCAGGTCGAGCGTGCGGCCCACACCTGCCAGCGCTAACCCCGTCGCGGCGGGCCTGTTTCAAGATCGGTGTTTCCGGCCCGACACGCCGGGCCGAGGTCCGGCGGGATGGGCACTGTGAGTGATGA
>NZ_JADWYX010000104.1 GCF_016786355.1 Frankia sp. AgB1.9
CTCACTCACAATGCGCCTCGCCGGCCACCCACCACCCGCAATGATCCACCCACACCTCGCCGCACTCCCGGACACCGTCACCAGCCCGGCGCTCGGAGTGCTCGACGACCTGTCCAGTGAGGCAGTCACCGTCCCGCTCCCGGCTGGCTGGGAGCTGCTGCTGGCCACCGACGGCCTGCTCGAAGGCCGGGACGGCTCGGCTGGCGAACGCCTCGGCTGGGAGGGCGTGCTCGCCGAGATCGCCACGATCGACCCGCCACCCGGCGACGACGACCTGCCCGACGTGCTCATCGACCGGGTCGAGCGACGTAACGGCGGCCCACTGACCGACGACGTCGCGCTGCTACTGCTGCGCGGGCCGACGACCTGACCGGGTCGGGCGCTGGTCGCGGCCGTGATTCACTGCTGGCATGGCCGCGGATCTGGAGACCGTCGCGTTCGAGTCGACCGAGGCGTTCGAGGTGTGGCTCGGCGAGCGGCACGCGACCTCTCCGGGCATCTGGCTGAAGCTTCGGAAGAAGAGCCCCGGCGTCAGCGCCCTGAACTACGCACAGGCCGTCGAGGTGGCGCTCTGTTTCGGTTGGATCGACGGGCAGAAGGACAAGCTCGACGACGAGTGGTGGCTGCAGCGGTTCACCCCACGCAAGCAGGGCAGCAGATGGTCGAAGATCAACTGCGCGAGGGTCGCCACGTTGATCGAGCAGGGACGGATGCGACCGTCCGGGCTTGCCGAGGTCGAGCGCGCCAGAAGCGACGGCCGGTGGGAAGCCGCCTACGACAGCGCCAGCACGGCGCGGGTTCCCGACGACCTCGCCGCGGCCCTCGCGGCCAGCCCGCCGGCCGCGGCCTTCTTCGAGACGCTGGACCGCCAGAACCGGTACGCGATCCTGTACCGGATCCAGGACGTCAAGAAGGCCGAGACCCGGGCGCGCCGGGTCGAGAAGTACGTGGCCATGCTCGCGCAGGGCCAGAAGATCTACCCCTGAGTCGGGCGCGCGGCGCCGCCGGCGCTAGCCCGTCAGCCGCCGAGCGCTACCCGACCCCTGCGGCTGGAGTCCAACGCGCCGCTGGTCCACAAACCGCTCGACCAGTTCAAGGGGCCAACCTCCCGCTGGCTGCGCGGCGAGTAGCCGCGCCGACGCCGGGACTCATTGGCGCCCCGATCGGCGCAACCTGCCCGGTTTGGTACGCTTCCGACCGTTCCTAGGGGGGGCAACCGAGGAGTCGTCATGCCTCTTGCCCGTAGGACCGTCACCGGCGCGCTGGCCGCGCTCGGTCTGGCCGCCGTCCTCGTGACGGTTCTGGCCTCCTGCAAGCCCATTCTCGCCTCGTCGCCGCCCGGCGGCGGTGAGGTCCCGGAGCCGACCGCGACGGTTGCCAGCTCGTCGCCGACCGCCCCGACATCGTTGACCTTCTCGCTGTCGGCGGACCCGGTCCCGCCGTCGGCGTCGCCCACGACCGTCGCCGCGCCACCATCCACGCCGGCCCAACCAGCGGCCCAACCGCCCGTCCGGCCGGCACCGCCCGCGACAACACGTCCGCCCGTAACAACACGTCCGCCCGTCACGATGGCCCCGCCCGCCGCCTCGAAGGCCGATGAGGTCGTCCGGCTCACCAACGTCGAACGGGCGAAGGCCGGCTGCGGCCCCCTCACGGTCGACGCGCGCCTGGCCGCCTCGGCGCAGGCCCACACCGCGGACATGGCACAGAACAACTACTTCAGCCACACCAGCCTGGACGGCCGGACCATGGTCGACCGCATCCGGGCGACCGGGTTCCCGTTGACCGCCGTCGGGGAGAACATCGCCGCGGGTGGGACGACCGCCGCCCAGACCATGGACATGTGGATGAACAGCCCGGGCCACCGGGCGAACATCCTCAACTGCTCCTACACCCGGATCGGCGTCGGCTACGCCGAAGGCGGCTCCTACCGCTACTACTGGACGCAGGACTTCGGCCGCCTCTGACACCGGGCCGGGCCACCAGTCATCGCCCCGGTCGTACCTCGATCGGGTCGAGGTACGACCGCGGCGCGGCGCCGGCCCCGCGGCCCGGCGGATCGGCCCGGACGTGCTGGGTCCAGGTGGCGACGGTCTAGCCCGCCAAACGGGCAACCTTGCAATCCTTAAGACGATGGGGCAAGGTGCTGGATTGTCCCCGCGATCCCGTAGCAGGCGGAGGTCCCGACATGGCCAGCGCGCGACTGGACATCAACTTCTTCGATCGTGCCGCGATCGACAATCCGTACCCGCTCTTCGAGCAGGTGCGCGCCGCCGGGCCGGTGGTGTGGAACGACATCCTGGGCGGCTGGATGGTCACCGGCTTCGAGGACTGCCTGACGGTCCTGAATGACAACGGCGACCAGTTCGCCGTCGTGAACGGCGACCCGGAGATGCTGCCCTGGTTCGAGGCACCGACCATGATCTCGGTGGACGGCGCGACGCACCGCCGATTACGGGCCTGCGTCTCCCCGCTGTTCACCCGGGGCGCGGTCCAGCGCTGGCAGTCCCGGGTCGACGCCGTCGTCGAGCACCTGTTGGCGCCGGTCGCCGCGGGCAGCGACACCTACGACCTCATCGCCGACTTCACCATGGTGCCGACCATCATCGTCGCCGAGATGCTCGGCGTTCCGGAGGAACGCCACGGCGACTTCCAGGACTGGTCGAACACCATCGTGTCCAACCTGGCCTACGGCCACGAGGACGCCTCCGCCCGCGAACTGCTGCGCAAGGCGTCGTCCGAGCTGAACGCGTACCTGCGCACGGAAATCGAGCGGCATCGCCGGGACCGGCCCGATGACCTGCTCACGACCATGATCGACGCCTCGGACCAGGGGGCGATGGACGGCGACGAGGTGCGCGCCGCGGCCGTCCTGCTCCTGATCGCGGGCTATGACACGACGGCCAAGCTGCTGTCGAACGCGCTCGTGGCCTTCGAGGCGAACCCGGACCAGCGCGCGCTGGTCGCCGCCGATCCCGACCTGATGCCGGCCGCCATCGAGGAGATCCTGCGCTGGCGGAGCACGGTGCAGGCGATCCCCCGCCGGGCCGCCCAGGACACGGAGCTCGCCGGTACCCGGCTCGGCGCCGGCGACGTCGTCTACGCGGTGACCGCGGCCGCCAACCGTGACCCCGCGCGGTGGACCGACCCGGACCGTTTCGACGTCCGCCGTGAGCGCCGGACCCACTTCGGGTTCGGCTACGGGCCCCATCTGTGCCTGGGCGCGCCGCTCGCGCGACTGGAGGCCAGGGTCGCCCTTCAGGGCCTGCTGCGCCTGGCGCCCGAGTTCCGCCTCCGCGACCTGGAGTTCGGCCCGTCGTTCTTCGTACGTGGACCAGAGCGCGGGCTGCTGCAGCCGGTCGGCCGCTGATCGCACGGCGGCGACGCACCCGGCCGGCGTTTCCGGCGGCCGGGTAGCGGTCCGCCGCGCGCTGTGGGGCGGGCGCCCCGTTTCGGTGGTGTCGCCGGCGATCGCACGGGTCAGGGACTCTCGCCGGCGACAGCACCGAGCGTTTGCAGCAACGCCTGCCACCACTGCGCGAAGCGCTGCTGGAAGGTCGCGAGCGGAAAACCGTGCCGGGCGGCATGCTCGGGCGGAATCCGGTCCCAGCCGAAGTGCTCGACGGTGACGCGGGTCTGGGTCACCCCACCGGCGGGGCCGTCGCGGATCTCGTCGAACCGCACGTGCAGCTCGGTCTCCTGCTCGGCGGAGAAGCTGGCATGCCGCCAGCTGACCACCAGCCGGTGGGGCGGGTCCCAGCTGCGGATGTGGCCGATGACGAACACGCTGCCGTCGGGATAGGTCTCGATGAGCCGGCCGGCGGGGCCGGGCTCGAACGCGAGGGTTCCGGTCCGGCCCGGGGTGAACTGGAACAGGCCGTTGGGCTGCCACCACTGGCCGATCTGCGCCGTGAAGGCGTCGAATGCCCGCGCGGCGGTGACCGGCACCCGCAACGCCACCAGAACGCGCGACCCCTCCGTCACCGCGCCCGCCCCTCAGGCAGGTCACGGCCGGCAGGCAGGTCACGGCCGGCCGGCAGGTCACGGCCGGCCGGCAGGTCACGGTCGGCAGGCAGGTCGGCCTCGGCGCGCAGGTCGCGTTCAAGGTGCGCGGCGAATGCCGTGAGCTGACCCGCCCAGGCCTGCTCCGCGGTGTCGATCCAGCGGCGCAGCTCGGTCATCGGGGCCGAGCGAAGCGTGTAGATCCGGACCCGGGCGTCGAACTCAGGATGCGTCTCGGCGACCAGACCGCACTGGCGCAGTACCCGCAGATGCTTGCTCATCGTCGACGGTGTGGTGTCGAGCGCCGCCGCGAGCTCGCCGGCCCGCCGTGGCCCCGCCGCGAGCAGCTCGACGGCCCGGCGCCGGACCGGGTCGGCCAGCGCGGACAGCGTCCCGTCGAGACCGCCGGCGGCCGCGGGCTCGCTCACTGCCAGTCAGTCGCCATGATCGGCTGCCCGAGGGCGGCCTCGGCCTCGGCACGGGTGACGTCGCGGACGTGGGCCGAGAACGTCCAGCGATGTCCCTCGAGGTCGACGGCCCGGTAGACCCGGTCGCCGTAGAACTGGTCCGTCGGCTCGGCCGCGATCTCCGCGCCGGCCGCCCGGGCCCGCTCGCAGTGCTCGTCGAGCCCGCCCGACAGCATCACGTGCACCACCTGGCTGTTCGACCCGCCGCGGTCGGCCGGGCTGCGGATCCACTCGGCCCACTCGGCACCGACCATGATCCGCCCCGAGCCGGCGCGGCTCATCTCGTAGTGGCACATCTCGGGCGCCTCGGGCGGACCGTCGATGGCCATCGTGACCTCGAACCCGAACACCCGCTCCAGCCAGGCAAGAGCCGCCTTCGGGTCCCGATAGTGCACGCTGGATGTGAACACCTGTTCGTCCATGACTCGATAGTTTCTGATTCTGGAAACCATGTCAAGGATCCGCTAGTAACAGGCCTGCCGGTCCGGGCTACGGGGTGAAGATCTCGGCGATCGAGGTCAGCGCGCCCGACTCGACGGTGATGAAGCACTTCAGGCGCCCATCCGGGCCAAGCTGCGCCCGCTTCCCTGCCAGTTCGGTCAGGGTGCCCGGCACGTCTCCCCCGCTCGGGTCATCGAGGCTGACCCCAGCGGTGGGACCGTTGTCGTCCACATACCGCACCTTCGCGGACGGGGCGACGGAGAGAGTGCGCAGTACGACGTTCTTGTCGCGAACGTAGTAGTCATTGCACTGTTCGGCGGGCCATGGCCCCGGGTTGCCGTCCTCGGTGCAGGCCTGCTGGGCGGCGGTACCGGTGAACCATTCGACGACATCGAAGGTCACGGTCGCGTGCACCGGGTCGATGGCGGTGACATAGGCGGCGTAGTCACCGCTCAACGTGGTCGCGGCCGGGCCATCGCCACCATCGGTCGGCGCGACGGCCGTCAACGCCGTAGCTGCCGGGCTCGCAGTACCACCAGCCGGCGCGGCGGCAGTCGGGCTGGCGCCGGCGGTCGGGCTGCCCCCGCCACCAGCCGGCGCGGCGGCCGGCGTACCAACCCCATCACCAGCCGGCGCGGCGGGCAGCGGGACGGTCATGGCCTTCAGCCCGCGCAACGCCAGGTCGACCCGGTCGCTCGCCAGCCGCACCGGACGGGCCTCGACCGGTGCGGCCGCAACGTTCGCGGGGTGGCCCGCCGGAGGCGCCCCCGCGGCCCTGGCGGCGTTCCCCGCGGAACTCACGGGTGCCCAGGTCAACGCACAACAGGCGGCCGCCGCCACGAACGCCACCCGCACCGAAACCGCGGCCGCTGTCCCGCGGCCACCGAGCCCGAACCGTCCGGCCGGGCGCGCGATGTTTCGTTCCCGCATCGCGTCTCCCACGCACCACGTCAAGGTGACCGGCCGACACCGATCACAACCCAACCGTAGTCGCCCCCGTCCGCAGTGCCCAGGGAATAACGACTCCTGGCCACCCATACTCGCCAGCGATGACCGAAGGGGCTCAGGCGGGTTGCCCCCCGCGTCGAAATGGGCTCGCCGTATAGCGAGCCTGTAGGCAGGATGCCGCCGTGGAAACCAAATTTCTCCCAGCGGTGCGGCTGGCCGGGCTGTTCTATCGAGAGGCCGTTGCGCCGTTGCTGAGGGAGTGTTTTCCGAGGTTGACGCACAGCGCGGCGCTCATCGGTGCCGGTTCCGAGGTACTGGGATTCGACACCGCCCGCTCGATGGATCACGACTGGGGGCGCCGGACGGTCAGAGGCGGCTGGCCACTGTGCGCGCCAGGTTCTCGAGGGGTCCGCGGTTCTCGGCCGGGTCGTTGCTCCGGGTCAGGTCGATCGACACCCAGACGTCGTGCTTGTTCACGAAGACCGCGTAGTCCTCGACATAGGCCTCGTCGCCGATGCCGGGCAACGGCTGCAGCTGGTGGCCGATGCCGCGCTCGGCGGCGAGATAGCTCTTGGCGGTCTCGCCGGCGAAGACCTCGACCTGGGCGGTCGGCCCGCTGGTCGGCGCCGTGTAGGTGCACGCTTCTGGCTGCGACACGGCGTTGTTGAGCGATGTGCCGGCGAGCTGCTCGGCTTCCTGCCGGGACACGAGCGCGCAGGGATCGGTGGCCTGATGGGCGGAGGCCGGCGTCGCGCTGGCCGTGGTCCCGCCGGACGACGAGCCGTTCTGGCCGCCCGCTGTCGATGAGGTGGCGGCCACCGACGAGGGCGCCGGCGACGACGAGTCCCCGTTCGAGCTGCCGCAGCCAGTCAGGCCGAGCGCCACAACGACCGCGACCGCGGGCGATGCCACCCGGGCGGCAACGCGAGCCCGAATCACCACACGACGATCCATCCGAGTCCCCCACGTCTCGACGCCCACCGCCGGAAACCTCTACACCCGGGTGGGACCGGGTCAGACTACGCCCAGCCTGACCAGGCGTTATGGCCCTGTCCAGAACAGGACCACGATCCACCCGCAGGGGTGGTGGGGGGGGGGGGGGGGGGGGGGGGGGGGGGGCCCCCCGCCCCCCCCGGGGGGGGGGGGGGCCGCGTTGGCGGGCAAAGGCGCCCGCGCGACCTCCGAGAGTGCGCCGTCGACCCGTTCGGTCAGGCGGTCACGGGCCGCTCGTCCAGGTCGAGCCCGAACTCCTTCAGCTCACGTTCGGCCCAGAACAGCCGGCCGGTGTACTCCATGGGATCGGCGCACGCGGCGAAGTACGCCAGCATGCGGGCGGGGACCTCCATCGGCACGGCCACGGTGTCGTCGAGGCCGGCGTCCCTGACCCGGATGGCGACGAGCTCGGTGGCGACGAGGCCCGGGTGCAGGCCGATCACGGCGATGTTCTTGCGCGACAGTTCGGGCGCGAGGACATTGCCGAGCCGGTCGAGCGCCCGCTTGCTGGAGTAATAGCCCGGCACGGCAAGACTGAACTCGCCGATGCTCTCGAGCTTGGGAAGCTCCTCCGGCTGGCGGAACACCTCACCACTGCCCGTGCTGAGATTCAGGATCCGACCGCCGCCACGGCTCTCCATGATCGGGGTCACCAACTGCATGAGCGTGAAGGGCGCGTGCAGGTTGACGTCGAACTGGTACAGCCAGTCCTCGCGCGTCAGCTCCAGGAATCGCTTGGACCAGATGTCGCCGGTGGTGGCCGCCGCGTTGTTGACGAGAACGTCGACACCACCGAACCGGTCGACGGCGGCGTCGACGAGGTGTTTGAGATCTGCCTCGCTGGCCAGATCGGTCTGCACGGCGATCGCGCTGCCGCCCAGGTGCTCGATCTCCGTCAGCGTCTCGTTCAGGGTGCCGGGAAGGCTTCTGTCGGGCTCGACCGTGCGCGCGGCCAGGACCACGTTCGCGCCCCGGCGGGCGAACGACTGGGCGGCCTGCCGCCCGACCCCCCGACTGGCCCCCGTGATGATCACAACCTTGCCGGTCAGGTCCAGCTCAGCCTGTCGCTGCATGTGATGCGACCTCCGCCTCCATTTGACCAGTGTTCAAATGGGAACGTAACACAGCCTGGCCCTCAGGCACCCACGCCGAAGCGGCCGACCGGGGCAGGGACGGCCTCCGGCCGGCCAGGCCCGCGCAGACCCAGCGGCGGGTCGCCCGAGGTGGGCCGCGAGCCGGCCCGGGGGGCCGCGAGCTGGCCCGCCGACCCGGGGAGGCGCGGGCCCCAAGATCGAGGTTGCGCCGGCCGCCGCTGCGTATGATTTCCGCGATGGAACCCGGCCGAACGCGCACCCCGCCGCGCCAGCGGGCGACGCTCGTCAACACGCGGTCGCGGGAGACTCGGCAGGCCCTCACCCGCGCCGCCCTTCGCCTTTGGAGCGAGGGTGACTTCGACGACGCGTACCAGGCGAGTACCGCGGCCGATATCGCGCAGGCCGCCGGGGTCAGCAAGGGAACGTTCTATTTTCATTTCGCCAACAAAGAGGCGATCCTCCTCGAGATGAGCTCGGCGACCATCCAGGCGATGATCGACCAGGTCGAGGCGGGTGCCACGCGAGGTCTCCCGCTGCGCGCGTTGAGCGAGCAGGTCATGGCCTCTATGGCGAGCCGTATCGTCCGGGCTCCCAGGGCGGCCGCTTTGCGGGCGGGCGGCCTTGGCTTCGCCGTGCGGGGCGATGAGGGGAACCTGGCGAGTCCTCGGCTGAGCGTCGCCTTTGACGCGCTCCTTCGCTACGGCAAAGAGCGCGGCGACCTGAACGCCGAACTCGACGTCGAAGAGGGCGCCGCCATGATGACAGCCGTGACGATGGAAGCGATCATCCGCTGGGGAGCGGGAGATTACTCCGCCTCATGGCTGAGCCACACACTGCGCGACCGCGTGGAAGTCATCCTGCACGGCATCAGCCACAAGGGCGACGCATAGTCCGACGGCCCTCGACGGTCCGCGTCTCAAGGGACCTCGGCGGGGACGGACACCGCCGGCTGGCGAGCGGTCGATGTCGAACGGCGGGTCGGCTGCCCCCTCCCCGGTGCAGGCCGCCGACTATGATGATCGACATGGCGACGCGGATCACGGAATGAAGGTCGCCATGCTGGCGCCGGTGGCGTGGCGTACTCCGCCCCGCCACTACGGCCCGTGGGAACAGATCGCCAGCCACCTCGCGGAGGGCCTGGTAGCGCGCGGCATTGATGTCACCCTCTTCGCGACGCTGGACTCACACACGGCCGGCGAGCTGGACGGCGTATGCCCGCATGGATACGCCGAGGACCCCGCACTTGACGGCCGAGTATGGGAGGCGTTGCACGTCGCCCACGCGCTGACCCGCTCCGGCGAGTTCGACATCGTGCACAATCATCTTGACTGGCTGCCGTTGGCGTTCGCGGCACATGTCCGGGCGCCGATGGTCACGACGGTCCATGGATTCTCGGACCCCCGAATCGTTCCCGCCTACGCTCGGGCTGCCTCCGCGTACGTTTCCATTTCCGACGCCGACCGCAGCCCGGACCTGGACTATGCCGCGACGGTGTACCACGGCGTCGACCTGGCCGCCCTTCCGTTCTCGGCGGCCGGCGGAGAGGATCTGGTCGTCCTCGGCCGGATTCATCCCGACAAGGGCACCGCGGCGGCCATCGAGATCGCCCGCCTGGCCGGTCGGCGGCTGCTGATCTGCGGAATCGTCCAGGACGAGCGTTACTTCGCCGAGCAGGTGCTGCCCCACGTCGATGGGGACGCGGTGAGCTATCTCGGGCCGGTGGGGCCGTCCCAGCGAGCCGAGGTACTCGGTTCCGCCGCGGCGCTGCTCCATCCGATCGCGTTCGACGAACCGTTCGGCCTGGCGGTTGTCGAGGCGATGGCCTGCGGCACGCCGGTCGTCACCTACCCTCGCGGGGCCATGCCGGAGGTTGTGGACGAGGGAGTGACCGGGTTCCTGACGGGCGGTCCGGCGGCTGCCGTCGCCGCGGTCGAGCGGGCCGCCGGCCTCGACCGCGCCGCGTGTCGGGCCACCGCGAGCCGACGGTTCTCGACGGCTCGCATGGTCGCTGACTATCTCGCCGTCTACGAGCGCATCCTCGACTGATCAGCCGCCCGCTGAGAAGGCGAGCGCATGCTTCACAAAGACCCAAGCGGCCGATTTGAGGAGACCATCGGATTCTCCTACATTCTCGCCACGAAGCCGTTGGCCGCAGTGGCCCACTGACCGGCGAGCCGGGGACAGAAGGTGATGGTGGATTCGCTGGCGCACGTGTTGTGGATCGGTGGGCCACCCGGCTCTGGCAAGACCACCGTCGCCCGGCGGCTGACCAGGCGTCACGGTCTGCGGTGGTATCACTCCGATGTCCATAGCTGGGAGCATCGTGAACGGGCCGCCCAGGCCGGGGTGCCGGCAGCACTCCGATGGGAATCGATGACCCGACAAGAGCGCCGTGCCCTACCGGTCGAGGACCTGCTGCCGATGGCGCTGCAACACGAGCGCGGCCCGATGACCCTCGACGACCTGCGGGCACTGCCCAGCAGCCCGCTGATCGTGGCCGAAGGCACCCAGATCACCCCCAGGATGCTGCCGCCAGGAGCCCTCGCGGTTTTCTTGATCCCCTCACCGCGGGTCGAGCGCGCGCGTCTCGACCACCGCCGTCATCCACACCGGGGGCGCGACCTCCACCTGCGACTGGGAGAGCTGATCACCAGGAGGTGAACGCAGCGGACGTCCCCCAAATCAACGTCGATGACCTAAGCATCGAGCAGACCGTCACGGAGGTGGAGAAGCTGTTCGCCGACACGCTGGCCGCCGGCCCCACAGCGAGCACCACCGCCGAACGCCGTGCGCTGCTGCGCCAAACCAACCGCGCCGATGTCGAGCGCTACCACGCCCTGCATACCCGGCCGTGGAGTGCTGGCGACCTCAAGACCACGATCCGCGCCTTCGCCTGCGAGTGCGCCCACCCCGACTGCCACACCTCAGTGGAACTCACCGTCCCCGACTTCCCAGGGCCACCCGACGGCACCTCACCACTCGTCCTGGTCCCAGGACACACACCCGCGACCTGAACCAGAACCTCTCCGGCGCGGCAAGAGCCCGCCTCGCTCCGAAATGACGAGGTAAGTCCGAACAAGATCTTCAGAGGGTGTTCGGACCTACTCCTCAACCGGCAGGTCACGACATAGGCGCCTTCGAGGTTCGGCCAGACAGCACACTTGCCCGATGTACGGGGCCGGGCGTGCGTCCAGGTAGTGCCGGACCCGAATCCGCATCGACGGATGGATGTTCAGTCCCTCAAGCTCGGCGGCCGAGAAGAAGCCGGCGTCCTTGGCTTCGCCGCCGTCGGAGCAGGCGCCCGTCCTCATCCCACCCGTCGGTACGCTCTCTACTGCTCAGCGGTGGTAGACATCGCGCCGGTGATCAATGTCGACGACGGTCACCGTCATAGCCTTGTCATCGATCCGGTAGATGATCCGGTAGGTCCCGCGTCGCGCGCTGAATCGGTCATCCATGGGCGGCAAGAGTCTTTTTCCAATCCGGTACGGCGATTCCAGGAGCGGCCCGCTGATGAACTCGTACGCCGCAGCTGCCACAGCCTGAGGAAGACGCTCGGCGAGGGCTCGGCGGACGGTAGGCGTAGTCCGCAAGGTGTAGGGAGCGGCCGGATCGATCACGCTCGGCCGAGCCTTCGGCGCATGTCCTCGGCCAAGTCCTCGGCCGTGACCACCTCACCGCGGGCCAGCTCGGCGTCCGACTCGGCCAGGCGGCGCATCGTCTCCGGGTCCCGCAGGATCGCGAGCGTCTCCTCCAGCTGTTCCAGATCCTCAACGGCCACCAGCACCGCCGACGGATGCCCATGGACCGTGACCGTCACTCGCTCGTGATGGTCATGTACCCGTCCCACCAACTCAGACAGATGGGACTTCACCTCGCCCAACGGCAACGTCGTCATAGTCAAAAGTATGACCAAAACTGGGGACCCTGTCGACCGGACACTGGCGCACCTGTGGATCACCAACGACCGGGGCGCCGACCATGGTCGCGAACCTGCGGCAGGTAGTCCGGCACATAGATTGCTCTCGTGAGCCGCACGCTCAGCGCAGAGGCCAGATAGGGGCCGAAAACCCCTGCAGCGTAAGGGAAAGTGGGCGTGGCAGGGATCGAACCTGCGACCACTCGCTTGTAAGGCGAGCGCTCTCCCGCTGAGCTACACGCCCGGGAGTTCCGCAAGAGTACGCAACCGGGCGTACCCGGCGCTGCGACTGACCTGTGATCTTACCGGTCGGCGAGGTCGTCCGGGGACGGGGCCGCGTTCGTGGCCCGGCCGAACATCCGGTCAAGCGCCGCTCCGACGTCGACGGCCAAGGCGGCGTTCACGGCCTTGGCCGGATCGGCCAGGCCAGGTTCGCGCGCCGGCGCCGGGATCTGGGGCGCGCCCGGCGGGACGGCTCGGTCCGTCGCCACTAGTCCGGTCGAAAGGGCCGGGCGAGATGCCGGATCGGTCCGGCTACCGCAGTCCCGGCAGACGACCAGGCCGAGGGCTTTCGACAGGTGGGCCGACCCGCAGCCGGCGCACCGGTTGAGCGGACGTCGCCAGTCAGGGTCGCGCTGGCAGTCGGGGCAGACGAGTACCTGCTCGCCGCCGACGACCCCCCTGGCCCACGGGCTGGTGCCGCGGACCGGGTCGGTCTGCCGCGTGTCGCAGCGATAGCACGGCATGCTGACCCGCCCGCCCGTCCCACCACTTGATCAATCTTCGAGGTCCACGGCTCGCTCGATAGCCATCGTGACAGCGGCGGGCCGGCAGCGGAAGTACGCCGCCGAGCGCGGCGGCCGCTGAGACCGGCCCGTCGACAAGATTGCCGTTTCGGCCCTCTGGCGGCTGCGGAACAGCCTCGATTACGACCATCCGAGGGCCGAAACGGCGATCATGCGGGCTACCGCCCTACGGGCCGAGTGCCCCGTGGCGGGTCCTAAAGGGCGGCGAGCGCCTTGAGGTACTCGGCCTGGTCGCGGGCGTCGGGGATCGCGTTGACGACCTTCCAGCGCACGACGCCCTCCTTGTCGATGACGAAGGTGCCGCGCACGGCGAGGCCCTTCACCTCGTCGAAGATGCCGTAGGACTTCGCGACCTCGCCATGCGGCCAGAAGTCGGCCAGCAGCGGGAACTCATAGCCCTGCTCGGTCGCCCACACCTTGTGCGCGAAGGCCGAGTCGACGGAGACGGCGAGCACCTGGACGTCGTCGTTCTGGAACGAGGCCAGGTCGTCCCGGACGGAGCACAGCTCGCCCTGGCAGACGCCCGTGAAGGTCAGCGGGTAGAAGATCAGGACAACGTTGCGCTTCCCCTTGAACTGCGAGAGGGTGACGACCTCGTTGTTCTGGTCCTTGAGCGAGAAGTCGGGGGCGGCGGCGCCTACCTCGACGGTCACGTGATCATCCTCCGGTCATGGCCTGGTTGGCGTGGGGCCAGCTGTGGACCTGATGGCGCGGGGCGGGGTTCATGCCCGTTGCCGATCGCCCAGGCGAGGGCCCGCGCCGGCCTCGGCCAGTCACGGGCTCCTGCGCTCGATGCGCGTTCCCAGCCAAGCATGCCACCGCGAAGTGACCGACCAGCGCCTCGGGACGGCGGCCACGGGTCCGCGCGCCGGGCCCTGCCTCTGGCGACCTTCGCGCCGCTGACGACGTTCCGGATAACGTCGCGCGAACGTCGCGGGCGATCGGCGCGGCCCGCTGTCCAAATCCGGCCAGTTGACCCCATCGGCGCTACTCTGAGCGCGGTGCGGGCGCGAGCCGGGCCGCGTGGGAGGGCAGAGATCCAGTGACAAACCCGGGTGCAACCACGCAATGGGGTGGCCCTCAGCCGCCGGCTCCGGACTCGGCGACGTCCGGTTGGGGCGTGCTGGGCAAGCGCCGCAACCCGTTCGCCGCCTGGCTCGGTCTCCCGCTGATCACGTTCGGGATCTACGGCCTGGTCTGGGTCTACAAGACCAACCGCGAGCTGAGCCAGTACGACCGCCGGATCACGGTCAACCCGGTGATGTCGGTGTTGGCGTGCACGCTCGGCGTCGTTCTGATCGTTCCGCCGTTCGTCGCGGCCTGGCGGCTGGGCACGCGCACGGCCCAGGCGCAGCGGGCGGCAGGGGTACCCGAGTTGAGCGCCGGGGTGGCCTTCCTGCTGTTCCTGGTGGGCTTCGGTCCGCTGTATCTGCAGTCGGAGATCAACAAGATCTGGGCGCGCTACCCCGTCGCCGTCGAAGGCCAGCAGGTGCCGCTCGCGCCCTGAGCCGCGCGTCACAGTCCGACGGCCACCAACGGGCCACCGACCACCATCGAGCCCCTGTGGCGCACCGCGTTCGGCATAGCCCGTTCGGGCGGCACCTCAGCCCCGTGGGCACGTCTGCCTGCCAACGCAGCCATGCCCACGGGACGGTGCCGGCTCAGCGGTGACGGACCCGCTGGGTCTTGGGGGCGGCCAGTCGCATGCCTGCCCATTCCTGGGCGACGCTGAGCGTGCTCGTCTGGACCAGCCCAGCGGTCGGTACCGCGTCCAGGATGTCGCTCGGCTCGACGTGACCTCGGCGGCCGGACTTGGGGGTCAGCAACCAGATGACCCCCTGGTCGGAGAGCTGGCGCCGGGCATCGATGAGCGCGTTGGCGAGATCACCGTCTTCGTCGCGCCACCACAGCAACACGATGTCGACGACGTCGTCGGAGTCCTCCGGCACGAGCTCCGTTCCGCTGGCTGCGGTGATCGCCTCCAGCAGGTCTCCTGCGATGTCGTCGTCCTCGTTGATCGACTGCACCATGGTTCCGGCGACGACGCCAAGACGCTCAGCACGGCGCTGACCCTCGGCGTTCGCCGCGGTCGGACTCACCCTCCGTTACCTCCTGCTCGTATTCCTGACGGGCGAGCGTAGACCCGCGCGTCCCGGTCGGACAAACCCATCGGCCCTACTGGCCGTGAGCCCCGCCGTGGCCTAAGTCCACCGGACCATGTGGTGGCAGCGCAAGTGCCACGCCCGGTGGGCACATCGATCTCGCTTGACCGGACCGCGCGGAACCAGGGAAGTCCGCGCCCGACAGGCCGCTGCGCGCGGCCGAACGGGCACGGTGGACCGCTGGCCGGGCCCAGGTCCGTTCGGGCCGGGCGGGTCGCTGCGAGCCGCGAATCCCACGTCGTGGGCATGACGTATTGCCTACACCTCCGGAGACCGTTCCGACAGTGTTACCGGATGGAGGAACCGGCGCCGCCAACGATCAGCCCGTTAGGAACGAGAACCGGACGGTTCGGTCAGGATTGTCCACGTTCAGGTCAACGAGAGCGATCGACTGCCAGGTTCCCAGGGCGAGCCGGCCGGCGAACACCGGGACGGTCAGCGACGGCGGGATGATGGCCGGCATGACGTGCGAGCGCCCGTGCCCCGGTGTGCCGTGCGCGTGCCGCCAGCGGCCGTCAGCGGGCAGCAGGTCGGCCAGCGCGGCCAGCAGGTCGTCGTCGCTGCCGGCCCCGAGCTCGAGAATCGCGACGCCAGCCGTCGCGTGCGGCACGAAGACTGACAGCAGCCCGTCCCCGCGGCCGGCGACGAACCGGCTCGCCTCGCCGGTCAGGTCGTGGACCCGTTCCTGCCGCCCGGTCCGGACCGTCACCGTCGTCGTCTCCACCCCCGCATCATCCTGCGTCCCCGGTGAACGCCCCGGGCCGGTCCGGCCCGCCGCCACGGTCAGCGCCGCCTCGGTGCGCGAGGCTTCGGTCGGTAGCGAGCCCCCGGTCGGTGAGACCCCGGTCAGCGAGGTCTCAGGCGGCGGGAGCAAGTCCGTACCGACCGGGCGCGACGGGGCATACGGTGGTGAGCAGCTCACGTTGTTTTCACTGAACAGTTTCGTTGACGTTCGTCACAGTCGACGCGACGGAACTCGGCGGTAACCGGGGTGTGCGTGACGTCTTCGACGGCACGGAGCACCATGGCGTCAGCATGTCCGTACCCGGGCACGACCTGCCCGGGCCGGCCAGCATCCGAGGGCTAGGAGCAGAGGAAAAGTGGCACAGGAGAGCAACCGGAAGTTCTCGGTCATTACCGACGGACTGCCAAGCCAGCTGCCTGACGTGGATCCGTCGGAAACGAGCGAATGGCTCGAGTCCCTCGACGCGGTCATCGCCGAGCAGGGGCGTGGCCGCGCACGTTTCCTCATGCTCAAGCTCTTGGAACGCGCCAGGGCCAACGCGGTCGGCGTCCCGTCGCTGACCAGCACCGACTACATCAACACGATCCCGCCGGAGCAGGAGCCCTGGTTCCCCGGCGACGAGCACGTGGAACGGCGCATCCGCGCCTACATCCGGTGGAACGCCGCCATCATGGTGAGCCGCGCCAACCGGCCCGAGTACAACGTCGGCGGGCATATCGCCACGTACGCGTCGAGCGCGAGCCTCTACGAGGTCGGCTTCAACCATTTCTTCCGCGGCAAGGACCACCTGAGCTACTCCCCCGGCTCCAGTTCGGGCGACCAGGTGTTCATTCAGGGACACGCCTCCCCCGGTATCTACGCCCGCGCTTTCCTCGAGGGCCGGCTCACCGAGACGGAGCTGGACGCGTTCCGGCGGGAAGGCGCCCCGGGCGGCCTTTCGTCGTACCCGCACCCCCGGCTGATGCCGGAATTCTGGGAGTTCCCGACCGTGTCGATGGGCCTCGGCCCGCTGGACGCGATCTACCAGGCCCGGTTCAACCGCTACCTGCACAACCGGCAGATCAAGGACACGTCCGGCAGCAAGGTCTGGGCGTTCCTGGGTGACGGCGAGATGGACGAGCCCGAGTCCCTCGGCGCGCTCGGCATCGCCGCCCGCGAGGAGCTCGACAACCTGATCTTCGTGGTGAACTGCAACCTGCAGCGCCTCGACGGCCCCGTCCGCGGCAACGGCAAGATCATGCAGGAGTTGGAGTCGTTCTTCCGCGGCGCGGGCTGGAACGTCATCAAGGTCGTCTGGGGCCGCGACTGGGACCCGCTGCTGGCCCAGGACACCGACGGCGCCCTCGTGAACAAGATGAACGAGACGCCGGACGGCCAGTTCCAGACCTACTCGACCTCGTCCGGCGACTACATCCGGGAGAACTTCTTCGGCTCGGACGCCCGGCTGCGCCGGATGGTCTCCGGCCGTTCCGACGACGACCTGCGCAAGCTGTCCCGCGGCGGCCACGACTACCGCAAGCTCTACGCCGCCTACAAGGCCGCGACGGAGCACGAGGGCCAGCCGACGGTGATCCTCGCGCACACCATCAAGGGCTGGACGCTGGGCAAGGACTTCGAGGCCCGCAACGCCACCCACCAGATGAAGAAGCTCACGAAGGCCGAGCTGAAGGAGTTCCGCGACCGGCTCTACCTGGAGATCCCGGACTCGGCGCTGGAGGGCGACCTGCCGCCCTACTACCACCCGGGGCCGGACTCCGAGGAGATCCAGTACATGAAGGAGCGGCGGGCCTCTCTCGGCGGCTCGCTGCCGCGCCGGGTGACCCGCGCGAAGGCGCTCACGCAGCCGCCAGCGTCGCTGTTCGACATCCTGCGCAAGGGCTCCGGCAAACAGCCGGTCGCGACGACGATGGCGTTCGTGCGGCTGTTGAAGGACCTCATGAAGACCAAGGAGATGGGCGCCCGTTTCGTGCCCGTCATCCCGGACGAGGCCCGCACGTTCGGCATGGACGCGATGTTCCCGACGGCGAAGATCTACTCGCCGCACGGCCAGCAGTACGAGGCCGTCGACCGGGACCTGTTGCTGTCCTACCAGGAGTCCCAGCAGGGCCAGATGCTGCACGAGGGCATCAGCGAGGCCGGCTCGATGGGCTCGGTGATCGCCGCTGGCACGTCCTACGCGACACACGCCCAGCACATGATCCCGGTCTACGTCTTCTACTCGATGTTCGGCTTCCAGCGGACCGGCGACCAGATGTGGGCGTTCGGCGACCAGCTGGGCCGTGGCTTCCTGCTCGGCGCCACCGCGGGGCGCACCACGCTCAACGGTGAGGGCCTCCAGCACCAGGACGGCCACTCGCTGCTGCTGGCGTCGACGAACCCGGCCTGCGTGGCCTACGACCCCGCGTTCGGCTTCGAGATCGCGCACATCACCCGCGACGCGCTGGACCGGATGTACGGCGAGCGCGACGAGAGCGTCTTTTACTACCTGTCGGTCTACAACGAGCCGTACCCGCAGCCGGCCGAGCCGGCGGGCCTCGACCCGGCCCAGGTCATCGCCGGCATGTACCGGTTCCGAGCCGCCGAGGACGCCGGCACGTCGATCGCGCCGACCCCCGGCCGGGACGCCGCGCCCCGCGCGCAGCTGCTGGCCAGCGGCGTCGGGATGCGTTGGGCGCTGACGGCACAGGAACTACTGGCCACCGAGTTCGGCGTCGCGGCGGACGTCTGGTCGGTGACCTCCTGGAACGAGCTGCGCAAGGACGCGCTCGGCTCCGAGCGGGCGAACCTGCTCAACCCGGAGCAGCCGGAGAGCGTTCCTTACGTGACGCGGATGCTCGCGGACGCGCAGGGCCCGGTGATCGCGGTCAGCGACTGGATGCGGGCGGTTCCGGACCAGATCGCCCGCTGGGTGCCGCAGCCCTACACCTCGCTCGGCACCGACGGCTACGGCCGGTCGGACACCCGGGCGGCGCTGCGCCGGCACTTCAACGTGGACGCCGAGTCAATCGTCGTGGCGACCCTGGAGTCGCTGGTACGGGCGGGCCAGATCAAGGCCAGCGTCGTCGAGGAGGCCATCGCCCGCTACGACCTGCGCGGCGAGTCCACCGTGGCCGGCACCCCCGCCGGCGAGGCCGACGACCGGCCGATCTCGGGCTAGGCAGACGCTCCGCGCCCGCCTGCCGGGCGCGGAGCGCCCTGCGAACGCTGTTCCTCCCGGGCGGAGCCGCCTCGGCGCGGTACCGCCGCGCCGCGGGGCCTGATGACTCCCTGTGACGAGGTCCGGCGGGTCGAGGGTTCCGGGTGGTGGCCAGTACGGCATAGATCGACACGCGGACGCAGGGCTGGTCGACGCAGAGTCCCTTGCTGTGCACGTGCCGCCTTCATGGCCAGGGCCACTGGTCGGCTCCGGCCTCACCACGCCGAGATTGGCTACTATGAGTATCCGTCGGGCGGTAGGCGTCCCGGCTCATCGGCCCGATGAGCCCGGATGGTCCGCGGACAGCACAGTCGGCCGGTTTGGGTGCGATGAGATCGGCGCCGCACTACGCTGACGAGGCTGACGCTCAGTGTTCATGGGGCCTGATGCCCGGTGTTCATGGAGCAGAGAGCCTCGGCGACGCGGCGTCCTTGGTCGCGTCCTCGCTGAGCCGTCGGAGCCTCCGGGCCTGGCGGCGGATGGTTCGCATCCGCGGCGAGGGAGCGCTCGACGGGGAAGCGCCTATGGCGAGGAGGACCACGTGAAGGCTGCGGTGACGGATAACCGTCCGACCACCCACATCCAGGTGGGCGCGGCGAGCGGAGTGTCCGCGTGATCCTGCGGGCCCGCCGTGTCGAACGGCTCGAGGAGCACCCGAACCTGCGCGGCATCCTGGGCATTCTGGCCCAGCTCGTGCACACCAGCGACGACGAGCTGATCCGGCTCGCCGCCGAGTGGCGCAACTCGTCGGCGCTCGCCGGTGCCCGGGACCGGGCGCTCTCACCCGAGTCGCCGCTGGTCGTCGAGGTCCTGGCCGCGTTCGACGCGCTGTCCGCGATCTACGCGGACGACCTGTCCGGCGCCGACTACGTGTCGGTCGATCCGACGGTCACCGCGACGGCGCTGCGCTCCATGCGTGACGCCCTGGCCGCTGCCTATGCCCGCCCGATCCTGTCGCGCTCGGAGTACGCCGGGCTGATGCGTCCCTGGCGGGCGGTGTACCCGCGGGTGCGCTCGCACGAACCCGATCTGGGCCCGTCGGCCGCGGACGTGAAACGAGTGCTGGCGGCGCTGCCGAAGCTGGCGGTCCGCTGCCACGACACGCGCAGCTCCGAGGTCTTCGAAGGGCTGCTGGTCTCGGCGCTGACCCGCGACGAGTCCGACCACCAGGAGGCGATGGACGCCGCGTTCGGCACGGCCGTGCTGACCGGCCGCCGCCGGGTGTGGACCCTGGTGCGCCGCAGCGCGGCCGAGGGCTTCTGGCGGCCCTGTCAGGACTGCCGTGGTGGGGCGCTGCTGCCCGCGGACCCGTCGTCGGAGGCGCGGGTCATGGAGCTGTGCGCCGATCTGGCCTGCGCGCTACTGGTCGAGGACCTGCTCGACCCGGTGCTGTGTGCCCGGCTGACGACCCCGCTGGCCGCGCTGATCCCGCTCCAGGACCACTCGGTTCGCTAACCCGCCGGGAGGCGGGCAAAAAAGATCCCGCCGGTCCTGTCGGCGTCGCTCCACGGCCGTCTCAGACGGCGGCGGGCACGCCTGTCGTCGAACGGCGGGGAGCCGGCGGCCGTGCCACGCGGGACCCGGCGGACCGCGCCGGCCCGCGGCGGGGCTCCACCGTCCAGCCGGTCGGGAGGATCTCGCCGGTGTCCTCGAAGAGGATCACCCCGTTGCACAGCAGGCTCCAGCCCTGGCCCGGATGGGTGCGCACGGACCGGGCCGCGTCTCGGTCGAGCGCCTCGGCCGTCGGACAGGCGGGTTGATGCTCACAGGGGTGACCGGCGGGGCCATGTCGGGCCTCGTCGTCACTGGGCGTAGGGGCGGAGCGATGGGCAGAGGCAGCGGCGGCTGAGGAGTCGCCGCTAGCGGCGCCCACCCTCGCCGCCAGCTCTGAAGAACTCACCTGCACAGGCAACAGACGTTACGCCTACCGGTTAGAGCCGTCACAACGACCTGCTGCCTGCGCCCCCGGCGTGTTTGCATGGTGGGTTCCAAACTGGCTTAAAGAGGGGTACCGGACGCTCGGCCAGCCCTCACCGAGGGTGTCCGTAGACCCGACAGTGACCGTCGATTGACTACTGTGCGTAGCCAACGGCGGGACCACAGCGAAGGTGGCGACACCGCCGCCTCGCCCGCGACGTGACGCGAACCCGACAGCCCAGCCTGAGCGGCTCGCCGCCGACGGCCGGCGCCGCCCCGTTCTTTCGCTGGTCAGGGCACGGCCGGCCGGGCCGCGGGAGAAACCAGGCCAAACCGCCAGAAGAACATCGCGAGCACAAGGCGGGCCGCACCGATTGGTCGCGCCGCGCGCCGACGGTAGGTTACCGACCTGCCGCCCTACGACACGCCACGGCCGCCGCCGAGGTGGGAGCGCGCCACCTGGTGACGGGCGGTCATGGGGACGTGATCGAGACGCGCGGACGCGTGGGTCGGCCCGGGGACGACGGTCCTCGGCGGGGAGAACGGTGGAGGGCCCGCAATGACCACCGACGCCGTGGCGACGGGCCCGGACGGGCACGACGCCCGCGCGGCGGCGACGCGTGACGGCCCGACAGGCGACGAGCCCACGCTGCTGGGCGTGACGGCCCTCCCCAGGACGGCCGTCGGCGCCCCGGCGGGCGACGGGCCGCTGGCCGGCCCACGCCGCCCGATGTGGGCTCGGCTGGGGACTGGCGCGCGGCGGCACTGGCTGTTCGCGATCCTGCTCGCCGTCGGCGCGGCCCTGCGGGTGCTGGTGATGTACGCCTACCGGCCGGCGTTCGAGTTCTCCGGGGACTCCTACGCGTACCTGACGCTCGCCCACCTGTCGCGGCCGGACCCGATGCGGCCCGCCGGCTACCCGCTGCTGCTGCGACTGCTCGGCGACGTGGGACTGCTCGGCGGCACGGGCCACCTCGTCTTGGTGCCGGCCGTCCAGCACGTCGCCGGGCTGGCCATCGCCGTGGCGCTGTACGCGCTGCTGGTGCGCCGCCGGGCCCACCCGGTGGTCGCGGCGCTGGCCACCGCTCCGGTGCTGCTGGACGCCTACCAGCTCGACATCGAGCACTTCGTCATGGCGGAGACGCTCTTCCTGGCGCTGCTGGTCGCTGCCCTGGTGGCGCTGCTCTGGTCGCCGCGGCCGTCGGTACTCGCGTGTGGGCTGGCCGGCGGGCTGCTCGCCGGGGCCGGGCTGGTACGGACCCTCGGTGTCGTGCTCGGCGTGCTGGCGCTGGCCTACGTGCTGGTCCGGCGGATGGGCTGGCTGCGGCTCGCGGCGTTCTCGGTGGTCCTCGCCGCGCCGCTGGCGGCCTACGCGGGCTGGTTCCACAGCTACCACGGCAGCTACACACTGACCGGGGGCGACTCCGCCTGGCTGTACGGCAGGGTCGCGCCGATCGCGGACTGCTCCAGGCTGGACCTGACGACGGAGCAGCTCGGCCTCTGCTCGCCGCACTCGCCGGCAGCCCGGCCCGGCCCGAACTACTACGTCTGGGCCGACACCAGCCCCCGGTTCCAGCTGACGGGCAGCGAGCAGCACAAGAACGCGGTGATGGCGGACTTCGCCCACCAGGTGATCCTGCGCCAGCCGGCGGACTACGCCCGGATGGTCGCCGCCGACGTCGGGCACTACTTCCTGCCCGGCCGGAGCACCGGCTACCGCGACTGGCCGGTCGGCTCGTGGCAGTTCCCGACCGCGGACCCGCCGTACTACTGGCACACCAGCGTGCCGCTGCTCGACCTCGACGGCGGGCACCCGGCCCGGGTGATCAACGAGCCCGCGGCCGGCTGGCTGCGCGCCTACCAGCGGTTCGCCTACACGCCAGGCCCGCTGCTCGCGGTTCTCGTCGTGCTCGCCCTCGTCGCGACCGGCCTCGGCCTCCCGCGCCCCCGCCTGTCCGGCCGGGGGCTGCGCCGGCCGTGGGCGCTGGACGGGCCGCCAGCGGTCGTCGCGACCGCGTCCTACGCCGAACCCGGGCCAGGCCCCCGGCGCGCCACCAGGCCCGCGTTGGAGGGCTTGGCGGCCCTCGGGCTCAGCGAGCCCTTCATCGCCGACCCGGCGACCACCGCCCGGACGCAGGGCGACGGCGGGCCGGCGCGGCGCGGCGACGGCCCCTCCCTCCCGTCCCGGCGGGCCGAACGGCGCGCCGCGCGCAAGCACCGCCGGGCCAACCAGGACCCGGTCGTCGCCGAGCGCCGACGGCTCAGCGCCGACTGCGCGCTGCTGGTCGCCCTGGGCGTCACGGTGCTCGTCGTCCCGTCGGCGACGGTCTGCTTCGACTACCGCTACCTGCTGCCGGTACTGGTCCTCTTTCCGCCCGCCGCGGCCCTCGCGATCCGCCAGTTCGTCCTGTCCCGGCGGCCCGACCCGCCGCCGCCCCGCCGGCTCGGCTGACTCTCCGGCACCGACCTGACCCCGGCCGCTCCCACCCGGGCGGCTGGACGGCGCGGCGCGTGGGATGACGCGGCCGGCCGCGGTGGTTGCCCCGGACATGCGTTACGGAGACGACGAGACAGTCCGCGGGATGCTGGCCGACACCCACACCTGGGCGGTCGTCGGGCTGTCGACCAACACGAGCCGGGTCGCCTACCAGATCGCGCAGTACCTGCGGGAGCACGGCAAGCGGGTGATCCCGGTGCATCCGTCGAAGCCGACGATCGCCGGCGAGCAGGGCTACGCGACGGTGACCGACATCCCGTTCCCGGTCGACGTCGTGGACGTGTTCGTCCGCTCGGAGCTCGCCGGCCCGGTGGTCGACGACGCGATCGCCGCCGGGGCCAAGGGCGTCTGGCTGCAACTGGGCGTGCGCGACGAGGCGGCGGCGGCCCGCGCCGAGCGGGCCGGCCTGCGGGTCGTCATGGACACCTGTCCCAAGATCGAGGCTCCGCTCGTCGGCTGGTAGCCGGCTCGCCCGGCCCACGGCCCATCCGGTCCACGGGCCGCCCGGCCGTCAGCCCGCCAGGTGGGCCGAGGCGCGACGATGGAGCCATGACGGCGGACGGCGTGGCGGCGGACGGCGGCGAGACGGGCGGGCGCTCCGGCGGCCCGTCCGCGGTGATCTTCGATCTCGACGGTGTGCTGATCGACTCCGAGCAGGTCTGGGATGAGATCCGCAGACGGCTGGTCGCCGAGCGCGGCGGGACCTGGCTGCCGGACAGCACCCGGGCGATGATGGGCATGTCGACGCCGGAGTGGGCCGCCTACCTGGTCGGGCTGGGCATCGGGATGACGGCCGACGAGGTGGCCGACGAGGTGCTGCGCCGGCTCGGCGAGCGGTACGGCGAGGCGCCGCCGCTCATCGACGGGGCGGTCGACGCCGTGCGGGCGCTCGCCGCCCGGCTGCCGCTGGCCGTCGCGTCGTCGTCGCCACGGGTGATCATCGAGCGGGTGCTGCGCGCCGCCGGGCTCGCCGACGCGTTCCGGACGTTCGTCTCCTCCGAGGAGGTCGCCCGGGGCAAGCCCGCGCCGGACGTCTACCTGGAGGCCGCCCGCCGGCTCGGCATCGAGGCGAGCCGGTGCGTCGCCGTGGAGGACTCGACGAACGGCGTGCGTGCCGCTGCCGCCGCCGGCATGCCGGTGGTCGTCGTCCCGAACCCGCACTTCCCGCCGTCGGCCGAGGCGGTCGCGCTCGCCGCTGTCCGGGTCGAGCACATCGGTGATCTGACGCCGGCCACCGTCCGCGCCGCCTACGCCTAGCGCCGGGTCCGGCGTGGGAACCCGTGCCCCGGGCAGGGTGCGGCCGCGGCCGTGCTCTCGGCCAGGACGCGGACCGAAAGGGCCTGATTCACCTATGATCGGCTCGTGTCTGTTCCCCCCGCCGAGGCGCGACGCGCGCCGGCACCGTTCGGAATGGCCGGGGCGTGAGCGAGAAGTTCCGGATCGTGCTCGCCCCGTCGGCGCAGAAGGACCTCGAGCGGCTGCCCGAACTGGTCGCCGTCGACGTCCGGCGGTTCCTGGACGGCGCGCTGCTCCGGGATCCGTACAAGGCCGGCCGGCCACTCGGCGAGCAGACGGCCAAGACGGCCCGCAACCACGGCGAGCAGGGCGCGACCCCGTCGTCGACGATGTTCGAGGCGACCGAGCACCACTGGCGCATCCTCTACCGGGTCGACGCGAACACCCGCACGATCCGGGTCATGGTCGTCGGCCACCGTCCCCGGGTCGTGCGCCGGCTGGCTGAGCCGGGGTCCCGGCTCCCGTTCGTCGACCGCTTCCGCTGATCGGCCCGTTCCCGGCACGGACGAGGCCGGCGCCCGGGCCGCACCGGAGGTAGGCGAGGCCCGGAGGTCGGCACGGAGCGGCAACCCCCGGGCCTCGCGTCCGCGGCCCGGCTAGCGGGCGGCGAGGGCCGGGCCCGCTCACGACGCCTCGCGCGTCGGCTCCAGCTGGGCCAGCGCGTGCTGCCAGCTGGGCTGGCCGACCACCCGCTCGAACAGCCAGAAGAAGACCTGGAAGTCGAGCACCTTCTTCACCGGTCTCGCCAGCAGCGTCCCGCCCGACCGAGCGGTGATGGTCAGCACGCCCTTCGTGACGTCGGCGGCGGCGATCCCGGGCCAGGTCAGGTCCCGGCCGTCGACGCTGATCCCCGCCGGGCCCAGCGTGAAGGCGCCGAAATCGACATCCTGCCCGGCGCGCAGCCAGGCGATCCTGCTCGGAAGCTGCTGGGCGGCGATCCTGCCCTCGACGTGCCGGGGAAGCTTGTCGACGTCACGCGGGGCCGCGTTGAACGTCAACGAAATCCGGCGGCCCTGCGGCAGGTGGAACACGTAGCTGCCATACATTCCGGTATAGGAGCCGTTCACATACCGCTTCGTCCAGGAACTGCCGAGATGGACGACGTCCGACCAGGCAAACGCCCGGGGTGTTCTCCTCGTCAAGGACCGGGCGACAAGTCCGCCCTCGTGCACATAGGTCCACTCGACGGCCTTCACGCCCACCTGGATCAGGACGCCGCCGGCGCCCACGAACAGCACCCCGAGCACCGTGGCCAGCACCGTCAGGTCGGCGACGCACAATATGACGCCGAACGCGATCATGCCGACGCCCAGGACGGGCGGGACGACCGCCGACCAGCCCGGCGTGTGCCAGCTCTCCAGCCGGCCGAGGCCGCGGGCCTGCGCCGCCCGCGCCACCTCCGCCGGCGCCACCCTGTCCGCCACGGGAGCTCCCCAATCCACCCGGCCGGCCCCCCGCGAGCGGGGCCGTCACCGACCGCGCGGCCACGAAGGACCACCCGGCTTTCTGTCGGACTGGACGCTACCGGCGATTTCGCCGAATGACTTTCCCGTTTTCGGCAAAGAAGCCGTCAGAGAAAGGACAGTAAAGAACCGGTAATCGGACGGCCCGGTAAAACGATGAGGGTCGTCAGGCGACCGAGCTCTTCGGACGGCCGAGACCCACGGCAGCCCAGACCGTCAGACGACCCGGCCCGTCAGCGGCCTCGGCCGCCTGGCGGCCTTGCCGTCAGACGGTCCAGGCTCGGCAGGCAGGCTTGGCCGTCAGGCGGCCTTGGCTGTCAGGCGGCCTTGGCTGTCAGGCGAGCCGGTCGGCTGCCGGCCGGCGCCCGCCGGCCAGTCACGAGCCGCCCGGTCTCAGGCGACGTTGACGCCGAAGTCGACCGCGATGCCACGCAGGCCGGAGGCGTAGCCCTGGCCGACCGCGCGGAACTTCCACTCGCCGCCGTACCGGTACAGCTCGCCGAACAGCATCGCGGTCTCCGTCGACGCGTCCTCGGTGAGGTCGTACCGGGCGATCTCCAGGCCCGACGCGGAGTCGCTGACGCGGATGAACGCGTCCCGCACCTGGCCGAAGGTCTGGCGCCGCACCTCGGCCTCGTAGATCGACACGGCGAACACGACCTTCGAGGCCTGCGCGTTCAGGGTGCGCAGGTCGATGGTGATCTGCTCGTCGTCACCCCCGCCGCCGCCGACCAGGTTGTCGCCCAGATGCTGCACGCTGCCGTCCGGGCTGATCAGGTTGTTGAAGAAGACGAAGTACTGGTCGGACAGCACGCGGCCTCGGTCGTCCAGCACGATCGCGGAGGCGTCGAGGTCATACGCCGCCCCCGACGTCTGGCGCACCTGCCAGCCCAGGCCGACGGTGACTGCGGTCAGGTTCGGTGCGGCCTTGCTCAGCGAGACGTTGCCGCCCTTGGACAAAGACACGGAGGCCATGACCACAAAGCCTAGTACCGGCGATACAAATCGGACCCTGGTACCCGCCTAGCGGGAGCCAACAGTTCCAGGCACTTGTCCCACTCCCCAGTAGCTGATCACCGGAGCTTCCACGGTCGCGCCGGCTGGTCGGCGCCGGCGGTGGCGAGGGTGCGCCCGTCGACCGTGACCGCCACCGACCACACGACATCGTTGTGACCCGCGAGAGGTTGGCTCACCTGACGGGTCGGGGGACGATGCGGAGGCGGTCGTGGATGGCGGAATAGAACCGTCCTCACGCTCACGCTGGATGGCACGGACGATCCACGGGGAAAGAGGTCTAATCGAGTCCCGAATTGACAGGCAATCATTGCCCGAGCAATAACTCTCAAGGACCGAATCTGGCGTGATCCGGCGTTCGCGTCAAAGTCGCGGCCAGTCCGCAGGGGGCGCGGCCGGCCACCGACGAAGCCGGTCCGCGGCGCGGGAAGCCTTGGGCGACAGGGACTTGCCTTCGCATGAGAGTGCCGCCTGGCTCGGGGGGTACCAGGCGGCACTCTCCTTGGATGGTCGCACCTCGTCCGGATCCAGACAAGCCTCGATCGGCTTTTCCAGGCTATCGGGGACGCCCCCGTCAACGTTTCCACACAGCGCACCGGAGGACCACAACATAAGGCCTGAATAGTTGACCGTTCCACGCTGGAAACCATCGGTCCGGCGCTGAAGGCCCGCCAACCGGCCTCACCCAGGCGCTCGCCAGACCCGCGAGGAGTCGCCGCCGGCCCAGCCCAGCCGGCACCGTGACCCGCCAAGGTCAGCCCGTCGCCTTGATCACCGTTTCGGCCCTCTGGTGGTCGTTGCCGGGCCCGTTTCGTAGCCACCAGGAGGCGAAAGCGGCGATCAAGGCGACGGGCGAACGTCGGTGGGTCGCGGCGCTAGCCGCAGCTACGGTTCGGTCGAGCCGGCCGGGTGATCGGGAGGCCTGCAGCCCGGCTAACAGGCCGCGACGGTGAACGAGCCCTGCTGGGAGGCGGTCCGGCTGTTCAGGTCCTTGACGGTGATGGTGTAGCCCAGGGTGCCGGCGGGCGCCGGGCCGAGTGACGCGGTCCAGGTGGACTGGTCGTCGGTCGACGTGGCGAGCTGGAGGCTGAGCGTCGTCGTGCCGTCGGCGGTGGTGACCGTGACGGTTCCCCCGGCCATGCCGATCGCGTCCTGGACCTGCACCGTCAGCGGACCGGTGGCGGGCGCCTGGTCGGTGGCGCAGGCCTGCGGACGCAGCGCGGGCGGGGTCACGGAGAGGATCTTCGGGCCGGCGGTGACCGCGCCGGTGACCTGGATGGTGCCGCCGCCGCTGCCCGTCGCGACCGTCACGCTGATCGGGACGCTGATCTGACCCACCGGGGCCGCCGACCGGTCCAGGGTGATCACCAGCTCGGTCCGGAAACCGGGGTCGAGGTGGGTGGTCCGCGGGACCGCCGTGAGCCAGGACGGGAGGCCGCCGCCGATCCGGACATCGACGGCCGTGGTGCCCGTGGCGGTCAGGTCGACGCTGTCGGTCGAGTCGACGGACCCGAGATCGACGCTGGTCCGGCCGAGGGTGAGCACCGGGCCGGCGGGGCGCGGGCCCGGTTGGGTGACCTTGACGGCCGCGCTGGGCGGTGACGTCGGCGGCGGTGGCGCGGACGACAGCTGGCCGGGGAGGACCTCCTGGACCCCTGGGGCCGGACTGGCGACGCCGCCGGTCTCACCGGCCGGGGCCCCGCCCTGCGCCGGCGACGGCGCCACGACGGCGACCGGGTTGCTGGCGCCCGGCTGGCGGCCCGTCGAGCCGGAGCTCGCGGTGTCGGCGCGCCCGCCGTGGCCGCCCCGGCTGACCAGCGCGAAGCCGAGGATCCCGACGACGACGCCGAGGGCCACCAGGCAGCCGACGACGATCCGGCCCCACCGGATCGGCAGGATCCGGCCCGAGCGCCCCCAGGGTGACCGGTGCCGCCCGGGCGCCGGATCCGACCCGGGGTCGGAGCGCATCGCGAGTGGCACCGAGTGCGGGCCGGTCCGTGCGCCCATCGCGCGGACGCCCTCCGTACCGAACCTTCCGCCCGGATCGGTCCGGCTCGTCGGACTGTCACTGCCAACGGCGTTGCCGCGCCGGTTGAGGCCCCCGACGCGCTGCCGCTCCCCCGCCGATCGTTGCTCCATCGCCGCCAACCCTAGGGGCGCTCCCGGCGCACCGTGGGCGGATTGCTCGTTTCTGTGACCATCGTTCGGCGTGTCGGCCGGGCGTTGGGGCGTCTGGCCTGGTCGGACGCTTCGTGACTCGCGCCACCCGCGCCCGGCCCCGGACGTCCCGCGGTCAACGGTGGATGTCCGCCGCGTCAACGCGTGGTTTCGCGGCCACGTAGGCGATCTCGGTGCATTCGGGCCAACTCCATGGCAGCCTGGCATGACTCGATCCCGGCCGACCGGTCGGTCACCAACCTGGCGGGTCCCGACCATCCAGGGCCCGTCGGATCGCCTCGCGCCCCCACCCGGCCTGGCCGCGACCCGGCAGCCGGGCACCGCGCGGCGCGGGAAGGAGCCCTGAATGCCCGGCCCCGGATACACCATGGAGGTCGAGCTCGGCAAGATCCGCGAGTTCGCCCGAGCGACCAAGTCGAGCAATCCCGACTATCTGGCGGCCGAACGGCCGGTCTCCCCCGCCACCTTCCTCGCGACGTCAGCTCTCTGGTCCGCCGGCACGGGCTTCCCCTGGGACGAGATCGACGGCGGCAAGGACATCGAGCTCGGCCGGGTGCTGGACGGCGGCCAGGAGTTCGTCTTCCACGGCGAGCCGCCGCGCGCCGGCGCCCGGCTCGTCGCCCGGGCCCGGATCTGCGCCGACTACGTCAAGGAGGGCCGGCGCGGCGGCTCGATGCGGTTCATCGAGGTCGTCCACGAGTTCCGCACCCCGGACGGGCGCCCCGTCGCCGACCTGCGGAAGACCTTCATCGTCACCAGCCAGCCGCCGGCCCTGGCCGGCCAGGAGACCGACCGATGACGCCGGCCGCCGCCACCGCGGACCGGCACGCTCGGGCGCACACCGACTTGGCGCACACCGACTTAGCCGTCGGAGCCGGGCCGGCGCCGTTCGTCGACAGCCCGCTGACCCGCACCGACTTCGTCCGCTACCAGGGCGTCTCCGGCGACCTGAACCCGATCCACCACGACGAGGAGTTCGCCCGCGCCGCCGGCTTCCCGACGGTGTTCGCGGTCGGCATGCTGCAGGCCGGCATCCTCGGCACCTACGTGACGGACTGGCTCGGCGCGGCGAACCTGCGCCGCTTCACGGTCCAGTTCCGCGAGCAGGTCTGGCCGGGCGACGTGCTCACCTACACCGCGACCGTCACCGCGCTACGCGAGGAGGCCGGCCAACAGCTCGTCGACCTGGCCCTGCTCGTCACCCGCCAGACCGGCGGCGCCCACCTGCGCGGTGAGGCCACCTTCGTCCTGCCGGCCTGAGGGCGGCGGACCGCGTGCTGCCGCGTCCGCGGGCCTGCCCCGCCAGGCAGGCCCGCGGCGCGGCGCTCGACGACGGCCGGGCGGTCAGCCGCCGGCCTGGGCGAGCAGGCCCCGGGCGATGACGATCTGCTGGATCTGACTGGTGCCCTCGTAGATGCGGAACAGCCGCGCGTCCCGGTAGAAGCGCTCGACCGGCACGCCCCGGATGTAGCCCGAGCCGCCGTGGATCTGGACCGCGCGGTCGGCGATGCGCCCGACCGCCTCGGACGCGAAGTACTTCGCGCACGACGGGCCGATCCGCTTGTCGCTCCCGTCGTCGAACTTCGCCGCGACGTCGGACACCAGCGCCCGCGCGGCGTAGAGGTCGGTCGCCGAGTCGGCGATCAGCCCCTGGATGAGCTGGTGGGAACCGATCACCCCGCCGCCCTGCTCGCGGGTCGCCGCGTAGGCGACGGACTCGTCCACCAGCCGCTGGCTCATGCCGACACACAGCGCGGCGATGTGGATGCGGCCGTGCGCGAGGCAGCGCATCGCGGTCGCGTAGCCGCGGCCGACGCCGGCCTCGCCGCCGATCAGCACCGACGAGGGCACCCGGACGTTGTCGAAGTACACGTCCGCGGTCCAGGCGCCGGCCTGGCCCATCTTGTGGTCGCGCGGCCCCACCGACAGGCCCGGCGTGCCCTTCTCGACCATGAACGTGCTGATGCCACGGCTGGACGCGGCGTCCGGGTCGGTGCGCGCGAAGACCATGAAGACGTCGGCGAGCGGCGCGTTGGTGATGAACCGCTTGGAGCCGTTGATCACCCACTCGTCGCCATCGCGGACGGCGGCCGTGGTCAGGCCGGCCGGGTCGGACCCGGCGCCGGACTCGGTCAGCGCGAACGACGCGGTCCACTCGCCGGAGGCCACCTTCGGCAGCCAGGTCTTCTTCTGCTCCTCGGTCGCGCCCTCCAGCAGGACGTGACCCGCGATCCCGTTGTTGGTCCCGAACATCGACCGGAACGACGGCGTGGTGTAGCCCAGCTCGTAGACGAGCCGGACCTCCTCGCTCATCGACAGACCGAGCCCGCCGTAGATCTCGGGGATCGCGAACCCGAACAGGCCCATCTCGGCCGCGTCGGTCCGCAGCGAGGCGGGCATCGCGTCCGTCTCCTCGATCTCCGGCTCGAGCGGCACGACCCGCTCCTGCACGAACCGTCGTACCGAGGCCAAAACCTCGGTGAAGTCACTCTCCTGCACGGCACCCGTCCGAATCTGGTCTCGATCCAGCATCACGGCACACCTGCCCTCGGCCGGTCCCACCTGGGCGGAACGCGGCGAGAGCCCCGTGCGCCGGTGGATCCCGCAGCCGGCAGACCGGCCGCGCGACCCCACGGGATGCGCCGCGGTCCATCCTGCCTACCCGGACGCCCACACGCACATCGGGACGGCCCGGGACGACCAAGGTCACTTCCCCTTCGCTGGCCCGTGACCGCACGGCGCGACACGATGACACGGCCGCCTACCGCCCGGCGCAGCGGTCCGCGGGCCGGCGCAGCGCTCGGCCGCCAGCCGTCCGGGCGCATGATCGGTACCTAGCGAGAGATGGAACAGAAGACACGTGACTGAGGGAGTCCGGGCATGAGCGGGATCTGCGAGGGGCGCATCGTCGTCATCACCGGGGCGGGCGGCGGCATCGGCCGCCAGCACGCACTCGCGTTCGCCGCCGAGGGCGCGAGGGTCGTCGTCAACGACCTGGGCGGCTCCCGGGACGGCTCCGGTGCCTCCGCCGGCCCGGCCCAGGCCGTCGCCGAGGAGATCAGGGCAGCCGGCGGCGAGGCGGTCGCGCACACCGAGGACATCTCCAGCTGGGACGGCAGCCTGTCCCTGGTCCAGACGGCGGTCGACACGTTCGGCGGCCTGGACGTGGTGGTCAACAACGCCGGCATCCTGCGCGACCGGATGCTGACGAACATGACCGAGGCCGAGTGGGACGCCGTCATCAAGGTGCACCTGAAGGGCACCTTCGGCCCGGCGCACCACGCCGCCGCCTACTGGCGGGACCGGTCCAAGGCCGGCGAGGTCAACGACGCCCGCATCATCAACACCTCGTCGCCGTCGGGCATCTTCGGCAACGTAGGGCAGACGAACTACGGCGCCGCCAAGGCCGGCATCGCAGCGTTCACCGTCATCGCCGCGATGGAGCTGAGCCGCTACGGGGTCACCGTGAACGCGATCGCGCCGACCGCGCTGACCCGGATGACCGAGGACCTCGGCTTCGTCAAGAAGCAGGACGAGGACGCCAGGGAGGCCAGCCAGGACGAGGCCTGGAACCCGCTCGGCCCGGAGAACATCTCGCCGCTGGTCGTGTGGCTCGGCTCGCCGCAGTCGAACGCCGTCACCGGGCGGGTGTTCTCGGTCGCCGGCGGTTTCATCAGCGTCGCCGAGGGCTGGGTGAACGGCCCGTCGGTGGACCGGCAGGGCAAGTGGGAGCCGGGCGAGCTCGGCGAGGTCATCCCCGACCTGGTCGCCAAGGCCGCCACCAACGCGGACATGCAGGGCAACCGCCCCTCGGCCTGAGCCGACTCGTGGCCGGTGCCGGGTCCAGCGCCCGCCGCCGGCCACGCCGTGGGTCAGCGCCCGAACGCGCGCCGGCCCCACCAGACCCACCAGTCGAGCGTCCACAGGACCAGCGCGAAGCCGAAGAGCAGGTCCTCGACGGGCGCGAAGACCAGCCTCGGGCCGAGGATCGTGCCCGGGTCGTAGCGCACGACGCCGAACCCTGTGAGCACCCCGTTCGCGGCCAGCTGGCAGCCGACGATGATCGCGTAGGCGGTCCAGAACGCCTTCCGGCGCACCAGCCGCACCCGGAACACCCTCACGTCCGCCGTCACCGCCAGCACCACCCCGGCGACCGCGAGCGCGGTGTAGCTCACCGCGCCTCGTCCCCGGGCCCGTCGTCCTCCGCGGGCGCGGGGCCGCCGCGCCCGGTCCCGCCCGCCCCGCCGCGCGCCGCGCGCCCGGGCGACCGTGAGGGAGCCGCGGGCGATCGTCTGGTGGGCCAGCAGCGCGGTGATGACGGGCAGGTAGACCGCCATCG
>NZ_JADWYX010000105.1 GCF_016786355.1 Frankia sp. AgB1.9
CCCCCCCCCCCCCCCCCCCCCCCCCCCCCCCCCCCCCCCCCCCCCCCCCCGCCCCCCCCCCCCCCCCCCCCCCCCCCGGCCCGGCCGGCCCGATCACCGGGCGCGGCGGGCCAGCCGGTCGCGGTCGAGCAGCACGACCGCGCGGGAGTCCAGCCGCAGCCACCCTCGGGTGGCGAAGTCGGCCAGCGCCTTGTTGACCGTCTCCCGGGAGGCGCCGACCAGCTGGGCCAGCTCCTCCTGGGTCAGGCCGTGCTCGACGCGGACCCCGGCCGCCTCGTTGCCAGGCTGCGCGGGCTCACCGAACCGCACGGCCAGGTCGAGCAGCGCCTTGGCGACCCGGCCGGGCACGTCGGTGAACACCATGTCGGCCATGGCGTCGTTGGTCCGGCGCAACCGGGCAGCCAGCACCCGCAGCAGCAGCGACCCGGCGTCCGGCCGGGCCCGCAGCCACGGTCGCAGCGCCGAGTGCTCCAGCGACACCAGTGAGGCGTCGGTCACGGCCGTCGCGGTCGCGGTCCGAGGGCCTGGGTCGAAGAGCGACAATTCTCCGAAAATGTCCCCGGGCCCCATGACATACAAGAGGTTCTCGCGCCCGTCGGCGGACTGGCGTCCTATCTTCACCTTGCCGGACAGGACCACGAAGACGCGGTCGCCAGGTTCCCCTTCCCGGAAGAGCACGTCACCACGGGTGACGTCCCTCCGTTCGAGGTGGCTGGAGAGCGCCTGGCGGTCCAGGTCGGACAGCCCGACGAACAACGGAACGCGGGCAAGCAGATCGTCCACGGAGTGAGCATGCCAGTCCAGCGGCCGTCGAGCACGACCAGGGCACCTGGAGACCTCGCGCGGCCGCTCAAAATGACCAGATCAGCCCAAAGATGTTGCACAGAGTAGTCACCTGAGACGACCGGCGGGGTCCACCGGTGGTCGGCGACACCCATCGCCCACGACACGCCGGACCCCACTTCCACGACCGTGGGTGCGTCGTCCACCATGTACCCGTCATGTTTCTCTTTGCCGCCATCGCGTTCCCCGTGGTGCTGCTCGGGCTGTTGCTGACGATGGAGCGGGTCGAACGCCCGCTCAACGCCGCCGACACCCGTAAGGGCCTCGAGGGCTTCCTCGACAACGCCCGGCCCGACGAGGTCAACACCTTCGTCAACCAGGGTCTGGCCCCCGCGCTCGAGCGCTACCGTCGCCGGATTCGTCGGACCCCTCCCGGCAAGCACCGGGCGGCCTAGGGCGCCCGGCCACCGTCTGAGGCGCTCGCGCGCAGGTCAGGCGGTCGCTGACCGACCGGTCCGTCCGGGCTGTCCGGTAGCCGCCCGGGTGCCCCACGTGTCGGAACCTGTCGGCACGGAGGAATAGGCTCGGCTCATGCCGGCCACCGTCGACCCGTCCGCTCAGCCTTCCGGGCCGGCGCAGTCTTTCGGGTCGGCGGAGACTCCCGGGTCGGAGACGCCGCTGGCGCGGACCCGGCGGGCTCGGCGGATCGTGCGCATCCTGGGTGAGGTGCACCCGGACGCCCGGATCGCCCTGGACTTCACGACGCCGCTGGAACTGATCGTCGCGACCGTGCTCTCGGCGCAGTGCACGGACAAGAAGGTCAACGAGGTCACTCCCACCGTCTTCGCCCGGTACCCCGTCGCGGCGGCCTATGCCGGCGCCGACCGGGCCGAGCTGGAGACGATCCTGCGGCCGACCGGCTTCTTCCGGGCCAAGGCGAACTCGGTGATCGGCCTGGGCGCCGCGCTGGTCGACCGGTTCGGCGGCGAGGTCCCGCGGACCCTCGAGGAGCTGGTCACCCTCCCCGGCGTCGGGCGCAAGACCGCCAACGTCGTGCTCGGCCACGCGTTCGACACACCGGGCATCACGGTCGACACGCACGTCGGGCGGCTCTCCCGTCGGTTCGGCCTGACCACTCAGGATGACCCGGTCAAGGTCGAGGCCGACCTGGCCGCGCTGATCGAACGCAAGAACTGGACGATCGCCTCCGACCGCATGATCTTCCACGGCCGGCGTGTCTGCCACGCCCGGCGGCCGGCGTGCGGGGCGTGCGCCGTCGCGAAGCTGTGCCCGTCGTACGGCACAGGCCCGACGTCCGAGATCGAGGCGGCCAAGCTGGTCCGCGGCGACGTCGAAGCGGCCCGATGACCGGACCCGACGGCGGGCCTGATTCGACCGAGCAGCCCGCGGGCGAGCCGGACGGGCCGCCCGGATGGCTGACGGCGGTGGTCGCGACGGTCGCCGACGGCGGGCTGTCGTTCCACCCGGAGGACTGGCCGGGGCCGCCCGCGCACGCACGGCCCGCCGCCGTGCTCATCCTGTTCGGCGCCGGCGAGCGCGGCACCGAGGTGCTGCTGCTGGAGCGGTCAGCCGACCTGCGCAAACACGCGGGGCAGCCGGCCTTCCCTGGTGGTGGCTCCGACCCGGGCGACGGCTCGCCGGCCGAGACCGCGCTGCGCGAGGCGCGTGAGGAGGTCGGCCTCGACCCGACCGGCGTCGACATCCTGGGCGTCGGCCCGCCGCTCTATGTGCCGCACAGCAACTACCTGGTCACCCCGGTGCTGGCCTGGTGGCGGGTGCCGTCACGCGTCTTCGCCGTCGACGCGGGGGAGACGTCCGCCGTCGCCAGAGTGCCGATCGCGGAGCTGGTCGACCCGGCGAACCGGGTCCGGCTGAGCCACCCACGCACCGCGCTGCCGAGTCCCGCGTTCCGCGTCGCCGGCCTGACGGCCACGGTCTGGGGCTTCACGGCGGGCATCCTGGACGCGCTGCTGCGCCTCGCCGGACTGGAACGGCCGTGGGGCGAGGGCCCGCCGGTCGAGGACGCAACCGTCAACGCGTCGATCGCCCTGTCGGCGGCCCAGCTGCCCGAGGCAGGCGCCGGCGAAATCGACCCGGCCGACCTACCGGTACTGGATCTGGGCGTCCCCGCTCCGGCCAGCGCGCCAGGCGGCGACCCGGTCGGCACCGGGACCGGTGCCGGCTCCACCGAGGAAGGGTCGGCGGCGTGAGCAGGGCCTGGAACAGCTCGGACGCGGTGGCACGGGTCATCGGCGGCCCCATCGGCGCAGGGCCCGGCAGTGTGCCGTCGGGCCGGCGCGTGGCCGTCGCCGCCGCCGCGGCGCTGGCACTGGGTGCGACGGCCGCGGGCTGCGCGGCCAAGCAGCCGGTCGCGCCCAAGATCGTCGCAGTCGAGACGCCGACGATCTCGGGCGGCGTCCAGGTCTTCCAGGTCACCGGCCTCGCCGACCTGCGCTTCGACGTCAGCACCCTGGAGGCGAAGCCCGGCAAGATCCGGGTGGACTTCACGGTGGCGAGAGGCTCCGCGTCCCACGACTTCGTCATCCCGAAGATCCCGGCGGCGCGCACCAACATCATCGGCGCCGGGTCGACCCAGTCGGTGACGTTCGCCGTCACCGAACCGGGCGACTACCCGGTGATCTGCACGCTGCACCCAAGCATGACCGCCACGCTGCACGTCGGCTGACCCGGCGCGCCACCCTCGACGACCTCGGGACGACCACGAACTAGATGAACCTTCTCGACGTCATCCTGCTGCTCGTCGCGCTGCTCTTCGCGGCCTCCGGCTACCGCCAGGGCTTCCTGGTGGGCGCGCTGTCCTTCATCGGCTTCCTCGGCGGCGGCATGATCGGCGCGCAGATCGCCTACCCGTTCGCCCAGCTGATCGGACAGCGCCAGCACGGCGCGCTGATCGCGCTGGCCGTCGTCATCGTGCTCGCCTGCCTCGGTCAGGTCGCCGGCACGGCCGCCGGGGTCGCGCTGCGCAGCCGGCTCACCTGGCGGCCAGGGGAGACCGTGGACTCGCTCGCCGGAGCGGTGCTGGCGGGACTCTCGGTGCTGCTGGTCGCCTGGCTGCTGGCGACCGCGGTGGAGCGCTCGCCGTACCCGACCGCAGCCCGCGAGGTCCGCGGCTCCGCCGTGCTGACGACGGTCGACGCCGGCATGCCGTCGGCCGTGCGGGACGCGTTCTCCAGCCTGCGCCGGCTCGCCGACGGGAGCGGCTTCCCCGCGGTGTTCTCCGGCATCGGCGGCGGGTCGATCGTCGCGACCGACCCGCCCGACCCGACCGTCGTGCAGGGCCCGGCGGTGCTCGACGCCGCGGCGAGCGTGCTGAAGGTCCGCGGGATCGCGCCCTCCTGCTCCCGCCAGATCGAGGGCAGCGGCTTCGTCTTCGCCCCGCAGCACGTCATGACCAACGCCCACGTCGTCGCCGGCGTCCGGGAGCCGGCCGTCGAGGTCGGCGGCCGGCAGCTCCCGGCCCGGGTGGTGCTGTTCGACCCGGCGCGTGACATCGCGGTGCTCTACGTTCCTGACCTCAACCGGGCGCCGCTGCGGCTGCAGAGCTCGCCCGACGGACGGGCCGACGACAGCGCGGTCATCGCCGGCTACCCGGAGGACGGGCCCTACCAGATGGTCGCGGCGCGCATCCGGGACCGGCAGGAGGCCAAGGCGCCGGACATCTACTCGCGCGGCAGCGTCCTGCGGGACATCTTCGCCATCCGGGGCACGGTGCTGCCGGGCAACTCGGGCGGCCCGCTGCTGTCGGCCTCGGGAACGGTCTACGGCGTGATCTTCGCGGCGGCCACCGACGACAACGACACCGGCTACGCGCTGACCGCCGACGAGGTCAACGCCTCGGCACAGGCCGCCGCGACCGCGACCACCCCCGTGAGCACCAGCGGTTGCCGCTGATCAGGGCGTCGGGGTGTCCAGCCAGCGCAGCAGGACCTCGCTGACCTGGTCGGGCGCCTCCTCGGGCAGGAAATGGCCGACGCCGGGTAGCAGCTGCCAGGTGTAGGGCCCGCTGACGAAGCGGCCCGAGCCCTGCGCGGTGTCCGGCAGCAGGAACGGGTCGGCGCCACCGTGCAGGTGCAGCACCGGGCAGCTCACCGCCCGGCGCAACGCCTGGGCGAACCGGGCCCCGTCCGGCCGGAACAGCGACCGGAACACCCAGCGGTGGTACTCCAGCGAGCTGTGCGCCACCCCGGGAATCCGCATCGCCGCCCGGTAACGCCGGTCCTCGTCGTCGCTGGGGAAGCCTGAACCGCCCCAGGCGCGCAGGTAGCCGCCGACCCGGGCCGCGTCGTCGGCGACGAGCTGGCGTTCCGGGCGCCAGGGCAGCTGGAAGCCGAACAGGTGCGCGCCGGCGAGGCCCTGCCCGCGCGGGTCGACGGCGTACTCGTGCCGAATCCGCAGCGGGTGGGGCATCCCGAGAACGGCGATCCGGCGGACCTGGCGCGGCCAGACCGCCGCCGCCGTCCAGCTGGCGAGCCCGCCCCAGTCCTGGCCGACCAGGACCGCGTCGCGCTCCCCCAGCGCGCGGATCAGCCCGGCGACGTCGTCGGCGAGCGTGAAGGCGTCGTATCCCCGAGGCGGCTTGTCGCTGGCGCCGTAACCGCGCAGGTCCGGCGCGACGACCCGGTAGCCGGCGGCAGCGAGCGCCACCAGCTGGTGGCGCCAGGCCCACCAGAACTGCGGAAATCCGTGCAGCAGCAGCACCAACGGCCCCTGGCCCAGCTCGGCCACGTGCAGCCGGGTGCCATTCGCGGAGACGTCGCGATGCCGCCAGGGCCCGTCGATCAGGACGCTGGCGGGATCCGGTGCGGCCTCGTCCATTCTCACGAGAATCGCAGACCGGGCCGGCTGCCGGTCCGGCCGGTGGCCGCCAGCGGCCTGCCGACCGATGATCCGGCCCCGCCCGGCCGGCTGCCCACCCTCGGGTAGCGGGCCGCTCGACGGCTCAGGCTCGTGGCTCGACGGCCCCGGGCCTGTCGAACTCGGCGGGCCGGCGGCCAGCCGGCGGGGCGGAGTCCCTGGACTGCGGGATCGGGGTGAAAACCGTCCCGGCCGCGGCTCCTGCCTGGGGGGTCGGCCCGGCTGGAGGGCCCGACTTCGTTGTAGGCCCGCCCCTGGCGTCGCCGCCGCCCGTCGCGTGGCGCAACAGGGCGACATCCTCACGGACCGAGGCGACTGTCCGGCGCGGCGGCTGTAGCTTGCGCAGCCGAAGCGCGGCCAGCACCGCCAGCACCCCGGCGAGCAAGAACAACAGCCCGGCCGTCAGCAGGAAGGCCCAGAACCGCTCCAGGCCCAGCCAGGCGAACAGCTCACCAACGAAGATCATAAACGCGAGCAGTGCACCCAGTACCAGGCCGGCCGCCACACCGAGCAGCCCGATGCCCACCGCGGCCGACGCCACCTGGCGCCCCACCTCGGCCTTGGCGAGCTCGATCTCCTGCCGGACGAGCAGCGACACGTCCTTGGTCGCGAGCGCGACCAGCTCACCCAGCGAGGCGTCCCGCCCCGGGCGCCGATCGCCGTTTCCGAACACCGCCACAGGTCCCTCCCACATCCCCGCGGTTGTCGGCACCGCGCACGCCCCTGGGTCCGGCGGCCACCCGCGCCACCGGACTTCCCGCCCCACGTCGAGTGTGCCGGCAGCGGCGCCCGAGCGCGGCGCGTAGCGATAAGTGGGCCGTTATGTGGCGGGGTTCGCGCCCGGCCGAACGGCCGGCAGGGCCGGTGTAGCGTCGGCCGGGTGTCGACAGCGCCCAGCACCCAGGCCGGTCCCGCGCTCGACCCGTTCGCCCGGGTCGCCGCCCTGCCCGGTGTCGCCGAGGCCGTCACCACGGCCCGTTCGGCCGTGGACACCCTGTTGCGCCACCGGGTGCTGCGCCGGCAGAGCGCCGAGGTGACGGCCGAGGCATCGTTGCGCTCCGCCCGAGCCAGCGCCGCGCTGGAGGGCCACGACCTCGGCCTCGAGGCGCTGCGGGCCCGGCTGACCGCCGGCGAGTCGGCGGCCCAGGGCGGGGACGAGCTGGCGGTGACGCTCGGCGCGGTCCGGCTGTACGCGGAGCTGGGCAGCCTGACCGGCGCCTGGGAGCGGGCCCCGCGGCAGGCGTTGGCCCGCATGCACACCCTGCTCGGCCGGGGCATCGTCGCCGACGCCGAACTCGGCCGGCCACGCGCCGGCGCGGCCGCCGCCGACCCGCTCGGGCTCGGGACGCCACCCGGCTCGGCCGAGGTGTCCGCCCGGCTGGACGGCCTGGTCGGCCTCCTGGTCGAGAAGACGACGGCGCCGGCGATCGTCGTCAGCGCGATCGTGCACGGCGAGCTCCTCGCGCTGCGGCCGTTCGGGAGCCTGGACGGGATGATCGGCCGCGCGGCCGCCCGGCTGGTGCTCATCGGCCGCGGGCTGGACCCCAAGGCGGTCACCGCCGCCGACGTGGGCCATCTGGAGGCCGGCGTCGGTGACGACAGCGTCGCCGACTACCGGACCGCCGCGGCCGGGTACGTCCACGGCGGCGCTGATGGCCTGCGCGCCTGGCTGCTGCACTGCGCACGCGCCACCGAGCTCGGCGCCCGCGAGTCCCTCGCCGTCTGCGAAGCGATCAGCCGGGCGGCGTCCTAAGCGCCTCACCAACCACCCCCTTCGGGCTCATGATCGTCGTTTTGGCCCTCGGGTGGTCGTAGAAAAGCGCTGATCACAGCCAGGCGAGGGCCAAAACAGCGATCAAACCGTCAGGCGACGCCGCGGACGGCGCCGATCCCGGCGGAGATCGGCACCCGCGCGGTTGCGGCCGGCCCGTTCCCGGCCGTCGGCGCGATGGTGTGATCCCGGCCGCGTCGTCGCGAACAGCCGTCCGTCCGTGATCGGCGGGCCACGGCCAACCTTCCCTTGTAACGCATCAGGCGCCCTGTGGATGAGCCTCATCCACTAGGCAGCCAGCGCGACCCCAGGTCAGCGGCCCGACACCCCGCCCTACCTGTACTCTCGCCGTTCACAGCGTTACGCGAGATCACGCGGTTTTACGCTGTCATGCGGACTGAATGCGGACCGGGATCACGTTCCCGGACGCACCCCGCGGACGACTGCGCGGACCGTCGGCTCTGACACCCCGGCCGCCTCGGCGATCTCGGACACCGTGTGCTGGCCCGCCCGACGGATGTCCCGGATGCCCTCGTCTCGCTCGCGCCTGGCGCCGTCGAGCGCCTGTTCCGCCCCTTGGACGGCCGCCGCCAGCGTGCGGAGGTCATCGAGATCGCGGGCCTTCTTCGCCATGCGCGTGATCGTAGCGGGATAGCGCGCTATCGCAGTAGCGCGTTGTTCAAGGATTGGCTAGACAGATATCGCGATATCGGACTATCGTCCACAAGGAAGGCGGACCCCGGCGGTGCTGGAACACCACCGAGGCCCTTGATCCAGACACCTGCGCTAACAGGAGACCGAACCCATGCAGAGCCTCTCAGAGCCGGCCACCGCGCCGGCTGAACCCCCGGCCGAGGCGCCGGCGGCCGTCGCCGGTCACCGCGTCGACCTCCCCGTCCCGTGCACGGTGGCGGACCTGCGCGCCGCGCTGCGCCGGATGAACGGCGCCGACCGCATCGTCGATGTCCGGCTCGCCAACGCCCACGGCATGGTGTGGCTCGCGCCGGTCGACGGTGTCGAGCTGACGGTGCAGGTGTCCGCGTGAGGGCCCCGACGCGGCTGGCCAGCGGCCTGGAGCTGACCGAGGCCGAGGTCACGGCCGGGCGGCAGCGCCTGGCGGCCGTCGGCACCGCCCGTGCGGCTCGTGACGGCCACGCGATCGGCGCGGCCAGCTTCACCCTGGAGCGGCTGCTGGCGGGCGACCTGGACCCGGCGAGCGAGCGCGGACAGGCATCGATCCGCGCGGCGCTGGCCCTGGTGGCCGTCCTGCACGAGCGCCCGACGCGCGTCGAGACGGTGGCGGCCCGGCTCGCCGAGGCCGAGGACACCGCGGCGTGGATGGAGGAGAACGCCCCGGAGCGGGCGGAACGCTTCCGGGCGCGTGCCGGGTCGCTTCGCGGCGAGCTGGCCGTCCTGGAGGTCCGGATCGCCCGCGCGGCGAAGATCGAGGCGGAGCGCGCGCACCCGAAGGACGCCGCCGCCGAGACGCCTGCCGACGTCCGCCCAGAGTCCTCGCTCGCCCCGGTCGACCCGGACAGTCCGGCCGGCCGCGTTGCCGTCCAGCTCGCCGAGGAGATCGGCGAGCACCTGAGCAGTTTCTCGATCGGCCGCCCACAGGGCGCCCTCGTCGCGAACGTCGCCCCCGGGGCCGAGGTCGAGCATCTGCGGGCCGTCGCCGCCGCGTTCCCGGACGCGAAGGTGTGGGCGGACGGCACCTCGTCGCGCGGCATCTTCATGGTGATCGTGGAAGCCGTCCGGGACGGCGTCGCGGTCCAGATCTCGGCGGTGCTGTTCCCTCGGCAGGTCGAGGAACAGGCAGCCGCACGCGCCTGGATGGCCGAGCGGGCTGCGGAGGTCGGTGCCCGATGAACGCCCGCACCATGGCCGGCCCGGCCGTCACGACCGAGCTGCTGACGCCGTCGCGCGCCGAGCTGTCCGACGCGCGGGCCCGGATCGGGGTCCAGGGCGGCGCGTTCAGCGCCTCGTACACGGCGCTGGGGCTCGCCGCGACGGGTCTGGCCGGCGTCATCACGCGGTCGCTGCTGTCCGGCGACGTCGAGGCCGCCGCCGCCGCGTTGCGCCGGCTCGGCGCGCTGGACTTGGCGGCCGCCGAGCAGCGGGCGCGGCTGCTCGCGGCCGACCGGCCGGCGGACCGACACCGTCTGGCGGTCGTGTGATGACCCGGGTCTCCGACTTAATCGCCGCGTTCGACCAGCAGCTCGACGCGAAGACCGCCCAGCTCGGCGACGAGTACGCCGAGGGCGCCTCGGACATGGTCGAGCTACTGCTCCCCCTGCTGATGCGCTCTCGCACCGAGCGGGACGACCCGGCGATCGACGCGGCCTGGCGCGACGAGGAGGCCCGCCTCACGGCCGAGGCGGACCGCCGGCCGCCGGAGTACAACGACGGCGCGATCGCCGCCTGCGAGGCCTTTCTCGGCCTGATCGACGCGATCCGGGCGGCGCGCCGCACCCGCGGCGCGTAGCCCGCGCCCGTACCCCACCGGCCCGTCCTGAGACCACCAGGGCGGGCCGGTGGCAATCCCGACGCGATCCCGACATGGGCCCCGACACGTCGGCCCTAGCGTCGGGACCAGCCGACCCCGTGACCTGCGATGTCGGGTCTGTCGGGACCTCGGCGCACCGTGCCGCTAGCCGCTAGGTGCCTGCTCGGGGCGCCTGTGGGCCGCTAGCGGCGCCGCTAGATCTAGCACCGGCTGGTGCTAGATGGGCCGTTGCGGGGGGCGCAACACGGCCGCGACATGTTGCGCCCTGCGTCGCGGCTTTGTTGCGGCCTCGCAGTCGCCTGACCAGCCCTGTTGCGCCTGTCGCGGCTGTGACGGGCATGACGTCAATGACGGGTAAAGCGCCCCCTGTGGCGGCCTGGGCCGGCTCGCGCTGGGGGCGATCGAACCCGTCAACCCGTCAACCGCGCCAACCGGGCCTGTTGGCGTCCATCCAGGCCTCGACGTCACCCCGGAGCCAGAGGCGCAACCGCGGGTGGTCGAGCACCGGGAGCGGGAAGCCACGGCGGCCGGCGATGTTCTGCGCCCAGGCCCGCGAGACCGGCTCGCCCTTCTTGGCGCCGAGCAGCACCTGGAGGGTCGCGATGTCGACGGCGTCCTGGAGGTCGCCGACGGTCAGCGACTCGCTGCGTGGCCTGCGCACGGCGCGGACGCTAGGCGTGCCCGTGCGGCATTGCCTCTCGGCGATAGACGTGAGGGGTGTACGTACGCCAATGCCGCGCGCTACGGTGCCCGCCAGGACACGAAAAAGGCCCGCCCGGTGTGCAACCACCGGAACGGGCCGCGACGCCGTAGGGGGCGCCGTTATGAGCATGAGCATGCCTGAGCCGAGCCGAGGCGTCGAGCCGGACGACGACGAGCCGGTTCGCGAGTGGGACTTCACGAGCGTCGTCTCAGCGGACGACTTCGCGCCGGCCGCACAGCGCCACCGGGCCCGGCTCGACCCCGACGCCCTGCGCGCGCTGGACCGCTGGGCCGGCCAGTGACCGACGAGCAGCGGGCAGCGCTGCTGCGGCAGATGGCGACGAGCTACGCCAGCCGTGAGAACCCGCGTGACCGGCACGTACTCGTGCGCCTGGTCGGCGGTGAGCCCATGGACGGCGTGATCTGCCCGACGCCCGAGGCCGCGCTGCTCGTCGCCGACGCGATGGAGCTCCAGCCGAGCGACTTCCTGATCGTCGTCGCGCGGGAGATGTAGCCCGGTGGACATCGTCATCACTGGCCGCCCGACGGAGGTACTCGTCGCGATCGACGCGCTAGAGCTGATCTTGTGCGTCGAGGAGGCCTCGGTGCCCGAGCCGACCGACGACGGCCGAGTACGGGTGCACGCGGTCGTCATCGACCCCGAGGCTCCGGAGAACCAGCCGACCGACGCCGAGGTCGCGTCAGCACTGGGCATCCCGCCGCCTCAGTAGGGCCGCCGGCCGTTCGATCCCCTTCGGTTCACCTGGACGTCGGTGATCGAGTCGGCCAGCGCCTCGGCCAGCTCGCGACGCTGGCCCGGTGTGGCGATGACGCCCGCGCCGACGGAGATGTACTGGATGACCGTGACCGGCGCCGCCGCACCGTCCCAGCCGCCTCCGGCTGCGCGCGAGCTGCGGGTCAGCGAGCCGTCGTAGACGTCCTCGTGCCTGGACAGCAGCGCGTTCGTGGTGGCGTGGTCGATGATCGTGCCCGGAACCTTCGGGATGAACAGCTCCTGGCCGCGCTCACCTACGAGGTACGGCGAGCCGGCGGACACCGGTCCACCGGTCCACCGGTTGCCAGGGATGCGGGAGTCGTAGAGGTCCATCCCGGCGCCCTTGTTGATCTGCTGGGTGACGACCGTCAGAGTGACCGTCTTGTCGTGGACGCTGTCGAGCCAGCCGTTGATGCCGTCGGCGGCCGAGTGGGCCTTACCGACCACGGCGTCAAGGTCGCGGTCGACGTTGCCCTTGAAGGCGTCGACGTCGCTCGCGGCCCGGCGGAACGGCTCGCCGAGGGGCCCGAGCAGGGTGGCCCACACGCGCAGGGTGCCAGCCACCGCCGTGGCCGCCGCATCGAAGATCGCCTTGAAGCCCTCGATGATCGCCGCGAAGGCCTGAAGCATGATGATCGCGAGATTGGCCGCCGCCTCCATCAGGGTCGAAATGATCGTGATCACGGCCTCGATCTCGATCACCATCGCCTTCAGGCTCGCGATCAGGTAGGCCCCGATCGCGCTCGTCGCGAGATCAACGATCACGGTCCCGAGCTTCTCCAGCCCAGTCACGAAGACCTCAAGCTGAGGCTTGTTGTCCTCGATCTTCTGCCGGATCTGGTCGAGGGCCGGCCCGAAGTGGTCGACGAGGATGCCCGCTACCTTCTGGACGGCGGGGAAAAGGTGATCCTCGATCCAGGTGGAGAGCCTCTGGAACGCCGGGATGATCACGTCGTTCAGCAACGGCGCCACATGATCGTTAAAAAACGGCACGAGCTGGTTGCGCACGATCTCCAGAAGGCCACTGATGCCGTTGAGCGCGAGGTCGCGCACGGCGGCCGTCGCGCTCATGAAGGCCGCACCGAAGGGCCCGGTCACGAGACTGATCAGCGACGTGAACGTGGGAATGAGCTGCGTCGTGATGAAGGTGTAGAGCGTCTTTCCCTCGGCGCCGAGGCGCTCCAGGACGCCGACCCATCCGCCGTCCGAGACCGTGCCGTTGAATCCGGCCTGTAGGGCGGTCCACGTCTCGTTGGCGTAGAACTTGATGTTCTGGAGAATCGTGTCGATGTTGTTGAGCGTCGTTTCGGACGTGGCCCAGGAATCGAACGCGGTGCCGATCTTCAGGATCGAGGCCGAGAGGTCGGTGCCGTCCGTCTTCAGTGCGCCGAAGATGGCGTGCGCGCCCTCGCCGAACCGGAACAGACCGGTCAGGAACTTCCCGACGCTGTCGGCGCCCTTCTGGATCGAGGCGGCCAGGTCGCCGCTGGCCTTCTTCGCGTCGACCCACTGCGTGATCGCGTCCGCGCCGACCTCGACGAGGTGGGAGAGGTTCACGAACGCTGGCTCGGCAGCGACCGCGACGTCGAAGAAGGCGCTCGCCAGCTGGATCCCGGCGTTGCCGAAAGCCCGGGTCGCCGCGGCGTTCCCGGTCATGACCGTGGCGAGGTCGGCCCGGAACATCGGGCCGGAGAAGACGGCGCCGGCCGTGGCGGCCAGGTCGCCGAGCACGTCGGCCGTGGCCCGTACGCCCTCCTGGACGACGGGGAGGTCGGTCGCGAACCGCTTCAGCCCGTCCGCGAAGCCGGGCGCGAACGCCTTCTCGGCCGCCGACTTGATCGCGGTGAACTGCGGCGTGAGCGTCTGGAGCTGCCTGGATGCCTCATCCGAGACGAGCTTCAGCGTCCCCATGCCCTGCGCCATCGTCAGGACAGCAGGGGCAGCGATAGCCGCGGCCGGGGCCATCTGGCCGACCCACTGGAGCAGGTGCACGCCGACCTCGACGGCGCCGGCGGCCTCGCCCGCCAGCTTCACCGCGGACGTACCGACGCCGAGCAGACCGGTCGCGGCGCCCTTGGCGCGGTCCTTCAGCCCGTCGAAGATGCCGCCGAGGCGGCCGGCGTCGTCACCGGCCTGCCGCAGGCTGCCGCCGCCGGACTCCTCGACCCGGACCCGCGCGGTGTACGTGCCCTGGACGCGCTCCAGCAGGTCGCGCAGGAGCTCGACCTCAGCGATGGAGTCGATGTCGACCCGGATCGGGATCTCGATCCTGTCGCGAGCGTCCAGCCAGGCCAGGCCCACGGAAAGGTCAGCGAGCTGGTCGGCGGCGTGGTCCAGGCCGTCGAGATCGATCCGCGCCTCGACGCGCCGGCCGTCGAACCGGTCGAGGTCGGCCCGCAGCGCGTCGAGCGCGCCCTCCGGCTCGATCTCCACCCGCACCCGGGCGGTGTAGTCGCCCCTGAACCGGTCGAGATCCCGGCGGACCGCGTCGAGGTCGGAGCCCTCGGTCTCGACCCGGATGTCCGCGGTGCGCTCGCCGGTCAGGTCGTCCAGCTGCTCGTCGGTCTGCCGCGCCTGCTCGGCCGCGTCGCGCAGCGCCCGCGACATCGAGATGTCGCGGCCGGTGAGATCGAACCTGAGTTCCTCGCGCGTTCCGGCCACGGCAAAGCCCCTCCGTCGAAAACGACGGAAGACCTCATGCGCGAGTAATCTCATTCTATCGGGAAAGCGGCAGGAAGGGTGGTACGAAATGACCAACTGGGAGGCTGGGAATCCGGATTTCCCGCCGACGTTGCGCGAGGTTCTCCTACCGCGTCTTGCCTATGCCATCTTTCACGAGCCCGACCCGGAGAAGCGGGCCTTCATGGCCCGGGTTCTTCCTGAGGGAAAGTACGACGCGCTGTGGCACATCGTTCCTGACGGGCCCTCGCTCGCCGCCGCTGTCGACTTCACGCCGATCGGCGGCGAGCGCGCCATCGTCACGAGCATCTCTCGCGTCTTCGAGAAGTACCCGGACCTCATTCCACCCGATCGGCGCGCGCACTACGAGGGCCTGTGTGCGCGGCTCGCCTCCGAGTTGCCCGCGGTTCCGGACGACGCCTCAGCCCTGTTCGAGGGGTAGGGGGCTGTCGGACCGGTCCGCTACACTTCTGCGCCCGACCGGCCGGTCAAAGCGAACGCCCCGCCCGGCGGAAGGCCTCATGCGCGAGCCGTCCGCCCCGGCGGGGCTTCGTCGTTACCAGCGGCGCGAGCGACCGGCGTCCTTCTGGGCTCGGGCCTGGCCGTGGCGCTTCTGAGCGCCGGCACGGGCATTACATGATCGATGAGAAAATCCGCGGTAGCCCTGCCGGTCGTCGGTGTGGTCGAGGTCGAGGCGCTGGCCCTGGACCATCGGTTGGCCGCAGCGGGTGCAGGGCGTGCCGTAGGCCGCCTCGAGGCCGGCCCGGCGTGCTCGAGCATGAGCGGCGCCGTAGCCGCGCTGGGCGGCCGTTGCCCGCGCCGATGACGGGCGCGGGTGGGTTGGGCAGGGCTGGCCCCGCTCGACCGCGCAGCCGCATATCCGCAGGGTGCGCATCAGATCCGCCGGATCGCGCGGGAGACGGCGCGCTGAGCCGCGGCGCGCATGTCCGGTTCGGCGGCCCGCATCGCCTGGTTCCACCACGGCTTGCTGGCCTGCTTCGCCCAGACGCGGCGGTTGCCGAACACCGGGTGTCGGAAGCTGGGCGCGTTGGTGACGGCGGCCATGTGGCCCGCAGTGAGCCGGTACTCGATGCCGTTGCCCGCCTGGCGCAGGACGACGTTCACCGACCGGGCGATGTCGGACCGGAGTCCGGTGGACCGGCCACCCTGGCGTCGTGGCGACGGCGGGTCGCCCGGCAGCCGGAGCCTCAGCGCCTCGCGTTGGGCCTGGCGGGCCGCCTTGTTCGCCGCGGCCCCCAGCTCGGCGCGGAGCTGCGCGTCGAGCACCTGGTCCCAGTTCGCGGCCCGTTCGTACAGCCGGGCGAACGGGGAGCTGTCGCACGCGAACGACAGCGTCCCCGCGCGCTGGGCACCACGACGCCGCTGGGACCGGTGGGCGGCCCGTAGGGCACCCCCTCTAGCCATCGTGTTCCTCCCTCATGAGCGTGGCCAGGATGCCCCTCATGCGGCCGGAGCGTCCTCGGGCAGTTTGATCAAGGATGTCCAACCGAGCGCCCGTAGGCGGCGCTCGGCGGCCTGCAGTGACGGCTCCGGGTCCGTGTGGTGCTTGCTCGCGGCGATGACGGCGCGCTCGTGCTCCACGTGCCGGTCCTCGGAGAACTCGCCGTCCAGGACGCGCAGGCCGTCCGGGGTGAACTTGGGCATCGTCGTTCCTCCCTCAGGCGACGTTGTAGGTGAACGGGACAACCCGGACCTCTTGCCGGTCCTCGTCGCGGGTCTCGGACCAGAGGCGGAACCGGGCGCGCATGGTCGCGCTCGGCTCCATGGCGCGGTAGGCGGTCTCCTTGTCGCACCAGGACGGGCACGGCACCGCGCGGCCGGCACCGCCGTCCCAGTGGCCGTGAGACCGCCGGTCCGGAGCCAGCAGGGTCGCGACGTACGAGCCTCGCCGCGAGCCGGCCGAGCGCGCCTCGGTGCCCACGGCTCGACTGGACTTCTCGACGCCGTCCAGAAGCGCCCAGACCTCGTTGCCGGTGAGGCTGCCGCGCTCGTTCAGCGCGTCCTCAAGCGCGCTGAGGTGCGGAGCATGCTTGCGCAGCATGGTCTCGACGTGGAGCTCCACCCGGGCGAGCTGAGCCCGAGTGGCGCCGAGGTGGTGAGCGCGTTTGTAGTCGTCGCTCCACGACTCGTCGTCGAGCGAGGCCCGGTAGGCCGGGTGCATGCGCTCGCCGACCCGGCCGGCGACGAGAACGGCGATGTCGGCCTCGGCGCCGAGGCTGTAGACGCCGGTGATGCCTGCCGCCCGGCCGTCTCCCGGGTCGATCGTGACGTGGCTGAGGTCGCACCCGAGAATCCAGGCGACCAGCGCGTGTGAGCCCTCGTGGCGGGCCACCAGCACCCGGCCGTGGGTCGCGTTGTAGCGGTCAACGGCACGGTCGTGCAGGGCCCGCTGCGCTGCCCGCATCTGCGGGGTGATGCCGAGCCGGCGGTCGTGCTCCGACTGGGTGGGCTCGACCGAGGCTGACTCGGCCGGGCGCCACCGCGCTGCCTGCGACAGGCGGACGGCCGAGGCCGGGACGGTCCTCCTCAGGACTGGGGTGTACCCGCCGCCGCCCCGGGTCAGGTCGAGGGAGCGGCCACCCCCGCGGACGCCGGCCACCTCCCACAGGGTGCCACCGTGGGTGACGGCGTCGCCGACGCCGAACCTGTTGGTCTGCATTGTCGATCCTTTCTCGTGCTTGATGCATTCATCATCGATCACTTGTGCGAAGCGATGAACGGCCGAGCCGTGACGCTCGGTATTTGTGCAGGTCAGAGGGTCGTGGGTGGTAGGGGTACCGGGGGCAGGTGCTACGCATCGGCCATGATCACCCACCGACCCCAAAACCGTCGCGGCTCTCCCCCCGCGCGCTGTGCGCCCAAACGATCAACGGGCCACGCACCCAGTGACGGTGGCAGAACGTGACTGGTAACGCTCTGGAGTTGGCCGCTGACCCATGACGGCGAGTACGGAGAGTGAAATTCTGGCCCGAAAAATCACACTGGGTGGTGCCGGCGGCCGAAGGGACCGGTTTTCGGGTCGGTGCCCGGGCCGGCCGCGCGCCGGCACCCCGCCCCCCGGCGCCCGGGGCCTCCCTGGCCGCTCACCAGGGCTTCGGATGGGCTCGGCGGCCGGCGGTGACGCTGTGTAGCTCGCGTTCGCGACGTCAGCGTGAGTGAAGATCGCGAACGTCGTCGCGCTCGACGCGGTCGTCGGCTCGGGCTCGCCACCCACGGCCACCCGGGTGGCCGGCCCTGCCTGCCCACCCACCGGCACCCCGGCACCCACCCGGCCGCGGCCCCGTCGCCCCGGCCTGCGTCGCCGAGCCCCGGCCGTCACGCCACGCCCCCGCGCTTGGCCTGCCAGGACGCCAGCCAGGCGCCCGCCCGCGCCAGCGTCCGGGCCTCCTGCTCGACCGCGCCTCGGTGGATCGCGATGATCGCCACCCGCCGCCGCATCTGCGCATGCCGCCGAGCAAGACCCCCGAGCCGCCGACGAGTGACCTCGTCGAGCCCGCCGAGCCACGCCTCGTGGCCAGCGTGAGGCCCGGCGACGGTGCCGAGCCGCAGCTCGCACACCTGGCAGTCCTCAGCCTCACGCACCCGCATCGTCACCACCGCCTTCAGCCCCGGCGATAGCCGCCGCCAGGCGGGCGTAGCCGACCTCGACCGGGTTGCTGTACGCCATCAGGCCGAGGCTCTCCAGTACGTCCTGACGCGCCACGGGGTCGCTCACCGTGCGGCACACCAGCCGCGTCGCGGCCTCCTGCTGCGCCTGCGTCGCGGTGTCGCCCGCCCTCGTGTACGTGGGTCCGCCGGCCGCCATCAGACGGCCACCTTGCGAGCCCGGCGCCGAGCCCGCCTCGCGCACGCGCGGCAGAGCACGTCACCCGCCCCCGTGCTCTCGGCCGCCCGCGGGCGCGTGGTCGTCTTGCCGCAGGACGAGCAGGTCTCGCGGCTCGATCCGTGGTCGTTCACGATCTGTCCTCTCTGGAGGTCTGACTACTGCCAGTGACGCCAGGCACCGGCAGGTCGCCGCGGCAGCCACGGCAGATGCCGAACAGGAAGGTGAAGGGCCCGAGCGCCACGCGGGCGCCCGAGCCCCGCTCACGGTCGACCCGGCCGCACCCGTCGCAGGTCCAGTCCGCGTCGCCGCCGAGCCGGAACAGCGTCGGGTAGCAGGCCTTGCAGGCGACCAGCCTCGGCCGCCAGGCCGCAGCGAAGACCGGCTCCGGACGGCGCGGGTCGGGGATGTGTCGGCAGGTGGCGGCCCTGCCCGCGTACCAGGCTGCGAGGGTGTCCAGCAGCCCGAGCCGGACCCACGCCGGCGTCCCGTCAACGGCCGTCCAGCGCTCGGCTACTCCGTGCGCGTTGCCGTAGGCGCGCATCGCGCGGAGCGCCTCGGCGGCGGCGGCGTCGAGCTGGTCCAGGTGCGCCGGCGCCGCGACAGTCCATGCCGCCCGGATGTCCTCGAAGTCGGCCGGCGTCATGACGGCCAGCAGGTCGTCCATGGCCACGGCGGCACGGGCCGGGTCGACGGCGGTCACTGGGCGCCTCCAGCCGTCAGCCGCGGATGGGCGTCGTAGCTCGGCGACGGCGGCCGGCCGGTCCGGCGCGGTGGGTCGGGGCGGCGCCGGATCCAGCCGAGTTCTTCGAGTTCGCCGAGCACCGCTTCGACGTCGGCGGTTGTCTCGGCCCAGGCCCGCCCGCGGATGGCCTGCCAGGCGTCGCGGAGCGTGAAGGCATCCCCAGAATCCCCAGAACTGCCCGCCCGGCGTCGGATCCAGCCGAGCATCGCCACCTGGCGGCTGTCGCGCTGGTGGTCGTCCATCGCCAGGGCAGCGCGGGCGTGGGCGATCAGGTAGTCGGCCAGCCCGACGGCCGCCTTCATGTCGTCGGACTGCACCTCGCTGGTAGCCGGGTCACGGACGAGGGCGAACAGCGCGGCGATCCGGACGACGGCCCCAGGCAGCTTGGACGCCCACGCGGCGATCCGGCCGAGGTCACCGAGGTCCGGGTGCAACCGAGGTTCCACGGCCGCCCGAAGCCCGTTGAGGATGCCCAGCGCCTCGGCGTTGACCTGGATCCGGACCGGGGCAGCCAGGGCCTCGGCGGCGTCCAGGATGCCGCTGACGCACTCGTCCCACTCCTTGGCGTCGTCCGTGGGCACGTCCGGGGCGTCCAGGGCTCGTGTGCCGACCGTGGTCGGAGGCACGCCGAACAGGAACCGGGGCAGCAGACCGCGGTCCGTGAACGCCCGGATCTTCCCGGCCTCGGCGATCACGTCGGGCTGCACGATCAGGCCGAGCGTCAGGAAGGGCCGCTCGATCTCCGCGCCGAACCGGTTGATCCGGTCCGTCTGGTGCGTCTCGCAGTCGTAGGCCTTGAGCACCAGGTCGACGTTCGCCGTGTCCGAGTACCGGCCGGCCAGCGTCCCAAGGAACCCACCCTCGGCGGACAGGATCGCCATCGGGCCGCCCTGCTCGGCCATGAGGTCGGCGAGCTTCTCCGGAGTGACATCGTCGGCCAGGAGCCGGAACAGGCTGGGCGGCCGGGTCTCGCCGAGCTTCCGGGCCAGGCCGCGCGCCTCGGCCTCGGTCGTCGCGACCTTCTCTCCGGTCGCCTTGGCGGCGGCCGACTCCGCTGCCTTGGCGCGCGCCTCCAGGATCCGGTAGGCCGCGGCGTCTTCGAGGTACTGGGCGCGGTGGCCCTCTCTCAGCCGCTTCTGAGCCTCGCGGAGCGGCCGGCCCATCTCCCTGTTCACCGCCGTCTTGCGAGTGCCCGAGTCGGACAGCGCGGCCAGGTAGAGCGCGGTCTGCTCGATCCACCCCGGGCGGACCACGATCTCCCAGCGACCGCGGGTGGCCGCCGACAGGACGGCCAGCCCGACGAACGCGGGTAGGTCCGGCGGTGTCTGTGCCGTCGCCGCGACCGCCAGCGTGATCCCGCCGAGCGCGCCCGGCAGGCGCTCGATCGGGAACGCCGGCAGACGCGCGGACAGCGGCAGAGGATCGGGCCATGGGACGTCCCCACAATCCCCAGAAGCCCGCTCGATCGAGCCGCCGGCCTCTTCTGGGGATTGTGGGGATGCTTCGGCGGGGTCGTACAGGCGTAGCTCGTCGAACCCGTGTCCAGTGGCCAAGTGGTCGGAGATGTCCTTGCTGCCCTTCGCCGGGAGCCACACCGAGACCTCGCCAACCACCGGCCGGAGTGCTTCCGCGACGGCCGCAGCGTGCGTCCGTCCCGGGTCGTCGTCGTCCGCGATCACCCAGACCCGCCCGGCGCCGGCCAGGCTGGCGGTGTACTCCGGCCGCCACTTCCCGGCACCGCCGGGGTTGCAGGTCGCAACCAGGCCGCCGGCGACCAGCAGATCGACGTCCTTCTCTCCCTCGCAGATGTAGACCTCGGCCCCGTCCTTCACTGCGGCCACCACGTCGGGCAGGTGGTAAAGCACGCGGCGCACGCCGGACATCGACCAGGCACCCGAAGCGGCCTGCTGGCGAAACGACTTCGGGGCCATCCGGTGGACCGTGAACAGCAGCGTCCCGACCTCGTCGGGGTAGCGATAGCTCGCGACGATCCGGGGCCGGTCCGAAGCCTCGCGCGGCGGGAACAGGTCGGCCTCGTCCAGGCCCACGGCGGCCAGCACGGATGCCAGGTCGCATTCGGCCTGGCACTTCAGCAGCACCCGGCCGTCCTGACCAATCCCGACCGACAGCGACGGCGACCGGTCCTCGTGGGCTGGGCACCGGACGTCTTGCTGACGGCGGTCGGGGTCGAGATGCCACCCGGTGGCACCGGTGTACGCGTCGGCGAACCGCTCCAGCGGCGAGGTAGTGACGGTCACTCGCCCACCACCCGGATACGGGCCAGCTCGCCCCGGCGACGCGCCACGTCGCGCTGGAGCTCGTCCTCGCGATGCCTCAGCGGCCGACCATTCGCGGACGCGAGCCGGCGCAAGTGGGCGCGTAGGCGGGCCCTGGCCACATCCCCACGACTCGGACGAGTCGGCGCGGGTGCGCTAGTCTCGCCGTGAGTCTGGCCGCCCGCCTGACCTTCTGGAGCGCCGTCCCTCCCACGGGGGCGGCGTTCCTCATTCGGGGGCCTCACGCAACGCCAGCCGTCTCCGCTCGCTCCTGCGCGGCGATCCAGGCGTCAACGACGCTTCGGCGGTACCGGACGGTGCCGCCGAGTGCGAAGCCACGCGGCCCGAAGCCGCGGTGCCGCCACTGCCGCAACGTGCCAGGCGGCACCTTCAGCAACGCGGCCACCTCGACCGTCCTCAGCAACTCGTCCACGCTGTGACCTCCGCACGCTTGATCTGACACCAGACCCGTGCGCATCGATATCGGTGCGCTGCACCAGAGATACCGGGCGACCGTCCCGTTCGTCAAGGGACTCGACATCGGTTCGCGTTCTGCTACGTTCATCGCGTGACAGAAGAGCCGCGGCTACTACGCGCTGTCGTCGGGGAGTCCGTCCGCCGCATCCGGGAACTTCACGGCGCGCGCCAGGACGATGTGTCCCGAACTGCGCGGCTGTACGGGCTTGCATGGTCGCGCTCGAAGGTGGCCGAACTGGAGCGCGGCGAGAAGCCGGTCAGCATCGAGGAGCTAGCCCTGCTCCCCAGGATCCTCACGGACCTCGCCGGCGCCGACATGATCGGAACTGTCGACTTGGTGCCCTCCAACGCGCTCATCCGCCTGAACGACACCGTGACCATCACCGGCGAGACGCTTCGCGGGATTCTGGGCGGCCGAGGTGTCGGAATCGAGTCGGCACGGGTTCCGCATGATCCCGATGGCTGGAAGTGGGAGATCGCGGAGAGGATGCCCGGCGGTGGCGAAGCTGAGCGGAAGACTGCTCGCGCACTCGGCGTGACGCCTGCGGACGTCATCTCGGCTGCGTACCGGTTGTGGAAACGCCCGCTCACGGACGAGCGGGACCGGATCGTGACCGAGCGGGACCCTGATGCGTCACCTGACCGACGTCGGGCCCTGCGCGGTCAGGTGACGCGCACGCTCGTCGAGCAGTTGACCGCCGAGATCGGCAAGGGGTCGTGAGCGTCAAGAAGCGGCCGGACGGCAAGTGGCGGGCTCGCTACTACGATTCGGCCGGCAAAGAGCACTCACGCCACTTCGCCCGCAAGGTCGATGCCGAGAGCTGGGAGCGTGACCAACGCGCCGCGGTCGCCCGGGGGACGCACGTCGACCCTGCCGCCGGCCGGGAGACGGTCCGTGTGTACGGCGAACGCTGGCGGGCCGCGCAGGTGCAGCACCGGCCCGAGACCGCGACGAAGGTCGAAGTCATCACGCGCCTGCACGTCTACCCGGTGCTCGGCGATCGAAGGATCGCCAGCGTCCGCCGGTCGGACATCCAGGCCCTCGTGACCGCCTGGTCCGCGACGGCCGCGCCGAACTCGGTCGCGTCACGCTTCGGCTGGTTGGCCGCGATCTTCAAGAGCGCCACGGTTGATGGAGTCATCGGCGTCTCGCCGTGTTCGATGATCAGACTGCCGGAAGTCGTCGGAGAGCTGGTCGTGCCGCTGACGGTCGCGCAGGTAACCGCGATCCACGACGCCATCGCCGAGCCCTACCGGCCCGCCATCCTGGTAGGCGCTGGCTGCGGGCCACGCATCTCCGAGGTGCTCGGCATCACGAAGGACTCGGTCAGGTTCCTGTCCCGCGACCTCGACGTCCGCAAGCAGCTATCGGCCCGCAAGCCCTGGCGGTTGGTCCCGGTGAAGTCGAAGAACAGTCCGCGCACCGTGCCAGCGCCCACGTTCGTCACGGACGCGCTGTCGCAGCTCACGCCCGGCGCGATGCTCGGCACTCTGCTGCACCGCGGAGACGAGACCGGCGAGCCGATCTCGCAGGTGATGCTCTCCACGGCGTTCGCCGGTGCGGTCCTGGAGGTCAACCGGCTCGCCGAGGAGCGCGCCAGGGGTCGGAAGGCGGGACGGACGACCGAGCCGGAACTACCGACCGTGCCAGCGGGGACGACCTTCCACGACCTTCGCCACACGTACGCGAGCATGTTGATCGATGGCGGGGAGTCCGTGACCGTGGTGGCTGATCGCCTCGGGGACACCGCTGCGCAGGTGCTCAAGACCTACTCGCACTTGTGGCCGGACTCGGCGGACCGTACGCGCCGGATCGTCGATGCGGCATGGTCCCATCAAGATCAAGCGGACGAATTGCGGACCGTCGGGAGCAAGGACACGGGCTGACCTGCGGCCGAGCGCTCCAGCCGTGGATGAGCCTCATCCACAGGGCGCTCGCGGGTGCACGGTAGGCGGGACTCGCCCTCCGGACCGAAGGGACGCGGGTGCCATGCCCCCTGCCCCCACCACCCGTACCGCACGGCTCCCGGCCGTCGCGGCGCCCGCCGCCCTGGCTGTGGCCCCGCCCCTGGTCGACGCGGTGCGCGACCGGCTGACCGACGCGGCACACCCGCCGACGCCCGCGGACGTCGCCCGAGCACTGGCCCAGGTCGCCGGCCCGCTGCCCGCGGCCGACCAGGAGGCCGCCCAGCTGGCCGTCACCGCCGAGCTGCTCGGCGCCGGACCGTTGGAGGCGCTGCTCGCGGACCCGGGCGTGACGGACGTCCTGGTCAACGGCCCGGCCCGGGTCTGGGTCGACCGCGGAGCCGGCCTGGAGCGGACAGAGGTCCGCTTCGCCGACGAGGAGGCGGTCCGGCGGCTCGCGACCCGGCTCGCCGCCGCGGCCGGCCGGCGCCTCGACACTGCCGCGCCGTTCGCCGACGCCCGCCTGCCGGACGGCAGCCGACTGCACGCGGTGCTGGCCCCGGTAGCGACTGACGGGACCTGCCTGTCGCTGCGCCGGCCGCGCCGGGTGCCGCTCACCCTCACGGAGTGCGTCTACGGCCAGGACGCCGCGCTGCCGGGGGTGCTGCGGGCGCTGGTCGCCGGCCGGCTCGCGGTCGTGGTCACCGGCGGCACGGGCACCGGCAAGACGACCCTGCTCGCGGCGCTGCTCGGCTGCGTGCACCCGGCGGAACGGGTCGTCGTCGTCGAGGACACCTCCGAGCTGGTGCTGACGCGGGAGAACGTGGTCCGGTTGCAGGGCCGGCCCGCGAACATCGAGGGAGCCGGCGCGATCACCCAGCGGGACCTGGTCCGCCAGGCACTGCGGATGCGGCCGGACCGGCTGGTCGTCGGCGAGGTCCGCGGCCCGGAGGTGCTCGACCTGCTGGTCGCCTTCAATACCGGCCACGACGGTGGCTTGACGACCATTCACGCGAACACGGCCGGGGCGCTGCCCGCGCGGGTCGAGGCGCTCGGCGCGCTCGCCGGTCTGTCCCGGGCGGCGGTGCACAGCCAGCTGGCGGCTGCCCTCCAGGTGGCCATCCACCTGCGTCGGGACAGCGGCGGGCGGCGGGGCGTCGCCGCGATCGGCGTGCTGCGCACGGAGTCAGACGGTCTCGTGCGGGTCCGGCCCGCGTTGGTCACGGCTCCGGCGGGGAACGCCGCGACCGGGGGTGGACCGGGCGGGCCGCCGGGCGCCCTGCTGCCGGCCGACGGCCTGTCCGCGCTGCGTGACCTGCTGCGCGACCGCGGCGTCACCCTGCCGCCCCCGTTCGGGGCCGCCTTGTGATCGCCGCGGCGCTCGGCCTCGTCATCCTGGTCTCAACCGTCCGGTCGGCGCGGCGAGCCGCGCGACGCTGGCGGTCGGCCGACGACCGCGCCGTCGCCGAGGACCTCCTGGCGGCCTTCGCGGCCGAGCTCGACGCCGGGGCCGAGCCGGCCGTCGCCCTGCGCACGGCCGTCACGGCGGCCCGTGCTGTCGGCACCGGGCTCGTCGAAACCGCGACCGGCCCGTCCGCCTCGCGCGACGGCGAGTTGGACGCGGTGGCCACCGGGCTGGCGGCCGGGACGGACCCGGCCGGGCTGCTCGCCGGCTGCCGGACGCCCATGCTGCGGCAGCTGGGGATCGCGTTGCAGGTATGCCGGGCAGGCGGGGCTCGACTCGCGCCGGTCGCCCGGGCGCTGGCCGGGCAGGCCCAGGCGGACGCTCGGCGGGCTGGTGAGCTGGCCGCCGCGCTGGCCGGGCCACGGTCGTCCGGGCGGCTGGTGGCCGGGCTGCCGCTGGTCGGCCTCGGGTTCGCGGCCCTGCTGGGCGCCGGACCGGTGCATGTCCTGCTGGGCACGTCGGCCGGCTCGGCCTGCCTGGCCGGCGGGGTGCTGCTCGACCTGCTGGGCCTGCGGTGGCTGCGCTGGACCGGCGACCGGGTCACGCGACGAGCCGAACCGCCGACGACGCGGGCCGATCAGGCCTCCCGTCGTCGGTCGAGGTCATCCGGAGGCGCCCCGGCGGCCTCCTTCCGGCCCGGGCGGAGGGCCCTGGCCACCGGGCGACGACGGCTCCTGGCCGACCTGCCACTGGCACTCGACCTCGTCGCCGCCTGTCTCGCGGCGGGAGCGACGGTCCCGGCTGCGTTGGAGGCGACCGCGGACGGCGTCGGTGGACCGCTCGGCGCCGAGCTGCTGGCGGCCGCCCGAGGCCTCCGGCTCGGCGCGCCGGCAGGCCACACGACCGCCCGGCTGATGGCCGCCGGCCAGAGACCACCCGGGCCGCTCCCGCTGTCGTTACGTCGGGTGACCGGTCGTCGCGGGGCGGGCCGTGGGCAGCCGCTGGCGGCTGCCGCGCAGGCGCTTGGCCGGGTGGAGACCAGCGGTGCCCGGCTTGCCGACGCGCTCACCAGCATCGCCGCGCGGGCCCGCGCGCAGTCCCACGACGAGGCGATCGGCGCGGCTCGTCGGGCCGGCGTCGCGGCCGTCGCTCCGCTCGGCCTGTGCTTCCTGCCGGCGTTCCTGTTGCTCGGCGTGGTTCCGACGATTCTCGGTTCATTCCACGGCCTGTTTCCGGCCTCGTAGGCGTCCCCAGATTCCCCGCGAGTCTGGGCTTGTCCTGGCACGCCAGCGGGCCGTACACACCGCGTCGACCTCATGCCGGGGCCGGCAAGCTCAGCCCCCTGACTTGACGCCGTTTTGGTCCTAAGGGACGACTCCGTTGGTTGATTCGGGGTCTGGGGCCCCATCATGATCGCCGTTTGGGCCCTGGGGTGGCTGTGGAAACGCGGCCACAACGACCACCCGAGGGCCAAAACGGCGATCAAAGCCACCCGAGTCCCTCAGCCATCCGAGTCCCTCAGCCGCCCGAACCCCTCCGTCGGGCGGGGCCAACCTTGTCAGGGGCGGCACTAGCAGTCTCGGGGGCGGCCCTGTGGACAGGCGGACGTTCTCCACAGGCGGCCCGACCGGCCTGGCACGACGAGTGCCGCGCGGTCACGATCTCCCTGCTCGCCGGCTACGCGGCTCGCCGGCGAGTCGCATTCAGCCGGCGAAGCGGTGAGTCAGGTGGCTCCCGTCCCGACCACGGAGGTCCCAGCGATGTCCCTGCTGCCAACAGTCGTCTCACTGGCCGCGATGGTGGCGGGCTGCGCGGTCCTGGCCCATGGGCTGGCGCGGCGCCCAGCCGAGGACCGGGGCGCCGTGCCTGGCCGGCCCGGCCAGCTCCGCCGGGCGGCCCGGCCCGGCGACGCCGGCATGTCGACCGCCGAGTACGCCGTCGGCACGGTCGCCGCGGTGGCGTTCGCGGGTGTGCTCTACGCGGTCGTCAGCAGCTCGGCGACCCACGATCTGATCATGTCGGTGGTTCGCCGCGCCCTGACACTCCCCTTCTGACCATGTACCGGTCCCGAAGCACACTCGCGACGCCGGCCGCTCGCCGTCTCGACCCCCCTGCCGTCAGGCCACCCGACGCGCGACGACCGCCAGCAGCGCGGACCGGCGGGCAGGTGGCCAACGAACGAGGCAGGCCGGACCCGGCCCAGCGGGCGAGCCCTCGCGGGAGTCGCCGGCCCGACCGGGGCCAGGCGACCGCGGAGCTGGCCCTCGGTCTGCCGACCCTCGGCGCGGTCATCATCGTGGCCTTGTGGCTGCTCGCGGCCGTCGGCGCGCAGGCACGGGTGGACGAGGCGGCAAGGATCGGCGCGCGCGCCGCCGCCCGTGGGGAGGCCGACGGGCAGGTCGTCGCGTGGGTCCGTGGCGCGGCGCCGTCCGGCGCGACGGTGGAGATCGCTCACCGGGACGACCAGGTCGCGGTGACGGTGCACTATCGGCTCGCCGCGGCCGGCCCACTGGTTACGCCCATCGCGCTCACCGCCACGGCGACGGCTCCGTCCGAACAGGCGATCGCCGACGCGGCGTCGGCGGACGTGGCCACTCCGGCCCGAGCCGACGCGGCGCCGCCCCCACCAGACGACGAGAACAGACGATGAGCGCGTTGACCAGGCCAGAACGACGGCGCCGGGCGCGGTCTGCGCCCCCCGATAGACGGTCTGCGCCACCGGGAAACCGGAACCGCGATCGTGGCTCGGCGACGGTGCTGTTGCTGGGCTGGCTGCTCGTCGTCGCGACGGTGGGCGCGATCCTGCTCGCCGTCGGGGCGGTGACTCTGGCTCGGCGGCAGGCGGCCACCGGAGCGGACCTCGCGGCGCTGGCCGGGGCAATGGACCGAACCGGGGATCCGGCGGTCGTCTGCGCGCAGGCCCGGAGGTTCGCGGCACGTAACGGCACGGACCTGCTCGCCTGCCGGGTGGGCGGCGGCGCGGTCGAGGTCGTCGCGGCGGCGCGGCTGCCGCCAGTACTAGGCGGGTTCGGTCCGCTCACGGCAACCGCGCGGGCGGGGCCGTGGATCGGCACGCAGCAACGGCCCACGACCGGACCGGGCTAGCGGTCTCGGCCGTGGGCCGTCCTGGACAGTGGACAGGAATCGGGGTGTTTTCACGCCCGGGAACGTCAGTCGCGAACGGTGTCCTGACCAACGGTGTCGCTCGCGCCGCGGGCACGGGCGACCACCCGGTCCCTGGGGCGGTCCGACGGGTAGACCGCGCCCGCCGCGGTCCTGCTGGTCGACTGCGCAGGCACGGCTTCGCCACGGTCGGCGGCCGCGTCATCAGAGCCGGCGGGCTTGCCCACCGGCCGGCGGAAGCGCCCGAAGGGCATCGTCGCCGTCGCCGAGTCGTCCGCGGTGACCACCGGCGTCGGGCCGGTGCGAGCGCCATCGGCCGAGGGCACGGTCGCGGCGCCCGCCGGAGCCTCGCGGCCGGACCTGATCAACGTGCCGTCGGTCGAGCGGCGGCCGAACCTCGACCGGACCGGAGCCGTGGCCTGCGCCTGCGGGGCCGGAGCGGTCGCCTGGGGAGCGGTCGCCTGCGGGACTCGCGGCTGCGGCGCCGTGGCCTGCGGGACAGTGACCGGGGGGACCGTGGCCTGAGGAACAGTGGCCTGGGGAACAGCGGCCTGAGGAGCCGGAGCGGTCGTCTGCGGGACGGTCGACCCAGCCGCCAGCCCAGCGGCAGCGAGCTCGCGCCGCTGTACCCGCAGGGTCCGACGGCGACGGCCACCGCGGACGAGGCCACCCCACATCAGCTGAAGGGCGATCACGGTGAGCACACCGGTGAGCAGCCCGAACGCGAACAGTCGCCAGTTGTCGAATGCGAACTCGTGACCGAAGAGCGCGACCTGTGTCACGTCATTGCTCTCCAGCACGATGTCCGCGGTGAGCCCGCCCGCGATGACGAGCAGCACCACGCCAAGGGTGAACACCCTGACCTCCTGATCCCCCGACTAGATCGGATTCCTTGTGGTCGTCGGACAGAGGAGCGCCCGCCTCCCGAGGCCTGCTCCGTCGATCCGCTACGACGGACCGGCGGAGCCCCTCGCGCAGGGCTGGGCGACCTTGCCGGGCGCTCGTCCGCCGGCCGGGCAAGCCCGGCGACGGCCTAGATCACCTCGACGATCGCGAAGTACCCACCTGGCGCGGAGATATCCGCCTCAGGCCCGACGGGTTCGATCAGGTCGAGCGGATCCGCTCCAGGACGGAGTTGAGCAGGCGGACAGCCGCGGCCTTGTCCAGCGGGTCGTTGCCGTTGCCGCACTTGGGCGACTGGACGCAGGACGGGCAGCCCGCGGGGCATTCACACGCCACGACCGCGTCCCGGGTGGCGGTCAGCCAGGGCTCGAACCGCCCGTACCCCCGCTCGGCGAAGCCGGCGCCGCCTGGCTGCCCGTCGTAGACGAAGATCGTCGTCTGGCCGGTGTCCGGGTGCAGCGCGGTCGACACGCCGCCGATGTCCCACCGATCACAGGTGGCGAACAGTGGGAGCAGGCCGATCGCGGCGTGCTCGGCGGCATGGACCGCGCCGGGCACGTCCGCCGGCTCGATCGCCGCCTGTTCCAGCAGCCGGTCCGAGACCGCGTACCAGACGCCGCGAGTGCGCAGGTGACGCGGCGGCAGGTCGAGCGGCACGTCGCCGAGAACCTCGCCAGTCGTGATCAGTCGCCGCTGGTAGCCGACCACCTGGCTGGTCACCTCGACGGTGCCGAAGAACACCGTCAGCTCATCGTCGACCGGACGGGAGCGGCTGGACTCGACGATCCGGATGTCGGTGTGATCGCGGGCCGTGGTCGTCCAGTCCGGCGCCGCGCGGACGACGAACGCGACCGATTCGTCCAGGTCCAGCTCGTCGACGACGAAGCTCACGCCCTGGTGCAGGTAGACCGCGCCGGCATGAACGGTGGAGTGGGAGGTGGCCGCGTCGACGGTGCCGAGCAGACGGCCGGTGTCGGCCTCGACGATCCGCACCGGGGTGCCACCGACGCCCCGGATGTCGACGTCCGGGCGCGACCGCTGCGTCCAGTACCAGCCGTTCGGGCGCCGGCGCAGCCGGCCGCGGCGGACCAGATCGTCGAGCACCGCCCTGGCCGACGGGCCGAACAGGGCCAGGTCGGCCTCGGTGACGGGCAGCTCCGCGGCGGCGCATTCCAGCTGGGGTCCGAGTACGTAGGGATTGTCCGGGTCGAACACCGTCGCCTCGACCGGCCGGCCGAACACCGCCTCCGGGTGATGCACCAGGTAGGTGTCCAGCGGGTCGTCCCTGGCGACCAGCACCGCCAGCGCGCCCTGGCCCGCGCGCCCGGCCCGCCCGGCCTGCTGCCACAGCGAGGCCAGCGTGCCCGGATAACCGGCGATCACCGTCGCGTCCAGGCCGCTGATGTCGACGCCGAGCTCGAGCGCGGACGTCGCGGCGACGCCGAGCAGGTCGCCGGAGCGCAGCCGGGCCTCCAGCTCGCGCCGCTCCTCGGCCAGGTAGCCGGCCCGGTACGCGGCGACGTGCTCGCCGAGCTCGGGCGCCACCAGGCCGAGCGCCCGGCGGGCCGAGTTGGCGACCACCTCGGCCGCCCGGCGGGACCGGACGAAGACCAGTGTGCGCACCCCGTCGACGACCAGGTCCGCCATCAGGTCCGCCGCCTCGGCCGTCGCAGACCGCCGCACCGGCGCCCCGTTCTCCCCCGCGCCCGACCCCTGACTGCCACCCGGCCCCGCCGCGGAGCTCGGCTCCTCAACGGCACCGGGCCCCTCAACGGCGCCCAGGCCCCGACCGTCACCCGGCCCCTCAGCACCCCGTGGCGCCCGCTGGCGGCTGATCCCAGCCGCGGCAGTGGCGGGCTGGTCCCGAGGCGCGGTGAGAAACAGGGGCGGCTCGTAGAGGACGAAGTCGGTCGCTCCACGCGGCGAGCCGTCCTCGTCGACCACGTCCACGTCGACGCCGGTGAGCCGACCGGCCGCGACGCCAGGGTCGGCGACAGTCGCCGAGGCCAGCACGAAGACTGGATCCGCCCCGTAGCGAGCGCAGACCCGGCGCAGCCGCCGCAGCACCTGGGCGACGTGCGCGCCGAACACACCGCGATAGCCGTGGCACTCGTCGACGACGACGAAACGCAGGCCACGCAGGAACGGGCCGAACCGGCGGTGCCCCGGCAGGATGCCCCGATGCAGCATGTCCGGGTTCGTCAGTACGAAGTTGGCGTGCGCGCGCACCCATTCACGTTCGGCGGCCGGCGTGTCGCCGTCATAGCTGGCGGCCCGGACCGCGGTCAGCGTGAGCGCCCGGATCGCCCGCAGCTGGTCGTGCGCGAGGGCCTTGGTGGGTGCCAGGTACAGCGCCCGCGCGCCGGGATCCGCGAGCAGCGCGCTGAGCACCGGAAGCAGGTATCCGAGCGACTTCCCGGACGCCGTCCCGGTGGCCAGCACGACGCTGCGCCCGGCGTGCGCGGTTGTCGCCGCCGCCGCCTGGTGACTCCACGGCGCCGTCACGCCCGCGGCCCGCAGCCGGCCCAGCAGCAGCGGATCCACCCAGTCCGGCCAGTCCACCGCGGACCCGAGCCGCGCCGGGACCCGCTCGACGTGGGTGACGCAGCGGTCGCGCCGACGGTCCGCCCGCAGCCGGGAAAGGATCTCGGAGCCCCGGTCGGTCCCCACCGTCGGAATCACCCGAGTCAGGATAGTGCGCCCCCGGTCAGGACAGGGCGGCATAGTGGGCCGGGCCGGTCGCTGGCCACACCCGGACCGCACCGGGCGAGCCGGGTCGGCGGACGATCCCGCGTGATGGCCCAGAACTCGCGGGAAACGGCCAACATCCGCCCCCACGGCCCAAGACGTCGCGACGGACAGGCGGGCGCGGCAATCTGTCGGACAACCCGCGCGCATCCGACATATCCCACAGACCGGCGCGGAAAGGCGACAGGACGCGATCGTAGAAGCCACTGCGGTGTCTTCTGACAACCGAACGAAGGTCGGTCACCGACAGTCGCACCCGAAGCCGCAAGATCCGGCGTAGATTTCCGGTGGCGTCGGTACGCGTCAGGTCCGGCGCGCGGGGTCATCCCGGCGCGGCGGCACCGGCTGGATGCGCCCGAGCCAGGCGGATTGATCCTCCGTCTGGCGGGGTAGTGGCGCCTGAAACCGGGCCGGCCGGGCCGGCCATCGCGCAGCCCGACGACCGCCAGACGCTCTGTGACGACGCAGCACCGCCGACGACGCAACACCCCAGGAGGACCCCCGTGGACCTGTCCCTCACGACCCGCCAGGAAGGCGACCACACGGTCGTCGTCGTGGGCGGCGAGATCGACGTCTACACCGCGCCGAAGCTGCGCGAGCAGCTCATCGACCTGGTCTCCGCCGGCTCCTATCACCTGGTCGTCGACATGGAGGGTGTCGAGTTCCTCGACTCCACCGGTCTCGGCGTCCTGGTCGGGGGCCTGAAGCGGGTCCGCGCGCACGACGGCTCGCTGCGCCTCGTGTGCACTCAGGAGCGGATCCTCAAGATCTTCCGGATCACCGGCCTGACCAAGGTCTTCCCGATCCACGCCTCCGTCGAGGAAGCGCTCGCCGCCACCGACTGACCGGGTACAGCGCCTGGTCCGTGCTCGCGCCGCGTCCCCTCGACGCGGGTGTGGGCTCTCACGGGTCGTTTCGCCGAGGCAGCCGGTCGGGCTGCCCCGGGACGCCGTCCCCGCCGACTCGGACCAGAGCCGGCGGGGACGTGGTGCCGGCCTCGCTCACCTCGGCTCTCGTCGCCGTGATCGGCGGGCCGGCTGGAGGGGCGAAACAGGACAAGCTCTACCTCGAACGACCAGAATGTGCCCCTGGCCGGGGACCCGCCGATCTGCGCCCCGGACCCGTGCCAACGACCTCGTGTCGCCGGAGAAGCAGATCGGTGGGAGGCGCCGCATGTCCACCGTCGACACATCCACCGTCGACACACCCACACTCGGCACGTCCACCGTGGAGTTGCGCATCGCCGCCCTGCCAGGACATGTCCGTACCGCCCGAATGATCGCGACGGCGGTCGCCCGGCGGTCCCTGGTGCCGACGGACGCGCTCGACGAGATCAGGTTCGCGGTGGGCGAGGCCTGCCTGCGCGCCGTGAACGTGAACCGCCTTCGCGCCCCCGAGGACCTGGTCGTCGTCAGGATGACCAGCGCCGACGGCGTCTTCACCGTCTCGGTCGCCGACTCCGGCGAGCCGGGCGACGACGCGGCTCCAGGCCCCGACGGCGGGCCGCTCGGTCTGCCCGCTCTGTTCGGCGTCGCCGGCTACGGCACGGAGACCGCCGGCAGCGGCCCTGGTGCCGAGTACCTGCCCGGCGACGCGGACTCCGCGGGTGCTGGATCGGCGCTGCCTCCAGGCATCGGGCTGGCCCTCATTGAGGGGCTCGTCGACGACGTCGAGGTCCGCCGCCGCCCGGACGGCGTCGGCACGGTCGTCACGATGACCTGGGACACCACGTCCCTGGTCGACGGCGGCCTGGCGACGGCCCGCTGAGGTAGCTCCCGCCGCCCGCGCCGGATCCGGCG
>NZ_JADWYX010000106.1:0-27259 GCF_016786355.1 Frankia sp. AgB1.9
GGCGCACGGGCGCCGCCGCCCGCGCCGGCCCGGGGGGGGGGGCCCCCGGGGCGCGCGCGCCCCGCGGCGCGGCCGCGCGCGGCCGCCCGACGTCGTCGAGACCGAGGCCGCCGGGCGCGACGTCCGCCGGGCCCGTGAGGCCCGCGTCGTCGACGACGACGTGGCCGACGCCGGCGGCCGCGAGCAGGGTGGCGATCTGGGCGCCGACCCGGCCGGCGCCCTGGACGCTGACACTGGCGAGCCGGCGGCCGGCGAGCGCCCGACGGGCGCCGTTCGGGTCGGCGGTGGCCAGTGACAGGGCGGCCAGGTCGGGCCGAAGCCGGTCTCGTTCGGTGGCGCTCAGCGGCGGGAGCGCGGGCTCTCGCGCGCCGGTGGGGTCGTGGTCGGGCCCGGCTGGGCCGTCGAGGCCGTCCGGGCTCTGCGCGGTGGCGTCGTCGAGCAGGCCGGCCTCGCCGAGCAGGTGGACCAGAGCGACGGTGGCGGGGTCGCCGTCGTGGGCGAGGCGGGCGTGGGTACGGGAACCGTCCAGCGCGGCCAACGCGGTGGCGTGCGCCGGCGTCACCTCCGGGAGCACGAGCGCGCGGGACGGGTCGACCCCGAGCTGCAGGGTCGACCCGTCCCGCCACAGGCGGCGCAGGCCGGGCTTGAGTACCGGGCGCACGGGCATCTCCTCGCCCGACCGGCGCCGCCCGGTCTATGGCCGGGCAGGCCCAGCGGGACCGCCGACGGGGACCGGCGACGACCGGCGACCCGAGCGGGTCGCCGGCCGTGCGCGGCTGGGAGCCGCACGTTCGCACACGGCGCCAGCCCTGGCACGTCGCTCGGTCACGGTGCCGCGCGGCGGCCGCTTGACACCCGTTCGGCCTGGCCTGCCAGGCCCGCCGTGGTGCCGAATCAGGCCTTGCCGAGAATCCGGTTGATCGTCGAGCCGCAGACCGGGCAGGTGCCCCGGGCCATCCGGCGGCCGGACTCGCTGATCCGGACCTCGCCCTCGTAGTTGCGCTTCTCCTTGCACTTCACGCAGTAGCCCTCGTAGCTGGCGAGGCTGTCGGCCACGCGGTCTCCCTTCCCAGGTCCGCACCCGTCCCCATCGGCGGGTGCGGACGCCCAAGTGATGCTCTGGACAGATGCTGGCGACGGTCGTGCCCCAGGCCGTGGTGCGCTTGCCGCCGGGCCGCGTTGGTGAGCGTCGGCCGGCGGCCGGGCCGGGCGGGTTCCCGGTCAGCTGGCCGGGCCGTCTCCAGCGACGCGGGCCGAGGTCGGCCACGCGCGCGCCGCCCCGAGTCCGGACCCCGTCAGCGCGGGCCGGTGTTGGTGCGGCTGCGGAATTGATCCTGCCCAGCCGGGCTTTGAGCGCGGTCGGCGGGCCAGCCCGGGGGGTCTCGGTCAACCGCGTGTTCGGACGGCGGTGACCGCCCGGCGCGTGCGCCTAGGGTGCGCTGGTCCCTCGCGGCGCTCGGGACGCGGACACCGGGACGGCGCAGATCGAGGGTGCGCCGACCACGCAGCGCGCGAAGGGGAAACCCCCGGTAGATCCGACCTCTCCCGGCTTCCCCTTCCGAGAGAGATCGACTACCGGGGGTTTCTCGGTGGTGACGCTAAGGCGATGGGGCCGTGACGTCAACGTCCCGAACGCCCGCCTGAAACCGGGTGCCTGGCCGATTGAAGCTGGTTGGCGCCCGTTGACCCCCAGGTGTCTACTCGGCGGACCGGGGGCCCTGCTCCTCGGGAGGCGCCTCGCCGAGCTTCTCGATCTCCGCGATCGGATCGAGGGTGCTCGCGGACGCGCCGGAGACGAAGGCATCCGGGTCGCTCAGGTCATCGGCCGACGGAAGCAGGTCCGGGTGGCCCCAGACGGCGTCCCGCCCGTCGGCGCCGCGCGCGGCCCGCAGCGCCTCCCAGAGCGCGGCGGCCTCCCGCAGCCGGCGTGGCCGCAGCGAGAGACCGACCAGCGTGGCGAAGGTCTGCTCCGCCGGGCCGCCCTCGGCCCGGCGGCGGCGGACCATCTCGCGCAGTCGGGGCGCGGACGGCAGGTGCTCGGCGGCCGCGGTGTCCGTCACGTGGTCGATCCAGCCCTCGACGAGCGCGAGGGCGACCTCGAGGCGCCCGAGGGCAGCCTCCTGCTCCGGGGTGGTCGCGTCGGCGAAGACGTCCTCGCCGAGCGCCTCCGAGAGCTTCTCCGGATCGGTCAGCATGCTCGGGTCGACCATCCGCATCATCTGCCCGAGCGCCTCCTGGTCGACCGTGATGCCGCGGGCGTACTCCTCGACGGTGCCGAGCAGGTGCGCGCGCAGCCACGAGACGTGGGCGAACAGCCGGGTCGCGGCCGCCTCCCGCAGCGCCAGGTAGATCCGGATCTCCTCGGCGTCGACGCCGAGCCCCTCGCCGAAGGCGGCGACGTTCGCCGGCAGCAGCGCCGCCGTCCCGGCCGGCGCCAGCGGCAGGCCGATCTCGGTGGAGGAGACGACCTCCCCGGCCAGCGTGCCGATCGCCTGGCCGACCTGGGCGCCGAACAGCATCCCGCCGACCCGGTTCATCATCTCGACGACCGGGCCACCGGCCGCCATCAGCGCGCCCAGGTCCAGTCCCGGCGGCAGTCCGGCGGCGAGCTCCGGCGGAAGCCCGCCCGCGTCGCCCAGCTGCGCCAGCCCACCGGACAGACCGGTCCGCATCGCCTCGACGACCCTGGCCGCAACCGGGTCGCACAGCTTCTGCCAGATCGGCAACGTCGCCTCGATCCAGCGGGCCCGGCTCCAGGCCTGCGCCCGCGCGCCACCCGCCGGCAGCGCCGTCACCGGGTCGATCCAGACGTCGGCGATCCGCAGCGCGCCGGCGACGGCTTCCTCGTCGGCCGCCGTCAGCGTCGGGTCGTCGGCGCCGACGGTCCGCACCGCGATCTGTTTGGCGAGCTCCCAGTTGACCGGGCCGCCCTGCCAGGACAACAGCTTTTCCAGCTCAGCGAAGAACGGCGCGGCGCCGCCAAACGGGCCGAACGGCCCTTGGCCGCCGTCACCGCCCCCGCCGCCGGGGGTGAAGCCGAACGGAAACTGGCTACTCATCAGACCCGGAACCTCGCTACACGCTGTGCGATCTACAGGCTGTGATCTACAGGCTGTGCTGACTACGAACTGTGTTGGCCTCGAACCGTGTTGACAACCGGTTGCTGTGTTGACAACGAGTTGCTGTGCCTACGAGTTGCTGTGCGGACGAGTTGCTGTGCGGACATGTGCCCGCGGACATGTATCCACGGTAGTCCGATCAGAAGCGGACGGCCCGGCGCGCCGGATACCGTCGGTAGATGGACCTCACCCTGGCGGCCGCGGTGGCGCGTGTGGACCGCCGGCCGCTGGTCGTGGCCGAGTTGCGGGACACGCCGTTGTCGGTGGATGACTGCCTGGCCGCCGTCGCGCTGCCCGAGGCGGGCGGAACCGCCCTCTTCATCGGGACTGTCCGGGACCATGACGGCGGGAAGTCCGTGGTCGAGCTGGAGTACTCGGCCCATCCGTCGGCCGAGCAGGCGATGGTCGCCGTCGCCCGCGAGGTCGCCGAGGGCCTCGTTCCTGAGACCGCGGCCTGGGCCAGCTCGCCCGCCCAGCCGCAGCTCGCCCAGCCGCACCGCCACGAGGGCGGGCACGCCCACGGGGCCGCCCCGCTCGGCCTGCTGGCCGTGGCGGTGCACCACCGGACCGGCCTGCTCACGATCGGGGACATCGCGGTAGTCGCCGCCGCGTCCGCCGCGCACCGGGCCGAGGCATTCGTCGCGTGTCGACAGCTCATCGACCAGATCAAGGCTCGGGTACCGATCTGGAAGCGGCAGATGTTCGCCGACGGCACCTCGGAATGGGTAGGCGCCTGCTGACGGGGCACTTAGGATGCAGGTGGGGCTAGGACAGAGATCCCCGTCTTTCCTACTCCCGGATCGATGGCGAGGCCGCCATGTGGGTGTTGCTCATTCCGGTCGTGACGTTGGTGGTGGCGCTGCTCTGGGGCGCCCTGCACGGCCGCCCGAGGCGCGCCCGGGAAGCCGCGACGATCGAGGGCTACCGCAGGATGGTCACAGCTCTCGAACGGCCGGTTGGTACGCCCGGTGACGCGCCGGCCGTGGTCGCCCCGGTCGATGCACCGCGGGACGCGGGCGAGGACCTCGACAACCGACATCTGCGGGTCCCGGACGTTCTGCGTGGTCTGCGCCGGTCCCCGAAGCAGACCGGCCAGGCACCGGCCCGCCCGGCGGAGAGCCTGGACGCGGACCTGCTGGCGGACGGTGACCCCGTCTACCCCAGGGACCGGGACACCCCGCTGATCACGGTCCCGGCGTCGTCGTCGGTTCCGCCGCCATCCCCGGTCACACAGCCGGACGCGGTCATCCCGGCCACCCGGGCGGTCGTCGACGTCGACACCCCGGTCGCCGACGAGCCCGAGCGGCATGCCCCCGCGGCGCGTGAGGTGTCGGCCGCGGCCGATGCTCCCGCCGACAGCGCCTGAGCGTCGACCAGTCGTCGGGCCCTGGCCGTTCGCCGAGAAGCGACCGGAATCGGTGGCGGGCCGGTGCCGTACATAGGATGCGGGGCATGGCGCGCCGGACTCAGACCCTGCTCGTCGCGGCCGTGCTCGCGCTGGTGCTGGGGATCGCGGGGCTGTGGCTTCCAGTGCCCTTCGTCACGCTCGCGCCCGGACCCGTCACCGACACCCTTGGCAGCGTCAAGGGCGTGTCGTTGATCGACGTGGAGGGCCGCGCGACCTACCCGACGAGTGGCCGGCTGGAGCTCACCACCGTCGAGGAGACGCCACGGCTGAACCTGCTCGGCGCGCTGGAGGACTGGCTCGACGACGACCGCGCGGTCGTCCCGCGTGAGCTGATCGAGCCGCCCGGCGCCAGCCAGGCGGAGATCCAGCAGGAGAACACCCAGGCGATGCTGGACTCGCAGACCGAGGCCACCGTCGCGGCGCTCACCCAGCTCGGGATCAAGCCGACCGGTACCGCCGTCGTCGTGTACGCGATCCCGTCCGGGTCACCGGCCGCCGGCAAGCTCAACTCCGGCGACGTCATCACCGAGGTCGACGGGGTGGCGGTCCACTCGCAGGACGAGCTGAAGGCCCAGATCGCCAAGGTCAAACCGGGCGAGGACGTGAAGATCGGCTATCAGCGCGGCTCCGCCGCGACCGCGCTCGCGGCCGTCACGACCAAGCCGGCGCCGGACGACGGAAACCGCCCGATCATCGGCATCACGACGACCGAGCGGCAGCTCTACCCGTTCACGGTCCGCATCCGCCTCTCGGACGTCGGCGGCCCGAGCGCCGGGCTCATGTTCGCCCTCGGCATCGTCGACAAGCTCACCCCCGGGCAGCTCACCGGCGGCCGGACCATCGCCGGCACCGGCACCATCGACCAGACCGGCAAGGTCGGCCCGATCGGTGGCATCCAGCAGAAGATCCTGGGAGCCCGCGGCTCCGGCGCCTCGGTGTTCCTGGTCCCGTCCGGCAACTGCGCCGACGCCAAGCGGATGGCCCCGCACGGCCTCACCCTGATCAAGGTGGACACCCTGTCCGGCGCCCTCGCCGCCGTCAAGAAGCTCGGCACCCCCCAGCAGGCCTCAATCCCAGCCTGTTAAGGCGATCGGCCGGAACCGGCGCTTGCGCGCCTTCGCATACCTCCCAGATCGGCTTCGCCAATCCGGCAGGGACCCCGGCTCCGCCTGGTTCGGGGTTTAGGTAGGACGCTGAAGCGAGAGGCGTGGCCAGGGCCGGGATCTGTGTTGCGTTCCGCTTTAAAGGAACGTTGCGAAGAGGCCGTCGACGAGGGCGTCGGCTACGTCGGGGTCTACGACCACTTCGGAGGCGTCGACGCGGCGGCGCAGGCAGGACGAGTAGGCGCCCGAACGGGTTACCGCGACGGCGACCCGGACGTCCTGGCGCTCCGGATGCGTGGTCGCCCAGACGTCGATCTCGTAGTCCTCGTACGGGATCTCCTCCTCGGCGCTCGGCGGCAGCAGCACCAGCTCGGTGACGAGCACGCAGCCCTCCACCTCGGCCGGCCAGCCAATCGTGGAGAGCACCTGCTCCAGCGGCCCCTCGGGCAGGTCCTCCTGCTCGATCGGGGTCAGCGGCCGGGATGCGGCGTCGCCGAGATGCTCGGAGAGGCTGGGGTCATAGGCGAGCAGGTCCGTGGTGTGCGCGAGCGCGTAGAGCCGGCGTGGCTGGTTCCAGCCGGCCGCGGCGACATATTCCTCGAGCTCGAGCACGACCTCGGTCAGCTCCGGGAGTTTGGGGCTCGTCACGGGCCTCATCCTCTCCGATCGCCCCAGACGGCTCACCGGGCGCCCCGGCTGCTGGCGTAGGTTGCCCTTAGCGGGCCAAAGCCGCACCGCCTGTAGACACCTGGGTGAGGCGGGCGTGGGCCCGGACACCTGGGATCACCGGACACACAGGATCACCGGACACAAGGGATCACCGAACGCCCGGGGGCACAGCGGGCGTCAGCCCGCCGAGAGCCCACAGCCGCACGGAGGAAGCACGTGTCAGCAGAGCCGTCCGCGCGAGGAGCTTCGGCACCGGGGGGAATGGCCCGCCGGCTGATCGTGGGGCGCCTTCGCGTGATCGTGCCGCTGCTCGTGCTGGTGGCGCTGGTGGTCCTGTTCGTCGTGCTGACCCCCATCTACACGGATCTGTTGTTCTACCGGTCGGTGAACTTCAGCAAGGTCTTCACGACCGTCCTGTGGACCCGGGTGCTGCTGTTCGTGCTGTTCGGCCTGGTGATGGCCGTCGTGATCGGCACGAACCTGGTGCTCGCCTACCGGCTGCGGCCCCCGCTGCGGCCGCTCTCGGTGGAGCAGCAGAACCTCGAGCGTTACCGGACGGCGCTGGAGCCGTATCTGCTCGCCGTGCTGCTCGGGGTGACCGCGCTGTTCGGCCTGGCCGCGGGCCTGTCGGCGTCCGGACGGTGGCGGACCTGGCTCCAGTGGGTCAACGGGCAGAAGTTCGGCGTCACCGACCCGCAGTTCCACCGGGACGTCAGCTACTACGCGTTCACGTATCCGTTCCAGCGGTTCCTGCTCGGATTCCTGCTCTCGGCCGTGGTGCTCTCGCTGGTGGTCACGACGGTCACCCACTACCTGTTCGGCGGCATCCGGATCCAGTCGCCGCGCCACGGTGACGTCCGCATCGAGACCGAACGGGTCAGCCCGGCGGCGAAGGCCCACCTGTCCGTGCTGCTGGGCCTGCTCGCGCTGCTGAAGGCGTGGGCGTACTACCTGGACCGGTTCGGGCTGGTCTTCTCCTCGCGCGGCGTGGTCTCCACCGGCGCCGGCTACACCGACGTGCACGCCGTACTGCCGGCCAAGCTGATCCTGCTGTTCATCTCGTTGGCCTGCGCTGGGCTGTTCATCTACAACATCTTCCAGCGCGGCTGGACGCTGCCCCTGCTCGGCGCCGGCATCCTGGTGCTGTCCGCCGTGGTGATCGGCGGGATCTACCCGGCGATCGTCCAGCAGCTGCAGGTGAAGCCGAACGAGGCGTCGCGGGAGTCGCCCTACATCGCGCGCAACATCGCGGCGACCAGGGACGCCTACGGCATCGACAGTGTCATGCCGCAGAACTACCCGGTGGCGACCCAGCTGACCGCGACGGCGGTCCAGAACGACGTCGGCACCGTGTCCAACGTGCGGCTGCTCGACCCGAACAAGCTGTCCAAGACGTTCAAGCAGCTCCAGCAGCTCAAGGGCTACTACGGCTTCCCGGACACCCTCGACATCGACCGGTACACGGTCGGCTCCACCACCCAGGACTACGTCGTCTCGGTGCGCGAGCTGGACCAGAGCGGGCTGGCTCCGTCGCAGAAGAACTGGATCAACGAGCACCTCACGTACACCCACGGGAAAGGCTTCGTCGCGGCCCCGGCCAACAAGGTGAAGGGCGGCAAGCCGGACTTCCAGGTCGGCGACCTTCCGCAGACCGGCCCGTTCACCATCACCGAGAACCAGGTTTACTTCGGGGAGATGTCGCCGGACTACTCGATCGTCGGCACGAAGCAGCAGGAGATCGACGGGCCCGGAGCCGCGCAGGGCAGCACGACGACCACCACCTACACCGGCGACGGCGGCGTCTCGATCGGCTCGTGGTTCGACCGCGCGGTCTTCGCGGCCCGGTTCGGCGAGAAGAACATCCTGTTCTCGTCGGACATCACCCAGCAGTCGCGAATCCTGTACGAGCGCAACCCACGCGACCGGGTCGCCAAGGTCGCGCCGTGGCTCACCCTCGACGGGGACCCGTACCCCGCGGTGGTCAACGGGCGGATCACCTGGATCCTGGACGGGTACACCACCTCCGACGGCTACCCGTACTCCGAGCGCAACGCGCTCGGTCAGGTCACGGCCGACGCGGTCACCGGGCAGAACCGCGCGAAGCAGGGCACGAACGACGTCAACTACATCCGCAACTCGGTGAAGGCGACCGTCGACGCGTATGACGGAACCGTCACCCTCTACGCGTTCGACGAGTCCGATCCCGTACTGAAGACCTGGATGCGGGCATTCCCCGGGACGGTCAAGCCGGCCAAGGCGATTCCGGCCGAGCTGCGGGCGCATTTCCGCTATCCCGAGGACCTGTTCAAGGTGCAGCGGGACGTGCTGGCCGACTACCACGTGACCGACCCGCGGGCGTTCTACTCCCAGGAGGACTTCTGGGCCGTCTCGCCGGCTCCGGACGACCAGAACACCGATCAGCCGCCTTTCTACGTCTACAGCCAGCTTCCTGGTCACAAGACGCCGTCGTTCAACCTGACGTCCCCGCTGATCTCGCGAAGATCCTCGAAGCTGGCGGCCTATGTCGCGGTGTCCAGCGACCCGGACGACTACGGCGCCTTCCAGGTGCTGCGGCTGCCGCAGGGCGTCACGATCAGCGGCCCGTCGCAGATGCAGAGCCAGATCATGACGAGCAGCGCCTCCAAGCTGACTCTCTGGCGCGGCGGCCTTTCCAGCGCCTCGAACCAGACGATCCCGGGAAACCTGCTGACGCTCCCGGTCGCCGACGGTCTGATGTACGTCGAGCCGTTCTACGTGCAGGCCAGCGGTTCGGCCAGCTACCCGATCCTGCAGGGCGTCGCCGTAGCCTTCGGTGACACGGTCGCGCTGGAGGACTCGCTGCAACAGGCGCTGGACGAGGTGTTCGGCCCGGGCGCGGGTGACCCGGCCAGCGGCGCCGGCAGCGGAAGCGGCGCCACGGCTGTCGGATCCACCGGCTCGCCGACGGAGCCCCCAGCGAGTTCCGCCAGCCCGAACCCGTCGCTCACCCCCGCGCCGGGGACGACCCTGAGCCCTGACCTCGTGGCGGCGATCGGCGCCGCCCAGGCGGCCAACAAGGCCGGCCAGCAGGCTCTCGCCAAGAACCCGCCGGACTGGAGCGCCTTCGGGGTCGCGCAGGGCGACCTGGCCAAGGCCCTCGCCAGCATCTCGGCGCTGAGCGGATCGAGCACCCCCAGCCCCAGCGCGACGCCAGCACCCTCCGCGTCCGCGGCGCCATCCACCACCGCGGCGCCGTCCGCCACGGCCAGTCCCACGACCGGCCCATCGGGCTAGCCCTCGTCAGGTGACGTCCACGTAACAGCCAGCTCGCTGCCCGCGTTTTGACACCTCCCCAACCGCGTCTGATACGGTGTCCTTACCGACGCGGGGTGGAGCAGCTCGGTAGCTCGCTGGGCTCATAACCCAGAGGTCACAGGTTCAAATCCTGTCCCCGCTACCACATGGCGAATGGCCGGTTCCTTCTGGAACCGGCCATTCGCATTTCCGCATTCCGAACCGTCGCGGTTCCGGCAATCAGTGGCAGGTGCGGCGACCAGGCGTGTCCCGGTGAGGGCTGCCCCGCCCCGCCGAGACCCCGGCCGCCTCATCGGGTCCCGACCAGGAGAGACGGGTGCCGCGCCTGTGCGAGAGGACGTCAGCAGCAAGTCCCGGCGAGGCTCGTGGGTAGCACCCGGATTCGTCGGGTACAGTAGTGACAACACCGACGCGGGGTGGAGCAGCTCGGTAGCTCGCTGGGCTCATAACCCAGAGGTCACAGGTTCAAATCCTGTCCCCGCTACCATCTGATCAAGGGCGTTCGTCTCATTGAGGCGGGCGCCCTTTTTCTTGTCCGCCTTGATCGCGGTTTTGGCCCTGGGGTGGTCGTGGCGCAGACGTTTCCACGACCACCCCAGGGCTCAAACGGCGATCATGATCCGTGCGGTGGCCCGCGCTACGGCGAGCCGCGGCACTAGCTGACCGACGTCGGCGCCTCCGGGCGGCCGAGGGCCGTCAGGTCCCGGCCGGCGGCGATCGCCTGGGCGGCGGTCGCGAGGTCGTCGACACCCATGGCGAGCTCATCGGGCCGGTCGGTGCTCAGATCGAGGTGGAAGCCGTACAGGCTGGAGTCGACGAGCCGGACCACTCGGGCGACCCGCTCCTGGGGTGCTCCGCAGCGGACCAGGTAGTCCTCCAGGGCCCGCACCCAGCGGTCGTTCGCCTCACAGACGATGGCGGCGAAGCGTTCCTGACCGATCAGCCCGGTCGCCGCGGCCTGGACGTAGATGTCCGTGGCGCGGTGGAGCGGGTCGGTCTGCAGGGCCGCCCAGAGGGCGTTGACGCCCTGGCGCACGCCGGCGACACCGGGAAGCGCGTCGACCGCGTTGATCGCCCGGTCCTCCGCGCGGGTGACGACGGCCGCGACGAGCTCATCGCGGCTGCCGAAGTGGTAGATGAGCATCCGGTCACTGGTGCCGATCGCCGCGGCGACCGGGCGCAGCGTCAGACCGATGAGGCCATGCTCGAAGACATGGTCGGTGACCTGGTCGAGCAGGTCCTCTCGTCGCCCCATGAGGCCCACATCGTAGGCGTGTCGCATCCGCGACTCCGAATGTAGCGACCGCTACGCTACACTTGTAGCGATCGCTACGTTCGGAGGAACGTCATGTACGCAGCCTTTGCCCTGCTCCTCGCGGCGATTGGCAGCGAGGTCACCGCTACCGCGCTGCTTCCGCGTGCGGAAGGTTTCAAGGACCCGTTGTGGTCCGCCGTCGTGCTGCTCGGCTACGGCCTGTCGATCTGGCTGCTGGCCCGCGTGGTCCGGACCCTGTCGGTGTCCGTGACCTACGCGATCTGGGCTGGGGTCGGCACCGCGGCTGTCGCCGTCGTCGGCGTCTTCTTCCTGGGCGAGTCGATGGGCTGGCTCAAGACCGTCTCGCTCGCCCTGATCATCGCCGGCGTGATCGGCCTGAACCTCGTCGGCACCGCATAGCTCAGCGGGTCAGGTCCTTGGCCATGGCGTCGAGGCTTTCGAGGTAACGGTCGACGTCGGCGTCGGTGTGCTGGACGGAGAGGGTCCACTCCTCCTCGCGGCCGGGGGCCATCAGGACGCCCCGGTTGGCGTTGTACAGCCAGGCGAGCTCGGGCAGCTCGGCGTTCTGGTGCTCCATGAACGAGGTGTAGTCCCGGATCGGGGCGTCGGTGAAGTGCACGCAGCCCTTGGACGAGATGCCGACCGTGTAGCCCGCGATCCCGTACCGGCCCAGGATCTCGTCGCAGCCGGCGATCAGGCGGTCGTTGAGCCGGTCCAGGTGGACATACGCCTCGGGGGTGAGCACCTCGGACAGGCTGGCGCGGGCCGCGGCCATCGACAGCGGGTTGCCGTTGTAGGTGCCGACCTGCTTCACCTTGTCGGACGCGACGACTTCCATGATCTCGTCGGTGGCCCCGATCGCGCCCGACGGCAGGCCGCCGCCGAGGGCCTTGGCCAGCGTCACCATGTCCGGGGCGACGCCGAACCGCTCGGTCGCGCCGCCGGCGGCGACACAAAGGCCGGTCTTCACCTCGTCGAAGATCAGGACGATCCCGTGGCGACGGGTGATCTCCCGAACGGCCTCCAGGTAGCCCGGCTCGGGCAGGATCACGCCGAGGTTCATCATGGCGGCTTCCATGATCACGCAGGCCGGCTTGCGGCCCTCGGCGATCAGGCGCTCGATCCGGGCTTCCATCGCCGGCGCGTCGTTGAACGGCACCGGGACGGTGAGGTCGATGACGGCCTGGGGGATGCCGGCGCCGTAGCCGAGGGAGTTCATGTTGTCGGCCGGGCCGATGTCCGAGTACGGCGCGCCGATCGAGACCATCACGTAGTCGTGGTGGCCGTGGTACGAGCCGAAGATCTTGACGATGGTGTCCCGGCCGGTGACGCCGCGGGCGATCCGGATCGCGTCCATCGTCGCCTCGGAGCCCGAGTTGACGTAGCGCCACTGCGGCAGCCCGAACCGCCGGGCCAGCTCCTCGCTGACGACGACCGAGTCCTCGGTCGGCATCGCGAAATGGGTTCCGAGCCCGACCCGCTCGGTGACGGCCCGGACGATCGCCGGATGGGCGTGACCCTGCACCATCGAGCCGAAGCCGTTGTGGAAGTCGGAGTACTCGTTGCCGTCCACGTCCCAGACCCTGGCTCCCTTGCCGTGGGTCAGGTAGATCGGCCACGGGTCGCGCGACTGGTAGGAGGACGGCACCCCGCCGGTCATCGTGCGCAGTGCGCGCTCGTGCAGTGCGCCGGAGCCGGGCGTGGCCGCGGCCAGGCGCGTCTCCTCCCGCTCGGCCAGTCCGGCGACCCGCCCGGCGAGCGCCGCCTCGACCGTCGTGGATTCGGTTGCAGCCGTGGTCGTATCAGCCGTGGTCACGGTAGCCCTCCAAGGCCCACGTCGAGCAGTCTCAACGCTGAAAGCGTAGCCGATCGGTCGCCTGTACGAGGGAATCCGCAGGAAGAACCCGATATGACTGCCGCATCGTGGCGGTCGCGGCAAGGTCATACGATTGCAACCGCCATCGCGCCGTGAGTCACCGTCTTGGGACGTATCGACTCGGATGGCCACATTGCGGGGGCCGGCCGGCGGTCGGACGCGCGGGCGAGGAGGAAGCCGGTGCAGACACGTAAGGCGCCAGGTGGTCGCGCGTCGGCCGAACCGCTGCTCGATGACGTGAACAAGGCGATCATCGAACAGCTCCAGCAGGACGGCCGACGGTCCTACGCCGCGATGGCCGCGGCGGTGGGCCTGTCCGAGGCCGCGGTACGCCAGCGGGTGCAGCGCCTCCTGGACGCCGGCATCATGCAGATCGTCGCGGTCACGGACCCGTTGCGGGTCGGGTTCAAGCGCCAGGCGATGATCGGCGTCCGCGTGACGGGCGATACCCGCGTGGTCGCCGACGCGCTGGCCGGCCTGCCAGAGGTCGACTACGTCGTCATCACGGCCGGGTCGTTCGACCTGCTGCTGGAGATCGTCGCCGAGGATGACGAGCACCTGATCTCGCTGGTCAACGACCACATTCGCGCGCTGCCCCAGGTCCGCGAGACAGAGACCTTCGTCTACCTCCGTCTGGTGAAGCAGACCTACACCTGGGGCGTCCGCTAGGCCGACGCGTCTCGGGCGCCGAGTGCGAGGGATCGCGGCGGCTGGGTGCTGTCAGGTGGCTTGATCGCGGTTTTGGCCCTGGGGTGGTCGTGTTGAGCGCGTTTTCACGACCACCCAGGGCTCAAGCGGCGATCATGACGGGTGGGGTGGCTTGCGACACCGGGCGTGGACGACGTGCGCCTGAGTCACTCGCGTGGGAGCCGCTGGCGTGGCAGGGGCGATCTCGACGGCTGGGGCTGAGGGGCCTCTGGCGTTCGATTTGGGGACGCATCGGGTAATGGTTCACGTGAAACAACTGATGCACAACCAGTGGATCGGGTTGGGAGTCCGACTGGGGTAGGGCGGCCGGACTAGGCCTGGCTCGCCCCAGGGATGGATAGGACGGCCCATGGCACTGGTCGAGCGCGATCCGTCGGACAGAACACTCGTCACCCACCTCGGCGGGGCCGAGATCACCGTCAGGCCGGAAGCATCGTCCGGCGCCGGGAACGCACCGGTCGTGTTGCTTCGGCTGGTGTCGCCGATGTTCGACACGTTCGCCGTCGCATACCTGGGGCCGATCGAGGCCACGGCCCTCGCACGCGCCCTGCTAGCCGCCGCCGAGGCCGCCGACGGCCGCCTCGGCACCACCGCCCACGGCTGGCGGAACCGGCCGTCTCACTAGATCTCTCGTGTGGATCACGCGGAGCACCGGTTCCATACCCAACTGGCGATCACAGGCCGATTCGCCCGACCGGGGCCGAGCCAGCCTTCCCCGGTCGGGACGAGCTGGGGCTCAGTGGCCGGTCAGCAGTTCCAGGGCCTTGCCGAGGTGGGACGGGCGGCCCGTGCGGTTCTCGCGGGCGTCGGTCGCCGCGGCGCCCACCCGGCCGGCGTTGATGCCGAGCCAGCGCAGCGGTTCCGGCTCCCACAGCCGCGGTGTCCGGTTCACCCAGGGCAGCCTGGTGTTCGGGGTCTCGTGCCCGGCGACCAGCTCGGCAAGGGTCCTGCCGGCCAGCGCCGCCGCGGCGACGCCGTCGCCGACGTAGCCGCCGCCGCTGCCCAGGCCGGTCGCCGGGTCGAAGCGCACGGTGGGGGTCCAGTCGCGCGGCACCCCGAGCGGGCCGCCCCAGCGGTGGGTGATCTCGGCGCGCGCGGCGGCCGGGAACAGTGTGCCCAGCGTGTGGCGCAGGTGCTCGAAGACCGTGTCCTCGCGGTCGTACGCCGGCCTGACGCGGGAGCCGAGGTGGTAGGGCGCGCCCCGGCCGCCGAGCACGATGCGCCCGTCGGCGGTGCGCTGGGCGTAGATGATCAGATGCCGGTTGTCGTTGAGCGTGAACCGCTCGCGCCAGCCGATCTCGTCCCAGACGGCGGCCGACAGCGGCTCGGTCGCGATGATCAGTGAGTAGACCGGAACGATCTCGCGTGAGTAGCCGGGCAGCTGGGGCGTCCAGGCCTCCGTCGCCCGGATCACCGCGTCGGCGCGGACTGAGGCGCCCGCGAGGTCGACCCGCCCGGCCGAGATCCGGCGCGCGGCGGACTGCTCGTAGATCGTGACGCCCCGCCGCTCGGCCGCCTCGGCGAGGCCGCGTACCAGCTTGGCGGGGGACAGCGCCGCACAGTCCGGGTCGAAGGTGCCGCCGAGCGCGCCGGCGACACGTACCCGGGCGGCGACGGCGTCCGCGTCCAGCCAGTCGTCACCGGCGCTGGTCCGCAGCCGGGAAGCCTGCGCGGGCGTGGTCGCGAGGCACAGGTAGCCCGCCTTGGCGAAGTCGCAGTCGATGCCCTCGGCGGCGGCGATGGCGCCGACCTCGTCGATGGTCGCCGCGAGCGCCGGCCGCATCGCTTCCGCCAGCGACTCGACCGGGAACAGGGCCGAGCACCAGCCCCCGTTGCGCCCGGAGGCGCCGAATCCGGCCACCTCGCGCTCGACCACCACGATCCGCTTGTCCGGCGCGAGCCCGGCCAGGTGGTAGGCCGTCCACAACCCGGTGAAGCCGGCGCCGACGATGCACACGTCCGCGGTCACCGTGCCGCTCAGCGCCGGGCGCGCGGTCACCGGGGTGGCGAGCTGGTCGGTCCAGAGCGAGGCCACGAGGCCCGCCGAGGGCGGCGTCTTGCGGCCGGGCAGCAGCCCGGCCGTGCGGCGGAGGAACCGGCTCGCGTCAGCCACCGTGGCTGCCTACCCTTCGTAGCGATACAGCACCGGATCTCGTCCAGCCTGTCGCCGAACGGGGTGCGTCATCTGTGCCTGATTCTCGTCGTCGCCTCGCCCGGCCCGGGGGCTGGGCTGTCATCGGGGGACGCCCGACCGACTGGTCCGTCCGGCAGCCGGCGGCCCGGCGGGGTGCGTACCCGGAGATCTCTCTGGCGAGATCCCTCCACAAGCACGGTATCCGTGCTTTAGTCTGCCCTAAACCGCCGACTTCGACCGTACTACCCCGGTTCGGAGACGGCATCCGTATGTCCAGCGCGGATCCGGCGTGTTTCCTGAACCGGCATGTGACGGGTGCGCGGGGCAAGCGTGGGACCGTCGTCACGAACATCGCGGCGGGCAGCACAACAGGCGTGGTCAGCGGGACGTCGGGGACTGGAGAGGTCGGATGGGCGAGGTTCTGAGCAACTTCATCGGCGGCGAGTACGTGCCTACGGCCGACGGCCGGACGATGCCGATCGTCGACCCGTCGACCGGCGAGCAGTACGCCGAGGCACCGCTGTCCGGCGCCGCCGACGTCGACAAGGCCATGGCCGCCGCGGCGAAGGCGTTCGAGGGCTGGCGGGACGCGACGCCCAGCGAGCGGTCCCGGGCGCTGCTGAAGCTCGCCGACGCGATCGAGGACCGCGCCGACGACCTCGTGGCGGCCGAGGTGCGCAACACGGGCAAGCCGGTCGGGCTCACGCTGAGTGAGGAGATCCCGCCGTCGGCCGACCAGGTCCGGTTCTTCGCGGGCGCGGCCCGGCTGCTGGAGGGCCGGTCGGCCGGGGAGTACCTGCACGGGCACACGAGCTACGTGCGGCGCGAGCCGATCGGCGTGTGCGGCCAGGTGACCCCGTGGAACTACCCGTTCATGATGGCGATCTGGAAGATCGCTCCGGCGATCGCCGCCGGGAACGCCGTGGTGATCAAGCCGTCGGACACGACCCCGGCGAGCACCCTGCTGCTGGCCGAGATCGCGGCCGAGTTCCTGCCGCCCGGCGTGCTCAACGTCGTCTGTGGCGACCGGGACAGCGGCCGGGCGGTGGTGGCGCACAAGACGCCCGCGATGGTCTCGGTGACCGGCAGCGTCCGGGCCGGCATGGAGGTCGCCAAGGCGGCCGCGGACGACCTCAAGAAGGTCCACCTGGAGCTGGGTGGCAAGGCACCGGTCGTCGTGTTCGACGACGTCGACGCGGCGAAGGTCGCCGAGGGCATCGCCGGTGCCGGCTACTTCAACGCCGGCCAGGACTGCACGGCCGCGACCCGCGTGCTGGCCGCGCCCGGCATCTACGCCGACCTCGTCGCGGCTCTCGGTGACGCGGCCCGGGCCACCAAGGTCGGCCCGCCCTCGGACGAGGACGCCGCGTTCGGCCCGCTCAACAGCGCGAACCAGCTGGCCCGGGTGTCCGGGATGGTCGGGCGCACGCCCGACCACGCCCAGGTCGTCACGGGGGGTGTGGCGCTGGACGGGCCCGGGTACTTCTACCCACCCACGGTCATCGCCGGCGTCCGGCAGGACGACGAGCTCGCCCAGTCGGAGATCTTCGGCCCGGTGGTGACCGTGCAGCAGTTCTCGGATGAGGACGAGGCGGTGCGATGGGCCAACGGCGTCGAGTACGGGCTGGCGTCCAGCGTCTGGACGACCGACCACGGCCGGGCGATGCGGGTGGCCCGACGACTCGACTTCGGCGCTGTCTGGGTGAACACCCATATTCCGATCGTGGCCGAGATGCCACATGGTGGTTTCAAGAAGAGTGGATACGGCAAAGATCTGTCGATCTACGGGCTTGAGGACTACACACGTATTAAGCACGTGATGCACAACTTCGAGTTCTGAGCCTCGCGGCGGCCCGGTCTGGCTGAGCCCCCGCGAGCGACGCGGCCGGCGAAGGGCGGCGCGACGGGTCATCCTTCGCGCCGCCGCCCCTCTCCGGGCGAAAGGCGAGTGATCGCTATGCGGACTGCGGGCGGGGACGGCGGGACCGGGACGGGCGGGGCGTCGAGGCTGGTCCCGGACGCGAGTGGCGGCGGGTCTGACGAGGCCGGCAGCCGGCAGGCCGCAGCGGTCCGCGCGCCTGGCACGAAAGCGGGCGGCGCCACGAGAACGGGCGGCGCCACGAGCCGCAAGGACACGCTCTCGCCCCGGTTCCTCACCGTGCACGGCCATCGTCGGGCTTACCTGCGGGCCGGTCGTGGCTCGCCGGTGCTACTCATCCACGGCATCGGGGACAGCTCGGCGACGTGGCTTCCGGTACTGCCGGGACTCGCCCGCCGGCACACCGTCATAGCCCCGGACCTGCTTGGCCACGGCCTGTCCGACAAACCGCGCGCCGACTATTCGGTCGGCGGGTTCGCCTGCGGGATGCGCGACCTGTTGACGGTCCTCGGCATCGAACGGGCCACCGTGGTGGGTCACTCGCTCGGCGGCGGTGTGGCGATGCAGTTCGCCTACCAGTTCCCGGAGCGGTGCGAGCGGCTGGTTCTGGTCGGCACCGGCGGGGTCGGGCCGCAGGTGAGCCCGTTGCTGCGGCTGGCCGCCTCGCCCGGTGGCGAGGCGCTGCTGTCGTTGCTGCGGCTGCCGGCGGCCCGGCTCGCCGGCCACGGGGTCATCAGCGCCCTCGGCCTGTTGGGTACCGACCTCGGCCGCGACTCGGACGAGGTGGCCCGGGTGTTCGGCGGGCTCGCGACCGGGCAGTCGCGGGCCGCGTTCCTGCGAACGCTGCGTTCCGCCGTGGACGCCCGGGGCCAGGCGATCACGATGCTGGACCGCTGTTATCTGGCCCAGGGCATGCCCACGTTGATCATGTGGGGAGGGCGTGACGCGGTCATCCCGGTCGAGCACGCCCGGATTGCCCACGAGGCGATGCCGGGCAGCCGACTGGAGATCTTCCCGGACGCCGGCCATTTCCCGCACCACACCGATCCGGACCGTTTTCAGGCCGTCCTCGCCGATTTCTTCGCCACCACGCGACCGGGCAGTCACACCGTTCGAGAGTGGCGCGCGCTGCTGCGGTCGCGCGCCTTGCCGCCTGAGGCGCCGGCCGAGGACGCATCACGGCCGGTCTCCGCGTCCCGTTCCCGTCACGGCGATTCGGAAGGTCAGGCGGGCCGCGTCGGACCCGCGGGCCGCCCTGAGCGCGCCGCCGACGGCGACCGGGAGGCCGGCCGGAGCGACCCGGCGGGGCGCCTTTTCAAAGCCGGCTGACCTAGAGACGGATATCGGGAACGAACCGTGGATGATCTACCGTGCAGCCGATCGCCAGGAGAAGATCGCGTGAAGATCGGGCAGGGTCGTGACAAGCGGCACGGGTATGTTCCACATTTAGTCCCGAGGAAGCGCTACCGTAGAGTTAGCGGCGTCGGTCACTCGCATGTCGTGGGGCACCAGCTCGTGGCGCACCAGCTAGTGGGGTACCAGCTCGTTGGACTCCAGCTCGCAGGACACCAGTTCGTTGGACCCAGTTCGCGGCGCAACAGTTCGCGGCGAATGCGACCTTCGTTGGTGACGGCTGCAGACACGGACGGGCTACCTTGTTCGACGTTGGCCCGCCGGGCCCCGCAATGTCTGCCCTGGGGGGAGACCCCCGGACGCCCCGATGGCACTATTCGGAGGTCGATCCTTGGCACGCCGTGCACGTCTTAGCTGGCCCGAGGAACGTCGTGACTCGAGCGAGGTTGTGGTGACCCGGTTCGACCCGGGCCGCGGCTGGACCCTCGACCAGGCCCGTGACCTGGTACGTCAGGGCTACTCGGTAGATAACGTCGCACAGCGGACGGGCTTTCCGGCGCAGATGTTGAAAGTCGCCGTCGCCGACGAGGGCTGAACCGCTCACTGATTCGGCTGACCGTCGCCCGCGTGGGGCCGCTCCCGGCTGGGCGCCGAGCGGGTGAGTGTGAGATCTGCTCACCCGCCTGAGGTTGGCGGGTGAGCGGGGGCCAGCGCGCGATCTCGCGTCGACTTCGCCGGCGCGGCGATCGGAAGTCCGCCGGAAATTGCGCCGCCCGGTAGGGGACTGATGTCGGACGGCGATCGAGGTGCGATTCCGGATGTCGCCGGCCCGCCCGCCGTTGTTCCAATTACTGACCGGCGGGAGACGGACAATCCACCGGTGGCAATGTGGCGGCGTTCGGGAGCGCGCGGCGTTCGGGCGCCGATCAGACGGCGCTGTTCGTCGTCGCCTCGACCAGGCGGTCGACATGGTCGCTGTAGAGTGCATCCAGGCCGTAACCGAGCAGCCGGCGTAGCGTCGCGGGCCGCTGGGCGTCCCAGCCGAACGCCAGCAGACCGTGATCGTGCAGTACGCCTGCCATCGGCGCGGTCGGCGCGATCCAGTCTCTTGACCGCAGATTCAGCGCGTTCGCCCCGGCTTCGACCAATGAGCGCGCATACGGTCCAATCCCGCCGTCCGCCCGGATGTCCCGCACCGAGGTCGAGTTGACCAGCCGGACGTCCGCGTCGAGCTCCCGCCAGGCGCGCAGGCATCCTCGCGGCCCGCAGATCCACAGCCGGCGCACCGCGTCCGTGCCGCCGGCCGCCCTGGCCACCGAGATCACGGCGGCCACGGCGGCATCGGCCGTCTCGCCGGCTGGCGTCTTCACGTCGAGGCTGAACTCGAAGCCGGTGCCCACCCGCTGGTAGAAGGCGGCCAGCGTCGGCAGCCAGCCGGGCAGCGCTCCGGACGTCAACGCCGGCACCCGCGCCCGCATCCTGGCCGGACCGAGCTCCTGGTCGTGGTGCAGGACCGGCACGCCGTCGGCGGTGAGCCAGACGTCCGACTCCAGCCCCGAGGCGCCGCGGGCGAGCGCCCGCTCGAACGCGGCCAGGGTGTTCTCCCGCTGGTACCAGGCCGGCGCTCCCCGATGCGCGAACCCGATGGCCACCGCGGCCGGCCCCGTTACTCGGTCTTGAACGAGGCGAGCGCGGTGTCGTGCAGCAGGCCGTTCGAGCTGAGCACCGTGCCGTGGCCGGCGCCGCGTACCCCGCGCAGGTCGGTGAACCGGCCCCCGGCCTCCTCGACGATGATCTGCAGCGCCGCCAGGTCCCACAGCGACACCACCGACTCGGCGGCGACGTCGACGGCGCCCTCGGCGACCATCATGTGCGACCAGAAGTCGCCGTACGCCCGGGTCCGCCAGACCTGGGCGGCCAGGTGCAGCAGCTCGGGCAGGCGGTCGCGCTCGGTCCAGCTCTCGATCGACGCGAACGACAGGAAGGCGTCCTCCAGCCGCCCGACCGAGGAGACCCGCAGCGCCCGGGTGTCGCCGGTCGCGGTGCGGGTGAAGGCGCCGCCGCCCTTGGCCGCCCACCAGCGCCGGCCCATCGCCGGGGCGCTCGCGACGCCGGCGACGATCTCGCCGTCGACCTCAAGCCCCAGCAGGGTTCCCCAGACCGGGACGCCGCGGACGAAGTTCTTGGTGCCGTCGACCGGGTCGAGGATCCAGCGCCGCTTCGCGTCGCCCGCGCCCGCTAGGCCCTCCTCCTCACCGAGGACGGCGTCGGCCGGGCGGACCGCGGTCAGCCGCTCCCGGATCATCGACTCCACCGCGGTGTCCGCGTCCGACACGGGGGTGTTGTCCGGCTTCGACTCGACCCGCAGGTCCACCGCCTGGAAGCGGGCCAGCGTGATCTTGTCGGCTGCGTCGGCGAGGCTGAGCGCGAGGGCGAGGTCGTCCGCCGGTGTCGGCCAACTCTCGCCGGTGGGCTCACCCACGGCGCCGGTCGAGGAGGCGGAGACGACCGCCGCTGTGTCAGACAGCTTCACGCCTAGAGCCTACGGGCCAGCCAGCGCGCGAAACGGCTTCTGTGACGGGGCGGACGCCTTTGCCGCCGATCCGCCGGAGAGGATCAGGCCGCCGTGCCGCCGCGGGCGGCGAGCAGCCGCCGCAGGCTGGCCAGCCGGGCCGGTTCCGCCCGTCCGGCGCGGACCGCCTCGTCGAGGCCGCAGTCCGCCAGGCCCTCGGCGTGCGTGCACCCGGGCGGGCAGTCCGCCGCGGCCTCGGCCAGCTCGCCGAACGCGCCGAGCACCCTGGCCAGGCTGACCGCGCCCAGGCCGAACGAGCGCACCCCCGGTGTGTCCACCACCCAGCCGCCGCCCGGCACCGGCAGGGCCACCGCGGCCGACGAGGTGTGCCGGCCGCGGCCGGTGACCGCGTTGACCGCGCCGATCTCCTGGGCCGCGTCCGGGACCAGCCGGTTGACCAGCGTCGACTTGCCGACCCCGCTGTGCCCGAACATCACGCTCACCTGGCCGGTGATCAGCTCGCGCAGCTCGGCGGGATCGACGTCCGGCCTGCTTGTGACGATCATCACGCCGAGCGGCCGATACAGCTCGCGCAGCGCGCCGTCGTCGGCGAGGTCGGCCTTGGTCAGGCACAGCACGGGCTCCAGCCCGCCGTCATAGGCAGCGACCAGGCACCGGTCGATCAACCCGGTCCGTGGCGGCGGGTCGGCGAGGGCGGCGACGATGACGAGCCGGTCGGCGTTCGCGACGATCGGCCGCTCGGACGGGTCGGTGTCGTCCGCGGTGCGCCGCAGCACGCTGGTGCGCTCGGCCCGCCGCACGATCCGGGCGAGCGCGCCAGGCCGGCCTGACGTGTCGCCCACCAGCGAGACCCGGTCGCCGACCACTACGGGGACCCGGCGCACGTCGCCGCCGCGGATCGCCTCGATCAGCGCGCCCGCCTGGTCCCGGGCGGCGCGCGCCCGTTCGTCCTTGGCCCGCTCGGGGCCCGGGTGCACGGCCCGGCCGTCGGCCGCGGTGCGCCGGCAGGTGTAGCGGCCGCGGTCGACCGCGACGACGACGCCGTCCACCGCGTCGGCGTGCTCGGGCCGCTCGCGGGTGCGTGGCCGGGAGCCCTTGCCGGGCCGGGCCCGGACGTCGTCCTCGTCCAGTTCGCGGCGCCCGGAGTCGCGCCGGACACCGGTCATCGCCGGTCGCCGCTCATGGCCGTCCGCCCGGTCATGGTCGCCCGCCGGTCATGGTCGTCCAGCCGGCCAGGTCTCGGTCGCCGGTCACCGCTGTGTGCCGCTCATGCAGCCAGCATCGCCGCCCACATCGCCGGAAACTCGGGCACGGTCTTCCCGGTCGTCGCGATGTCGTCGACGGTGATCCCGGGCACCCGCAGCCCGACCACCGCGTAGGTCATCGCCAGCCGGTGGTCGGCGAGCGGGTCGAGCCGAGCGCCGCGCAGCGGGGCCGGCCGGATCGCCAGGCCGTCCTCGGTGACCGAGATGTCCGCGCCGAGCCGGCCCAACTGGTCGGCGAGCGCCCCGAGGCGGTCGGTCTCCTGCAGCCGCAGGTGCGCGATGCCCCGCAGCCGGGACGGCGAGTCGGCGAGCACCGCGAGCGCCGTCAGCACCGGGGCGGCCTCGCCGACGTCGCCGAGGTCGGCGTCCAGACCATGCAGCCCGTCCCCGCCGCGCACCCGCAGGCCCTCGGGGGTCAGCTCCGCGTGCGCACCCATCGCCTCCAGCAGGCCGGGCAGCATCCGTCCTGGCTGGGTGGTCACCGTGGGCCAGTCCGGGATCGTCACGTCGCCGCCGGTGGCGACCGCGGCGGCGAGGAACGGTGCCGCGCTGTTGAGGTCGGGCTCGATCGCTCGGTCGTAGGCCCGCAGCGGGCCGGGCGAGACCCGCCAGGTCGGCGGCCGGCCCGTCTGGTCCGCGGGATCGCCTGGCTCGGTCTCGACGGTGGCGCCGGCCGCGCGCAGGTCGGTGACCGTCATGTCCAGGTACGGCCCGGACGGCAGCCGGCCGCCGACGTGGCTGACCTCGACACCCTGGTCGTAGCCGGGCGCGGCCAACAGCAGGCCCGAGATCAGCTGGCTGGAGTCGGACGCGTCGACGGTCACGGCGCCACCGGCGATCCCGCCGCGACCGCGCACGACCAGCGGCATGAGGTCACCGTCGACGACGGCACCCAGGGCGCGCAGCGCGTCGAGCAGCGGGGTCAGCGGCCGGTGGCGCATCCGCGGGTCGCCGTCGAACGTCACGTCGCCGTCGGTCAGCGCGGCCAGGGCCGGGGTGAACCGGGCGACGGTGCCGGCGTTGCCGCAGTCGATCGCGGTCGGCGTCCCGTCCCGGCGGCCCAGTCCGCCGCGGACCACCCATGCGGACTCGTCCTGGTCGATTCCGACGCCGAGCGCGCGCAGCGCCCCGGCCATCAGCACGGTGTCCCGCGAGCGCAGCGCGCCGCGCAGCCGGGACACGCCGTCCGCCGCCGCGGCGAGGACCAGGGCGCGGTTGGTCCCGGACTTGGAACCGGGTACCCGCACCACGGCCCGCACCGGCTCATGAGCGGTCGGTGCCGGCCAGGGGTCGGCGGGGACGCGCGTCGCTGTCGTCACGCCCCCTATTTTGCCCGCGGCTAGCCGGGCCGGCGGGCCGAGGCGATGAGGTGGATGCCGATGGACTCACCCTCGCGCTCGGCGGCGAGCTCGACCTCGGTCCGGACGAGGGTGGGAAATGACGACATGTCCGCGGCCAGTGCGCGCTTGACGGCTTCCGCTGACAGCACGCTGCGCGGCCTGACCCAGTCGACCTCGAGGCCCGCGCTGGTCAGCACGGCCTTGAGCTCCTCCGGCCAGAAGCACCGGGTGATCGTCCCGTCCTCGGCCGGGACCAGCACGACGTCCGCCCGCGGCACGTCGGACAGCTCGGCCCACCGGTGCTGCTCGGCCAGCCGGGCCAGCCCCAGCAACAGCGAGTCGACGCACAGCAGCAGCTGGCCGCCCGGGCGCAGCAGCCGGTAGATCTCCTCGAGGGTGGCCTCGGTGGCCAGGCAGAACGACAGTGCGCGGCCCTCGGCGAGGACGGCGTCGAACGAGCCAGGCGCGAACCAGTCGAGACTGCGGGCATCGCCGGCCACCCGCAGCAGGGACCCCGGCGCCAGCCGGGAGTCGGAATGCTCGGCGGCGCGCCGGACGTCCGCCGCGGCCCGGGCCGGAGCGGGCTGCCGTGGGTCGCCGACGACCCGGATCACCCGGTGCCCGACGGCCGCCATCTGATGGGCGAACCTGTCTCGTTGGCCGGACACGTCGAGGACGCGGGAGGGTACGGGCGGCAGCCACTGCCTCAGCTGGACCGAGGCGACCTCGTCGTAGAACGACCAGTAGGGATCGTCACTGCCCGCGGGAGCCTCACAGACGACCGTGGGCGCGGCGGGGCGTCGCTCCGAAACCACGAGTTCCGGCTCGGCGCCGGGACTGGACAGCATGAACCATTCCTACCCTTCGAAGGGCTGCGATGCGAGGCATGTCACACACCAGGGCCGGAAGTCTCCGACGACCGCGGACTTGCGATCACCTGTGGCCCGGCGACCCGGACCACGTCCGGCAGGACCGGCGTCGCGGACCGGCCGGCGTGTCGCCGTCCGCCGTCTCGCGCCACGCCGTCCCTGCCCGCCCGCATGCCCTCTCCCACTGACCACATGTCCGTTCCCGCTCCGCGCCCGGCGGACATCGCCCCGACGGGCCGCGCCGAGGCCACGGTGACCTCGCAGGCCGCTGTGAGCGGCACTACCGCTATGACCACCAAGACCCCGCCCGAAACCGTCCTATCTGTCGACGGCGGGGCGCTGTTCGTGGTTCCCGGTGTCGAGCCCGTTGTCACCGCAGGCAGCGAGGCCAGCGGCTCCAGCCTTCCCACCGAGGCCGTCGATGGCCCACCGGTGGTGGTCCTCCTGCACGGCGCGGGCTCCGGAACTCAGACCCCCGTGTTGCGGCGGCTGGCCGAGCGGCTCGGCGCCGCGGGCATCACCGTCGCCCGTCTCGAGATGCCCTATCGGGTCGCCGGTCGCAAGGCGCCGGACCGGGCCGCGCGCCTGGACTCCGTCCTGACGGCCGCTGTCGAGGCGTTGGGCAGACCGTCCCGGCTGGCCCTGGCCGGGGCCTCGATGGGCTCCAGGGTGGCGGTACGGACCGCTCGCCAGGTCGGGGCGCACGGGGTGGTGGCGCTCGGCTTCCCGCTCAACCCGCCCGGCGACCGGCCTTCTCGCCAGGGCGAGCTCTCCGGCGCGGTGGTGCCGGTCCTGGTCCTGCAGGGGGAGCGGGACTCGTTCGGCCGGCCGCGGGCCGATCCGGCGAGTGGGGTCCAGGTGGTCGTGATCGCGGGGGCCGACCACTCGTTCAAGGTCCGGGTCCGCGATGGCCGGCCGGCAACCGAGGTCGTCGACGAGGCTGCCGGCCTGGCGACCGACTGGCTGGCTCAGCGCCTCCTCGGGCATCCGGACGGCGCCCGCGGGTGATCGCGCCGGCCGGGAATCCACCGGCGGCCCGAACGGTTGGCGAGTGTGCAAGCAGAGGTCACGGAGGTCCGACATTGACGCCTGAGAGCCAGTTGTTCCGGCAGGTAGCCGCGCCGGTGGCGGTGGGCGGTTTCGTCCCGCGGCCGGTCATCGGCGGCGGTTCGCCGTCGGGCGCACTCCCGGTTGGCGGGGTATCGTCCCCGAAGAAGGCCGGTGACAGCCGCTCGGCGCAGCCGCTCGCGCGATGGGAAGACGTAACGGGCCAGAACGCCCCGACGGGGCCGGAGCTTCTGGCGGCCGAGGACATCGCGACGGGGACGGCGGCGAGCGGTCCGTGGGCCGCTCCGGCCGTTGACGCGAAGTCAGCCGTCCGGCGGCCCGCGACGCAGATCCGGGGGGTCGTTCCTCCGGGCTCTCCGAGCGGTGAGGGAGTGATCCTGGTCGACGAGACCACCGAGGCGCGGGGCGCGCGGTTCGAGCGCGATGCCCTTCCGTACCTCGACCAGCTGTACGCGGCCGCGCTGCGGATGACGCGCAACCCGGCCGACGCCGAGGATCTCGTCCAGGAGACCTTCGTGAAGGCGTTCGCGGCGTTCCACCAGTTCCAGGAGGGCACCAACCTCAAGGCCTGGCTGTACCGCATCCTCACGAACACCTTCATCAACAGCTACCGGAAGCGGCAGCGTCAGCCGTTGCAGAGCCCGACCGAGCAGGTCGAGGACTGGCAGCTGGCCGAGGCGGAGTCGCACACGTCGACCGGTCTGAAGAGCGCCGAGGCCGAGGCGCTGGAGCATCTGCCTGACAGCGACATCAAGGACGCGCTGCAGGCGTTGCCCGAGGACTTCCGCATGGCCGTCTATCTGGCCGATGTAGAGGGTTTCGCCTACAAGGAGATCGCTGAGATCATGGGCACCCCCATCGGCACGGTGATGTCCCGGTTGCATAGGGGTCGGCGCGGTCTGCGCAACTCGCTGGAGGAGTACGCCAGGGAGCGCGGACTGGTTCCCGCCGGCTCCACCGGGAGCGAGGGCGGTGCTTCGTGAGCTGCGGCGGACCACACGAGATCGACTGTCGCAAGGTTCTCGACGCGGTGTTCCTGTATCTCGACAACGAGTGCGACGGCAGTCAGCAGAACCTGATCCGGGCTCACCTGGACGAGTGCTCGCCGTGCCTGCGTGAGTTCGGCGTCGAGCAGGAGGTGAAGCTGCTCGTGGCGCGCAAGTGCGGCGGCGAGCGCGCTCCTGACTCGCTGCGGGTCAGTCTGATGGCCCGCCTGCGCGCGGTTCGCGCCGAGGCGAGGACGGAAGCCGGCGCCCCGGAGATCCACGCCGAGTAGACCGAGAGACGACGAACGCCCCGCCGGCCCGCGCCCCGGCGCCCCGCCCCCGGGCCCCGGCGGCGACGGCGCCGGCCAGCCGGTCCCAG
>NZ_JADWYX010000106.1:27269-29191 GCF_016786355.1 Frankia sp. AgB1.9
CCGCCCCGCCCCCGGGCGCGCCCCGGGGGGGGGGGGCCCCTCGTCTCTGCGTCTCTGCCCAGACGGGCGGAACCAGCGCGACCCAGTCACGATCCCGACCCTGGCTGGGGCGAACCCCAGACTTCCAGGTGCCGGAGGATCGGGACTGGGGAGGGCGATCGGGCGCCCGATCCAGGCGGAGCCGGGGTCCCTCCCGGATCGGCGAAGCCGATCTGGGAGGTCAGCGGAGAGCCCTCAGGGCCGGTTCCGGCCGATCGCCGTCAGGCGTTCGGACGCTTGCCGTGGTTGGCCTTGTTCTTCGCGCGGGCGCGCCGCTTACGCTTCTTCTTCGCCATGCCGCGATCTCCTTTCTGAGTCGTCGCCGCTATGCCGCTCGTCGCTGACATCCGCGGCCATCGTGCCACGCCGCGGCGTGGGTGTGACGCCCGCAGCCGGCCCAGCCGGCAGGGCGGCGACTGGCCAACGACCCGCGCGCCCCGCGGCCGAGCCGGCATCCGGGCCGACGTCGGCGTCGCCCGCCGCCTGCGCCTGGCGGCGGCCGCGGCGGCGGTCGCGGGCCTCCCTACGGGCCCGCAGAGTCCGGCTGGCCCGCACCGGCGCGAGCCCGGCGAAGAGCCCGATCCCGGACGCGATCAGCACATCGCCGGCGCTGAGCGCCGCCGGCGCTCCCCAGAACGGAAACGCGATCACGTCCCCCAGGTAGCGCAGCCGGGTGTCGTGGTCCGCGAGCACGTAGTGGTCCGACCGGGCCACGTCGGCCCGGTCGATCCCAGCGGAGCTGATCGCCGCCGTCGAGACCGGCATACGGCCGTGGTTCGCGCCGATGGCGGCCGTGTTCAGCGCGAGACCGATGAAGAGCAGGAACAGCCCGGGAATCCGCCGGTTGGCCGCGGAGAGGATGGCGGCGAGCACGGCCGCCACCAGCCAGCCGACGGTCTGGAGCCGGGGCGCGACCACGGCGACCACGAGCGCGAGGACGATGACGGCGGCCAGCCAGCCGAGCCGTACCCGGACCCGCCCGAGCGCGTCCAGGGTCCCCCCGCGCAGCCGGGCGATCACGAGACCGACCAGCAGGGCAAGGACGAGGAGAACGAACACACCCGTAGTCTCCTAGCCCGTCCCCTTCTACCCCGCATCGACTGGCCGTCGTCGCAGGTATTTGTCGGTTTTTCCCGGCCCGCCTGCCTCGGCCTGGCCGCCTCGGCCCGGCCTGTTTCGGGCCGGCCTGTCTCGGGCTGGCCCGGCCTGGCCTGTCTCGGGCTGGCCTGTCTCGGGCTGGCCCGGCCCGGCCTGTTTCGGGCCGGCCCGGCCGGTGAGTGGGGCCCGGTCGTATCGCGGAGCTGCCGGATGCGGTGGCCTCAGCGGCCTGGTCGCATCGCGGAGGTCTGGGACGCGGTGGCCTCATCAGCGGCCTGGCCGGGGCGTACCTGGTCTCGTGGGCGGTGGCGTGGGGTAGCCGAGCTGTCTCGGAGTCGGGGTCTGGACAGCGGTCGCCCGGGCGGCGCGTCAGCTCTGGGCGGTCTCGGCCCCTCGCGACCGCCGTTTCCCCTACCCAGTCAGCGATCATCGTGCATTGGCGCCGCCTCGACGATTCATGATCGCAGATTGCGCAGGGGAAACCGTCGCCCGCTGCCCCATTTTGTCGCATTTATTCCTGCGCAGCTGGCGATCATCGCCGCCACCCACCGCTGAACCGCCCGAAGATCGCCAGGTGGGCAGGTGGGCAGGTGGGCAGGTGGATCGGCGGCTCGGACCGCCGGTCGACCGGCGACTCCCCGCCTGCCACGGGAGCGATCGCCGAGGGCGCCCCGGCGCCCGAGGCGTTCCGCCGTGCGGTTGATCTCCGCGTTCCGCCGTGCGGTTGATCTCCGCGTTCCGCCGTGCGGTTGATCTCCGCGTTCCGCCGTGCGGTTGATCTCCGC
>NZ_JADWYX010000106.1:29291-32817 GCF_016786355.1 Frankia sp. AgB1.9
GTTCCGCCGTGCGGGGCTCGCGGTGCGCATGGCATTACGAGGGCGTGTCCGCCGATCGACGGGGATGGGGCTGATCTGACACACCGGCGCCACGGTCGGATCGACGTAGGCGAGGCGGTCTACGCTGGCAAGCGGATCGGCACGGGGTCCGGGGCTCCGCGGGACCGCCCAGGCCGATCTGACCACGCTGATCCGGGTGACGCCGATCTGGGCGAAGGTCTGCCGGGCTATCTCGCCCGACAGGCCCGGACGGGCCGGTCGAACACCCGAGCGCCCCGACCCGTGCGCGTCCCGCGCACCCGTGCCCCGGAAGGGATGACCATGGCCGAGGAAGTCCGCGCCGAGATGGTGGCGAACGTCTGGAAGGTTGTCGTCGGAGTGGGTGACGCCGTCGCGGCCGGGGACGCGCTGGTGATCCTCGACTCGATGAAGATGGAGATCCCGGTCATCAGTGAGGACGGCGGCACCGTCGCTCAGATCGCCGTTCAGGAGGGCGACGTCGTCCAGGACGGCGACCTCATCGCCGTGGTCGAGCCCCAGCCAGTCTGAGAGCCTGGGCCCAACGGCCCGGGCCGCGATGCGGGGAGCCGGGCAGGGCATCGGGGAGCCGGGCCGCGATGCCCGGGAGTTCGTTGGCCCTGCGCCACGGTCGTGGTTCAGCCCGCTCGGCGACCACGAGGTAGGACTGCTGCGGCCCGAGCTGGTTGAGCGTCACCAAGCCGCGGCAGCTCCTGCGCCATGGTCGTGGTTCAGCCCGGTCGGCGACCACAACGCAGGACTGCCACACCCCGGGCTGGTTCAGCTCCGCCAGAGCGCGGCAACTCCTGCGCCACGGTCGTGGTTCAGCCCGCTCGGCGACCACGAGGTAGGACTGCCGCGGCCCGAGCTGGTTCAGTTCCGGTCGGAGCTCTCGTCCAGGAGTCCGCGGGTCAGCTGGGCGAGGTGGTGACGCCGTGTTCGGCGCAGCGGGCGGTCCAGCCGGTGGGTACGACCTGGACCACGAGCCGGCGCCGGCAGGTGGGGCAGTAACGCGGCGGCTCCAGAGCGCGCGCCGCGTCGCAGCGCTCGTGTGCGCCAGCTCCGGCCGGCTCGCCGCACCGGTCGCAGAAGGCTGCGGTCGCCAGCGGCGTCGCGGTCGACGCCAGGGTGTCGTACTCGGCGGTCACTTGTGCTCGCCCCGGGCCTAGAGCGTCGCCTGCAGCGACTTGATCGGCATCGACAGCCGGTCGAGCATGGCCAGGTCGCTGGTGGGGGACTGGCCCAGCGTGGTCAGATAGTTGCCGACGATCACCGCGTTGATGCCGCCCAGCATGCCGTCCTCGGTGAGATCGCCCAGGGTGATCTCCCGGCCGCCCGCGTAGCGCAGGATGGTCCGCGGCATCGCCAGCCGGTAGGCCGCGATCGCCCGCAGCGCGTCCTTGGCCCCGACCACCGGCAGGTCACCGAACGGGGTACCCGGCCGCGGGTTGAGGAAGTTCAGCGGCACCTCGTCCGGCTCAAGCGCGGCGAGCTGCGCGGCGAGCTCGGCCCGCTGCGCGAGGGTCTCGCCGACGCCCAGGATCGCGCCGCAGCACAGCTCCATGCCGGCCGCGCGGACCATCTCGCAGGTGTCGAGGCGCTCCTCCCAGCTGTGCGTGGTCACGACGTTCGGGAAGTGCGAGCGGGCCGTCTCCAGGTTGTGGTTGTACCGGTGCACGCCCATGGCGACCAGCTCGTCGACCTGGTCCTGCGTCAGCATGCCCAGCGAGCAGGCCACGTTGATGTCGACGGCCGCGCGGATCGCCGCGACGCCCTCGCGGACCTGGGCCATCAGCCGGGCGTCCGGGCCGCGCACGGCCGCGACGATGCAGAACTCGGTCGCGCCGGTGGCCGCCGTAGCCTTCGCGGCCTCGACCAGGCTCGGCACGTCCAGCCAGGCGGAGCGGACCGGCGAGTCGAACTTGCCGGACTGCGAGCAGAAGTGGCAGTCCTCCGGGCAGCCGCCGGTCTTCAGGCTGACGATGCCCTCGACCTCGACCTCCGGGCCGCACCAGCGGGTCCGCACCTCGTGCGCGAGCGCGAGCAGCTCCGGCACCGCCTCGTCGGGCAGCTCCAGCACGGCCAGCACCTGCGCCTCGTCGAGCCCACGGCCTTCGACCAGAACCTGCGCGCGGGCGGTGGCGAGCAGCGCCGTGACGTCCGCCGGGAGCTCAGGCGTCGGGAGCTCGGTCGCCGGCAGCTCGGTCGCCGATGGCTGGGCCGTCGGGTTGACGGTGGTCACAGGAGGGGTCACAGGTTCACTCCAGCCGCCGGAACCGGCATTGGGTCAGTGGACATCGGGACAGTGCGTGCGGCGGGACGGGCGTCGGCGGGTCAGGCGAGCAGGCCCGGCTTAACGCCAGGCCCGCTCATTGTCCGACCCAGCGTGGCCGCGGCGCGCGTTCCTTGGACGTGGTCTCTCGCACTCGCCTAGGGAAGCTGCCTAGGGAAGGTGGCCGCCGCGGAAGGCGACCGGGTCGAAGGTGCCGCCCAGCGAGGGCGCGAGCGACCGGCGGGCCAGCGCCCGGAAGGACGCCTGATCAAGAAGGCCGGCGCCCTCCGGGAGCACACCGGCCAGCGGCCGGCCGGCGACCGTCTCCAGATCGGCGAGGTTCGCGCGTTCCGCGAGCTCGGGCCGCCGCGGCCAGCTGCCGATCACCACGCCGGCCAGCTCCAGCCCACGGCGCTCAAGCGCCTCGAGGGTGAGTGCCGTGTCGCTCAAGGTGCCCAGGGCCGGCCTGGTCACGACCAGCACCAGCGCCCCCAGCGATCGGGCCAGGTCGGCCAGCGTCCGCCCGTCCTCGTCGTAGCGCACCAGCAGCCCGCCGGCGCCCTCTACGAGGACGAGCCGGTGCTCGGTCGACAGCTTGGCGACGGTGTCGGCGACCCCCGCGAGGTCGACGGCCGGGAGCCCGCGCAGGCGGGCGGCCGTCGCCGGAGCCAGCGGGTCGGGGTAGCGGGCCAGCTCGTGCACGTCGGTGAGCCCGGTCAGGTCCCGAACCAGGTCGGCGTCGCCCGGCTCACCCGGCGCGACGCCTGTCTGCGCCGGCTTGACCACCGCGACCGAGCCGCCGGGGTCGCCGGCGGTCAGCGGTCCGCGATCGAGCGCGAGCGCCGCCACGGCGGCCGTGGTGACGGTCTTGCCGACGCCGGTGCCGGTGCCGGTGACGACGAGGATGCTCATGACCGCCCGGCGGGCGTGCCCGCCGGCAGGGCCGCCCGCGCGGCGGCCATCGCGGTGGCGAACAACGCGATGTCGTCGTCGGTCAGGTCGGCCCGCGCGGACAGCCGTAGCCGGCTCGTGCCCGGCGGGACCGTCGGCGGCCGGAAGCAGCCGACGGCGACACCGTGCTCCCGGCAGGTCTGCGCGGCCGCGACCGCCCGTTCCGGCTCGCCGAGCACGACCGAGACGACGGCCGCCGCGGGCGTCGGCGCCTCGGCGCGTTGCGGCTGCTGGCCGCCACCCCGGCACTGGCCGCCCGGTCCCGGGCACGGGCAGGCGAGCTGG
>NZ_JADWYX010000107.1 GCF_016786355.1 Frankia sp. AgB1.9
GCGCGGCGGGCGCCGGGGCCGCGCCGCCCCCCCCCCCCCCCCCCCCCGCCGCTGGCCGGCGCGGCCGTCCAGCGCCGCGCCGGAGCAGGCGTCAGTCGAGGGTCTCGACCGCCGCCTCCATGCCCGGCGGTAGCGCTCCCGTCGCGCGGACCCAGCCCGTGGCGGCGAGCCGCTCGGCGGCGAGCCGGCCCAAGGTGACCGCGATGGCGGTGACCAGGGCCCACACCATCGCCTCGCGCCAGGTTGTGTCCGGGTGCGCCGGGTCCAGCCGCGGCTCGCCGCCGCGGACCTTCCGATAGGCGAGGTCGACAGTCCTGGTTGCCGCGGCGCCACCCGCGGCGGTTGCCGCCCCTCCAACGATCTTCCAGCCGACCTTGGAAATCGGTCCAGCCAACGCGCACCCCTCTGTGTCCGCAGCAGTGTCTGTCATCCGCTGTGCCCGTTCGCGGCGATTTCACCCGTCCGGCCGCGGACGGTGGCCACGCCGTCGCGGTACCTACCCAGCTGGTCACGCCCGTAGGGTCGCGGCCATCTCGTCACGGTCGTCTCGTCACGACCAGCCCGGCACCGTCAGGCCGTCATCGTCAGTTGGCCACGGTCCTCCGGTCACGCCCAGCTGGTCACTGACCGCATCACCAGTATCGTCCCAGCCGCCGACCCCGACGTCCCCCAGGAGCCGCCATGACCGCTCTCGACCCCTCCCCCGGCCTGGTGGCCGCGGCCGAGCTGGCCGACGGCGCCGGGCAGCCGACGGTCGACGTGCTGGTCCGACGGCTCGACCCCGGGCTTCCGCTGCCGGCCTACGCGCAGCCGCTGGACGCCGGCGCCGACCTGGTGGCCGCCGCGGACGTGACGCTCGCCCCCGGGGAGCGCGCGGTCGTCGGCACCGGGATGAGCATCGCGCTCCCGGCTGGGTATGCCGCCTTCGTGCATCCCCGTAGCGGGCTGGCCGCGCGGCACGGGCTCTCCGTGGTCAATGCACCCGGTACCGTCGATGCCGGCTACCGTGGAGAGATCAAAGTGATTCTCCTCAACACGGACCGGACCGAGCCGATCCGATTGTCCCGGGGCGACCGGATCGCCCAGCTCGTCGTGCAGCGGGTGGAGCACGCCGCCTTCCGCGAGGTCGACGAGCTGCCGGCATCGACACGTGGCGCCGGAGGCTTCGGGTCGACCGGAGGCTTCACGTCGGGTCACCCTGGTCGCTGATCCGCGGGCCGGCTTCCCAGCGGCCCCGACGGGCCCCCGGGGCGTCACCCCGGCCCTGCCGAGGACCATCAGGCAGGGCACCCGGTGCGATCGGTTCCACGGTGGATCCATGACCCGGGCTGACCGGCTCGGCTACCCAGGCACGGCAGGAAAGGAAAGGCCATGGCATTCGGGCGCCGCCGCAGGCAGGAGGCCGACGAGGCCGCGTTCCACGACGACGAGCTGGAGTCCGGCGAGCACTTCACCGGCGAACCGGAGGGCCCCTACGACGTCACCAAGGCGCCGCGCGACGACGTGCAGCGTCTGGACGTCGGTGCCCTGCGGGTGCCGGCGCTGGAGGGCGTCCAGATCCAGTTCCAGGTCGAGGAGGCCACCGGCCGGCCGATGAGCGTCGTCATCGCCGACGGCCAGAGCGCCATGGAGCTCGCCGTGTTCGCCGCGCCGAAGACCCGTGGCCTGTGGGAGGACGTCCGGGCCGAGATCGTCGAGCAGCTGGAGTCCACCGGCGGCGCGCCGCGGACGGTGGACGGCCGTCACGGCCGTGAGCTGGAGCTGGCGCTGCCGACCCCGGTGCCCGGGCAGCTCGTCCCCGGCCGGATGATCGGCGTCGACGGGCCGCGCTGGTTCGTGCGCGCCGTGATGACCGGGCCGGGCGCGATGGACCCGCGCGAGGCACCGCTGCTGGAGGAGACGCTGCGCCGGCTGGTCGTCGTCCGCGGCGACGAGGCGATGCCCGTGCGCGACCCGCTGCCGCTGAAGCTGCCCAAGGAGGTCACCGACCACGTCGAGGGCGGCGAGGGGGACGACGACCCGCGGGGCACCGGCACCGACTCGACCTCCGGCCGCCCCCAGATGCCGGTTCCCGGCGCCCGCATCGCCGAGCTGCGTTGACCCGAGGCGCGGGGCTGGCTCAGCCGTCCAGGCGGTCAGCCGTCCAGGCGGCGCAGCTCCGCGCGGAAGAGCTTGCCGTTCTCGACGTAGTGCTCGGCGGCCATGGCGATGCCCGCCGCGTTCGCCGCGCCCTCGCGGATCTTCGCCGGGACACCGAGCGCCATCGCGCCGGGCGGGACGACGCCGTTGTTGCTGACGACCGCGCCCGCCCCGACGATCGCGCCGGTGCCGACCCTGGCGTTGTGCAGCACGATCGAGCCGGAGCCGATCAGGGCTCCGTTGTCCACCACGCAGCCCTCCAGGTGAGCCAGGTGGCCAACCACGCAGTCATCGCCCACGGTGGTCGGGTGCAGAGCCGTGGTGTGCACGACGGTGCCATCCTGGATCGAGGTCCGGGCGCCGATGATGATCGGCCCGGTGTCACCGCGTAGGACGGCCCGCGGCCAGATCGACGACTCGGGACCGATCGTCACCGACCCGATCACGGTCGCGTCCGGATGCACGTACGCCGACGGGTCGATGTCGGGAATCCGGTCCCCGAGCGCGTAGATAGCCAAGGCTGCCTCCAAGACCTGCCCCGGCCGCGGGCCACGGCACTGCCGCTGGCCGGCGCCCCGGCGGCGCGATTGCTGACGGTGAACTGCCAGAACCTGGCATCCCCGGTCATCTTCCCGCGAACGACGGTGCTGATGCCGCACTCGCCGCCCGGTTGCCCACCGCGACGCCGGTCACAGCGACCTGGCGCGTCGATCGCCCGAGGACTCTGATGGCCACAGCGCGACGGACCGGGAAGCCGGCCCGGCCCGGGCCGGCACACGCAGGCACGGCCCGGCGCTCGCGGCCACCGGAGCCCATGATCGCTAGTTCGGCCCTCTGGTGGTCGTGGAAATGCCGCATCCACGACCACCAGAGGGCTCAAACGGCGATCAAGCACCGGCTACCGCTGCCCGCCGAGGGCGAGCGGTCAGACCGCGGCGGGCTTGGGGGCCAGGTCGACGGCGACGGCGATCTCGCCGGAGCCCGAGACCAGCACCAGCTCGGCGATGCTGCCGGCGTTGCGCAGGTCACCGGCCACCGGTTCCAGCAGTGCCAGCACGTCCGGCTCGGCGGTGACCCGGCTCGACGCGACCTCGGCCTTCATCGACACCTTCGCCTCGGACTTGGCCCGCCGCACCGCCGACAGGACCGTGCCGACGATCTCCAGCTGGCGCGCGGGCGCGGACTCGGCCAGCTTGCGCAGCTCCGGGGCCTGCGGCCAGCGGGCACGGTGCACCGAGCCGGCCTGCCACCAGGACCAGACCTCCTCGGTGACGAACGGCAGGCACGGCGCGAACAGCCGCAGCAGGGTCGAGAGCGCCACCGCCAGCGTCGCCTGCGCGGACGCGGCCCCGGCCTCCCCCGCCCCGCCGTAGGCCCGGCCCTTCACCAGCTCGACGTAGTCGTCACAGAACGTCCAGAAGAACGACTCGGTGACCTCTAGCGCGCGGGCGTAGTCGTAGCCGTCGAAGGCCGCCGTCGCCTGGTCGACCACGTCTGCCAGCGTCGCCAGCAGGGCCCGGTCGAGCGGCTCGGTCACCGCGGCCGCCGTCGCCTCGGCCGACGCGTCCCCGACGGCGTGGCCGGCGAACACGGCGTCGGCCCCGGCCGGCCCACCGGCGGCCTGGTCCGAGCCGGCGGCGATCCCGAGCGCGAACCGGCTCGCGTTGAGGATCTTGATCGCCAGGCGGCGGCCGATCTTCATCTGGCCGACGTCGAACGCCGTGTCGGTGCCCGGCCGGCCGGAAGCCGCCCAGTACCGGACCGCGTCGGAGCCGTGCTCCTCCAGCAGCCCCATCGGGGTGACGACGTTGCCCTTGGACTTCGACATCTTCTTGCGGTCCGGATCGAGGATCCACCCGGAGATCGCCGCGTCCGACCATGGCAGGCAGTCGTGCTCCTCGTGGCTGCGCACCACGGTCGAGAACAGCCAGGTACGGATGATCTCGTGCGCCTGCGGGCGCAGGTTCATCGGGAAGACCTTGGCGAACAGGTCCGGGTCGTCGATCCAGCCGGCGGCGATCTGCGGCGTCAGCGAGGACGTCGCCCAGGTGTCCATGACGTCCGGGTCGCCCTCGAACCCGCCGGGCACGCCACGCTGCTCGGCCGTGTAGCCGGGCGGGATGTCGGTCGACGGGTCGACCGGCAGGGTGGCCTCGGCCGCCACTATCGGAGCGTCATACCGCGGCTCGCCGTCGGCGTCCAGCGGGTACCAGAGCGGGAACGGCACGCCGAAGAACCGCTGCCGGGAGACCAGCCAGTCGCCGTTGAGGCCGTCGACCCAGTTCTCGTAGCGGACCCGCATGTGCTGCGGATGCCAGTTGAGCTGGCCGCCGCGTGCGCGCAGCGCTGCGCGCAGCTCCTCGTCACGGCCGCCGTTGCGCAGGTACCACTGCCGGGTGGAGACGATCTCCAGCGGCCGGTCGCCCTTCTCGTAGAACTTCACCGGGTGGCTGATCGGCCGCGGCTCGCCCTTGAGGGCGCCGGACTCGGTGAGCATCTCGACGATCCGGGTGCGTGCGCCGCCCACCGCCTTGCCGGCGAGCTCGGCGTACGCGGCCTTGCCCGCGTCACTGTCGATGGCCGCCGGTGGGTCGGCGAGCAGCCGGCCGTCGCGACCGATCACCGCGCGGGCCGGCAGGTTCAGCTCGCGCCACCAGATCACGTCGGTGAGGTCACCGAACGTACAGATCATCGCGATGCCGGAGCCCTTCTCCGGGTCCGCGAGCCGGTGCGCGACGACGGGCACCTCGACGCCGAACAGCGGCGTGCGCACCGTCTTACCGAACAGCGCCTGGTAGCGGGCGTCCTCCGGGTGCGCGACCAGGGCGACGCAGGCCGCCAGCAGCTCCGGGCGGGTCGTCTCGATGATCACCTCGCCGTCGCCGGACGACTTCCCGAAGCCAAGCGTGTGGTACGCGCCGGGCCGCTCCCGGTCCTCCAACTCGGCCTGGGCCACGGCGGTGCGGAACGTGACGTCCCACAGCGTCGGCGCCTCGGACAGGTAGGCGTTGCCGCGGCCGAGGTTGTGCAGGAACGCCCGCTGGGCGACGGCCCGCGAGCGCGCGTCGATCGTCGCGTAGGTGTGCGTCCAGTCGACGGACAGGCCGAGGCGGCGCCAGAGGTCCTCGAACCCCTTCTCGTCCTCGATCGTCAGCTTCTCGCACAGCTCGACGAAGTTGCGCCGGCTGATCGGGACCTGGTCCTTGCCCGGCTTCGCCGGCGGGACGAACTCGGGGTCGTAGGAGACCGAGGGGTCACAGCGCACCCCGTAGTAGTTCTGCACCCGCCGTTCGGTCGGCAGGCCGTTGTCGTCGAACCCCATCGGGTAGAAGACCTCACGGCCGCGCATCCGCTGGTAGCGGGCGATCAGGTCCGTATGCGTGTACGAGAAGACGTGGCCGACGTGCAGCGAGCCGGACACGGTCGGCGGCGGCGTGTCGATCGAGTAGACCCGCTCGCGGTCGACCGTGCGGTCGAACCGGTACGTCTGCTCGTCCCGCCATACCGTCGACCAGCGACCCTCGACCCCGTCGAGACTCGGCTTCGCTGGGATGGCCCGGGCCGGCCGCACTGCCGTCGCCTGAGCTTCGTCTGGTGACCTCACGTAGCAAGTTTACGGGTGATCGCAAGCTGTTAATCAGCCGGTGCGCTGCTGGCGGTTGCCGCCACCTCGCCGTCCCGTCCGTCACTACGACGAAACAAAGATCTCGCGGGGCCCTGTCTGGATCTGCCCGAATGTCCCTAAAATCCCGCTCGGTGGGGGCAGAACGGCTCCGATGCGAGCGGGGCTCCGATACGAGGACGGTTCATCGGATGACCGTCGGTGATGACCGTGACTGGTGGGCGGCCGTTCCGCCCCCTGCGCCCCAGGTCCAATTCCCTTCGGGCGGTGGGCCCGAGGCAGAGCCGTACATCTTCATCAACACACCGAGCGGGCCGATCGCGGTTCCGCACTCGGCAGCCCCAATGGAGGCGTGGGGGCAGTATTCCGGTCCGGCGGCGGGAACCGCACCGAGGCCGGCCGCTCCGCCCGACCCGAGCACGGGCCCGATCCGCCCGGATGGATGGCCGTACGCCCAGGACTGGACGACGACGGCCGAGCCGGGACTCTTCCCGCCCGCCGCACAGCCTCCGACGGAGAGCGCGGACACGGCGTGGGATGACGAGTGGGATGCCTTCGAAAGCGGTCGGTGGGGCCGCGGCCAGCGGGGCGATGGCCGGCGGGGCGACCCGGTGTCCTCGCGCGACCGCTTCCGGGTCTACCTGACGTCCGAGCGCGAGTCCGCCGCTATGTACCGGGAACTCGCCGAGGTCAGCGACGGCCCGCGGGGCGAGGTGCTGCGCGAGCTCGCTGACGTGGAAGACCAGCACGCCGGTCACTGGGAAGACCACCTGCGCGCGCTCGGTGAGCCCGTTCCCTCCGCCCGTCGCCACCGGCGCAGCCTGCGGCTGCGCATCGTGATCCTGTTGGCCCGTTGGTTCTCGCTGTCCGCCGTGCTGCCGATGCTGGAGGCCAGCGAGCTCGCCAGCGCGGGCCGTTACGACGATGAGATCGCAGCCGCCCCGGGCATGCGGCAACAGGAACGACACCACGCCCGGATGCTGGCCACGATGTCGGTGCGACAGGCGGCGGGCGGAGGGATCGGGGCGAGCGAGCGCTGGCACCGTGGCGACCGGTCCGGGGCGCTGCGGGCGGCCGTGTTCGGCGTCAACGACGGGCTGGTGTCGAACGCCGCGCTGGTACTCGGTTTCATCGGCTCCGGGGCGCCGAGCCGAGCGATCCTGCTGGCGGGGGTGGCCGGGCTGCTCGCGGGGGCGTTCTCGATGGGGGCCGGCGAGTTCGTGTCGGTGTCGAGCCAGCGGGAGATGTTCGCCGCCGAGATCCGCCGCGAGGAGGACGAGCTGCGCCACTTCCCCGCTGGGGAGGAACACGAGCTGGCGCTGCTCTACCAGGCGAAGGGGCTACCGAAGGAGCAGGCCGAGGAGACCGCGCGCAAGATCATGGCGAATCCCGAGACGGCGCTGGACACCCTCGCCCGAGAGGAACTGGGACTGGACCCGGACGAGCTGGGCTCGCCGTGGGCGACGGCGGCGGCGAGCGCGGCGTCGTTCACGGCTGGCGCTCTGGTGGTCGTGCTGCCGTTCCTGGTCGCGTCCGGCACCGCGGCGGCAGTCACCGCGGTGCTGTTGACGGCTATCGCCCTGGCTGTCGTCGGCGGCGGCCTGAGCCTGCTGGCCGGCGACCCGCCTCGGCGCGGCGCCACTCGGCAACTGCTCGTCGGCGGGCTGGCCGCCGCGGCCGCGTTCGGCATCGGCGGTCTGCTCGGCATCAGCGGAGCCTGAGCAGCCAGAGCAGCCCTCTGGCGGTGACTAGCCGCGGTCGGCGCGGGGCTCCGCGGCGAGGAGGTCTACGAGAAAGCCGAAGATCGCGGGTGGTGCGGCGATGTAGAGGGCCTCGCTGCCGGGGGCGCCGTCGAGGCCGCCGGTGACGGCACCGGCCTCGGTGGCGATCAGGCCGCCGGCGGCGTGATCCCAGGGCTTCAGGCCACGCTCGTAGTAGCCGTCCAGCGTGCCTGCTGCGACGGAGCACAGGTCCAGCGACGCGGCGCCCATCCGCCGGATGTCCCGGACCTTCGGGATCACCCTCGTCAGCACGTTGATCTGGGCGGTCCGACGCTCGACGGTGTAGCCGAACCCGGTGGCGATCAGAGCCATGTCCAGGCTCTCGACCGCCGAGACCCGCAGTGGGGTGCCGTCGAGCGCCGCCCCGGCGCCACGCAGCGCCGTGTAGGTCCGCCCGAGGGCCGGCGCGTACACGACTCCGGCGACGACCTCGCCATCGACCTCGGCGGCCAGCGACACGGCCCAGTTCGGCAGGTTGTAGAGGAAGTTGACCGTCCCGTCGATCGGGTCGACGATCCAGCGCACCCCGGACGTCCCGGTCGCGTCGGCCCCCTCCTCGCCGAGGATCCCGTCGTCCGGCCGGGCCTCGAGCAGCCGCTTCGCGACCAGCGCCTCGGACGCCCGGTCGAGCGCGGTGACGACGTCCGTCGGCGACGACTTGGTCGACTCGGCCGCCACCGTCCCGGCCCGCCCGCGCAGCGCCAGCTGCCCCGCCTCCGTCGCGACCTCCACCGCCAGCGCCAGCAGTTCCTCAGCCCCCGGCCGATCAGCCATCCCGCCGCTCCTCACCACCCATTGCCCCCTCGGCCACCCGGCCCGCGCCCATCCTGCCAACCCGACCTGAACACGAGAGCCGGCCCCGATCCCCGCCCGCTGTGAGCCCGCCCACGCACGCGGCGTTCTCAGGGATGGCCCGGCGGTTCAGCGCACCGGCGCCAACCTCCGTCGCCTCTCGATCTCGCCGTCTTGCCACGGCCGTGATCCATTAAGTACTGTATGACCCAACAGTGTCCGAGTCAACCCTTTCGTTGCGCAGCGTATTCACCATTGCACCTGGAGGTACCATGAGCGTCGTGACCGAGCACGTTCCCCGCAGGATCACCCAACGAGAGCTGCGGGACGACGCCGGTGACATCCTGCGCGCGGTCGAGAGCGGCGAGACCTTCGTCGTGACGCGGGACGGCGATCCCATCGCGGAGCTCACGCCGGCACGCCGATCGAAGTTCGTGCCGATGGACGAGATCCTGGCGACGTTCGCCAACGAACCAACCATGGACGCAGACCAGTTCTTCGCGGACCTTGACGAGTTCGACGGCCGGGGCCTGATCAGTGAATGAGCCAGTCAGTCTCCACAGTCGCGGCCTGCTGGACACCAACGTGATCATCCACATGCCGGTACTCACCCAGGGTCAGCTTCCTCGGGAGGGCTTGATCAGCGCGATCACGCTAGCCGAGCTCACTGCCGGGCCGCACGTAGCGAAGGATCCAGTTGAGCGAGCGACCCGCGTCGGCCGTCTGCGACGGACTGAGGCAGCGTTCGACACGCTTCCTTTCGACGTCTCAGCTGCCCGTCAGTACGGTCCGGTCGACGCCGCCGTCCGCGCCGTCAACCGCGATCCACGGGGCCGCCTCGCGGACCTTCTGATCGCCTGTGTCGCCATCGCGCACCAGCTGCCCTTGTTCACGGTCAATCCGAAGGACTTCGCGGGACTGGAGCGCATGCTTGAAGTCGTGCCCGTCAGCCACCCCTGACGCCACGACGCTCTTCGAAAAGGCGGGGCCGGGGAGCCTCGCTCCCCGGCCCCGCCCCGTCTAGCGCGCCAGGCCTCAGATCAATGAGCGCAGGACGTAGGGCAGGATGCCGCCGTGGCGGTAGTAGTCCGCCTCGCCGGGGGTGTCGATGCGGACGACGGCGTCGAAGGACTTGTCGCCGGCCTGGACGGTCAGGGTGGTGGTCTTCTCGCTGATCTCCGAGAGGCCGGTGACCGTGAAGACCTCCTCGCCGGTGAGGCCCAGGGACTCGACGGAGTCGCCCGGGGCGAACTGCAGCGGCAGCACGCCCATGCCGATCAGGTTCGACCGGTGGATGCGCTCGTAGGACTCGGCGATGACGAGCCGGACGCCCAGCAGCGCGGTGCCCTTGGCTGCCCAGTCGCGGGACGAGCCGGAGCCGTACTCCTTGCCGGCCAGCACGACCAGCGGGACGTTGTCGGCCGCGTACTTCTGGGCGGCGTCGTAGATCGCCATCTGCTCGCCGTCCGGCAGGTGGCGGGTGACGCCGCCCTCGGTGCCGGGGGCAAGCCGGTTGCGCAGCCGGATGTTGGCGAACGTGCCGCGGATCATGACCTCGTGGTTGCCCCGCCGCGAGCCGTAGGAGTTGAAGTCGCCGGCGGCGACGCCGTGCTCGGTCAGGTAGCGGCCGGCGGGCGAGTCCTTCTTGATGTTGCCGGCGGGCGAGATGTGGTCGGTGGTGACCGAGTCGCCGAGGACCGCGAGCACCCGGGCGTCGACGATGTCGGTGCGCGGGGCCGGGGTCTTCGCCATGCCCTCGAAGTACGGAGGGTGCCGGACGTACGTCGAGTCGGGTGCCCAGTCGAAGGTCTGCGAGACCTCACCGCCGGAGCCGACGGGCAGCGACTGCCAGCGCTCGTCGCCGGACAGGTCGGCGTAGTCACGCTCGAACATGTCCGAGGTGATCGCCTCGGCGACGACCGCCGCGACCTCCGCCTCGGTCGGCCAGATGTCGCGCAGGTAGACCGGGCTGCCGTCCGGCGCGTGGCCCAGCGGGTCCTTCACCAGGTCGACGTCCATCGTGCCGGCAAGGGCGTAGGCGACGACCAGCGGCGGGGACGCCAGGTAGTTCATCTTGATGTCCGGGTTGATCCGGCCCTCGAAGTTCCGGTTGCCCGACAGGACCGAGACGACGGCCAGGTCGCCCTCGTTGATCCCCGCGGAGATCTCCTCCTGCAGCGGGCCGGAGTTGCCGATGCAGGTGGTGCAGCCGAAACCGACCAGGTTGAAGCCGACCTTCTCCAGGTACGGCACCAGCCCGGCGCGGTTGTAGTAGTCCATGACGACCTTGGACCCGGGCGCGAGCGTGGTCTTGACCCACGGCTTGCGGGTCAGGCCCTTCTCGACGGCGTTGCGGGCGAGCAGCGCGGCGCCGATCATGACCTGCGGGTTCGAGGTGTTGGTGCACGAGGTGATCGCGGCGATCGCGACCGCGCCGTGGTCGATCGAGAACGAGGTGCCGTCGGCCAGTGTCACCGCGGTCGGGTTCGACGGACGGCCCTTCACGTCGCCGGCGATCCCGTTCGAGGAGGCCGGGAAGTCCGACGGCTTGTCCTCGATCGCGGTCGGCGAGTCGGACGCCGGGAACGACTCGGAGTCGGCCTCGTCCGCGCCGCCGGCGGCGAGCGGGACGGCCTTGGCGTAGTCGGCGAGCGCGACCCGGAACTTCGGCTTCGCCGAGGCGAGCGGCACCCGGTCCTGCGGCCGCTTCGGGCCGGCCAGCGACGGCTCGACGGTCGAGAGGTCGAGCTCCAGCGTGGTCGTGTAGTCGGCCTCGCGGGACGGGTCGTGCCAGAGGCCCTGCTCCTTGGCGTACGCCTCGACCAGTGAGATCAGCTCGGCGGGGCGGCCGGAGAGCTTCAGGTAGTTCAGCGTCTCCTGGTCGACCGGGAAGATCGCGCAGGTGGAGCCGTACTCCGGGCTCATGTTGCCGATCGTGGCCCGGTTGGCCAGCGGGACGGACGTGACACCCTCGCCGTAGAACTCGACGAACCGGCCGACGACGCCGTGCTTGCGCAGCTGCTCGGTGATGACCAGGACCATGTCGGTGGCGGTCGTGCCGGCGGGCAGCTCACCGGTCAGCTTGAAGCCGACGACGGTCGGGATGAGCATGCTGACCGGCTGGCCGAGCATCGCGGCCTCGGCCTCGATGCCGCCGACGCCCCAGCCCAGCACGCCCAGGCCATTGATCATGGTGGTGTGGCTGTCGGTGCCGACCAGGGTGTCCGGGTAGGCCAGCGTGCCCTCGGCGGTCTGCTTGGTGAAGACCACGCGGGCCAGGTACTCCAGGTTGACCTGGTGGACGATGCCCGTGTTCGGCGGGACGACCGTGAAGTTGTCGAACGCGGCCTGGCCCCAGCGCAGGAACTGGTAGCGCTCCCGGTTGCGGCTGAACTCCAGCGTCGCGTTCAGGTCGAACGCGTCCTGGCGCCCGAAGTGGTCGGCGATGATCGAGTGGTCGATCACCATCTCGGCCGGCGCCAGCGGGTTGATCTTCGCCGGGTCGCCGCCGAGGGCGACCATCGCCTCGCGCATCGCGGCGAGGTCGACGACGCACGGCACACCGGTGAAGTCCTGCATGATCACCCGAGCCGGGGTGAACTGGATCTCCTGGCTGGGCTCGGCCTTCGGGTCCCAGTTCGCCAGCGCCCTGACGTGGTCGGCGGTGATGTTCGCGCCGTCCTCGGTGCGCAGCAGGTTCTCCAGCAACACCTTCAGGCTGTATGGAAGGCGGTCAGCACCGGGCACCGCGTCCAGCCGTCGGATGGTGTAGGCGCGCTCCCCTACTACCAGCTCTCCGGTGCTCCCGAAGCTGTCCATGCTTGTCGTCTCCTTCTGTCACACCCAACGCGCCGCGTTCCGTCGACTCGGCGCACCGCCCAGCCGGTTGGGCCGGCGGAGGGCACGGTCGAACAGGGGCCGGTCGGTCACCGCCCCGCGCCCATCCTGGCACTCCCAGGCCGGCTGCCCACACCTCGGCGGACGGGGTGACCGTCGCATCATCACCGAGTTACTTAGCTCTGCTAACTATAGCGCCGACCGCGACCAGGGGCTTGGTCCAGTCACGGCGGGACCCCGGCTATCAGAAAGGTCACAGATCCCGGCTGGGCGCGGTCAGCCTCGCGCCGGGCCCGCGGCGGACTCGTCGCCCAGCGCGGGGCGGTCCTGACAGAAGGACGACCGGCGCAGGCGCCGCAGCGCGGTCCAGCGCTCGTCCGGGGTCGGCGGGACGGGCAGCGGACTGGCGGCCGCCCGCGCCCAGGTCTCGACCGGCGCCCGCGGCGCCATCAGCGTCACCTCGGGCAGCTCGGCGGCCAACGGGCGCGTCTCGGGCAGATCCGGCGCGAGCACGGGCGTCCCGGCGGCGCAGCCGGCCAGCACGACGGCGACGAGACCCCCGCCGTCCGGCGTCGAGCCCGCTCCCCTGGCACCACGGCGTGGCGCGGCGGGCGGGGCAGGGACGACGAGCAGGGCCGCCTCGACGAGCAACCGCGCGATCTCGTGCGGCGCACGCGCGCCGACCAGGTCGAGGGCACCGACCACGCCCGCCGCGGTGGCCCGCTCCAGCAGCCGGCCGCGCTGCGCCTGCGGCAGCGCGCCGACGAGACGCAGCCGCGCCGGCTGGCCGGAGTGACGCAGGGCGGCGAGAAGGTCGATCGCGCTGGCCCGGCCGTGCTCGTCGTCGGCCGCACCCAGGTGCAGCACCGTCCAGGCGGCCTCCTCCGCACCGGTCCGGCCGGGGCGGCCGCGCGCGGCGATCGCGACTCCGAACAGGGCGAGGTCAAGGGGCGGCGCGACACCGGGCGCCGCCGTCCCGGTGGCCGGCTGCGCGGGCGCCCCGGCGGGCGGCGCGGCGACGGGAGCTCCGGGCGCCGACGGCCGCGGGACGGTCGGGGTCGCAGGCGTCTCGGCGGGAGCCGGTCCGGCTGGGCCCCCGGTGGGCGGGATGACAGAGGCGGCGTCCGGCCCGCGCTCGGTCGGGTTCAGAGCGACTCCACCCACGCGGACGCCGGGACGATCAGGCTCTCCGCGTCCGGGGCGCGCCGTTGGGCCGGGACGGCCGGGCCCGGCGGCAGCCAGCGGCGGGTGTCGAGCACCGCGCGCGCGAACCGGCTGACCAGGCCGCGCGGGAAGAGATCGTGGTCGACGAGGACGACGACGAGATCCGCGGCGGCCAGCTCGGCCTCGTCCAGCTCGACCAGCCGGACCGGGGCACCGACCTGGGCCGGGTCGACATGCGGGTCGGCGGCCCGGACGTCCGCGCCGAGCCGGGCCAGCAGGGTGGCGATCCGCACCGCCGGCGACTCCCCGACGTCACCGGTGTTCCGCTTGTACGAAAGGCCGAGCAGCAGGACACGGCTGCCGCGCACCGGCCGGCCGCGGTCGTTGAGCAGCTGGCCGGCGCGGCGGACGACGTAATCGGGCATCTGGTCGTTGATGTCGCGGGCCAGCTCCAGGAAGCGCAAGGAGCGCCCGGCGCCGCGACCGGTCTGCCACGGCGGCCCGGAGGGGTCGAGCGGCAGCCATTGGCCGCCGACGCCCGGGCCGGGGGTGAAGCGCATGAACCCGTAGGGCTTGGTGGCGGCGGCGTCGATCGCCTCCCAGACGTCGACGCCGAGCTCGCCGGCGACCATCGCCAGCTCGTTGACCAGCGCGATGTTGACCTGCCGGAAGGCGCCCTCCACCAGCTTGGCGAGCTCGGCGGCCCGGGTGGACGAGACCGGGACGGTCCGGGCCGCGATCGTGTCGAAGAAGCCCTGGACGGCGGCCAGCGAGGCCCGGTCGACGCCGGAGACGACCTTCGGCGTGTTCGCCAGTCGCCAGGTCCTGTTGCCCGGGTCGAGGCGCTCCGGCGAGTAGCCGAGCCGGAAGTCCCGGCCCGCGACCAGCCGAGACCCGGCCTCAAGGGTCGGGCCGAACAGCTCCTCGGTCGTGCCCGGGTACGTCGTGGACTCGAGGATGACCGTGGCCCCCGCCCGGAGGTACGGGGCCAGACCACGAGCGGCCTCGGTGACCGCGGCGAGGCCTGGGGTTCCCTCGCGCGGCGACGTCGGGACGGTGACGACCGCGACGTCGAATCCCTCGGCACCGGTGTACGAGGCCGCCGGCCGGTAGCGGCCACCGTCGAGCGCGTCCCGCAGCTGCGCGTCGCTGACGTCGTCGGCGCAGGACTCCCCTGTCGCGAGCCGCGCGACGCGCTGCTCGTCGACGTCGAGGCCGACGACCCGCCACCCCACCTCGGCCGCGCGCATCGACAGCGGCAGACCCACGTGCCCCTGGTCGACCACCACCAGCTTCCCGAGCTCCTCCATGGGCTGATTGTTATCGAACGAACACCTACGGCGAGGTAACTCTCGCCCGTGTCGCCCTCCGGCGCGCCGCTCCGACCTATCCCACCGACATCATCACGCTGTGTCACACCCGGTCGGGACACTCCCCCTCGCCTCACCCGGTTGGGCGCGGTCGCGGGACTACATTGCGTGACGAACCTTGGCCCGAGCGCGGAGCCATTCCGTCCAGCTTCCCCGCATGGAGGAATACATGGTCGGTGCCGGATTCGCGGCCTGCGTCGTCACCCTGGCCGCGACGCCCCTCGTCATCGCCTACATGCGCCGGCTGTCGGTGCTCGACATCGCCAACGAGCGCACCCTGCACACCCGCCCGACGCCGCGCGGCGGTGGCGCCGCCGTGGTACTCGGGCTGTTCTCGGGCGTCGTGTTCACGGTGCTCACCAGTGGACGGGCCAGCGCCCCCGACCTGCTGCCGATGACGCTGGCCGTCACCCTGTTCGGCCTGCTGGGGCTGGCCGAGGACGTCGCCGGCGACATCGGCGGGATCGCGCCGCTGCGCCGGCTCGCGCTGCAGACCCTCGCCGCGGCGGCCGTCACGGCGATGACGGCCGTGAGCGTCGCGATCGGCACGGGCCGACCTGGGCTCGGGATGGTGGCGGCAGCGGTCGTCATCGGGCCGGTGTGGATCACCGGATTCGTCAACGCCTTCAACTTCATGGACGGCGTCAACGGCATCTCCGCGACGCAGGCGACCGTCGCCGGGGTCGGATACGCGCTGGTCGGCACGGTGCACCACAGCCCGCCACTGGTCGCGGGCGGCACGGTGCTCGCCGGCGCCGCGCTCGGCTTCGCGCCGTTCAACGTGCCGCGGGCGCTCGTCTTCCTCGGCGACGTCGGCAGCTACGCGATCGGTGGGGCCATCGCCGCGCTCGCGCTGCAGGCGGCGGTGTCCGGCGTGCCGGTCGAGGCGGTCGCGGCGCCGGTCGTGCTCTACCTGGCCGACACGGCGACGACGTTGGTCCGCCGGATCCGGACTGGTGAGCGCTGGTACCTCCCGCACCGCGGCCACGCCTATCAGCGGCTGGTGACCGCCGGGTGGTCGCACACCACGGTCGCCGGGTACACCGGCGTGCTCGCCGCGTTCTGCGCCGGGCTCGGCCTGGTCAGCGCCGCCAGGGTGGCGGTGCCGGTCCGAGTCTGCGCGGACCTGATGATCTGCTTCCTTGTGGCCCGTTACCTCGGCGCCCCCCGGCGGGTGGCCACGCGCCGGGGCGCCGTCGAGGCCCCCGGCCGCACCCTTTCCCCAGCTCCGGCCGACCGCTCCGCCACCGGCCCGGCCGACCTGTCGCCGGACGGCAGGGCCGGCGAACCGGCAGGGGAAACAGCGGACGCCACGCTGACCGTTCCGGCGCAGCGAGCACCCGCGGAGCGATCCGCCGGCACCGTGAAGCAATGATCCGGGTCAGCCTCGACCGGGTCGGCCGCGCTCGGACCACCGCGAGGATCGGATCAGATCGCGCGGCTACGGCAGGCGAGTTCGGCCCACTCGGCGCGCCCGAGCGGAAGCACGAACCGCTGGCCCTCAAGCCAGCTGTGTGCCTGCGCCTGGCCCAGCAACAGCAGCTCAGGTCGCCGGCTCGCGGCCGCCGCCGGAGGGAAGACCCGGCCCACGGGCTCCAGCGTGCGCAGGACCGCACGGACCACTCCGGGTGGGAGGGACCAGATCCGCCGGCCCGGCGCGAACGACTCGTAGAGCGAGCGGACCGTGTGTCCCTCAGTCGGGTGCGACACGATCAGCGGCGGGTCGTCGGCCGCTACGAGCGCCACGAGCGCCGCCGCGACATTGCCGATCAGAGCCACCGGAACCGGCTGGTCCCCGCGTCCGCTGACGACCAACGGAAAACGGTCGCACCACCGGGCGAAAGCGCGCGTGAGATCCCGTCCGGGTCCGTGCACCGACGGCGGGCGGAAAAGGGTGACCTGCAGCCGGCCGGTCCCGGCGAGGCAGGTGAGCAGCCGCTCCCCCAGCGCCTTCGTCTCCGCGTACGGGCTGACCGGCGCATACCGCGGGCTGTCGTCGAGGACCAGGATCCTGCCCTGGACCGCCGCCGTGCTCACCTGGACGAGCCGCGTGACCCCGGCACGCTCGCAGGCGAGGCCCAGGACGAGGGGCCACAGCGCGTTCGCGCCGAACAGCTCACGAGTCGCGGGCGCCGTGGCGTCGGGCAGCCCGGCCGCGTTCACAACGACGTCGTGCCCGTTCAGCGAGCGGGCCACCTCGTCGACGAGCCCGTCCTCGACGAGTCCGGTCTCGAGCACCCGACCGAAGGCCGTATCGGAACCCGGCGCCGGCGACGTGCCTGTCCGTCTCGCCGCTTCGTCTCCGGCGGCCTTCACCGCCAGGGCGTCCGCCAGCTCGACAACGCGGCTCGGCTCGACACGCAGCCGCTTGGCAGGCAACGACGTCACGAGGTCACCTGAGGCGGTGATCGCCTCGGCTACCGCTCGCCCGACGAATCCGGTGGCGCCAAACACCGCGACTTTGGCCATCCAGCTGCTCCTCTGATCGTCTCGGGGCTTCCGGCGTGGACACCCTTCACGGTGTCGCCACATAGAGTAGTCACGTGATTGCATTCGCGGCCGAGCGTCGCGGCCGGCACGCGACACGCTTGCCGGCAAGTCCCGAACCGACGGCCAGATAGCCTAGGCTCGATCACTGACAGTAAACATTCAGTGACACATTCGAGTGTCCCGCCTGGAGGGCCAAAGTGCGATGAGCCTGCGGACGAGCTCCCCGCCCGAGGTCGACGGCCGCGAGCGCTCCCCGGGTACGGCGGACGCGACGGATCCGCCGGTCGTCGACCATGCGGTCGAGGCCCGCGACCCACTCGCGCGCGGGCTGCGGACCACCGCCGTCATCGTGCACTGGGGGCCGACCGAGCCGACCGTCGAGCTTGCCCGCCGGCTCGCCGACATGTCCGCCGTGACGGACGTGGTCGTCGTCGCCAACGATGGCAGTCCCCGCCCAGGCGATCTGCCGGACGCCGCCGGCTGGCTCGTCCCCACCGCCAACCTCGGGTTCGCCGGCGGCTTCCGATTTGGCGCTGACGCCGTGCAGGACACCGACGTCTACCTGCTGCTCAACAATGACGTGCTGCTGCCCGAGCAGACGGTCGCGGCCTGCCTCACTCTCATCTCCCGCGACGGCGTCGGCATCGTCGGACCCACCCTGCTCAACGCGGACGGGATTCACCCCGGAGCGGACCGCCTGACCCCGGTGTTCACGGTGTCGCGCCGCCGTCGCCGCGGGCGCCCAGAGCCGGCGGACGTCGCGTTCGTCACTGGCGCGATCCTCTTCGTGCGAGCCGAGTGCCACCGCCAGGTGCCCATGGACACCCGCTACTTCCTCTACTACGAGGAGACCGACCTGGCCCGCCGCGCCGCCGCCGCCGGCTGGCGGGTCATGGTCAGCCCCTACCAGGCATGGCACACCGGCGGCGGAACCGTCCCCGGCAACGCGTACGCCTACTACACGGTGCGCAACCGCCTCTGGTTCGCGCGCGTCCACGGCCAACCCTGGCGGGCTCGCGCGGCCGCCCTCTGGCTGACGTTCTTCGCGCTACCCCGTTACCTGGCCTCGGACCTGGCGCACGGACGAGGGCTCTCCCTCTGGCGGTCGTATGGACGCGGCCTGATCGACGGCGTCGGACCGCTGCCGCCGGTCGACTCCCCGCTGCCGGACGAGCCCCGTCCGACGCACTGGGCTCAGGCCGCGGTCTGAGCCCTCCCCGGCGACGTGGTCGCCGGGCCCGCCGACGGCTGGCCAGTCCTCAGGCGTGCCCGGAAGAACCCGCGCGGAAAGAGAGGAGACGGTCGTGCGCCGAACCCCGCCTTTCCCCGCCTCGAGGCCGGGCGCGGACGGGACCACGGAAGACGCGGAGACCGACGACCTCGTGGCCGTCTACGCGCAGGCTGTGCGGCGAGCACGGCGCGGCGCGGCGCGGGTCGCCTCCTGGATGAGGATCCTCTTGCTGCGGATGACGCAGCCGGGGGTCCGGATAGGGTTCGACTCCTTCCTCGGGCCACGCTGCGTGATTCTCTGCGCCCCGCGCGGGAAGCTGACCATTCGGGGATCCGTCCTCGTCCGCGACGTCCATCTGGAGGTCGAGGACGGAGCGCTCCTGGACCTCGGCGCGGACTTCGTCGGTCCCCACTGCGTGCTGGTCGCCCGCCGGCAGGTGGTGATTGGCGCCGGCAGCCTGCTGGCCGAGATGTGTGTGGTCCGCGACCAGGACCACGTGGTCACACCCGGAATCCCGGGCTCCGCGATGGTGTTCGCCGCGTCGCCGGTGACGCTCGGCCGTGACGTGTGGCTGGGGGCAAAGGCCACGGTTCTGCGGGGTGTCACCGTCGGTGACGGCGCCATCGTCGGGGCGGGTGCGGTCGTGACCTCCGACGTGGCCGCCGGCGCCAGGGTCGCAGGTGTGCCCGCGGTGCCGTTGCGGTCCTCCCGTGCCGGCGGGATCGCCGGCGAGGTCGCCGCCGGCGGCGACATCGACGTCCCGGCCACGGCTGGCCGTGTCCCCGCGCCACGCCCCACACCACAGGCGCGCTAGGGCGGGACGGGTCCGCGCATCGCAGGTCAGTCACTCTAGGTATTTTGAATGATACAAAGAGTGGCGTGAACAAGCCCGCGGACTATCTCGCCCGGCCGGTCGCCGCGCGGGCGACGGCGCCGGTCGCGGCATCGGCGCCTACGCCCCGGGGCGATACGGCTGGCTCGACGGTGGTACTCACCGGCGGCGGGGGGTTCATCGGCGGCCACGTCCGGGCGGCGCTCGCCGGCCGTGAGGTGGTGCTGCTCGGCCGCCGCAGGCCGGCGGCGCTCGGGTCTCACGAGCGCTGGGCCAGGGTGGATCTCGCCGCCGGGACGCCGGGTGCGCTGGTCACCCGCCGCATCGAGGCCCTCGACGTGCCGGCGGGCACGGCGCTATGCCACCTGGCACACGACCTCGGTGACCCGAAGCAGGCGGTGGCGATGTCGCTCAACCTGCTGGCCGCGGTCAACACCTGCCCGCAGATCACGCGGGTAGCGCTGGTCAGCACGGTCTCGGTGTACGGACCGAGCCACCGTGGCCTGGTCGACGAGACCACGGCCTGCCGGCCGCGCTCGGCCTACGCCCGGGCCAAGCTCGCCGCGGAGCGACCGTGGCTGACAGCGCTGCGTGCCGACTGCGAGCTGATGGTGTTGCGGATGGGCTCGGTGATCTCCGCCCGGCGGCCGGCTTCCTACCAACCGATCTTTGACGCACTGCGCAGACCGCTCAGGGCTGCCGCGCTCGGCTCGCTCCGGCGGGGGACTCCCGTGTCCTACGTGACGGCGGGCAACGCCGCGGCCGCCATCCAGTTCGCGCTCGACACCCCGCAGGTCGCGGGTCGGGCGACGTTCAACGTCGTCGACGAGCTGGGCTGCGCGAGCGCGGCGCTGGAGCGGGCGAACGTGGACTACGCGGCCATGCAGGACACCGTCCGGGCGCTTGCCGGCCTGCCCGTGCTGTGGCGGTTGCCCTTGCCGGTGGCTGCCGTCGACGGCGCGGCCCGGGCACTCGGCCGCCCTCGGCCGGGGCAGTGGTACAGCTCCGCGGCGCTGCGGGCCGCTGGGTTCGCCGCCCCGCACACGCTGGCCGACGAGATCGCCCGGATCGTCGACGGCCACCTCCCGGACCGAGCCCGCGCCGGGAGCGTCGTCCCTGGGGGTGACGCGCCGTGCGGGTACTGACGGTGGTGATGATGGCCGACGCCCGCCGTGGTGGCGGCCTGGCCGAGCGGGCCTACCAGCTGACCCGCGCCTACGCGCGGGCCGGGGGGCCCGAGCTGCGCACCGAGTTGCTCACTCTCGACCTCGATCTGACCGACACCCGGATCGAATCGCTGGCTCCCGCCACGCTGACCCCCATGCCCTGCGCGAACCGCCGCTTCTATCTGCCCGCGCGGCCGGGCCAGGTGGCCGAGCGGGTCGCCGCCGCCGACGTCGTGCACCTGCTTGGGCACTGGACCGCACTGGGCGCCCTCGGTTACCGCGCCGCCCGCCGCCACGGCGTCCCCTGGGTGGTCTCGCCGTGCGGCTCGCTACCGGTCGCCGGCCGTAGCCGCGCCGCGAAGCGCGCCTACAACGCGGCCGTCGGTACCCGGATCGTGCGCGAGGCGGCGGCGGCGATCGCCGTCACCGCCGACGAGGCGGCGGACTTCGCGCGGTACGGCCGCGATCCGGCCGCCGTGCGGGTGATCCCCAACGGGGTCTCCGCGGCAGACCACGATCGGGACGCGGGCGGTGCGTTTCTGCGCCGGCACGGCCTCGCCGGCCGCCGCTACGTGCTCTTCCTCGGTCGGCTCAACCGGATCAAAGGCGTCGACCTGTTGATCGAGGCGTTCGCCGCCGCCGGAGCGGCCGCCGACGGCTGGCTGCTGGTTCTCGCCGGGCCGGACGAAGGACTCGCCGCCGAGTTGCGCGCCCAGGCCTCGGCGCTCGGCGTGGCAGCCGCGGTCCGGTTCGTCGGCGTCGTCTCCGGCGCCGAGCGCACCGAGGCGCTGCGGGCGGCGTCGCTGCTTGTCGTGCCGTCGCGGCGGGAGGCGATGTCGATCGTCGCTCTGGAGGCCGGGGTGAACGGCACCCCCGTGCTCATCACTGATAGCTGCGGGTTCGACGAGGTGGCGCGATGCCGGGGCGGGCTGGTGGTGGGGGCGACGGCGCCCGCCCTGGCAGCCGGGCTGCGCCAGTTGCTCGCCCGCCCCGACGCTCTGGCCGAGCAGGGCACGCGACTACGCGCGCTGGTGCTCGCCGAGTTCACCTGGGAGCGCGCCGCCGCTCGCCACCTCAAGGTGTTCGCCGACGTCGTGCCGGCCGGCAGGGCCGGGACCGAGCTTGTGGGAAGAGGAACACGCCGGTGCGAGTGACGATCGTCAGCCAGTACTTCTGGCCAGAGCAGTTCCGGGTCAACGACCTGGCCGTCGGTCTGCGGGAACGCGGCCACCAGGTGACAGTCCTGACCGGGCAGCCAAGCTACCCACGTCGCGACGTGTTTCCCCGCCGTCGGCGGCCAGGCCGCGAATGGTACGAGGGCGTCCAGGTGGTGCGGGTGCCGCTGGCCTCTCGCGGTGGCGGTGAGCGATGGCGGCTCGCGCTGAACTACCTGACCTTCGCCGCGAACGCCAGCCTGTTCGGCGTGCCGCGGCTGCCTCCATCCGACGTCGTGCTCGTCTTTCAGATATCGCCGGTGACGATGGTGGTGCCGGCGTTGCTGCTACGCAGGGTCCGTGGGACCCCGGTCGTGCTGTGGGTGCAGGACCTGTGGCCACACACGCTGCGCGCGATGGGCGTGGTGCGCTCCGAGCGGATGCTCGGCCTGCTCGAGAAGGCGGTTGGCGCGGCTTACCAGCGCTGCGCGCGGGTGCTCGGTCAGTCCGAGGACTTCCTGCCGCTGCTGCGCGCGGCCGGGGTGCCGGCCGACCGGCTCGGCTACCTGCCGAACTGGGCCGAGGACCGCTACCGCCCGCTGCCACCCGACCCCCAGGTCCGGCGGGAGGCCGCGCTGCCGGAGGGGTTCGTCGCGATGGTCGCGGGCAACCTCGGCGTGGCGCAGGCCCTCGAGACGCTGGTTGACGCGGCCGAGCGGCTGCGTACCCTGCCGGGCGGCGCCGACGTGCAATGGGTGGTCGTCGGCGACGGCCAGCGCGGGGAGTGGCTGGCGGACGAGATCAGCCGCCGCGGTCTCGGCGACCGGGTGCGTCTGCTGGGCCGTCATCCGACCGAGCAGATGCCCGCGTTGCTCGCGCACGCGGATGTGGTGGTCACGACGTTGCGTCGAGACCCGGTGTGGGCGCTGACGGTTCCGAGCCGGGTGCAGTCGTTCCTGGCCTGCGGCCGGCCGGTGGTGGCGGCGGCGGACGGGACGACCGCCCGGGTCGTGGCAGCCGCCGGCGGGCTCGCGGTCCCAGCGCAGGACGGGGCGGCGCTCGCCGACGCGATCGCGTCCGTGCGCGCGCTCGCACCCGCCGAGCGCGCGGCCATGGGGGCCGCCGCCCGCGAGTACTACGTGACGCACTACGAGCGGGCCGCACTGCTCGACCGGGTCGAGCGGCACCTACGCGACGCCGCGGTCCGCCCGGCCGCGCCCGAGCGAATCCCGGCTACGCGGCCGGCCGCGATTCCCGACCAGCCACAGCCACCACATCCAGATCGGCCAGCGGAGACCGCCGCGCCAGGGAGGACCTGATGAGAATCCTCGCCCGGCGCGGCGACGGGATGCTCGGCCACGAGCTCGCCGAACGGATCAGGCTGAGAGACCATGGAGGACACTGCGATGGCTGAGAGCGCGTCAAATACGACGGACAGTGCCGGGATGCTCTCCGGCCGGCGCATTCTGGTAACCGGTGGCACCGGGTCGCTTGGGCAGGTGCTGATCCGGCGGATCCTGTCCGGCGAGGCCGGTGTGCCGGCCAAGGTGATCGTGCTGTCCCGGGACGAGGCCAAGCAGCACGCGATGCGGCTGGCCTACCTGCGGCAGCGGGTCACGACGGACGAGACGATCTACCGGAACTTCGACCGGATTCTGGAATTCCGCCTTGGCGACGTCCGGAACTACTGGGACGTCGCCGCGTGCGTGCGCGACGCGGACATCGTCGTGAACGCGGCCGCGCTCAAGCAGGTGCCGGCGTGTGAGTACTTCCCGGACCAGGCCATCCTGACGAACTGCTCGGGCGCGTCGAACATCGTGCGCGCGGTGGCCGAGCATGGCTACCAGGTGGACTGCGTCGTCGGCGTCGGCACGGACAAGTGCTGCAAGCCGGTCAACGTCATGGGCATGACCAAGGCGCTACAGGAGCGGATCTTCATCGCGGCGAACGTCGGCGTGCGTGAGCGGTCCGGGCGCACCCGATTCGTCGGCGTGCGCTACGGCAACGTGCTGGCCTCACGCGGCTCGGTGATCCCGTTGTTCCTCGACCAGATCGCCCGCGGTGGGCCGGTAACGGTCACGGTCGCCGACATGACCCGGTTCCTGGTCACCCTGGACGAAGCCGTCGACATGATCTTCCATTCGATCCACCGCGGACGGCCAGGGGAGATCCTGGTACCGCGGACACCCGCCTCGACCGTCCTCGACATCGCGCACGCGCTGATCGGTGACCGGGACATACCGGTGGAGGTCGTCGGGGTGCGTCCCGGCGAGAAGATGCACGAGGTCATGGTCTCCGAGGAGGAGTGCCACCGGACCCGCCTTGACGGGCAGTACTACGTGATCTCACCGATGTTGCCGGAGCTCGGCGAGCCGTCGCCGACCGGTGAGCTGGCCGGCGAGTACAGCTCGGCGGACAACGTCGTCGGTCTCGCCGAGACCGCCGCCTTGCTGAGTCGCAACAACCTGCTGCCGTCGCTGTCCTCGCCGGCCCCCGGCTCGCCGCGCCCGGGCGCGGTGCCCGACCAGCGGGCCGGCACCGACCCGGTTGCTCGCTCGGCGGCCATGGCGTCCGGTCCCGATGAGTTCCCGACGACCGACCACCTCGATCTGCTGCGGTAAGGCCTGGCTGCCTGGAGCCGCGCGCCGCCGGCCCGACGCGGCCGAGCCCGCGGGGCTACTGACGAAGAAGATCGCGGGTCCCGTGGTGGTCCGGGCGCGGCCAAAGGCTACTGACGAAGAAGATCGCGCGTCTCGTGGTGGTCCGGGCGTGGCCCGTCAGGGCCAGCGGTGCTGTCCAACGCCCAGGCCGGGCCCTGGACAGCACCGCCGCGCTGAGGAACTTTAGGGCGACCGGAAGCACGCCAAGCGACTTGTCCGCGCCCGCCGCCCCTACACCACAGCGACCAACGCGGACCTAAACCCTCGCCGGCGGCCGAAAATACGCGAACCGGCAGGCGGCGACCACGATGGCGACTTTGATGGGCAGCGACACCAGAAGGTCTGTCACCGTCGTCTCCGAGGTCAGCAGCAACGTGAACAGCGACACGTACAACGCGGTCAGCCGCAGGTCGCGCGCCGGGTACAGGGTCTCGTCCACGAACCGATAGAGGGCGCCCATGAGGGCGGACCCGAGGAGCAACACAAGCAGTCCACCATGCCGGAACAGGTCCGCCTGCGGCGAGATCGCGGCCGAGCTGTACAGGTTCGCGGGCGTGTCGTAGTACTCCTGGTTGAACGTGTAGCCGGCGGTCCGGACCGGCTTACCCGGCCAGAGCGCGCGTGGGACCATGCCGAGCACCGGGTCGGTGACCAGCTCGAAGGCGCTCCGGTAGGGCACCATGTTCGGGGTCTTCTGGACAACGGCGGCGAGGCTGTCCACAGCCCGGACGCGGTCGATGACGGTCGAGCTGAGGACGGACTCCGACGATGACTTACCACTGTCGTTGCCGCCGTTGCCGCCGTCCACCGTCTGGACGATGACCTGCGGAGCAGCGGCGACCGCCGCCGATGCCGACAGGTTCGTTCTTCCATGCTTCCGGACGATGTCGCGGTACGAGGCGTTGAACGGCACGACGACAAGCATGAAGACGGCCGCGGCGCCAAGCAGCCAGCGCAGCGGCAACCGTCCGCGGGCCACCGTGAAACTCAGGCACACCGCGAGCAGGGTGTAGGCGAACCCGCCCTTCATTCCGCTGAGCAGCCCGAAGCCGATCTCGGTCCCGAGCAGGACCAGGAAGACCATCCGCCGCCGGGCGCCGCCGAACCGAGCCAGCTCAACCGACGCGATGGCCAGCGCGGCGAGGCCGAGGCTGCCGGTCTCCACCAGGATCTGCGCGTACGACGACGAGCCGCTCACAGCCTTGGACGGGTCGGCCAGGTAGCCGAACTGTCCAAGGGCGATCTGGGCGATGCGCGCCAAGACGGACACACCCGCGAGGACCCACACGGCATTCGGGCGGCACATGCCGCCGCCTCTGCCGTCGCGCTCCGAGGTCGCGACGGCGGCCAGCCGGTGTCCAAGACGAAGTGCGACCACGCCGGGACCGACGACATAGCCGATCGCCCACAGCGGCGCGGCCAGGCCGACAATGGCGAGCGCGTGCGCGACGCTCGACCGGTCGATGGTGGCCAGAAAGCCAGACTGCGGATTCCGCCACGCAATGGACGCGAGCCCCATGGTCACGGCGGAACTCAGCAGGTACCACGGTCCGAGTTGGAACTGGCGCAGACTGCGGCCGTAGCGGTCACCGATGAACGCCATGAGGGCCAGATACTCAACCGTGACGGCGATGGAGCGCAGCACCACCCGGTCGGAGACAGCCGGGGCGGCGGCGAAATCAGTCACCCAAAGGCCGATCGCCACCGCGGCGGCCAGGGTCCACACCGCCGACCCGCGCCCGCCAGATGCGGCATCTTCCGGCCCGGAAGAATTTCCCGATCTGGGAGACACCGTCCGAGCCAGCGGGACCTCACAGGTGCCGACCGCGGTCACAGGACGGCCTCGAGCAACGCGGTGAGCCGATGTTGGTATGTGTGCTCGGCATGGCTGCGCCGCGACGCGGCATCGCCGACGGCACGCGCCGCCGCCCGGTCGTCCACGCACCCTTTGATCCGGTCGAGCAACTCATCGAAGGTGCTGAACGCGAGGACCTCGCGATCCTCGTCGAACAGGCCGGGCAGCGAGTCCCGACGCTCGCACAGAACGGTGCCCCCACAGCCTGTCGCCTCGAACAGTCTGCAGTTCACGCTCTGCATCTCCGCCGGGTGCAGGGCATTGACGACAGCACACGCCCCGCGGAACACAGCGGCCTTCTCCTCACCGGCCACGTAGCGCCCGGCATGGTGGCGGACCAGCCGTGGGTCACGAAGCCAGCGGCTCATCGCCGGGCCGTAGACCCGCACGTCGACGCCGCGGTCGAGGAGCTGCCCGATCAGCCGTGCACGGGCGCTGTACACGTGTCCCACGAACACCACATACGGCAGGTCCGGAACGGTGGCCGGTGGACGGTGGCGGACCGGGTTGCACGCCTCCGGCAGATAGTGCGCCGGCAGTTCCAGCACATCGGACAGCCGGCGCACGAGAAGCGGGTCCTTGAAGAACAGCGCGTCATAGTCGCCGAGCAGCATCCGCTGCCGGTCGAGGTTGGCGACGGCGTCCGGAAACCACAGACAGACCCGGACTCCTCGTCGGCGCAGCTCGCGCACCGTGGCCGGCAGCAGGTTGAGGTCGACCGAGACCACCACACTGACCCCGGCACGCTCGGCTGCCGCTACCAGACCGCGCTGGTAGGCAAGCCCGAGGCGGTCGGAGGCTCGCCGCGCGAGTTCGAGGGTCGCCGCGACGGGCCGGCTGGCCGGCTGTGGGAAAGCCGGGCCGAGCGGCACTCCGTGTGCGCCGACGTCCGGCAGGCAGGCAAGGATGTTCTCCGCGAAGCTGTCACCGCCGATTGGCCCGATCACGCCCACCCGGACCGCGCCGCCAACCGGGGTCAGAGCCGCGGCCGGTGTGGGTGTGCCCCTGGGTGTCACAGGTGCCGCCACGAGGCCGGCGTCTTTCATGCGTTACCTCTTCCCGAATCGGAGGGGACGGCGACCCAGTCCAGGTGGCCCCGTCCGGTGACCCGACGCAGCCTGGCCGGCACGGACCTGGCCGTGATGCCGACCGACCGCAGCGCTACGCGGAGCAGGAGGACGAAGGTGACGAGGTAGGCGACGCTGGAGGCGACCGCGGCGCCGGCGACGCCGATCGTCGGCACCAGCGTGGCGAGCAGCGCCACCGTCACCACCGTCCCGGTCCACTCGCAGCGAGCCACCGGGAGAGTCCGCCCAAGCCCGCGCAACACGTCATCCATCGCCCGGTTACAGCCGAGTACCGCCGCGCCCGGCGCGAGCAGCCAGAACAACCCGATGCTCGGCGCGTAGGCCTGTCCGAGCAGCACATGCACCGCCAGTGGCGCCGCGACACTGAGTACGCCAATGCACAGCACTCCGAAGGCGAGGCTCGCGCCCACGGCAGCCAACACGACCCGGCGATCGGCCCCGGAAGCCGAGCCGCCCCCAAGGGCGGGTCTCCCGGCCGCGAGACGGGGCATCGCGACGTTGCCGAACGCGGCGCACACCGGCTGAGGCAGCATGGCCATCGAGACCGCGACGGCGTAGTGCCCCACCTGGGCGGGCTGGACGAGCACCGCCAGCAGGAGCAGATCCAGCGATGTGTTGAGCAGATACGAGATCGACGAGATCATCGTGGCGCCGCCGTAACCGGCCAGATCCCTGCCGATGGAGCGACGCAGCCGGCCCCGCCCGGGAAGCGCCTGACGACACAACGCCGCGGCCGCGACGGCTTGCAGCGCCAGCGAGCCGACGAGGCAGAGCACCGCGCGCCCGACGCTGAGCAGGTCGGTGAGGGCCAGCGCGACCACGGCGGCGGAATAGGCGACCGGTTGAAGCACGCGGGTCACGTTCCAGCTGCTCATCCGGGTCGCCTGCAGCGCGAATATCCAGGCCGAGGCGCCGAAGACCACTGGCTGGGCGGCGAAGGCCACCCGGAACGCCGTCACCGCGGCGCGATCGTGGACCACCAGGGGCGCGACCACGATGCCGACCGCGCCGACGAGGACCCCCAGCCCCAACAGCATGGTCCCGCCGGTGCGGACGGCGTCCCTGGCGCCGGGACGGTCCCGCGCCGCTGTGTAGCAGACGGCGTAGGTCAGGCCGCACTCGCCGATGGTCGCCGCGGCCAGCATGTAGGACATGATCACGGCGTAGGTACCGCGCCCGGCTGGCCCGAGGTAGCGAGCGAGGATCAGGCCGCCTGCCGCGCCCAGCCCGCTGATGGCGACACTCGTCGCCGCGGTGGCCCCGACGGAGGCCAGATATCCTCCGTTCCTGCGGGAGACCCGGTGCTTGGCTCGGGTCACGTCGTCTGGTTCCGCGGGAACGGCGTGCGTTCCAGTGCCGCGACCACACGGTCGAACCGCTCCCACCGCGGCGTGATCGCCAGCACGTTCGACGTGAACAGGCCCTGCATGGCCAGGCCCTGCGGGGTCAAGTTGAAGATCATGTAGCCAAGCTCGGCGAGCGTGGCTACCAGCTCCGCCTGGCTTCGGCCCTGGCGGGTCAGGTGCGCGGGCAGCATCTCCAGGAGCAGCGCCGGCGACCGGGTGCTGAGCAGATTCGTAGCGCCGCGCAGTACGTCGATCTCGAAGCCTTCGACATCGATCTTGACGAGATCGGGAGCCCGGTGCCGCTCTACGTACGCGTCGAGGGTGGTCAGAGTCGCGACGTGGTCGGCGGATCCAGTGGCGGCGACAGGATGGGCGAGGCCGGAGGCGTCACGATAGACCCGCATGCCGATCTCGCCGACCGTCGCGCCGACGGCGCAGGACTCGAGCCGCACCTGCGACAACCCGTTACGCCGGACCATCGCGCTCAGAACCGCCATCGTGTCCGGCACCGGCTCGAAGGCATGCACCTGCCCGGACGTGCCCACGAGACCCGCGGCCCACAGGGCATACACGCCTATGTTCGCGCCGACGTCGTAGCAGCAGTCACCGGGCCCGAGCACGGCGGCGAACACCTGGGCCAGCGCCGGCGGACGGTAACGCAGTTCGGACAACGCGCGTGCCGACCCGTCTCGACAGCTGTCGAGGTCGAAGTGCATGCCGTTGACGAACCGGCCACGCAGCGGGCCGACGTACTCGTCATTCGACCCCCGAGCCCACCCGACGACGCGGTCGTGACCACGCACGTCGGGAAGGTTCGCTGCCAGCCGATCGGCGAGTCGCCAGCGAATCGGGCCCTGCCCGGCGCCGGACCGTGCCAGGGTGCTCAGAAGATCCACACGGCGAACCCTAGGTGGCGCCTGCCGCTTGCGTCCGGTTGGCCTGATTGGGTTGGGCGGGGTCGGCGCGCCGGGGCCGGGCTCCACGGTCTCGATGTTTGGACACTTAGAGTCACCGCCGTGATGTCTACGCGTTACATCGATACCGAGCCCGAGACTCGTCGTCCTCGCGTGCTGCTGCTGGCGCCGTCGGGCGGTCTCGGCGGCGGTATTGAGCGCTATCTTGACGCCGTTCAGGAGGCATTGCGGGCCGGCGGTGCCGAGGTGCACCGGGTCGACCTGCGTGGCCAGGGGAACGCGCTGACTCTTCGGACCCGGTTGCGGTTCACGGCCGCGGCGCTGCGTGTCGCGCAGCGGTCCGGCCCGTTCGACACGGTCCTCGCCGGTCTGCCGAATCTCATCCCCGTGGCCGCGCTGGCCGTGCCACTGGCCAGGGCGCGACGCGGCCTGATCGTGTTCCACGGAACGGACATCTGGGCGATGAGATCAGTGGACCGGGCGATCCTCACCCTGCATCCCACCCTGCGCCCGATGACCGTGAGCTCCTTCAGCTCCGGAGCGCTTGCCCGTGTCGGCATGGCGCCGGTGCTGCGGCCCGGTATTCCTACCTCCTGGCGCGCGGCCCTGCTCGCGGCGGGCAGCCGGCGGCCAGCGGGCGGCGGCGTGCCGACCCTGCTGAGCGTCTTTCGGCTCAACGACGCCGACTGGGTGGGCAAAGGGCTACGCGAACTGCTTGCGGCGCTGGCGATAGTCCGTGGCCAAGTCGGGCCAGTACGGCTCGTCGTGGCCGGCCAAGGCCCGGTTCTCGACGCGGTGCGCCAGGCGGTCGCAGGGCAGGAGGCCGTCCAGCTGGTCGAGTCGCCGGACGACTCCACGCTGGCCGAACTGTTCGCGGCGGCGGACCTGTTCGTGCTGGGCACCCGGACCCGGGTCCACCCACCGCGCAGCGGCGAGGGCTACGGGCTGGTCCTGACCGAGGCACAACTCGCCGGATGCCCCGTCGTCGGTCCGGCGTACGGAGCGCGTGACGCATATGTCGACGGCGTCACCGGCGCCACGCCCGCCGACGAGTCCCCGCAGGCACTCGCCACGGTGCTGATCGACCTGCTCTCAGACCAGGCCCGCCTCACCCGCATGCGACAGCGCTGCGCCGAGTGGGCGCAGCTGACCACCGAACCAGAACAACACGTCCGAAACGTCTTCAGAGCCGTCCTCGGCACCCAACCCCCCACCAGTCCAGCCACCGGCACACCCGCACCAACCGTCCCCGCCCAAACAACCCCCGCCTCACCACAGCCGGTCCACCCTGGCGACAGCATCGCCGCCAAACAATGACACCCCGCCAAACAATGATGAATTTGCGCCGGCAAAGAAGTCCGCGACGACAGGCGTGACTACCAGACCGGCCGAACCGCCACCCGCGGTGGGCCCACCCCGCCCCAGTGGGCGCCACCCTGGACTCGAAATGCGGAGATCGTGGTCAGCGCCGCGGATCCCCGGCGTTCTTTCGCCAGTACACACCAGTCCAGTCGATCTTGGTCATTGGATCGTCGATCTGGTGCGCGTTGCGGTAGTCCTCGACCGCCCGTCGGCATCCCTCCACGGCGCCGTAGTCGTCAATGATGCAGAAGCCTCCGTCTGACAGCCGCGGGTAGAGAGCCTCCAGCGCCTCGCTCGTGCTCTCGTACATGTCGCCGTCGAGCCGGAGTACGGCGAGCTGCTCGATCGGCGCCGTCGGAAGCGTGTCGCGGAACCAGCCGGGCAGAAAACGCACCTGGTCGTCGAGCAGGCCGTACCTTCTGAAGTTCTCCCGTACCTCGGTTTCGGACACCACGAGTTCGGACCATTTGTGGTGGGGGTCTCCGGCGTCGTCGGGCCACCGCGCCGGGTCGGGTGCCGGTAGACCAGCGAACGAGTCGGCGACCCACACGGTCCGGTCAGGCACTCCGTGGGCCGCCAGGACACCTCGCATCATGATGGCGGACCCGCCCCGCCAGACCCCCGTCTCGATGAGGTCTCCGGGAATGTCGTCGACGAGTACCTGCTCGACCGCCTCCTGAAGCTGCTTCAGTCGGCGGCTTCCGGTCATGGTGTGCGCCAGCCGCGGCCAGTCCCCACCTACGTCACGCGCTCCGACGGCGCTGTATCGGATCAGTTCCAGTCCGCGCGCCTCGAGAAGACGGAAAAGAACGCGGTGCGCCGCACGGTGGGGCCGCCATATCCTGCCGTCCCGACCCTCCCAGAGCGAGAATGTGAGGGTTTCTCGCAGCAGGTCCAGATAACGTCCCGCCACGTCGGTGGACTCGGTGTGTGTAAGCTCCATTACTGCTCCTAGTCCGTGTCGTCCGTCGATATGCCGATATCGGCGAGACCAGTCGTCCCCATGGCGCGCCAAGCCGGAAGACGTCGCATCCTCCACCTAGCCCCGTCGAGTCTGGCGGATATCCGCCGCGCAATCACGGAGGACACGCTGATGGCGGAAGTCCGGCTCCGTTGGACAGCCGCCCACGGTAAGGTGCGATCGCAGCGCGAAACAAGTCCGTTCCAGGGTTGACGGCATCGCGCAGAACAGCCCTACTGCCACCTGCCTGGTGCTCCGCCATCGAAACGTATGTGTGGCAGGAGATGTTTCAGGTGACGGCCACCAGTTCGCGCGGCGGCCATCCGCGCCCAGGCCAGGCTTGACGACAGGGGTTCCAGAGTCGCGATTCCCCGTCATGAGTGGTCTCGGTAAGCCGGGAACGTGGCCCCGGCGGCGACACGCCTGACAGGTGGGTTCCGCACACGAACCCTTGACCTAGACTCAATTACCGAGAGTAGTACTCAACTCACTACTTGAGAGGCCCGCTCTCCTGACCGGAGGTGACGGCGTGATGAACCCGCCCAGAAGCGCCGTGACGGACGGGCCGAACCAACGGCCGCGCCCCCCCACCCCCCCCCCCCCCCCCGGGCCCCCGGCCGGCCCACCCGGGGGGGGGGGGCCCCGTCCCCTGTTCGCCCCCGAAGTACGTGATTCCTGGATCAGGCCCCGAAACTGCCAGTGATCGCGACCGCCCAGG
>NZ_JADWYX010000108.1 GCF_016786355.1 Frankia sp. AgB1.9
CAGGATCGCCATCACCCGGGTGGAGACCTCCTGGTAGCGGTGCCGCTCGGGCGGGAGCACCAGCGCCGTCGGGCACACCCCGCGCGCCCCGCCCCGCGGCCGCGCGCGGCTCGCGTGCCGTCCCCTCCGAGGTCCCTCGATGACGGTCCTTGGATGACACCGACGTGTCTCGGACCCCGCTCTCACCCGCGGACTCTCCCGCGCCCCACGACCGCCGCGCCGCGGCGGCCATGGAAGGGCGTGGCTAGTCGAGGACGGCGGCCGCGAGGGAGAACGAACTGCCGCCGCCGCCGGAGATGCTGATCGTGGCCGGCGTCCAGTAGGGCAGCCCGCCGAGGTCAAGCGTGACCACCGCGGTGGAGCTCGGCAGCGCGACCGTGAAGCTGCTCGACTGCAGGCCGGCTGCGGACACGGTCACCCGAAGGCTCCCGGCTCCGCCTACGTAGAAGGCGAGCTTCCCGTCATGCGGGCCGCGGTACGTCGTGATCGTGGCCGAACGGCCGCCGGGAATCCGCAGCCGGCTAGTCGAATGGCTGCCCTGCGGGCGCGGCGTCCCCCAGGTCCAGCTCACGCTCGTGGGGTAGCCGCGCTGCGCCGACCCGACCCCGGCGATCCTGCTGACGTCCAGGAGCTGAAACGGGATGGCGGCCCGTGCCACGACCCCGCTGTGGCCGTCGCCGAACACGACCCAGTCGGTCGTGTTCCTGTCGGGGAGGACGAGCTCGCTGCCGGACCGGAACGGGACGACGCCCAAGCCTCGGGCGGCCCGCGGACGGTTGTCCGTGGGTACCTGGCCGCCGCGCCCGGACCCCGTGCCCCGCTGCTGGCTCGTGCTGGCGAGGCTCTGCGATCCGTTGGCGGCCGTGGGGTCGGCCGTCGGCTGGTTCTGTCCGGCCGACGGCGTGGCGCTCGGCGCGTCCGGCGCCTGTGTCGCGGGGGCTGGCAGCGGCGCGGCCGGCTGCGTGACGAGGGCGCGTGGCGCGGGCGTGACCAGGACGCGCGACGGCTTCGACTGGCTCTGGACGACGCTCGCGATACCCGCGCTGACGCCGATCACGCTGACCACGGCGGCGAGGGCGCCGGCGGTGACGAGACGCGGTCGTGCGGAGCCCGCCCGGTGCGTTCCCGTCGACCGGGCGCTGACCGGGCCGCCGGCCGGGCGGGTCGAGTGGGGCCGGGTACGCGGGCGGCGGCGGGCGGTGTCCACCGCGCGCTTGCCGGCGGCGAGGTCGCGCTGGGCCGCGGTCGTGGCCGTCAGCACCCGCGCCCGCAGGCTGGCGCTGTCGACGGAGTACTCCCCGAGCACCTGCTCGAACTGCTCGACCACCGGCTCCGGACCAGGTGGCTTGGCAGGCGACCCTGCGGCCCCGAGCGCGCGGCCGGCGACCGGCCCGGTGCCGGGCGAGTGGCCGGCCGGATCGCCGGTCCCGAAATCGTCGAACTCGCCGAACGCGGAGGCGGCGTGGGCGAGATCCGTGCCCGTCAGCCGGGTGACCGTAAAGCCGGCGTCCTGCTGTCCGGCTGTGAGACCCGCGTCAACGAGATCTTCCGGCCCGTCGATGGCTGTCGAGCTGGGGACGCGCCTGCCACAGAGACTCACGCCTCCCCACCCCGCAGCGCCACCCGGCGCAGGCGCGGGCGCTTCCTGGCCGTCGCGCTGGCCCCGGAGCTGCTTGTCGCCCCGACGCCGGAGCCGCCGGCGGCCAGCAGCCGTTCCAGCTCGCTGACCGCCTTGGAGGTCTGGCTCTTCACGGTGCCGATGGAGATCCCGAGCGTGTCGGCCGTCTCCGCCTCGGACAGGTCGAGGCCGTGGCGCAGGATCACGCACTGGCGCTTGCGCAGCGGCAGCCGCAGCAGGGCGGACTCCAGGTCCAGGACGGCGGGAACGTCCGGACCGTTCGTCGCCTGGATCGGCAGCTGCCGGCCCAGCTTGGCGAGCACGTTGCGCTCGCGGACCGTCCGGCGGATCCGGCCGGCGGCCAGGTTGGCGACGCTGCGGCGCACGTAGGCCAGCGGGTTGTCGGCAGCCTGGACCCGGTCCCAGTGCACCCAGGCCGACGTGAGCGCCTCGGCGGTGATGTCCTCGGCCGCGTCCCGGTCGCCGCTGAGCAGGAAGGCGAAGCGGGCGAGCTCGCGGTGGTGTGCCTCGAAGAACTTCTCGAACTCGGCCTGGGCCGGTCGACCGACCGCGCCGGCCGGTCGCTGGTCGGCGGTCGGCGGCTCCGGGAACTCCTCAGCCTGCGTCGGGCTGGCGACCGCGCGGGCCGTCGCGGTCCCCGTCCGGCGCGCGACCGCGTCGGACGGCGGGAACGCGCGGCTGGCCGGCCGCGGTGGCGCGGTCATCCTCGACGGGGTGGCGGACCTGGCCCGCGCCGCTGATCGTGACGCCATCGTGGACGCCGACCCATGACGTGGGCCGCCCAGTTCGTTGAGGCTCACGTCGTCGATGTGCACGGCACGCTCCCCCACGGCATTGGCAGGCTCACGGCACGGTACCCCGTTCGGACCGTTGCGTAGAAGGCCGACGACGCTCCGGAACGGTGATAAGTCGGGGAATTCGGCAGATATCGGCGAGGATCTGGGCGTCCGGAGGTTTCCGTGTTCGCCATGATCCTCTGATCGGACCGGCCGGACCAGGACGATCCACCCGTCAACTGCCTGTCGCGCCCACCCACGCCGATCACCGGATCGACGAGGCGATCCGGTGCCGACGGGCGGGATTGGTGGCCCTGCTCAGACCGGCTCTGGCTCAGGCGTCGACGGGTTGGTCGGAGCCGGCTCGGTGAAGGGGGACGGCTCGTGCGGGGCTGGCGGTAGGTCGCCGGGGCCGTCCGGCAGCAGCGGCCCTGGGTCGTCGGGAATCGGTGCGTCGGGGTCAAGCGGTGGCGGATCCTGCGGCCGTGCCGCAACCCCGACCGGGAAGGCCTCCATGGTCAGGGCCGTACCCATGGTCCCAACCTGGAAACGCCGCGCGTTCTGAAAACGACCGACAGGGCCGCCCACCTCGGCTGCGGCCGGCGTCGCCGGCAGGCGAACGGCGCCGCGTCCGTCGTCGGCTCCGCTCCCTCCTGCGGGACTAAGGTTGGCGGGTGTACGCGGTCACGGTGGACGAGCCCGGCGGTCCCGAGGTGCTCGAGTGGCGCGAGGTGGACGACCCGCCCGGCCCGGGCCCGGACGAGGTGGCCATCGACGTCGTCGCCACCGCCGTCAACAGGGCCGACCTGCTTCAGCGCCAAGGTCTCTACGCGCCGCCGCCGGGCGCCTCGGACATCATCGGGCTGGAGTGCTCCGGGCGGATCGCGGCAGTCGGGCCGGGCGTCGACGGCTGGCGGGTCGGGGACGAGGTCTGCGCGCTCCTCTCCGGCGGCGGCTACGCGACGAAGGTCGTCGTCCCCGCCGGACAAATGCTCCCGGTGCCGCCGGGGGTCGACCTGGTCACCGCCGGGGGGCTGCCCGAGGTCACCTCGACCGTCTACTCGACCGTCTTCCAGCGGGCCCACCTCCTCGACGGCGAGACGTTCCTGGTGCACGGCGGCGCCTCAGGGATCGGCACCTTCGCGATCCAGGCCGTGCGGGCGCTGCGGCCGGGGGCGCTGATCGCGACGACCGCGGGTACCCCGGAGAAGCTCGAGCGCTGCCGTGAGCTCGGCGCGGACGTCACCGTCTGCTACCGGGACGAGGACTTCGTGGCCCGGGTGAAGGAGGCGACCGGCGGGCGCGGCGCGGACGTCATCCTCGACAACATGGGCGCGAAGTACCTGGCCCGCAACGTCGACGTGCTCGCCCCCGACGGCCGGCTGGTGGTGATCGGCATGCAGGGCGGGATCAAGGCCGAGCTGAACCTGGCGACGCTGCTGACCAAGCGGGGCGCGGTCCATGCGATGTCGCTGCGTCATCGGCCGGCCGAGCAGAAGGCGGCCATCGTGGCCGGCGTGCGCGCCGAGGTGTGGCCGGCGTTCGCGTCCGGCACGATCCGCCCGGTGATCGACCGGGTGCTCCCGCTGCGTGAGGCGGCCGAGGCGCACCGCGTCGTGGAGTCCCTCGGGCACGTCGGCAAGGTGCTGCTCGCGGTCTAGTGCCGCGTCGAGAGTCTCGACGGTCTCGCTGCGGCCCGAACTACGGGGAGCCGGAATGCGGTTGGATGGGGACATGACAGATCAACCGGAACCGCGAGTGGTGGTCGTGGGCCCGGACGGCCGGCTGCGCAGCCCGCTGGACGGCGCCGGCGCCGACTCGGACCACTCAGGCGATGGCGGCTCGGACTCGCCCGACCCGCGCACGATGATCTCCTCGATGGTGTCGCAGCCCGACAAGGTGATGCGGATCGGCACCATGATCAAACAGTTGCTCGAGGAGGTCCGGGCGGCGCCGCTGGACGAGGCGAGCCGGCTGCGGCTGCGCGAGATCCACCGCAGCTCGATCCGCGAGCTCTCCGACGGCCTCGCGCCCGAGCTCAAGGACGAGCTGGACCGGCTCAGCCTCCCGTTCGACGACAGCCAGACGCCCAGCGACGCCGAGATCCGGATCGCCCAGGCCCAGCTGGTCGGCTGGTTGGAGGGCCTGTTCCACGGCCTGCAGACGGCGCTGTTCGCCCAGCAGATGGCCGCTCGGGCCCAGCTGGAGGAGATGCGCCGCCGCGCCCTGCCCAGCGGCCAGCCCGGCCAGTCCGGTCAGGAAGGCTTCGGTACCGGCACCTATCTCTGACGCGGGACTGATCTATGACGCGGGACTGACCGAGCTCATGTTGAAGTCGGGGACCCGCACCGCCGGCATCCGGGAGAGCTTGAACCAGTCGGCCCACTCGCGGCCCAGGGTGCGGCTGGCCGCCCCGAGCTCGGTGATCCGGCCGAGCAGGCTCACCGGCGACTCGTTGAACCGGAAGTTGTTCACCGCGCCGGTCACCTCGCCGTTCTCGACGAGGTAGACGCCGTCCCTGGTCAGGCCGGTCAGCAGCAGCACCTCCGGATCGACCTCGCGGATGTACCACAGGCAGGTCAGCAGCAGCCCCCGCTTGGTCGAGGCGACCATGTCGTCCAGGGTGGCCGTCCCGCCGCCGTCCATCGTGAGGTTGTCGACGAACGGCGTCGGCCGGGCGCCGGCGGCCCGGGCGGAGGACCGGGTGTGCACGAGGGCGGCGAGCTTGCCGTCGTCGAGCCAGTTGGTCCGCCCCAGCGCCAGCCCGTTGTCGAAGACGCTCGCCGTCGCGGACGAGTGCCCCGAGACGACGAACGGCGCGCAGCTCAGCTCGGGGTCGGCCGGGTCGCTGTACAGCGTCATCCCGGCGGGGCCGAACGCCTCACCGAGCCGGGTCCCGCCGCCGGCCCGGCTGAAGACCGTGCGGCCCTCGGCCGCGTCCCGCCCGGCGGCCGACCAGTAGGCGTCCAGGATCAGGTCGGAGACGGCGGACGGCGGCAGGAGCGTCTCGTAGCGGCCGGCCGGCAGCTCGACCGTGCGGGCGCACCAGCCGAGCCGGCGGCGCAGCTCGGCGTCGGTCGCGGCGACGTCGACGTCGGAGAAGTCGTGGGTCGCCTGGCCGTGCCAGACCGAGCCGCCGGGCTGGCCGTTCTTGGCGTTCCACTCGACCGAGCCGGTCGGCTGGCTGTGCCGCAGCCGCAGCCCGGTGGACGTGCCCAGCCAGGTGGTGGTCAGGTCGTGCTCGGCGAAGCCGTACAGCCCGCGGCCCTCGGCCCGCGCCGCCCGCAGCGCCTCACCGAGGTCCGCCGCGAACGTCGTGAACACCGACGTCGAGGTCCGCTCGGCCAGGGCGTCGAACGGCTCAGGGCTCGTCGCCGCGCCGGGCTGGCCGGGCGTCAGCAGCTCGGCGTAGTCCTCCGCGTCGTCGGCGTCCTTGGCCGCGTCCTCGGCCGACCGGACCAGCTCGGTCAGCTTGTCGACCCCGGTCGTGCCGGCCTCGATCGTGCTGACCGACCGCACGCCGAAGGAGCGGCCGACGATGCTGACGACGGTGACCGACCGGTCTCGGGCGGCCCCGTTCGTGGTGAGCGTGTTGTTCGCCCAGCGCAGGTTGACGGTGCTGGACTCGCTCGCGATCACGATGCAGCCGTCGGCCCGCGACGCGGCGAGCGCCCGCTCGACGATCTCATGCGACGCCTCGGTCACCAGTTCTCCTTCGCCTGCGCGAGCCCCGTCATCAGCGACCGGCCTCGTGCCGGGTGTTGAGGATGTTGATTCCGCGGAACAGCGTCGAGGGAGCGCCGTGGCTGACGGCGGCGACCTGGCCGGGCTGCCCCTTGCCGCAGTTCATCGCCCCGCCGAGCAGGTAGGTCTGCTCACCGCCAAGCCCGTCGAGCGCGCCCCAGAAGTCGGTCGTCGTCGCCTGGTAGGCCACGTCGCGCAGCTGCCCGACGATCCGGCCCTTGCGAATCTCGTAGAACCGCTGGCCGGTGAACTGGAAGTTGTACCGCTGCATGTCGATGGACCAGCTCTTGTCCCCGACGATGTAGATGCCCCGGTTGACCCCGGAGATCAAATCCTCGGTGGACGGCCCGCCGGGCGTCGGCTGCAGCGAGACGTTGGCCATCCGCTGGATCGGTACGTGCCCGGGGGAGTCGGCGAACGCGCACCCGTTCGACCGGCTCACGCCGAGGCGCTCGGCGTTCGCCGCCGCCATCCGCCGGTCCAGCTGGAAGCCGACGAGCGTGCCCGCGTGGACGATGTCCCAGCGGCTGGCGGCGACGCCCTCGTCGTCGTAGCCGATCGTCGCCAGGCCGTGCGGCGCGGTCCGGTCGCCGGTGACGGTCATCAGCGGCGAGCCATAACGCAGGTTGCCGAGCTTGTCGAGCGTCGCGAAGGAGGTACCGGCGTAGGCGGCCTCGTAGCCAAGCGCCCGGTCGAGCTCGGTGGCGTGGCCGACCGACTCGTGGATCGTCAGCCACAGGTTGGACGGGTCGATCACCAGGTCGTAGCGCCCCGGCTCGACCGACGACGCCTTCGCCTTCTCGGCGAGCAGGCCCGGAATCGTCTCGATCTCGGTGTCCCAGTCCCAGCAGCCGGCCGCCGGGCCCGCGACCAGCCATTCCCAGCCACGCCCGGCCGGCGGCGCGATCGTGCGCATCGTCTCGAAGCCGCCACCGGGGTCGACCCGGGTCGCCTCGATCTGGCAGAGCAGGCGCACCCGCTGCTGGGTGGTCGAGGTACCGCTCAGGTCCGCGTAGTACTTGTTCTCCAGGACCTCGTTGAGGTGCCCGTCGACGTGGTCGACGTCGGCCGCCGACAGCAACGTCCGGCACAGGCCGCCGACGCGGTCGACCTTCTCGCGGGTGTCGATGGCGAACGGGTTCACGGCGTAAGCCGACACCCAGGTGGCGTCGGCGTGCACCGGCTCGTCGGCGAGCTCGATCGGCTCGGTGTTCAACGGCCGAGCCACCCGGGCGATCTCGACGGCCTCCCGGGTGACGCGGACCGCCTCGTCGGTGGTCAGGTCGACGCCGGCCGCGAACCCCCAGGTTCCCTCGTGCACGACCCGGACGGCGAAGCCTACGGTCGAGCCGTCATGGCTCGTCTCGAGGCTTCCATCCCGGAACGACAGCGAGCCCTCCCGCAGCCGCTCGATCCGGATGTCCGCGTGGCTCACGCCGAGATCGCGGGCAGTCTGCAGCGCCGCGTCCGTCAGCGCCGCCCGCGGCAACGCGAGGAACTCGGGGTCGACCTCCTGCGGCGGCGTCCTGGACGCTGTAGGCGAAGCGACTGTCGGCATGCGTCCCATCCTGTACCGCCCGTCGCCGCTCTGGCGCGCCGGGCGCGACCGAAATCACTCTTGGTATTGGGCCTTGGCGTCGGCCGACTGGGTCGGCCAGCGGGTGGGCGCCTCGGCCCGCCCCCCGAGGACGGGCCGAGGCACCTCGGCGGCCCGGTGACAGCCGCCTTGTGTCGTTGTTCCTGCGTTCCCAGGTCCGGTGAGTCGCCAGTGGGCGGTTCTCGGCTTCCCTCCGGCCGTCCCCTCGTGCAGGCCGGTCAGGAGCGCGATTCGCCGTCAGGCGCTCAGGTGATGCGGTTCCACCTGGTTACCACTCTTCGATGCCAGGGTTGCCGGTGTCGTCGCCGAGGTGGCCGTGGTCCTGCTTGACCAAGGTCCAGCGACGTTCCGCCTCGCTGATCGCCGCGGAGATCAGCGCCGGGTCGCGGGGGCTGCGGTCGAGGAACAGGTCGGTGGCGTAGGTGAACGCGGTGACGAAGCGCTGGGTCGCGGGCGCCTGCAGGTCGACCACCGCCGGCCGGTTGTGGTGGGCCACGACATGCGTCACGAAGTCATGCGCGAGCTGGTTCATTCGCGTCGAGAACGGGTCGAGCCGGGGGCTTCCGGCGCCCCGGGTCGGCCAGGGCTTTGTCGGCGGCGGCCCAGTCTCCGGGTCGGTGACGTCGCAGTCGTCAGCCCAGACCGGATAGTGGTCGGGATCGTCATCGATGCCGTGGCCACCGTCGTCGCGCCCGTGAGCCGTGCCGTCGAGGACGAAATCCTCGCGGCGGGCCCGTGTGACGGCGGTGAAGAGCAGTAGCCCCGCCACGACCGCGATCAGCAGTGTGGTGGTTCCGAGGACCCAGACGGGCCAGTAGGAATGGCCGCGGCCGCCGGTGCCAGCGGCCGGGCCGGTACCGGAACCAGCAGGCAGCGCTCGTGACGGCGTCGCCGTCGGTCGCGTGGTGCTGTCCGGCGGGCCGTTGTCGCCGACCCCGGTGAGCCAGCCGATGACGCTGGCCAGGCCGGTGACCAGCAATGTCGGAATACCTAGGAATACTGCCGTGCGCGTCTTTCCGAGGCAGGCCGCGAGGGCCGTGAGGCAGGCCCCGACGATGATCAGCTCCTGTGCTGACACGCCCGATCCGAGACTCGACAAGGTGGGCTCAGTCACGTACTCGTCCTTCCAGCCACGGTGGATCTTCGGATTTCGTACCCCCGAGGGGGTCGTGGCCGGGTACTACGGAGAGTCGTTTTGGCTGGAACGCTGAGTGACATCAATGTCATCAAGCGAGGCATTTTGTACCTCCTTGACTAGGCGACCGGTGGTCGATCGGCTGGCCTCACGAGAATAGTGCGGCAAGATGAGTCGTTCTGGCAAGAAGATTCGGAATATTTGCCTCTAGGTCAGATTCTGGACGTCGATCGCACGGGCGCACCGCGGTCGGCCTCGGCTTGGCCCCATGATCCAGAACAGCCCTCGTCGGTCGGCCAGGTGGCCAGGCCGGTTGGCGCGGTCCGCCGGCCGGCGGAAGTACAGGCCGTTGGGCGATGTTCAACAAAACGTCCCGCCGTGGGCAATCTGCCGTGTTTCAATGGAATTTCCGGTGGTCGGTCTCCTACGGGCCGCTGTGCCCGGCCGACCCCCACCAGAGCCGACCACGGTCGTGGCGGGAAGGTGAGCCCGGCATGGTTCTTGTCTTGGCCATTGCGGCCTGCGGTTCCGGCGCGTGCCACGCGGTCTTTGTGGATGGCCGCGACGTCTGGGTGGTCGGTGACCGGTTGCCGCAGAGGGCTTCCGGTCGGGACGGCGACCCGGCACGCACGACCGTCCGGGTGGATCTGACCGTCTTTGAACTGGCGACCGCGAGATTGCGCGCCGCGTTTCACGCGGTCGGCACCGACCCCGCTGAAATAGATCAGTTGGCTGAGAGCGTGCGGGCGGGATCGGCCTATGTGGTCGGCTCGGCAGCTGCCACGCCACCCGAGTCCATTGGCGTCGCCTCTCACGAGGCCGCGGTCATCGCGCGCCGGTTGCCTTCGAAGGTCGTCGGGCAGTTGGCGCTGGCCGCCTAGCAGGTTCGACCGCCGGCCGGCATCGGGCAGCGCGGGCGGATCCCGTTGGCCTATGTCCGACCGGCATATTCGCGTCTGGTGTGCTCGGAGGACGCTGTCTCAGCGTGGAGTCTCGCCCCGTGCCCACTACTCATGGTCGTCAGCCTTGTTCAGGTTGAATCGCTGCTGCCCTCTAGGGCCCGATCTCTTGCCACATGCGATCTAGCAGCTACGTACAGTGACACGCCGTGAGCGGAACCTCGCTGCCCAGCAGGCGGAGCCTGGATGGAGGCCGGTAGGGTCCCCTCATATTCTCGGCGGTGGCGTGGGTGGTCGGAGTGCGGTGCCAACATATTCTGACATATTTGCCCTCGATCCACTCTGGGTGTAGGTTCCCATGTGCCTAGGAGAGGACGAGCAATGCAGCCAACCCCTCTGGTGACTGTGTGCGGCTCCGGAGGTTGCCCGACCGTCTTCACGACCGAAGACGACGCGGTGATCGTCCAGGGCTACCTGCCGGAACCTCGCCTCTCCGAGGGCGTTCCCACGGGGGAAGCGCGCGTCGTCATCCCCCGGGAGCTGTTGAACGAGGCGGCGCGCAGGCTGTTGGCGAGCTGAGGTCGACTTCGGCTGGGGCGTGAGGCCGCCAGCGATAGCCCGGGCTCGACCCCTGGGGCGGGAGGGATGATGGAGACCGACGACCAGTCCGGTCGGCATCATGATCCCTCCGAGACGGTGGGTGCCGCGCTCGCCCGACTGCGTCGGGAGAGCGGCCTGACCGGCGTCGAGGTCGCCAAGCGGTCCGGTGTCAGCCAGGGCCAGATTTCCAAGATCGAAAACTCGCGGGTCACGCCGTCGCAGGTTGATGTCGTGCGGTTCGCGGGTGCCCTCGATCTACCTGGTGCTGTGGTCGCCGATCTCGTGGAACGATCGCGCCAGGCTCAGGCATTGGCGCGAGAGCGTCGACGTGGCGCGAACCGGAGCGTTGCCGCCAACCAGGAGGACTACCTCGAAGAAGAGGGCAGAGCGAAGCATCTGCGCGCCTTCGAGCCGATCCTCGTGCCAGGCCTGCTACAAACCAGCGAATATGCCCGCCGAGTGATCAACAGGTTCTATGCCGTGATCTACGGCGACGACCGCCAGGGCTGGCCGGACACCGCCGCCGCGGTGCGGTTGCGGTTGGAGCGTCAGGAACGGCTTTACGATCCTGATCGAGATTTCAAGTTCATCATCATCGAGTCGGCGCTCCGGGCCCGCTTCGGTGCGAAGGACTACTGGCCGCTGCTGATGGCCGCGCAGATCCAACGGATCGAGAGCGCCTGCGAGCTACCGAACGTCGAGATCCGGATCGTGCCCAACGACGCGTCCCTGCCGTTCCCGGCCATCGAGCCTTTCGAGATCATGGACGACGCGGTCGTGATCACCGAGTCGACCGCCGGAGCCAGCCGCCGGGACCGTGATGGCGTAGAGATCTACGCCAGGGTGTTCGACCGGTTCTGGTCCAGCAGCACACCAGATGTCCTGCCGATCCTGAGCCGGTACAAGACCGAGTTTCTCGAGGAAAGCACGAAGGTCGCGAAGTCGGAAGACGCGGAACCCGACCGCCCAGCGTGAGTCGTCTGCGCTGGGCAGGGCAGTGTATGAGGCATAGCGTGCCCGCTCTGCTCGGTCTGGCGACTCTTGCGCAACGACCTTCAGAGCTGGGGCGGTCGCTCTAGCTCTGGCCTGGCTGGTGCTTCGGCCGCTCGGCTTGCCGCCTGCCCGGGTCTGCGCGACGCGGGCCTCGACGCGCGGGATGGACAGCGTGGCCATTCCCCGCCTGTACTGCACAGCAACCAGTCCTGAGACCCCCGCGCGAGTCATATTTGACGCGCCGCTCGCTCCGGAGACCCCCGAGGTGTTGGACATCGCCTGCGGCAGCGGCTGACGCCGCTGTGGCCGGGGGCCCGACCGGCGGATTGCCTCGGTGCACCTTGTCTGCTCGGCCGCGCCGGTGGCGTCTCTACGTGCAGTCTGCTTGCCTGGGCTGATAGTCGACATCCTTGGCTGCCAGTGCCCAGTGGCGAGACGATGGAGTTTAAGCCGGCTTAACCTCGGCAGGCATCGTGCTGAATCCCGGGAAAAGACGTTGTGGGACTCGGAGTCGCGGTGCGCGCCGGCTACGGTGGCTTCGTTTTCCACCGGTGGCTTCGACGAGTTTATGCTTTCGGCGAGAAAGCGCTCGGGCGTTGGCCAATAGTGCCGGGCCGAAATGGCTCAGGGTCATATTCCGACGCGTTTGCCGTCGATCCATCCCGGGTGTAGCTTCCGAGTGCCTGTGAGAGGACGAGCAATGCAGCCAACTCCCCTGGTGACTGTCTGTGGCTCCGAAGGTTGCCCGACCATCTTCGCGACCGAAGGTGGCGATGTGATCGTCCAGGGCTACGTGCCGGAACCTCGGATCTCCGAGGATGCGCCTGCAGGGGAGGCGCGCGTCGTCATCCCTCGGGCGCTACTGGACGAGGCCGCACGCAAGCTGTCAGCCGAGAGGCGGCCGCAAGTGCCCAGGTTGCTCGTCTGGGTCGCGGGCGGAGCCCTTACGGCCGCCGTGCGATTGGTCGGAGGGTGGCCGATCCAGTGGCTTGCCGACGTGCTCGGATTGCGCTGACAGAAGACGAGGTCGTGCTCCTGGGCGACGAGCCGAGTACCCACAATGACCCGGTGGAACCGTTGGGCACGACGCTCGCGAGGCTGCGCCGGGAGCGCGACTTGACCGGTCTGGTCGTCGCCCAGCGGCCCGGTATTAGCCAAGGCAAGATCTCCAAGATTGAGAGCTCACGCCTCACGCCGTCGCCGGTGGACGTCTGCAGGATCGTTGGTGCGCTTGGCCTGGCTGGTACCGAGGTGACGGAATTCGTCGAACGGTCCCGCCAGGCGCAGGCGGCCAGGTGGGAACGAACCGGCCGCCGCGACGGAGCAGGCCCGGGCGCGAGGGTCTCGGTTGACCAGCGGGACTATCTTGACGAAGAGGGCAGAGCCCGGTATCTGCCGTGCTTCGAGCCGACCCATGTACCGAGCCTCCCGCAGGCCAGCGAGTACAGCCGTCGGGTGTTCAACAGGTCCTATGCCGGCCGCCGTGGGGATCCGGGTGCAGCGCCAGCAGCGGCTCTATGACGCCGGCAAGTGGTTCGAGTTCGTCATCCTGGAGTCGGTCTTTGAGAACCGCTTCGGTCAGGTCAACTGGCCGCTGGTGATGGCGGGCCAGATTCAACGGATCGAGACGCCTGCGAGAATCAGAACGTCGAGATTCGGATTCTGCCGAAGGGCGCTTCGCCACCGTTCCCGCCGATCGAGCCGTTCCAGATTCTGGACAACACGGTCGTGCACACCGAGTCGACCTCCGGGGGGAGCCGTCGCGACCAAATCACCGTCGAGACCCACTGTCGCGTGTTCGACCCCTTCTGGAATGCCAGCACGGCGGACGTGCTGCCGATCCTGAAGCGATACAAGGCCGAGTATCTGGCGCTGAGCGCTGCGGCGGCCATGCGCGAGGTCGACTAAACCGTGTCCGACCAGGCCGTGGCCCGACTCGCCGGCCCGCTTAACGGCCTTGAATGGCGGGCCTGTCCTGCCTCGTGGTCGTCAGTGGATGTGTACGACGACCACCAGGTATGACTGGACGGAACCGAGAGTCCTGATCATGGACCGCTGGCCTCTGCGTATCCGCTGGCGTGGCTCGCCAGGGTGATCGCGGTCTTGGCCCTCCTATGGTCGTAAATCCGGTCTGATTGCAACCACTACGGGGCCAAAGTGGCGATCATGACTGGAGACGTGGCTGGGCAGACTCGTCGGCCAGGTTGGCGCCCGATAGACGAGGCACCTGGCCCGGCCGGCTCCGTCGGCGGTCGGGCCAGGTGGTCGGCTTACCGTTGCGGGGTGAGCTCGCGGCGACGGCTTGCCGGGCCGGCCGTGACCTTCTCGGCTATGCGGCTGTCGCTTCCGCCCCGGCCTGGGGTCGGTGCGTCGGTGGCTCGGCCCGCGGCGGCCCGGGCCTGCGCGAGGCGGGCCGCCGCGAGGCGGTCGGCCTCGACGGTCCGGCTGTCGTGGACGAGGGTGAGGCGCTGGGGCGTCTCGCCGCCGGTAACACGCTGCACCGGCAGGTCTCGCCGGTAGCCGGGCCGTACCCGCAGGTCGGCCCAGGTGGTTCCCGAACGGTGCAGGTCGACCTGCACCTTCTGCCAGCTGTCCTCCGCGCGCCGCACGGCGACGACCAGTGCGGTCCGCGAGGTTGCCTGGTCGCGGTCGACCAGGATTCGGACCGCGTCCCCCAGAGCGCCCGCCATTGACCGGGCTTCATCCGAGAATGCGTCCAGTCGGGCTGGCTGGCCGGGTTTCGTCGCCGTGTAGCGCAGGTACTGGCGGGCGAGCCAGGACAGCCGGGTGGACAACTGGTCGCGGTTGGTGCCGGTGAGAGTGGCGTAAACGGTCAGCATTGACATGCGATCACGTCCAGCTGGATCTTGGTGCCGTTCAGGCGTTGGCCGGCGCCCCCGGCCGTGGGGTGGGCTGTGCTGGCCGAGGTGGCCGCACCCCACCTGGGTACTGCATTGGATTCAGCGGTGAGATCCCCCGCGCGCGGCATATTCCGACGCACCTCCTGCTTCCGAGGCCCGTGACCGCTGGTCGACTGGACCCTTGAGCAAAAGGTAGACGACTGCGAGACCGCCGACAAGGCGACTTGAGAATATAGTCCAAGATCTTTACAAAGCCGGCGTCAAGGTGAATACTTTCGTCCTTGCAGGGACATCGCTGGTTCGGCTGCCGTTCGCGAGCGGGCCAGCGGGCCGATCCGGACACCCGGACCGGGACAGGGCGAGGACAGGTGACGACGTGACGTCGAGACGGCCGCGCGGGTCCGTCCTGGCCGCTATGCCTTTCGGCGCAGCAGGATCGGCCGGCTCGATCGACGCCGGCGGGTCGGGTGTCGCCGGGCCGGCCGGGCTGGGCGAGACGGCCGACGGGGGCAGGTCGGTCCGGTCAGGCTGGCCGGTCGGATACCGCTGCCGCCGCGGCCCGAAAGATTTCCGCCGGAATCTCGACGAGGACCTCGCCCGGGCCCGGCAGCACGGTGTCATCAGTCACGAGCGTGCCCTGGACGACGATGGTGCCGTGGTCGCTCGCGTAGACCTGAGGGCACGAGTTGGTTCCGCAGTCGTGGTCGGTCAGAGGTATAAGGCGCATGTTCCCGCCCTTTCGTGTGGAGCCCCCAGATCCCTTCGGCGAACGTCGAGTTGGCGCCGCGGGACCCGGCCGACCGGGGATCGCCCCATCGGCGGACAGGACCGTGTTACTCGATTTGAGCACGCAATCGCGGAACACGCCGCCGATATACGTGGCCAACAGGTTCCACATCCGGACCCGTGGCAGACCACCTGCAGGCGTGAATTGCCTGGTAGACACGCTTCGCGTGAGCGTTTGTTGATTCATGCGAGTGTTCTTGCGTGGGGGGTGCCCGAATGGGCGCCTTGGCGGCTCCAGTTCGACGCGCCGGCCAGGTTCCCCGACTGCCGACTTGGCGCCGCCGGTCTAGTATTCAGGCCTGGGAGATCATGTTCTTCCCAAGATCGATATTATTCACTCTGTCATTGCCGGTGGCGGTACTTGATGTTGAGCGCGCCGCGGAGGAAGTAGGAGCAATGGAGCTCGTGCCGCTTGCCCAGTCCAGCTGCGGGACGTCGACCTGCCCAGGCGTCTTCGAGGCGTCTGACGGTTCCGTGGTCGTTCAGGGTTATGTTGTGCCTACGCAGCGCTACACCGACGGGGTGCCAGACGGGGAGGCTCGAGTCCAGATTCCTCGCGACCTGCTCATCAGAGCCGCGCGCAGTCTGCCAGACTGGGATGGACAGTAGTCGGGCCGAGTAGCTGCGCCATCGGGCCCGGTGTACTGGGTCTCGACCCGGCGTAATTGTTCTCGCGGAAGCGGAGGGCCGTCGTGACGGACGATATTGTCGATGTCGTTCCGTCGCTTGGTGTTCCCGCGCTTGGTGCGGAGCCGGGCTCCTCGACATTGGCTGGGGAGCTCGGTCGCGCGCTTGCTGGGTTGCGCAAGCGCAAGGGGATGACGGGGGAGGAGCTCGGTCGGGCGATCGGCGCGAGTCAGGCGAAGATCTCGAAGATCGAGCGGGGTGCGCTGCGGCCGAGCCCGTTGGACGTCGAGAAGATCGTGTTGGCGCTGGATGGTTCGAAGGACGCCCTGCATGAGTTGGTGGGGCAGGCGACCGAGCTGCAGGCGCTGAGCAGCCGGCCGCGGTTGCCGCGTCGTGGCCCGGTCAACCAGCAGGACTACGCCGATCTTGAAAGTCGGGCGACGCTGGTGCGTGACTTCGAGCCGATCACCGTTCCAGGCCTGATGCAGATCAGTGAGTACACCCGCCGGGTGATCAACGCGTTCCACGCGGTCGACATCGGTGACCACGAGTCGAAGTGGGCCGAGACGGCGGCGAAGGTGACACAGCGGCTCCAGCGCCAGGAGCGGCTCTACGACACCAACAAGACGTTTGAGTTCATCCTGCTGGAGAACCTGCTCAACAACATGTATGTCACTCCGGGGTACATGTTGGCGCAGGTCGACCGGATCGAGCAGATCGCGAAGCTGCCGAACGTGACGGTGCGGGTCGTCCCGATGACGGCCCAGCTCGGCCTGCCGCCGAGCCACGGATTCATGATCTTTGACGACGATGTGGTCGTCACCGAATCCCTGGATGCGACCGTCTACCAGGACCGGCGCAGCGTCGAGTTCTACACCCACTTCTTCGAGAGCTACCGCGAGCTCGCGAATGCCGACCTCGACGAGGTCCTCGAGCGCTACAAAGCGCGCTACGCCGACATGGCGATGCCCAAGCCCTGAACCAGGCCGAGGGCGCGCTCGTCGCCTTGATCGCTGCTTCGGCCCTCTGGTGGCTGCGAGACAGCCCCGGGTACGACCATCCGAGGGTTGAAACGACGATCATCGAGCTGCCGGGGGACCGGGGGCGATCTCGCCGGAGACTGCGATGGCTCGGTGCGGGGCGATGGCTCGGTGTGGTAGGTGCGGGGTCCGGAGTGCAGGCGATCTTGACCTGGGTGACCTCAGTCGAAAAGGCGCTCCAGGACGAGGGCGACCCCGTCCTGGTCGTTGGAGGCGGTTATCTCGTCGGCGGCCGCCAGGACCTCCGGGTGGGCGTTGGCCACGGCGACGGCGTGGCCGGCCCAGGCGAGCATCGGCAGGTCGTTGAGCATGTCGCCGAAGGCGACGACGTCCGCCGCGGTGACCCCGCGGGCGGTGGCGACCTCGGCGAGCGCGACGGCCTTGGAGACGCCGGCGCCGGCGATCTCGATCAGCGTCTCGGTGGATCGGGTGACTACCGCCTCGGCGCCCGCGAGGGCCACGACCTTCTCGTAGACGTCGGCGAGCGACTCCCCGCTACGACGAACGAGCAGCTTGATGGGCGGCAGCGTCACCAGCAGGTCGGTCAGGTCGGCGACCAGCTCCAGCGGGTCCGGCCACATCGTGCGGAACCCGGGCTCCCGGCCGAACCTCAGCCCGCTCTCGACCGCGAAAGCGACATCCGGAACGATCTCCCGGATGGCCTGGGCCAGCCGCAGGGCGGCCTGCTGGTCGAGCTCACGATGGTTGACCGTCGTCTGCGCGTCCAGGTCGTAGACGAGGGCACCGTTCGCGCAGACGGCGATGCCGGCGACCGAGGTCTTCGCGACGACGTCCGCCATCACCCGGATCGGCCGGCCGGTCACGAACACGACGGTCGCGCCTTGCTCGCGCACCCGGCGCAGCGCTCGGCGTGTGCGCTCCGACACGGTGCCGTCCGACCGGATCAGGGTTCCGTCCAGATCGGTGGCGACGATCGCGGGAGGGTACACAGCGACCCAGTCAACCAGCGCTGGGCCGTTCGCACCATGGTCATGTCGGGGCGCAGACGCCGACGGCTCCGTGTGACGGGGCCGTGCGTCTGTGCCGCTCGGACAGCGGGGCCCTGGGCAGCGGGCCCGCCCAGGTAACATGCGGTTCATGAGGTCTGTCGGCTGCACGCGCGCGTGCCTGGGCGCACGCGGTGGCGTCACCGCTTCCGCTGCCGAGAGCCGCCGGCCGTGAAGACCTTTGACGAGCTGTTCGTCGAGCTGTCCGCGAAGTGGCAGGACAAGACCCCGGGCTCCGGCTCCGTCGCCGCGCTCGAGGCCGGCGTGCACCACATCGGCAAGAAGCTGGTCGAGGAAGCCGCCGAGAGCTGGATGGCGGCCGAGTACGAGACCGGTGAGCGGGCCGCCGAGGAGCTCTCCCAGCTGATCTACTGGATTCAGCTCATGATGATCTCCCGCGGCCTCACCCCGGACGACGTCTACCTCCATCTCTGACCCCGCACCCGGGTGTCGTATGCCCCTGGGGTGGCGCGGGTTTCAGGCGACGTCTGACCACGTCGCGCCCCTTGCCCTGTGAGCGGCCGCCATCGGCCTGAGACGACACGGACATGATCATGCTGCGTATCGCGGTACCGAACAAGGGCGCGCTCTCCGCCGCCTCCAGCCAGCTGCTCGGCGATGCCGGGTACCACGTGAAGCGGGACGGCGCCGAGCTCGTCGTCGCCGACGTCGAGAACGACATCGAGTTCTTCTTCCTGCGCCCGCGCGACATCGCGGTCTACGTCGGCTCTGGCCGCCTCGATATCGGCATCACCGGCCGCGACCTGCTGCTGGACAGCGGGGTGCCGGCCCGGGAGCTCGTCGCGCTCGGCTTCGGGCACTCGACGTTTCGTTACGCGGCGCCGGAGGGGACGGTGACGGACGTCGAGGAGCTGGGCGGCCGGCGGATCGCCACGTCGTTCCCCGGGCTGGTCCGCGCGGACTTCGCTGCGCGTGGGCTGACCGCGCAGGTCGTCACGTTGGACGGGGCGGTGGAGACCGCTGTGCGTCTCGGCGTCGCGGACGCCGTCGCCGACGTCGTCGAGACCGGGCGCACGCTGCGCGCCGCGGGGCTGGAGCTCGTCGGTGAGCCGGTCATGCGGTCCGAAGCCATCTTGATCACCAAGCAGGGTGCGGAGCTCGCGTCGGCGCACGAGCGGCTGCTGCGCCGGGTCCAGGGCGTCCTCGTCGCCCGCCGGTACGTGATCATGGACTATGACGCGCCGAACGACGTGCTGGACAAGGCGTGCGAGATCACCCCGGGCTTCGAGTCGCCCACGATCTCCCCGCTGGCCCGGGAGGGCTGGGTCGCGGTTCGGGCCATGGTGCTGAAGGACGAGGTCAACCGCACGATGGACGACCTGTGGGACCTCGGTGCCCGCGGCATCCTCGTCTCCGCGATCCAGGCCTGCCGCCTTTAGCCCTCAAGGGGCATCCAGGAGTCCCGAACGACGAAAGGCCCTGGGCGCGCCCGGGGCCTTTCGTCGTGACTGGCTGAGTGCTACCGGCGGTGGCTGCTCAGGATGAGGCTCATGCCCTCGTTGCGGGTCGCGGGGGAGAGGAACTGGCCCCGGACCGCGGACGTGACCGTGCAGGCCCCGGGCTTGCGGACCCCGCGCATCGACATGCACAGGTGCTCCGCCTCGACGACCACCATGACCCCACGCGGCTGGAGCACGTCCACCAGCGCGTCGGCGACCTGGGAGGTCAGTCGCTCCTGTACCTGCGGCCGGCGGGCATACAGGTCGACCAGCCGGGCCAGCTTCGACAGGCCGGTGATCTGGCCGTTCTCGTTCGGGATGTAGGCAACGTGCGCCTTCCCGGAGAAGACGACCAAGTGGTGCTCGCACAGCGACGAGAAGTCGATGTCGCGCACCAGCACCATCTCGTCGTGACCCTCGTCGAAGACGGTGGTCAGCACGTCGGCCGGGTCGCGGCCCAGCCCCTCGACCGCCTCCGCATAGGCGCGGGCGACCCGGTCGGGCGTCTTGCGCAGGCCCTCCCGGTCCGGGTCCTCGCCGATGCCGATCAGCAGCTCACGCACCGCCGCTGCGACGCGGTCGTGGTCGAACGGGCGTACCCGGCCGTTGCCCGGCCGGAACTCCGCGACGGCGGCGCCGGAACCTGACCCAGTTCCTGCCGCCGAACCGCCCTCGTCATCGAGGTGGTCGAGGTCGGCGGACAGGAGGTCGGTTTCGGACGTCAACTGCGTTTCCTTTCGTCGTCGTTCGGCCACACCGGGGGCGCCCACGGGTTCGAGATCCGCGGGGCATCCGGCGGGGGCGCGGCCGGTGGCCCGGCCGGCCCGGTCGGGCCGTTGACGGGCCCGGAGACCGGGCCGTGGCCGGTGTCGGCACCCTGCCCAGGAGCGGCCGCCGGCTTGTTGAGGCCTGGCGAGCCGTTACCGGTCGGGTGACCGTTTCCGTTCCCGTTGCCCTTGACCAGGTCGGCCACGTCGGACGCGACCAGACCCAGCTCGGCAGGGGTCTGCACGGGTGGACGATCCGACGGTACCCGTCGGCCGACGCCCGTGTAGAAGCCGCGAACCGGCCGCTTCTGAACGGTGGCGAAGGTCTCCAGCACGTCGTCCTTGCTGAGGGTCTCGGTGTCCATCAGCCGTAGGACGAGGTTGTCCAGCTCGTCGCGGTAGGTGTTCAGCACCTCCCAGGCCTCGTCGTGCGCGGCCTCGATGAGCTTGCGGACCTCGTTGTCGATCTCGCCGGCGACGGCCTCGGAGTAGTCGCGCTGGTGTCCGACCTCACGGCCGAGGAACACCTCACCCGACTCGGCGCCGAACTTCAGCGCGCCCAGCTTGTCGGACATGCCGTACTGGGTGACCATCGCGCGGGCGATCTGGGTCGCCTTCTCGATGTCGTCGCTCGCTCCGGTGGTCGGCTCGTGGAAGACGACTTCCTCCGCGGTCCGGCCGCCGAGCAGCACCGCCAGCTTGTCGAGCATCTCCGACCGGGTGGACAGGTACTTGTCCTCCAGCGGGAGCTGCATCGTGTAGCCGAGCGCCCGGCCCCGGGGCAGGATGGTGATCTTGTGGACCGGGTCGGAGTTCGGCAGCGCGTGTGCCACCAGGGCGTGTCCGCCCTCGTGGTAGGCGATCCGCTTCTTCTCCTTGTCGCTCATCGCCCGGGTCTTGCGCTCCGGGCCGGCGAGCACGCGGTCGATCGCCTCCTCCAGCAGCTCTGAGGAGATCAGCTTCTGGTCCCCGCGAGCGGTGAGAAGCGCCGCCTCGTTCAGCACGTTCGCGAGGTCCGCGCCGGTGAAGCCGGGCGTACGGCGGGCGATGACCAGCAGGTCGACGTCCGGGCCGATCGGCTTGCCCTTGGCGTGCACCTTGAGGATCGCCTCGCGGCCCAGCAGGTCCGGGCGGTCGACGACGATCTGCCGGTCGAACCGGCCCGGGCGCAGCAGCGCCGGGTCGAGGATGTCCGGCCGGTTGGTCGCGGCGATCAGGATGACGCCGCCCTTGACGTCGAAGCCGTCCATCTCGACGAGCAGCTGGTTGAGCGTCTGCTCGCGCTCGTCGTGGCCACCGCCGAGGCCTGCGCCACGGTGCCGGCCGACGGCGTCGATCTCGTCGACGAAGATGATCGCCGGCGCGTTCGCCTTGGCCTGCTCGAACAGGTCGCGGACCCGGCTCGCGCCGACACCGACGAACATCTCGACGAAGTCGGAGCCCGAGATCGAGTAGAACGGGACGCCAGCCTCGCCGGCGACCGCGCGGGCCAGCAGCGTCTTACCGGTGCCCGGTGGGCCGTACAGCAGCACGCCCTTGGGGATCTTGGCCCCGATGGCCTGGAATTTTCCTGGATTCTCCAGGAACTCCTTGATCTCCTGGAGTTCCTCCAGTGCCTCGTCGGCGCCGGCCACGTCCGCGAAGGTCGTCTTCGGTGTGTCCTTGTTGACCAGCTTGGCCTTGGACTTGCCGAAGTTCATCACGCGGTTGCCGCCGCCCTGCATCTGGTTCATCAGGAACAGGAACAACGCGACCACGAGCACGAGAGGTAGCAGGTTGAGTAGCAGCGAGACCAGGACGTTGCTGCGCTCGACCTTGACCTCGTACGGGACGTTCTTGTCGTTCAACTCGGCGGCCAGCGAGACCGCCTGGTTGGTGACGTAGCTCGACTCGTACTTCTTGTCGTCCTTGGTCGTGATCTGGACTATCTGCTTGGAGTCCTCGATCGTGGCACTCTTGACCTGGCCAGCAGCGATCTTGGCCTGGATATCGTGCAGGTTCTCCTTGCTGTACTCCTTGGGACCCGACAACACGTTGGTCGTCAGGAAGATCACAAGCAGGACCAGGAGAGCCAGGACCACCCAGCCGCGGAAGATTCTTCTTGGAGTCATCTGCCTGGAGCGCTGGACACGCGCGCTCCACCCTCCTGACGTGTGTGCTGCCCTCGATCGGGATTCCCTTGTGCCGAGGGTACCGCCGGCACGCGCATGTCACCCACGCGTACAGGTGAGGAACGGTTCGCCAGCCCGCCGTGTTCCGACGGCGATCGGCCGGAACCGGGCACGGAGCGCCCTTCGCCGGCTCCGCCTGGTCGGGCGCAGTGCCTGCTGCCCAGCCCTTGCTGTCCTGGCACCCGGAAGTCTCGGGTCGGAGCGAATCTAGGTCGGGTCCGTGGCGGGTTCGCGCTGCCGCCGATCTGGGAGGTTCGGAGCACTGAGGGCAGCCTTCCCAAGCGGGGCGGGGCCACGCGGAGCCGCCGGTCAGGAGGGGCGGGGACCACGGGCGATTGCTTCGGGGGTGAGAGTCCCGACGAACGGCAGGGTTCGGTAGTGCTCGGCATAGTCGAGGCCGTAACCGACCACAAAGGCGCTCGGTATGTCGAAACCGACATATCGGACGTCCACGTCGACGGTGATGGCCTCCGGCTTCCGGAACAGCGCCAGCACCTCAAGCGAGCCCGGGTTGCGCGAACGCAGGTTCTTCAGCAGCCAGGACAGGGTCAGCCCGGAGTCGATGATGTCCTCGACGACCAGCACGTCGCGTCCCTCGATCGACCGGTCCAGATCCTTGAGGATGCGGACCACCCCGGACGACGAACTCGCCGAGCCGTAGGACGACACGGCCATGAACTCCATGGTCACTGGGGTACGCAGCGCCCGCGAGAGGTCGGCCATGACCATGACCGCGCCCTTGAGCACGCCCACCAGCAGCAGCTCACGCCCGGCGTAGTCGGCGTCGACCTGCGCGGCGAGCGCGGCGATGCGGGTGGCGATCTCCTCCTCGCTGACGAGGACCTCACCGATGTCCCCGTCGTGCCAGGGTGGCGTGTCGGCGGCCGTTCGGGCCGTTCGAGGGGCGCTCCCCGCGCTGGGTGTGCTCGAGTCGGGTGCGCTGACTTCGGCCTGGCTCACCGGCCTGCCCTCCTCGGCGTCGGGCCGCGCGGCGTCAGGCCGGCGCGGCGATGGTCGCGGGCCGGTCGGCCCTGACGCAGCGTCGCCACCGTCCGCCGTCCCGCGGCGCCCGGACCTGGTCTCGCCCGGTCCGGCCACGCTGATCCTGTCACCTCGACGCCGAGCGGTGACGCCGGACGGCAGCGGGACCGGCTGTTGCCCGCGCCACCGGGTCACCAGCTCCTCCATCGCCCAGACGTGCTCGGCGCGCAGCGCGGACGCCGAAGCGCCCAGCGCGAGCGCGGCCCGGCGCAGCACCCGGGTCCGCAGCGCGCTGGGTAACGACCCGAGCGCCTCGACGGCGAGCTCGACCGAACCATCCCCGGCCGGCGAAATGGCGGTGGCCTCGGCATACGCGTCATCCGTCAGCGCGTCGAGCGCCTCGGCGTCGGCGCGCAGCAGGTCGGCGCTGCGTGACAACGACTCGGCGATGCCCGGACCGAGCTGATCCTCCAGCGCCGGCAGCAGGGCATGCCGGACGCGGGCTCTGGCGAACGTCGCGTCCGCGTTCGTCGGGTCCTCCCACGCGTCGAGCCCCTCGGCGCGGCAGGCGGCCCTCGTCTGTTCCTTGCGCAGTCCCAGCAGTGGCCGGCGCAGCAGGCCGTCGCGGGGCGACATGGCTCCCAGCGAGCGGGCTCCGGCGCCGCGGGCCAGCCTCAGCAGCACGGTCTCGGCCTGGTCGTCCAGGGTGTGGCCGAGCAGGAGCGCGGCGGCGCCCAACCGTTCGGCGGCGGTCGCGAGCGCCGCCCGCCGGGCGTCCCGGGCGGCTCCCTCGGATCGGGCCGAATGTGCGACCAACAGCTCCACCGGGTCCAACCGCAGCGCCCGGCCCTGCGCGACGACGGACTCGGCCCGCTGGTCGGACGCGCCGTCCCAGCCGTGGTCGACCGTCAGCAGCCCGGCGCGCAGGGCGCGGCGGGGCGCGACGAACGCCGTGGCGGCGGCCAGCGCCAGCGAGTCCGGTCCCCCCGAGCAGGCGACCAGCACCAGCGCTCCGGGCGGCAGGTCGGCGACGGCGTGCCGCACGGCCAGCCGGATGGCGGCCACGGCCGGCGCCGGCGATCCCGACGGGTGGATCCGCTGCCCGCTGGCGGGGCTCGCGGAACCGGTCACCCGCGGCACCTAGGCGGAGATGGACGGACGGCTACCCAGGACGCGAGCCATCCAGGCTCCTGGGTCGGCGATCTCGGCCTGGCTCGGCAGGGTCGCGGGCGACTGCCAGACCAGGTTGAACCCGTCGACGCCCGCCTCGGCGACGACCGCGCGCACGAACGCACCGCCCTGCCGGTACTGGCGCAGCTTCATGTCCAGGCCGAGCAGGCGGCGCACGAACCGGTCCAGCGGCGAGCCGCCGGAGCGACGGGTGTCGAACCTCGCGCGGATGTCGGCGACCGTCGGGACCACCTGCGGGCCGACGGCGTCCATCACCTGGTCGGCGTGACCTTCGAGCAGCGTCATGAGTGCCTGCAACCGGTCGAGCACCGCCCGTTGGGCCGGCGTCTGGAGTGCCTCGACGACACTCGGGGCGTCCGGGCCGCGGTCGCGCACGGCGCCGCGCAGCGCTCCGACGGCCGAGCGCAGCCGGTCCGCGAGCACGTCCGGGTCCAGGTCGGTGGCCTCGATGAAGGCTCCGATCTCGGACTCGAGGTGGGCGCGCAGCCACGGCACGGCGGTGAACTGGCTGCGATGGGTCTGTTCGTGCAGGCAGACCCAGAGCCGGAAGTCACGCGGGACGACGCCCAGCTGGCGCTCGGCGTGCGCGATGTTCGGCGCGACCAGGCTCAGCCGACCCACCGGGCCCGCGCCGTCGGCCCAGTCGGACCGCGCCGGCGTGGCGGTCGGCCCGTACTCCTCGGGCGGGAGGAAGACCTCGTACTGACCGAGAACCTTGCCCGCGAGGTAGGCGAGCGCCGAGCCGAGCTGCACGCCGGTGACGCGGCGGCCGACGGCCGTCGACAGCGAGCCCTTGGCGTTGTCGGCCAGCCGGTCGAGCAGCGGAGTGGTGATCATGCGAAGGCCGGCGACGTTGGAACGGGCCCATTCGGGCCGGTCGACGACGGCGATCGGCGTCACCGCGGCGGCCGGCCGCAGGTGGGTGTAGTCCTCGACATGCCGCTCGGCGTCCACCGCGAGCCTGCGCAGGCTGCTGACGACCTCGTCGGCCTCGGCGCGGGTGAGCTGTGGGCCGGGCCGGACCAGCTTGCGGGCCGTCGCGACCGCCAGATCCCAGTCGACGGGCTGCTGGTCCGCGTGTTGCCCGTCGTCGGGCCGCTTGTCCTCGGGTTCGCTGTCCTGGGGCTGCGCGTCCACCACGGCCTCCACGCTACCCGCTCGGGGCTATTCGATCTTGAGAACCGCCACCCCGCCGATTCGTCGGGCTCCGGTCCGTGTCATCGCGCCAGGCGCCGGCCGTGGGCGCGGTCAGTGCCCGCGCTGGGTGGCTGCCTGCGGCTGGCCGCCCTTGTCGGGTGGGCCGCCCTTGTCGGGCTGGGCGGGCGCGGTGGTCGCGGTCGTGGCGGCGGTCGTGGCGGTCGTGGCGGCCGTCGGCCGGCCGGCGGAACAGCCGCAGCCGGCGAGGGCCGCGGCCACCCGGTCGAGGCTCGCCTTCGCGGCCGTCGACTCGTTGACCGGCGCGAAGAAGCCGAACAGCAACAGCCGGCCGTCCGCGTCGACGAGCTGCCCGGCGAGGCTGGTGACGGTGCTCAGGCTGCCGGTCTTCGCCCGCACGTCGCCGGCGGCCGGCGCGGTGTCGGTGCCGCCATAACGGTCGCCGAGCGTGCCGGAGAATCCCGCGATCGGCAGGCCGGTGATCAGCGGGCGCAGCTCAGGATGGCCGGGCAGCGTCGCGGTCCGCAGGATCGACACCAGCGTCCTCGGCATGATCGCGTCCGTGACCGACAGGCCGCTCACATCGGCCAGTGACATCCCCGCGGTGTCGATACCGAGCTGCGTCAGCACCTTTCCGACAGCGGCGGTGGCACCGGCGAACGTCGGCGGCAGCCCGTGGGCGCGCGCGACGAGCCGGCCGAGGCTCTCGGCGATGTCGTTGTCCGAGTCGGTCAGCATCCGCTCGACCAGCACCGGGACCGGGGGGCTCACGGCCGTGGCGACCGTCTTCGCCGCGGGGTCGGCCGGCCCCGTGCCCAGGCCGCCCACGGCGACCCCGGCCGTGTGCAGCGCGGCCGCGAACGCGGCGGCCGCGGCGGCGTCCGGGGTGCCGGTTCTGGGCCCGATCGCCCCCGGGGTGGGCCGGCCGGCGTCGACTTCCAGCGCCGAGACCGGCGTGACGTCACCTTCGGCCACGTAGACGTCCTTCCAGCCGGGCGCGGTCGCCGGGCCCTGGAAAAGCGTCCCGTCGCCGATCAGCCGGCTGACGGAGGTGATCCCCGCGACGTGGACCTGGGCGGCCAGGTCCGAGAGCTTCGCGCTGATGCTGGCCGGGTAGCCGGCCGGGTCGGTCGCGGCGGTCAGCGTCGGGTCGCCCGCGCCGACCAGCCAGAGCGTGCCGCCCTGGCGGACGGCGGCGCCCGACGGGGCCGGTCCGGCGGGGGGCGGCAGGTAGACCACCCGGGTCGTCAGCCGGGTGCCGGCGGAGAAGGTGCGCAGCGCGGCGGTGGCCACGGCGGTCTTCAGCGTCGACGCGGGCGCGGTCGGCACCGAGGCCCGTTGGTCGAACAGGACCTTTCCCGTCAGGCCGTCGACCACCAGGCCCGCCGGGCTGCCCAGCAGCGGGTTCGCGAGTGGCCCGGCCAGGCGGCCGGAAAGCTCGGTCGGGTCCGGAAGTGGACGGTTCGCGGCCAGGCCTGGCAGAGGCGCCGCGCTGACGGGGGGTACCGTCGGGCCGGGCGCCTTGTCTCCTCCGGGCCCGGGAGAGATCGTCAGCGATCCGGCGAGCAGCGCGCCGGCCAGCGCGGTGAGGCCGCCGACCCGGGCACCTGCTGTCACGGATGGAGCCTACGGGCGCTCGCTGCGGTCCGGCTGGCGGGGCGGCCCGTTCGATGACCTTTGGCTGGGATATCCCAGGCGGGCTCGTGTGTGGCCGGTCCGGGCGCTCCGGCAGGATATCGGCGGGGGCTGGACCTGGAACGCCGACTAACAGAGGTTCCGGGGCCAACCGCCCGTGGAACAGGTACTGAAGGTTATGAAGAGGTGACCGCGGCGGCGGTCGGGTGGGCCGGGCACCGAGGTCGGAGCCTCAGGGTGGGGTAGGCCACATCGCCGGAGCTGCGGACGGTCCGATGTCCGTCGACACTGGACGAAGGCACGATTCACGAACCTGGTGTGATCAGACGGCTTGTTCTGGTCGCCGCCGGGCGAACGCAGGTCGGTCCTGGGCCGACCGGGCACCGAAGCCGGAATCCGACCCGCGGAAACCGGCCGACCGGAGAGAAGCCGCGCCCATTCGGGGCTCGGCTGTCAATAAGAAGGAGACAGGGAGCGGCGTGGACCTCGAGTTCGACGTGACCATCGAGATCCCCAAGGGGCAGCGCAACAAGTACGAGATGGATCACCACACGGGGCGGATCCGGCTCGACCGGATGCTGTTCACCTCGACCCACTACCCGTCCGACTACGGGTTCATCGAGGGCACGCTCGGCCGCGACGGTGACCCGCTGGACGCGCTCGTGCTGCTGGAGGAGCCGACCTTCCCGGGCTGCCTGGTGCGCTGCCGCACGATCGGCATGTTCCAGATGACCGACGAGAAGGGCCCGGACGACAAGGTCCTGTGCGTGCCCGTGGCCGACATCCGCCAGGAGCACCTGCGCGACATCCGCCACCTGCCGGAGTTCGACCGGCTGGAGATCCAGCACTTCTTCGAGGTCTACAAGGACCTCGAGCCCGGCAAGTCGGTCGAGGGCGCCAGCTGGGTCGGCCGCGCCGACGCCGAGCGTGAGATCCTCGCGTCGATCAAGCGCCTGGAGACCGACGGGGCGGAGCACGCCCCTGTCGTCGACGAGGTCGAGCCCGAAGCGGAGACCGAGACCGCCTGAACCCCCGCGGCCCGGCCGGGCCGCCACATCGCAAGGCCCCGGCAGGTTCGCGAACCAGCCGGGGCCTTCTCGATGTCTCGGGCCTTTGTGGCCTGTCGTGGCTGTCGTGGCGGGCGCGGCGCGGCTGGCGCGGGGCCGGCTGGCTGGCCCGGCCGGCGAGCGAGGCGACTTACAATCCGGCCATGTCGTCGCGACTCGACAGATCGTGGTTGGTTCTCGCCAGCCACCAGACGGCCGAGGCCGATCGCTGCGTCGACATCTTCAGACGCCCCGAGGGGACCTTCGGGTTCGAGGAGTTCCGCCGGGACCCAGAAGACATGGGCAGGTGGACGCCGGTCAGCTACTTCTCAGGGTGGCAGTACCCGACGGAAGACGAGACCCTCGACGCCGCCTGCGCGTCAGTGCCCTGGCTCGGCCCGCTCGTGAGCCGCTGACCGCGCGTGACGTCCGCGCTCGACCTTGACGAGCACGGCGGCCGCCCCATGATCGCTGTTTCAACCCTCTGGTGGTCGTCTCCGGCGCTGTTTCGTAGCCACCAGAGGGCGAAAACAGCGATCAAGAAGACGGGCAGACGTGACGGGCGAAGGCCCTGGTCAGAGGGGGTCTGAGCCGAAGGCGGGGATTGAACCCGCGACCTATCGCTTACGAGGCGATTGCTCTGCCACTGAGCTACTTCGGCGTGCGCACCAGCAGGACCTACTGGTTGGCGCGGCTCCGAGTATGCCAGATGGGATGACCTGCTGACCGGTGCGCCTCGGGGGTAAACGGTGCCCGCTGGGCACCGGCTCGGTCGGGTGGTTCGGGCCGCGGGGAGATCCGCTCGCGAGCCCGGCCAGGGCCACGGTCCGGTGTGGTCGAGCTCCTCCGGCCAGGCGATCGGTCTCTGCGTTCCGCGGAACGCAGAGACCGGTTGAAGGGTGGCGGACTGGGGTGGTCGAGCTCCTCCGGCCCGGTGGATGATCTCCGCGTTCCGCGGAACGCACGTGGCCCCTTCGGTGGCTCCGGCCGGCGCCGGCACCTGCCTCTCCGTCCTGCCCCTCTTCCTGTGGCGCACGGAGGGACACCCGGCCCGCGGGGCGCGGCGGGGCTTGGCTGGTCGTCTGCGTCTGCCGGCTCGGTGCCTGGTTGGGAGCGCGTACGGCGTCCGGGGGGCAGGTGGTGTCTGTGTGTGCTCCTAGGGTGCCTGCGAGCGCGGATTTCGCGTTGGGCTTCCGGATCGTGTGGTGACGGACTGATGGGCGGCTAGGGGTACAGGTGAGGATTTGGTGACCGGAGGCTTTGGTCCGGTTACGAGCGCGTGTCGAAGCGGCCCGTTCCGTGGCCCGAATTTCGTCAAATGCGACCCCGCTCGCAGTGGCACCGGAGAGGTTGCGTAGGGTTTCGGCATGACCGGGGAAGCAGTCGCGACGACGACGCGGGGAGCCTCGCTCCTCGTCGCCGAGGACGACGAAGCATCGCGCGTCGCACTCGCGCGCAGTCTGGAACGTTTCGGATACCGCGTTCTGGAGGCGGCGGACGGCGAGACCGCGCTTCGCCTGTTCCAGACCACAGAGATCGACTTGGTCGTGCTCGACGTCGCGATGCCGCGCATGGACGGCTTTGCCGTGCTCAGCCGGCTGCGGCAGACGAGCGAGGTCCCGGTGATCATGCTCACCGGCCGGGCCGAGGAAGTCGACCGGGTGGTCGGCCTCGAGCTCGGGGCCGACGACTACGTCGTCAAGCCGTACTCGCTGCGCGAGCTGGTCGCCCGGGTTCGGGCCCGGCTGCGCCGCCGTCCGGTGGAGGCACCGCCGCAGCGGTCCGGGGACGGCAACGAGCCGCTGATCTACGGCGACGTGTCGATCGACCTGCGCGCCCGGGAGGTGGCCGTCGCCGGCGAGCGGATCGATCTGACCGCCCGCGAGTACGAGCTGCTGGCCTTCCTCGCCCGGCACCCGCGCCGCGTCTTCAGCCGCGAGGAGCTGCTGGAGCAGGTCTGGGGCACGCGCTTCCAGGACCCGGCCACGGTGACCGAGCACGTCCGGCGGGTCCGGACGAAGGTCGAGGGGCGGCCCCCGCAGCGTCGCCTCGTCACCACCCTGCGCGGCATGGGCTACCGCTTCGACCCGTGATCCGTTGATCGCTGGCCCTGATCTGGGGGCGCCGCCGGCCGGTCAGGCAGGACGGGGTCCCCAGATGAGGGCTGTCCGAGGTTAGGCGGGGTCAGCGGGCCGGGAGCGCCGCCGGCGAATCCGATGGTGACCCCCTTCGCCCGAGTCGGTCTGGGCCATCGCGCCCGGATCGCTCTGGCCCGCCGCGGTTTCCGCGTCGGGCCGTTTGGTCGTGCCTGCTTCGCCGGGCCGTGAACCCGGGTCTACGACCTCCGCCGGGACGCCCTCAGCCGAGCCGGCACTGACCTGGTCGGCGCCGGCGCCGGGGTCGACGTGGCCGGGATCCGGACCGGCGAGGACGGCGGAGTCGCAGCCGGAGGACGCGGTCGCCGGGTAGGCGGCGTCGTGTGCGCGGCGGGACGAACAGACGTCGGACCGGTCGCAGGCCTTGCGGCCCCCCGCGTCTAGCGCGACGACGACCTGCTGGCGCGGTACGTCGTGGGCGATCACCCGGCCGGGGCCGTCGGGAGTGCGAGCCTTCGCGCCGACCGCCGGGACCGCGGCGGCAAACTCCTCGTACAGCGGGTGCTCGTAGCGCAGGCAGCACATCAGCCGCCCGCAGGCGCCGCTGATCTTCAACGGGTTCAGGGCCAGGTTCTGGTCCTTTGCCATCCGGATGCTCACCGGCTCGAAGTCGGTGAGGAATGTCGAGCAGCAGAGGTCGCGGCCACACGAGCCGATTCCGCCCTGAAGCTTCGCGCTGTCGCGCGCGGACAGCTGGCGTAGGTGGACCCGGGTGTCCAACGTCCGGTTGAGGTCACGGACGAGCGCGCGGAAGTCGACCCGCCCCTCGGCGGTGAAGTAGATCGTGAAGGTGTCCGAGGAGCTGACGTGGTCGACTCCGACGATCTTCATTGGGAGCCCGTGGTCGCGGACCAGCCGTCTGGCGGCGACCCTCGCCTGGGCGCGTCGCCGCCGCGAGGCCGCCTCGCGCTCCACGTCCTGGTCGGCGGCGAGCCCCACGAGTACCGGCAGGTGCCCGATGTCCTCGCTGACCCACTGCGGCGCCCACATGCAGGTGGCCACCTCGGCGCCGTCGTCGGTCGGGACGAGCACCCGGTCGCCGACCTTCGGCGCGAGTGACCCGGGATCGGCGTAGTAGAGCTTCCCGCGAGGGGAAAAAGCCACCGCGCACATCATCGGCATGGGTGCCCGCGCCTTCCGTGTCCGCTGCCGGCGACCGCGCCTGCCGCGACGAGCCTCGGCGTCGGCGGGGCAGGGAACCGTCGTTTCCGCGCCGATCGGGAGATCGGCACCGAACGTGGTCATCCCGGGCGTGGCCGGAAATCGGGCGGAGGAAGCCGGCGGAAATCGCCCTGCGGGGCAGAGCGTACGTCCGGTGCCGTCCCCGAGCATCAGGTTCGCCGGGTCCTGGGCGGTTCGCCCTCAACCTGCTGGTAACGGCGGGCTCTGCGCAGCGTGCTGAACCCTCGGTGAACCGACCGGTGGCACGCTGGTAACCGGTCGGTCTCGGACGGTAGCCCGCGACGACCATTCCCATCGTCGAAGGATTCGTGATGCTTGGAGCCGTCGAGGCATGTGCACGCTGAGTAATGGACGGCGGATGAATCCTCGGGTGGGAGGCTAGTGACTGGTCGGATGCGGGCGGTTATTGCGCCTGATCGACGCGTCGGCACTTAGCCGGTGGCCGTCGACTTGTTCGGCCGAGGGCGCCTAGGAGCGCACATACAGGGGGAGGAAATCATCATGAAGGCTACGTATCAGGCCCCGACCCTCCAGGACGCCGGGTCCTTCCGCGACCTCACCGGGTACGGCTTCGTCGGCGTCGGCGGCTTCGGCGGCTGGGGCGGCGGCGGCTGGGGTGGCGGCGGCTGGGGCGGCGGCGGCTGGGGCGGCTGGGGCGGCGGCGGCTGGGGTGGCTGGG
>NZ_JADWYX010000109.1 GCF_016786355.1 Frankia sp. AgB1.9
GCACGCCGCGGCATCGAGTCCACCGAGAGACTCGGCCGACACCGCTGGAAGATCGAACGAACCATCGCCTGGCTCGGGGGCGCCCCCCCCCCGGCCCCCCCCCCCGCGCCCCCCCCCCCCGGGGGGGGGGGCCCGCCCGACGCACCAGGGCCGGCGTCAGAAACGGCCGGGAAGCCGACAGCACGAAGGAAAGGGCGGCAACCATGGCCATCGACCTGAGCCTGGCCATCGACTGGACGGCCTGCGACGGCCGCGGCTGGTGCGTCGAGCTGCTCCCCGAACTGCTCACCCAGGACCGGTGGGGCTACCCGATCTCGCACGAGGACGCCGCCAGAGCCACAGCCGCTCGCCACGGCGCGCCCGGCGGCGCCCGCCCGACGCGCGAGATCCCGGTCCCCCCGCGACTCGCCGCGCACGCCGACCGCGCCGTCGAAAGCTGCCCACGCCTGGCCCTGCGCCTGCGGAGGATCTCCTGACGCGGGCGGACGACGCCGTACGGAGTGGCGCCCGTCCACCGCCTGCGGCAGCGCAACGGCCCGAATGAAGCAGGCGCTCGCCGCGAGCAGGGCGCCATGACCAGGCAGACCCGCCTCACGCCGGCAACTTGAATACCGCAGGCCGCATCACCTTGACGGCTCGACGATCTCCTTCACGCGACGGTCTGAATACCGGCGGAAAGGCATTGGCACGCACCGTATAAAGGCATTCGGGACCCCAGGGTCCCGGGCGCAACACGCTGGTCCTCGGCGCAGGGACAGCCGGGATCCACCAAATACGATGCCGCTGGCCACACACCTGTCCGGGCAGCCAGCCATTAGGGCGCGACACAGCTGGAGGAGACTCGAAATGCCGATTTCACCCCATCCGCGCAAGGCGCACGGACGGCGGCCGAGCCCAGGTTTCGCCGCCGCCCTGTGCGTCGTGACCGCAGTCATCCACCTCGAGGATCAGAATTGGTTTTCTTTCGACAAGACGCCTGGCTATGTACAGGTCGGATATGTCTTTCTGGAAATCGCCGGCCTCGTCACCGCCTGGCTCCTGCTCACTCGGCCGGACCGTACAGCCTGGCTACTCGCGGCCGGCGTCGGCCTCGGCCCCTTCGTCGGATACGTCCTGTCACGCGGGCCCGGGCTACCCGGGTACACCGATGACAAGGGCGCCTGGAGCGAGCCACTAGGCGTGGTCAGTCTCATCGTCGAAGGCCTGCTCTTCCTCACGGCGCTCGTAGCTCTGACCGCGCCTAGTGCCCCAGCGAGCCGCCCCGCCCAGCGCCAGACCGGCGTGCCGACGAAGTCCGAGCGAGATCCCGCCATCCGCTGATCCTCGCGGCCTTGAGCGCCGAGAGCGCCTCAGCCGGCACCGACCGGCCAGACCCACAATCCTCGGCACAAACCATGGCGAACCCACCCTGTGACCGGCCCCTCCAAGGGGACAGCAAAACGCCGCCCGGGGTTCACCCGAACGGCGTGTCATCTCCAGGGGTCCAAATCAGCCAAGATCATGTTTCGAACTTGGCGACTTTGGTGGAGGTGAGGGGACTCGAACCCCTGGCCTCCTCCGTGCGAGGGAGGCGCTCTACCAGGCTGAGCTACACCCCCTGAAGCACTTCGCAGCTTACAGGACGGGCAACGTGGTGTGGGGGCGGGGCGGACTGGGATTTTCCAGGGCACACCGGTCAGGGTCGGGCCTGGTCGGCACCCGCCGCGACGGTTGGCCGCGCCGAAGCGGCGACGCGCGCGGACGGGACCGCGGCGCCCCTGCGCGGGCCGGCCTCAGCCGCCGACAGCGAGGCCGACGACAGCCGCAGGCCGCCGGCGCTGGCCGCCGACGGGCGCCAGCGGTCGAGCTCGGGTTCGGCCGCGGCGAGCAGCGTCGCGAAGATCTCGGCCGCGGCGCCGGCGCGGAGCAGGCCGGCCTCGTGGCCGCGCCAGCCGTGCTCCCTGGAGCCGTCGAAGACCAGCTGGTGGTCGGGAAGGTCCTCGGCGCCGGTGAAGACGATCCTGGTCCCGGCGGGCAGGCCGGCACCGGTATCGGCCGCCTGGCGCAGCGGACGGTGCTCCCACAGCTCCAGGGTCTCCTCGGGGATCACGTGGCGGTCACGCAGCGGCACCTGCCAGGCCGGGCGGCCGGGCCGGTAGAGACCGAGGCGGACGTGGACGCCGCGGCAGCGCAGGTGCACGCCCCAGCCGTCCGGACGCACGGCGCGCAGTTCCACCGGAACGGCGGTGCTGGCCGGGCAGAGCAGGTATCCGTCGTTCCGCAGCCGGCCAAGCCAGGCTTCGAACGTCACGGCGACTGCCTTTCGATGGTGGGTGGGCGACCACGGCTGCCCCGGTCCTGGGACTCGGCTCCTTGGGACCCGACCCCGGGAGACCGGCACTCTGGCCGGCGGCCGGGCCACGTCACCGAACGGCTCGGGCAACGCCGCGACGGGCCCCAGCAGCAGGGCTCGCGGTGAAGGACCGGGCTTTCGGCTCGACGTGACGACGGCCCCAGGGCATGCCTGGATCGGCTCGGACCGGTCGAGATCGCAGGTCGGCCGACGCGTCCGTCCGGAACGACTCCGATCCGGCTGCCCGGCCCGCAAGGACGGGTAGGACACGCGGAAGGGGGCGGTCTACGTCAGATGCTTCGAAACCCCTCGCGCCCCGCCGGGTCGGCCCCAGGACGGGGCCGGCGGCGCTAGGACGGCGCCGCGATGATGATCAGAGCGCGGGCGTCAGCGGACGCGAGGGCGTCGACAACGACAACACCGCGGACAGGGCGCGCTTGCCACGGCGCCGAGTGGCGCGAGGCTGGGCCGCACACGGTGGGTCACGGTTCCATTATGCACAGCCGCAGCTGTCGCCTCTCGACGGGACGGGCGCGCCGTGCCCGCCACGAACCACCCGAGACGCCGCGAAGCACGCCAGATGCCGGAGCCACCCGGGAGCGGTATGCCGGATACGCACGAATTCCCGGCGGCCCTGAGCGCCTCCCCGGTCACCTCCCGCACCCGGGCGCGACGCTCGTCACAGGCGGCCCCGGCGATCGCGGAGGCCCGCATCTGACGAGGTTGGCCTCGGCCCAAGAACAGCGCGGTGGCCCGCGCGACGCGGGACCGGGCGGCGCGCGCCGACTTCCCGATCACGGGGAGGCCTTGTGAGGCTCCAGCCCTACCTCGTGGTCGACCACTGGCGAGATCAGCCACCATCACGAAGGACTCGCGCGGACTCCGGGCCAGAACAAGCCAGCAGGGTCCCGGTGGCCATTGCCGCGGTGGTTTCGTGACCAGTGGAGGGCTGCGACGGCGATCATGCCAGCGGGCCGAGTTCGCCAGACCGGCCCAGACCCGACGACGCGGCGGGACGCGGCTAGTTGCCGACGGCAGGACGCAGGAGGCGGATCGCGGCGACTTCGGCGTCGGTCGGGGTGCCTTCCTCCGGCGTGCCAGGCATGCCGGGCGCGGCTGGCGGGGTCGCCGCGGGCGCGGCCGCCGCGGGCTGCGGGGGCGCGGTGAGACCGCCATGGGTGCCGGGCGGGTTGACCTGGACCCGGCCGGGCCGCGACGTCGGCGGGCGGACCGTCGGCCGCCCGGCCGGCCGGGCGGCCGTCACCCGCACATTGTTGGTGTACACGTCGTCCACCGCGACCGGCTCCGGGGCGACCGGTATCGCCGGCGACGTGGCCGCGAGCTCGACGGTCTCGGCCCGCGCCGTGGCCAGCTCCTCCGAGGACAGCGGGGTCCCACGTTCGTCGGAGAGGCGGACGGGCGCGTACTCGGGAGACGACGCGGACCGGCCTCCCGCCGACACGTGCGGCCGGCCCGCGGGCGCCGCGGTGACGGTGTCCCCGGAGCGGCCCTGGCGCCCCTGCTGGGACGCGGCCGGCGACGTCGCCCGGGCCGGGCTGGTCGCCGTCCGAGCGCCGGGCACCCCGGCAGAGTCGTGTGCCGGGCCAGGCCAGATCGATCGGCGCGCGGCGCGATCCGCGGCGATCCGCCGGTCACGGGCGGCTCGCGACGCGGCCAGCCGGCGTTCGGTCCGCGCGGAACGCCGCAGGTGGGCGACGTAGGCGCCGAGGCCGACGTCGACGAGGGCCTGCACGACGATCCACATCCCGGCCAGCCCGACGGCCAGGCCGACGGTGACCGGCACGGCGGCGAGCAGCACGTACAGCCGCTGCCGGCGCAGCCGCAACAGGGCATGGCGCTCTGGGTCGACGGGCCGGGACGGAGGCACCGGCCGGGCCGCGTCGACGGCGACCGTGTGCGCCGTCTCGTCCAGCTCGCCCCGCTCGTCGCCGGCCACGGCCTGAGACCGGGCCGCCGGGCGCGCGGGGACGGCGCCGTGGCCGGGCGCGGCGACGTCGGCGCGGGTGGGCACCGCCGGGCCAGCAGCCGCGCGGGCCACGATGGGCCCGCTCGGGTCGCCGGCCGGGCGAGCTGCCGCCGTCTGACGTCCGCCGGACGCGTCGTCCGCGGTAGCGGCGGGCCGCGTCTGCAGCTCTATCGTCGATTCGAGGTCGTCGGCGTCGTCCGCCTCGTCGTCCTCGTCGGCCAGCCCGTCTCCGAGGTCGGTCTCTGTCTGCTGTTCCGGCTGGGCGCGGCCGCCACGGCGAGAAAGTACGCGCATCGCGGTAGAGAACCGGTCTGCCGATCGCTGCTCCAGCGCGCCGTCGTGGCGCCGAAGCCACATCGGGATGAGAACGAATCCCCAAACGCCAACGATGGCGAGCCAGATAAGGGCGCTCACGAGGAGATCACCGGGTTCCGGCCGCCGTTCCCGGCGGCAGCTGCCCCGGGAACGGCGCGCCCCCCGCGGGGCCGCCCCCCCCGGCGGGGGCGGGCCGCGCCGCCCGCCGCCCACGAACCGTGCCGGCGTCGAAAATGCGACGCCGAACGCGCACGGAGCGCGGGAGTGCCGGCCATGTGCCGCCGCCTTCCTCGTCTGTCAGACGTCTGCGCGAGACCCGTCACCGGTGGGGACTGCCCAGGTCTCGGTCGAACCAACCGACCTGCCGGCTTGTCCTGCCGGCCTGGAGGTGGTGGGTTTCCGATTTCGAGCTTGACGCTAGTGAGGGAAAACCGTCCGGTCACCGACCACAAGACCGCGTGTCGCGCAACAGCGACTCGTGTCAAGCACTCCGTGGTGTCCGGACGCTCAACCGGGGACGCGTCACCTGGCGTTTGACCGAGCCGGAAGCGAAGACGCCGGCCGGCGCCGCCCACGACGTTCAGCGGACCTCTGTCGGCTAAATACGGCGGCTCACTCCGGGCGGCGAGGCCGTCCGGGAACCCTTGGCTACGGCCGTCTTTCGACGGAACGAGTCGCATGCCAGCGATGCAGTAGACCCTCGGGGACGTCCTCGGTGGTGAGCGCGTAGCCGACGTGGTCGCGGTACTGCCCGTCGATGGCGAGGTATCGGCGGTGCATGCCTTCTTCGCGGAAGCCGAGCTTCTCCAGCACGCGGCGGCTCGCGGCGTTCTCGGGCCGCACGTTCGCCTCCAACCGGTGCAGGCCCGCCGGGCCGAAACAGTGGTCGACGACGAGTGCGAGCGCGGTCGGCGTGATACCCCGGCCCGCGTGCCCCTGGTCGACCCAGTAGCCGACATGGCCGCTGTTGAACGCGCCGCGCACGATGGTCGACACGGTGATCTGCCCGACCAGCGCTCCGCCGTAGACGGTCGCGAACGGCAGCGCCGAGCCGGACCTGGCCGCCCGGCGCAGCCCACGCAGCATCTGGCTGTAGACGCCGAGAGTCTGGCGCTGCGCCCAGCCGACCCGGATCCCGGTCATTCCCGGTGGGGTGGCCTCCCAGGGCGCGAGCCAGTCCCCGTTGCGCCGCCGCACGTCCACCCACGCTGGCCCGTCGCGCATCCGCAGCGGGCGGACCGCGACCGGCCCGTCGGCCAGCCGGGCGGGCCAGCCGGGCGGGTTCACTGGCTCGGGTCCGGCCGCCGGGATTGAGGGCCGGGGCCGCCCGACGGCCGGTGGTCGCCGCCGCGAAGCTGGTCGAGGGCATGGCCGACGACCGCGCCGAGCACGCCGAGGCCGTCGCGCACCCCGCCGGTCGAGCCGGGCAGGTTCACCACCAGCGCCCGGCCGACGACGCCCGCCCGGCCGCGCGAGAGCATCGCGGTGGGCACCTTGTCCCGCCCCGCGGCCCGCAGCGCCTCGGCGATGCCCGCCACGTCCCGCTCGACGACCTCGGCGGTCGCCTCCGGCGTGACGTCGCGGGGAGCGAGTCCCGTGCCACCGGTCGTGACGACGAGATCCGCGCCGGCGGACAGTGCCGCCCACAGCGCGGCGACGATCCGGTCCCGCTCGTCGGGCACCACGACCGGGCCGTCGACGGCGAAGCCGAGCTCGACGAGCCCGGCCGCGAGCAATGGTCCGGAGCGGTCCGCGTACGTGCCGGCGAACGCCCGGTCGGAGACGGTGACGACGCTGGCCCGCGCGCCCGTCGGCACCTGTGCCGGCCCGGTCACCCAGTCTCCTCCCGAAGGTCGTCCGACCTCCCGTTGGCCGGCGCGGCGTCATTCTCCCCGGCGGGCCCATTGTCCCTGGCCGGCGCAGCGTCCCTGGCCGGCGCAGCGTCCCTGGCCGGCGCAGCCGTCTCGTCGCGACGCCAGTCTCCGCTGCGGCCGCCCGACTTGGCCAACAGGCGGACGCCGGTGAGCTCCGCGGCCGGATCGACCGCCTTGACCATGTCGTGCATCGTCAGGCCGGCGACCGCGACGGCCGTCAGCGCCTCCATCTCGACGCCGGTACGCCCGGTGGTCCGCACCGTCGCGACGATGTCCACCGCGTCGTCGGCCACGGTCAGCTCGACGCTCACCCCGGAGATCGGCAGCGGGTGGCACAGCGGTACCAGGTCGGACGTCCGCTTGGCGCCCATGATCCCGGCGATCCGGGCGGTGCCCAGCGCGTCGCCCTTGGGCATCCCCGCGCCGCGCAGCAGCTCGACCACAGCGGGGCTGACCAGCAGCCGGCCGCCGGCGGTGGCCACCCGCTGGGTCACGTCCTTGGCCGACACGTCGACCATGCGGGCGGCGCCAGTCTCGTCGACGTGGGTCAGCCGCGCGGGGGCCTCCATCTAGACGTTCGCCTCCAGCGAGGCCACGGCGCTCGCGGGCACGGCGTCGACCGCCAGGCCGGCCAGCAGGTCGTCGGCCGGGTCGGCCGCGAGCAGGATGGCGGTCAGCTGGTCGCCGGGCTCGACGACGGTCACGTCCTCGGGGACGACGAGCAGGGCGTTCGCGCCGGCCGCGGCCGACAGGTGATGGGAGCCCTGCCCACCGGCCGAGTGGGCGACCAGCCCACCGTCGGCGCCACGGCCCACCAGCACCCGCAGGAACGAGCGCTTCGCCGGCGGCGAGGTGAACCGCTCGGCCACGGTGACGACCGGACGAGGCCGGTCCGGCCCGGTCAGGCCACGCATCCGGCGCAACGCCGGCCGGACGAACAGCTCGAACGACACCAGGGCGCTCACCGGGTTGCCGGGCAGCGTGAAGACGGCGACGCCGTCGATGACGCCGAAGCCCTGCGGCTGGCCGGGCTGCATCGCGATCCGCTCGAACCGGACCTCGCCGGTCGCGGCCAGCACCTCCTTGACGACGTCGTGCGCGCCGACGCTCACTCCGCCGGTCGTCACGACCGCGTCCACCTCGGGCAGGATCGCCCGCAGCGCGGCCTCGAACTGGGCCGGGTCGTCGGGCACGTCGGTCAGCCGCCGCACCTCGCAGCCGGCCTCGCGGGCCGCCGCGGCCACCGCGTGGCTGTTCGAGTCGACGATCTGGCCTGGGCCGACGGCGTTGCCGACGGCGACCAGCTCGCTGCCGGTGGACAGCACGGCGACGCGCGGCCGCGGGCGCACCGGCGGCCGGGCGACGTTGATCGCGGCGAGCAGACCGATCTGCGTGGACCCGAGCACGCTGCCGGCCCGGAGCACCAGGCTGCCGGGGGTGACATCCTCGCCGGCCCGGCGGATGTGCAGGCCGCGACGGGCCGGCTGGTGCACCGCGACCGTCTCGGTGCCGCCATCGGTCCATTCGAGCTGAATGACGGTGTCCGCGCCGGGCGGGAAGGGGGCGCCCGTCATGATCCGCACGGCGGTTCCCGGCGCGACCAGGTCCGGAAGCGCGGCGCCGGCCGCGATCTCGCCGGTTACCGGAAGCCGGACCGGAGCGTCAGGACTGGCCTGCTCGACGTCCGCGGCGCGCACGGCGTAACCGTCCATCGCCGAGTTGTCGAAACTGGGGAGCGCGATTGTCGCGCGAACATCGGTGGCCAGGGCGCAACCATGCGCGGCCGCCAGCGGAAGGCGCCGTGCGGGCAGTACCGCGACGGATTCCAGAATGTCCGAAATATGCTCGTCGACCTTTTTCATCGGCGCTTGCCCCGCTCCCTGAAGAACCACGCAACTTCGTGGCTGGCCTGGGCGACCGGCCTCTCTCGCGGCGTCCGTCACAAGGCACGACCGGTCGACCGCCGGGTGCGCTGGCGGGCCGAACGATCACACGTCACAGACTGTCGCATGTCCCAGACATCGGAGCGTTCCGGCCGGCACCGCCAGCGTCAAGGGATACGGACGGCCCGTTGTGTCTTAGGAGAGCAGGTCACGCCCCCGGCGGGCATACGAGCAGCGGAGCCACCAGCGGGGTGCTGGTCAATCGTGAGTCCAGTGCGGACTAGTTGTCCGCCTTCGGACCGCCGCTGGCGACGTACTCCTCCAGCCACGGGTAGATCTCGGGGCCCAGGTCGGCCCGCTCGCAGGCCAGCCGGATGACGGCCTTCAGGTAGTCGACCCGGTCGCCAGTGTCGTAGCGACGGCCCGTGAACACGACGCCGTGCACGGGCTCGCCGACCTCGTCGGCGGCCTGCGCCAGCTCGCGCAGCGCGTCGGTCAGCTGGATCTCGCCGCCCCGGCCGGGCGGCGTGCGGCGCAGCACCTCGAAGACCTTGGGGGCGAGCACGTAGCGGCCGATGATCGCCAGGTTGCTGGGCGCCTCGTCAGCCGGCGGCTTCTCGACCAGGTCGCGGATACGCACGGTCTCGTAACGCCCGCCGGCCGCGACCGGCGCCGGATCCACGGTGGCGACGCCGTAGAGCGAGACGACCTCCTCGGGCACCTCCATCAGCGCGATCACGCTGCCGCCGAACCGCTCCTGCACGGCGAGCATCTCCTCGAGGAGCGGATCCCGCTCATCGATCAGGTCGTCGCCGAGAAGCACGGCGAACGGCTCGTCGCCCACGTGCGGGGCGCCGCACAGCACGGCGTGCCCGAGGCCGCGCGGCGCGCCCTGGCGGACCGAGTGCACCTCGGCGAGCTCCGCGGACCCACGCACCCGCGCGAGCCGGGCCCCGTCGCCCTTGCGCTCCAGCGCCAGCTCCAACTCGGCATCGCGGTCGAAGTGGTCCTCGACGGCCTTCTTCGACCGGCTGGTGACGAGCAGGACGTCCCGCAGGCCGGCACGGGCGGCCTCTTCGACCACGTATTCGATGGCAGGGCGGTCTACGACGGGCAGCATCTCCTTCGGCACGGCCTTCGTCGCCGGAAGGAACCGGGTCCCGAGGCCCGCAGCCGGAATAACCGCCTTCGTCACTGGCATAGCCGAAACCTTAGTCGGCTCAACTGTCGGCGGCACAGCCATGGGCGCACAGATCGGTTAACACCACACCGGGCCGCGCGGGGCCATCCGGCGGCCCGCGTGGCAACCGGCCGGACCGCCCGTTCGATCGCCCAGCGGGATCGTTCGCCCACGATCCGGCACGCCTCGGATGACATCCGGTCATCCCGCCGGCGTGGTCGTCGGTGACCCTCGCGGCCGGAGTCCTCCCGCCTGACCTCGACTTCGGGCAGTCTTTGACGGGTGGGCGAGCAGGACGCGGACGACGCCATCGCCCGCGCGAAATCCGACCTGCGCAGCGCGCTGGCCGCCTGCCGCAAGGGCATCGGGCCACGTCCCGGGCCGGGTGCTGGGCTCGGCCAGCCCGGCTCATGGCCGGCGACGGGGCGCGGACCGGCCGGACCGAGCCCGTCGATCCAGCCGGGACCTCAGACGAGGGCCCAGGAGGCGGTGGACGGCGCCCAGATCGCGCGTCGCGTCCTGTCCCTCCCGGAGGTCACCTCGGCCGGCCGGATCGCCGCGTTCGTGAGCCTGCCCGGCGAGCCCAGCACGCTGCCGCTGCTGGACGCACTGCGCGCGCACGGCCTGCGGGTGCTGCTGCCCGTGGTGCGCGGTGATCTCGACCTCGACTTCCGCGAGTACACCGGCACCCTCGTGCCGGGCGCGCTGGGCACCCGGGAGCCACCGCCGGCGGCCGCGACGGTCGACCTGGCGAGCGCGGACGTCGTCCTGGTCCCGGCGGTGGCCGTCGACCCGCGGGGCCACCGACTCGGCCGGGGTGGTGGCTCCTACGACCGCGCGCTGCGTCGGGTCCGCGCCGGCGCGACGCTGGTCGCCGTCGTCGACGAGCACGCGATCGTCGAGGCGGTACCCGTCGCCGAGCACGACCTGTCCGTCTCGGTGATCGTCACGCCGACCAGGCTGCTCCGCTGCCGGTAGGACAACCGCCCGCGCGGGCGGGCGCCGGAGTGCCCGCGGCCGTGGCGGTGCATCCTGGGATGAGAACGAGGGCCGGGCTGTGAGCGTTGGCCGGTGGGCCGGCGGCCCCAGACCGGCCTGGTCAGGGCTCGGTGTGACGGTTCGGATACAGGTTCGTCGGCCCGAGCCGGAACGCGAGCGGGGGTCGAGCGGTTAGAGTTGGCAGTCGCTAGCTACGAGTGCCAAACGGCCTGATCGACCCGGCTTGAGCTTGGCTAGCTCGACGAGGCCGGCACCTGGCCGGATAGATACAGCGAGGGAGACCGTGCCCACTTACCAGTACCGCTGCACCGCCTGTGGCAACGACCTCGAGGCCGTGCAGAGCTTCAGCGACGCCGCACTGACCGAGTGCCCGGTCTGCGCTGGCCAGTTGCGCAAGGTGTTCAGCTCGGTTGGCCTCGTGTTCAAGGGCAGCGGGTTCTACAAGACCGACAGCCGGTCCGGCTCGTCGGCGACCGCGCCCGCGCAGCGGAAGGACGGCACGGCCGACACCGGGAGCAAGGAGGCGCCGAAGACCGACGCCGCCAGCTCACCGTCGACCACGAGCCCGGCCTCGGCGACGGCTCCTGCCACCAGCAGCTCGACCAGCGCGACGTCGTCCGCCAGCGCGGCCTGACCCACCGCCGCGCAAGGCCACCGCTCGCCACGCGCCGAGGCGTCACCGCCTCGGCGCCGCTGTTCGCGACCGCGCCGCCACGGGGCCCGCTCCGGGTCGACCGTGGCGGGTCGTCGGTGGACTAATCCAGTCAGATGCCGCAGTCGGGACATTTTGGGCTGCTTTCGAGGCAGGGTTCCGCCACGGAGCAGCTAAAGCGGTAGCTGGGCTTCCGTTAACGGGCCAACCAAAGCCGTCGGACGCCAAGCGAAGAAGGCGCCGGACGGCCCCGGGAAGGCCCATGGCATGGCTTCCCGGGTACGTCTCGGCGGTCGCTTAGAGCGCGCGGGGCGGCCATTATGGCCGCCACGACGCGAAGCCGCCGAAGCTCTCGGAAGAGGTCGGCCGAGTAGAGGAAGTGCGCGCTAGGGCTTTCGGCGCCGGTAGTGCTCGACGATCCAGGCGTCGACCTCGCGCTTGCGCCAGACCCGCGTTCCCTTGGCACCGCTGCCCGCAGGGGCGTTGATGACCTGCACAGGATCCGGAAACCGCGGATCCTTACGGGTCCAGTAGTCAACCGCCTGCCGCGTGATCTTCAGTTGGAACGCGATGTCCCCGATGCCGACCAACTGCTCACCGTCGTCCACGGCGGACATCGTAGCCACTTTGCTCTGACGCCAGATAGGCACTGGGTACTGTTTTGCGGTATAGCAATTCAACCGGACGGAATCCCCGCGCCAACCGCCGCGACGGATCGTCCGGGCGATGAGCAGGATCGGACTATGACGAGCGAGAACGAGGCGGGTAACGACTCGCCTGTGGTTGATGCCGCCGCCCGCCCCGTCGGCGGATCCGGCCCCGAGGCCGGTACTCGCGAAGCCGCGGGCCCACCCGCCACGACCCAGCCGCCCGCTGCCGGCGCCCGGCCACGGCTCAGGCCGCGCGACCTCGACTGGGACAACGAGCCAGTGCACGGGCTCGACCCCGAGGACTCGCGCAGCGGCCGGGCCGACAACCTCGCCCGGCTGCTCGACGACGTCCCCCCGCATCACGTCGACCACTGACGAGCGCCGGCCCGCGGGCTGGCCGGCGGGGTCAGCCCAGCGTGGTGGCGACCTCGGCGAGCAGGTCGGCGAACTGAGCCGGGGCCTCAAGGTGAGCCGCGTGGCCACAGCCCGCCAGCACCCGGACCTCCACCCCGAGCTCCCGGTGCAGCGCCGCCGCGGCGCGGTGCCGGATCTCCGGTGAGCGCTCGCCGACCGTGACGACGACCGGGCCCGGGGTGGGCCCGGGGGCGGCGGGTTCGAAGCGCAGGAACATCGACAGGTCGCGCGCCACGGCGTCGGGATCGATCGGCCCGTCCGTCGGACGCCAGCTGGGACCGTAGAGCGCGCTCCCGAAGGCCGCGACGCCACCGCTCGCGTACGCCGCGGCCATCGGCGCGAGCAGCCCCGGCAGCAGCGAGCCGACGGCCGGCTCGTGCAGGACCGCGGCGGCCAGCGGCACGCCGGTCGCGAGCGCGGCCAGGCCCAGCGTCGCGCCACCGCTCACCCCGCCGAACACGACTGCCCGCGACTCCTCCCGGGTCGACGTGACGGCCGCGCCCGAGGCCAGCCAAGGCGGCGCGGGGGCGCCGACGGGACGGGCAGTGGCCGGCGTCGTCGCGGCGGCCAAGGCGACGGCGTCGCGCACCGCGGCCAGCTCGCTGTCGAGATCCCCACTGGACGGCCGGTCCGGCGCGAACGCGAGGCGGTCCCCCAGCGCGCGGCGCACGCCGGCCCAGATCGCGCCCGTGGTCGCCGCCCCGTGGAGCAGCAGGAACGACGGAGCGGGCGTCGTTCTGGCCGTGATCGTCCCCACAGTCACACCTCTCGTCCTGACCATCCGTCATGCGGGCCGTCCGGTCGCCCACCGGGAACCCGCCGGCGTCGGGCGTCCCGCGGGCGCGGTCTGGCCGCGCGCCGGGCCCTCGACATCATCGGTCCGCCGGTCCGGGCAGCTTCCCGGGCCGCCGGGGCCGACCCAGGAACGTAACAATCGGCTGGTTGATCGGAAACACGGGAATCTTTACCGTCACCTGCATGTACACGAGCCTGTATACAGGTTCGTATTCGGGGGGATGGGTGTTGCGCAGTGTCCGAAGTTCCCCGTCCGCCGCCGCGGCGGCGGGCCGGTGGTCGTCGAGCGGTAGGCCCTCGTCGGGCCGACCTAACTCGGGGGCCGCTGCTCGGCCGGACCGGTTGGACGCGAGCGTCGATCAGGCACGCGGCGGCGACGGGTCGGTCTTCGATGGCGGATGCTCGGCGTCATGACACCGACGCAGCCGCCGACGGCCCGACCGTCGAGTGCGCAACCGACCGCGGGGCGGCCGTCGACTGCGCAGGCGCCCACCGACCGATTCACGCCGCGACCGCCATCGGCCCGAGGCGCCACGACCGGCAACCTGCGGGAACACGCCTACGTCGGGCTGCGACAGCGGCTGATGGCGGGCGAGTTCTCCTTCCGCGACCGGCTGACCGAGGAACGGCTCGCCGCCCTGCTCGGGGTCTCCCGGACGCCGGTGCGAGAGGCGCTCACCCGGCTGGCTGGAGACGGCCTGGTCGAGAAGCGACTGGACGGGGGCTACTACCCGGCCGAGCCGGATCTCGACGGCCTGCGCGACCTCTACGAGATTCGGGTCGTCCTCGAGCTTCACAGCCTGGAACGGGCACTGGAATCCGGCGTCCCGCACGACCCCGCACTGCTGGAACCACTGCGCGAGAACTGGGAGGCGCTGCGCCAGGCGCCGCCCGACCCTGACCCGTCCTTTGTCGCGCTTGACGAAGGATTCCACCTCACACTCTGCCGTGCGTCTGGCAACGTCGAGCTGGCCAACATGCTCGACGCCATCAACGCCAGGATCCGGCCCGTTCGGATGCACGACTTCCTCACCGAAGACCGCATCCACATGACCATTGAGCAGCATCTCGACATCGTCGAGACGGTGCTCGGCGGCGACCTGCCCGAGGCGGTGCGCAAGCTGCGCAACCACGTCGGCGAGTCGATGGAGGTCGTGGAGAAGCGGGCCGCTAGCGCAATCACCCAGATGGCGCTCCGCCGAGGCCGCTCGCCGCGCTGAAGCCGTGACATCGCCACCCCGCTCGTCGCCGTTGTCGGCTGCCCGGACGCAGAAATCCCGGTAGCCGGCTGATCGGTCGCGCGCGCGGCGGCCGCACGGCAATCCGGTCTGGCCTCGCCCGACGCGCTCCTGGGCCACGTACAGGCGCCAGAAGAAGGGTCGCGATGTCAGCCACGTTCGGGCGTTGGCCCGAAACAATCCCTCGGCCACCCGCCGCCGGAAACCCGTCCCGACCAGCTGCCAGCCGGTCGCAAAGCCCGGCTGGTGGCCGCGGCCGGATCGACGCCGTCACCGGGAGCCGGCCGTGTCCGCGGTAACCGCGACGGCGCCCGACGGCCAGACGGTCACGGCCGAGCCGCTCCTGCGCGTCACCGGTTTCACCAAGCGGTTCGGCGAGGTGCTCGCCAACTCCGACGTGAGCTTCGACGTGCGGCCCGGCGAGGTACACGCCCTCATCGGCGAGAACGGTGCCGGCAAGTCGACGCTGCTCAAGCTCATCTACGGCATGTACAAGCCGGACTCCGGGGAGCTGCGGGTCGTCGGCGAGCAGGTCGCCGTCGGCTCGCCGACGCAGGCGCGCGCGCTCGGCATCGGCATGGTCTTCCAGGACCTGCGGCTGGTGCCCGCGTTCACCGTCACCGAGAACTACGCGCTGGCGCTGGCCACGTCCGGCATCACGATCCGCCAGGCCGAGCTGCGCAGGCGCATCACCGAGGCGAGCGAGACCTACGGGCTGGCGGTCGACCCGACCGCCCTCGTGCGGCACCTGTCCATCGGCGAGCGGCAGCGCACCGAGATCCTCAAGGTGCTGATGTCCGGGGCCCGGATCGTCATCCTCGACGAGCCGACCAGCGTGCTGGCGCCGACTGAGGTCGAGGCGCTGTTCGCGATGGTGAACGGGCTGCGCGCGCAGGGCCTGGGCATCGTGATCGTCACCCACAAGCTCGCCGAGGTGCGGGCGATCGCCGACCGGGTGACCGTGCTGCGCGGCGGGCGCGTCGTGCTTGCCGGCGTCGACCCGAAGCCGATGAGCGACGGCGAGCTGGTCGAGGCGATGGTCGGGCAGACGGTCGCCGCGCTCCCGGCCGAGCGTCCAACCGTCACCTCGGAGGCGCCCCCGGCGCTGGAGCTGACCGGCGTGAGCGCGCTCGGCGACCGGGGCGTCACCGCCTTGCTGGACGTCACCCTCACGGTCAACCCGGGCGAGATCGTCGGGGTGGCCGGGGTGGCCGGCAGCGGCCAGCGCGAGCTGTGCGAGGTCGCCGTCGGCGCCCGGCCGGTCACGGCCGGGACGGTCCGGGTGAACGGCCGCGAGCTCGGCCGCGGCGGGCCGACCGCGGGGATCGCGGCCGGAGCCGTCGACGTGCCGGAGGACCCGGTCAACGACGCGGTCGTCCCGACGCTCACGGTGCTGGAGCACATGGCACTGAGCAACCTGCGGGCGTTCCTGCGCCGGATCGGCCTCGACTGGCGCCGGATCGGGCACCACACGACCGACATCAACGAGAAGGTCCAGCTGCGGATGGCCCCGGCGCACCGCCGGGTCGCCGACCTGTCCGGCGGCAACATCCAGCGGGTGATGCTCTCGCGGGCGCTGGGCCGCGAGGCGCCGCTGGTCGTCGCCGCGTACCCGAGCCGGGGCCTGGACATCGCCACCACCCGGCGCACCCAGGAGCTGCTGCTGGCAAGGCGCGCGGAGGGAGCCGGCTTGCTGGTGGTCTCCGAGGACCTCGACGAGCTGATGGCCGTCGCCGACCGGATCGCGGTGTTCTGCGCCGGCCGGCTGACCGGCGTCGTGGCGGCCGCGAGCACCAACCGCCAGGAACTCGGCGCGCTGATGACCGCGACCGGGCCGGCGACCGGCCAGCCGGCCGACACCGACGGCAACACGGGGACCGCCGACGCCACACCGGCCGCCGCGGCCGCGAGCGGCACCCAGACGGACGCTCAGACGGGGGGCGAGCAGTCTTGACCGACACCACGATTCCAGCGCAGTTCAGCCCGGACGAAGGCGGCACGGTCCTCACGAAGGCCACCACGCCGGTTGGCCCCGTGGTGGCCGCGCCGGCCGAGAGCCGGCTCGCCGGCGTCGGGCGCGCGACGGGCCGCTGGGCGCTCGCGCTCGCCGGCGCGATCGCCATCTTCACCGTGCTCCTGCTGGCCAAGGGCGCGAACCCGGCCAGCGTCTACTCGAACGTCTGGACGTCGACCTTCACCAACTCCCAGTCCATCGAGCAGATCTTCATCAAGGCCGCGCCGCTGCTGCTCGGAGCGCTGGCCGTCGTCGTGCCGGCACGGGCCGGACTGGTCAACGTCGGCGGCGAGGGCCAGATCGTGATCGGCGCGGTCGCCGCGGGCGGGATCGGCATCTCCCTCGGGGACAAGCTCAGCGGCGGCCTGGCCATGCTCCTGATGGCCGTGGCGGCGATGCTGGCTGGCGCGGCCTGGGCCGGCCTCGCGGCGGTGCTGCGCCTCACCGTCGGGATCAACGAGGCGGTCAGCACGCTGCTGCTGAACTACATCGCGCTCGACGTGCTGCTCTACCTGATCTACTCGCCGTGGAAGGACCCGCACGGCACCGGCCAGCCCACCACGGCCGAGCTGGCCGACACCGCGAAGCTGCCCTACCTCGGTACGACGTCGGTGCACATCGGGATCGTCTTCGCGCTGATCGCCACCGTCGTCGTCTGGGCGCTGCTGCGCTACACCACCTGGGGCTTCCGGCTGCGGGTGATCGGCGGCAACCCGGAGGCGGCCCGGCGGGCCGGGCTCCCGGTGGCGATGCTGCTGCTCTCGGCGATGCTCGTCGGCGGGGCGCTGGCCGGCCTCGGCGGGATGGTCCACTACGCCGGCGTCGAGTACAAGCTGCGCACCGGCATCACCACCAACTTCGGCTACATCGCGTTCCTCGCGAGCTGGCTCGCCCGCCACAACCCGGTCAGCGTCGTGATCGCCGCCGTGGCGCTCGCGGCGATCACGGTCGCCGGCGACAGCCTCCAGCTCGACTCGGGGCTGCCGGCCGCGACGGTCAACATCCTCATGGGCCTGGTCCTCATCGCCGTTCTCGGCTGGACGACGCGTAAGAAGGGCGGGGCGCGATGAGCAGCCTGGCGGTGGACGTACTTTCCGGCGCGGTCGGCGGCGGGACGGCGATCATGTACGCCGGGCTCGGCGAGACCATCTCGGAGCGGGCCGGCGTCATCAACCTCGGCACCGAGGGCAGCATGCTCGGCGGCGCCCTGGCCGCGTACGCGGCGACGGCGACCTCGGGCAGCGCGTGGGTCGGCGTCCTCGCCGGCATCGGCGCGGGGGCGGCGCTGTCGGCCGTCCACGCGATCCTGGTCATCGCCCGCAAGGCCAACCAGTTCGCGTCCGGCCTGACGGTGATGTTCTTCGCGCTCGGCCTGACCTCCCTGTTCGGCGCCGCCTACGTGGGCCGGCAGATCCACGCGCTCAACCCGTGGAAGGTGCCGGGCCTGGCGTCGATCCCGTGGCTCGGGCCGATCCTGTTCGACCACGACCCGCTGACGTACCTGTCGTACTTCGTCGCGCCGGCCGTGTGGTGGGTGCTCTACCGGAGCCGGGTCGGCCTGCTGGTCCGGACCGCGGGCGAGCACTCCGAGGTGCTGCTGGTACACGGCTACTCGACCAGCGCGGTCCGCTACGTCTCGGTGATCGTCGGCGGCGGGCTGTGCGGGCTCGGCGGGGCCCAGCTGTCGATCGCGTACTCGAACGCCTGGTTCGAGAACATGACCGTCGGCCGCGGGTTCATCGCGGTGGCGCTGGTCATCTTCGCCACCTGGAACCCGCTGCGCGTGATGGCCGGCTCGTACCTGTTCGGCGCCGCGCTGGCGCTCTCGCCAGCGCTCCAGGCCCGCGGCTACGGGATCAACCAGTTCGCGCTGGACGCGATCCCGTTCGTCGTCACGATCCTCGTCCTGGCCATCCTCGGGAAGCGCACGCTGCTGGCCGCTCCGGACGAGCTGCGCCGCGTCTTCGAGACCAGAACGACCTAGACCCCGCTCTCCCCCACCGATCAGCCACGGGCTGACCCGGTTCTCGCCGCCTGCCCCGGAGCCGCCCGGGGCAGGCACCTCCTCCGCCCGTCCGTGCCTGCCTGTCCCCGGCACCCATCTTTGCTTTCCAGCAAACAGTCGAGGCTTCTCGGCTCCCCAACTTCCCTGCCTGCCATGGGAAAGGAACCCGTTCGCATGAGATTCCGCTTCGGGCGCACCGCCGTCGCGTGCACCGCGCTGGCCGCCGCCGTCACCCTCGCCGCCGCTGGCTGCAGCAGCGCCGCGTCCCACGACTCGACCACCAGCGGGGCGTCCGGCTCGTCGGCGCCCGGCAAGGGCAGCAAGGCCGTCGGCTTCATCTTCGTCGGCCCGAAGGACGACTACGGCTACAACCAGGCCGCCTACGAGGGCAGCCAGGAGATCAAGAAGGCCTTCCCCGACCTTCAGGTGATCACCGCCGAGAACGTCCCCGAGGACGACAACGCGGCCCGGGTCATGGACTCCATGATCCAGAAGGGCGCGAAAATCATCTTCGCCACCAGCTACGGCCACCTGGACGCGGCCCTGAAGGTCGCGGCCGAGCACCCGGACGTCGTCGTCGTCCAGCAGGGCAACGTGATCGCCAACGGCAAGGTCACGGCGAACGTCGGCACCTACTTCGGCACCGTGTACGAGCCCGTCTTCCTGGCCGGTATCGCCGCCGGTAAGGCCACCAAGACGAACAAGCTCGGCTACGTCTACGCGTTCCCGATCCCGCAGACCATCGCGAACATCGACGCCTTCGAGCTCGGCGCGAAGTCGGTCAACCCGGCCGCGAAGACCTACACCGTCAACACCTCGAACTGGTGTGACCCGGCCAAGCAGGCGCAGGCCACCCAGAGCCTGCTCTCGCAGGGCGTCGACGTCATCACCCAGCACCAGGACTGCACCGCGACCGTCATCAAGGCCACCGAGGCCGCGGGCGCCTACACCGTCGGCTACCACGCGGACGCCTCGTCGCTCGCGCCGAAGGGCTGGCTCACCGGTTCGCAGTGGGCCTGGGGCCCGCTCTACACCGACATCGTGAAGACGGCGGAGGCCGGCACGTTCACCGGCAGCAAGTACAACGCCAACTACCGGGTCGGCTACAAGAACGGCGAGAACCCATTCGTCCAGTCGCCGTTCGGCCCGTCGGTCACCCAGGAGACCAAGGACGCCATCGCGGCGGCCAAGACGAAGATCTCGGCAGCGGACGGCTCGCCGTTCGCCGGACCGGTCACCGACCAGGACGGAAAAGTCCGTATTCCCGCCGGAACCGTGCCCGACTACGCGACGCTGGACACCATCGACTACTTCGTCGACGGCGTCGTCGGCCAGCTGCCCAAGTCCTGATCCCGCCGGGTCCCGCCAGAACGCTGTCCTGATGCTCCACCTGCGCTGACCCGCCCGCTGGCCCGCGCCGTCGCCGTCCCACGCTGGGACCGGACGGCGCGGGCCGACCGGCTGTACGGACCCTCAACCTGATCGCCGTTTTGGCCTTCAAATGGTTGCGAGAAGTCCCGATTCACGACCACCTGAGGGCGAAAACGGCGATCACTCCGCCGGGCCGACCTTCGCGGTCACGGCGATAGCCGCTCGACGTTCCCTGACCATCCAACCGCTGACCATCCGGCGCCTCGGCTCACCTGATCTCCGCCTTCGAGCGCCGGGCCCGCGAAAGGACCACGATGACCGACACCGAGACAGCGACTCCGTCATCCGCGGCCAAGAACGGGCCGCCCGCGTTCGGCCCGGTGGATGCTGAGCCCTACGCCTGGCCGTTCGACGGCACGTTCACCGCCGCGAAGACCGCAGTCATCAACATCGACTGGCAGGTCGACTTCTGCGGCAAGGGCGGCTACGTCGACGCGATGGGCTACGACCTGGAGCTCACCCGGGCCGGGCTCGCCCCGACCGCGCGGCTGCTCGAGGCGCTGCGCCCGCTCGGCTTCTTCATCATCCACACCCGCGAGGGCCACCGGCCGGACCTGTCCGACTGCCCGCCGAACAAGCTGTGGCGCTCGAAGAACATCGGCGCCGGGATCGGCGACGAGGGCCCGCAGGGCCGGATCCTCACCCGCGGCGAGCCCGGCTGGGAGATCGTCGACGAGGTCGCGCCGCTGCCGGGCGAGGTCGTCATCGACAAGCCGGGCAAGGGCTCCTTCTACGCGACCGATCTCAACCTCGTGCTGAACCGGGCCGGGATCACGCACATCATCCTCACCGGCATCACCACCGACGTCTGCGTGCACACGACGATGCGGGACGCGAACGACCGCGGCTACGAGTGCCTGCTGCTGTCCGACTGCACCGGCGCGACCGACTACGGCAACTACCTGGCCGCCCTGAACATGGTCAAGATGCAGGGCGGCGTGTTCGGCGCCGTCGCGACCTCGGACGCCCTGCTCACGTCCGTCGGCGCGCCGGTCAACGCCTGACCTCAGCCGGGCCGGGAGGAGCCGCCCTCTCCGGCCCCGGTCGGCTGGACCGTGGGGGGCACCCCGTTCCGAGGTCCCTGCGTACTCTCGGGGGGTACTCACGGGCATCGGGACGGGGTGTGGCATGTCGACGAGCCCGCACACGGGCGGCGAGCCGGACCCGGGCGCCGCCCAGAACCCGAGCCAGGCGCAGGACCCGGGCCACGTGCAGGATGCGGGCGGCGGGCGGAATCCAGGCGCCAGCGGGGAGCCAGTCCTCGGCGCGGAGCCAGTCGTCGCGGCGTCAGCCGTCGCGGAGCCTGCGCCGCCGCATGGGTACAGCCACCACCGGGAGGACTACCTGGCCCGGCTGCGCCGGGTCGAGGGCCAGGTCCGCGGGCTGCAGCGCATGGTGTCCGACGACAAGTACTGCATCGACATCCTGACCCAGGTCTCGGCCGTGACCCGCGCCCTGCAGTCCGTAGCCCTGGGCCTGCTGGAGGACCACCTCGGCCACTGCGTCGCCGACGCCGCGGCGGAGGGCGGCCCGGTCGCCGAGGCGAAGCTGCGCGAGGCAAGCGCCGCCATCGCCCGCCTCGTCCGCTCCTGACGACCCGCCGGGGCCGACTCCCGCACCGGACCGCCGCCCGTGATCGCTGTTTTGGCCCTCTGGTGGTCGTCATCAGGCCCGTTTTACGACCACCAGAGGGCCGAAGTAGCGATCTTTAGCGCGGGGAAGCGGCGCCGGGCGAGGCCTGCCGGGTCAGCTGGTCGGGCTGGAGCGGGCGAATGGGCTCATGCGGGCAACGAGGCCGCGAACCTCGGCGCCGGCCGCGGCGATGATCTCCTCGGCCGAGGCGTCCCGGGCGCCCTCCAGCAGCACGTCCAACGCGATCAGCCGCTCGGCGACCTCGGTCATCAGGTCGAAGTCCTGGCCGCGCTGGTGGACGAGTTCGCCGAGCCGTTCGTTCTTCTCGAACAGCTCGACGAAGACGCTCACCTTCGCCCGCAGCAGCCACGGGTCGAACGGCTTGGCGATGTAGTCGACGGCGCCGACGGCGTAGCCGCGGAAGGCATGATGCGGCTCGCGGTCGATCGCCGTGAGGAAGATGATCGGCGTGTCCCTGGTCCGGCCGCGCTGCTTGATCCGGTGGGCCGTCTCGAAGCCGTCCATGCCGGGCATCTGGACGTCGAGGAGGATCACCGCGAAGTCGTCGACGAGAAGCCGCTTGAGCGCCTCCTCGCCGGAGGAGGCCGTGACGAGCTCCTGGTCCAGCGACGCGAGGATCGCCTCCAGCGCCATCAGGTTGTCGGGCCGGTCGTCGACCAACAGGATCTTGCTCCGCGGCCGTTCCGTGCTCGGCCCGCCTCCTGGGTCGACAGGACCGCCGGTCCGCTCGGTCACCCGCCGTCCTCCTCCTTCAGGTCATGTTCGCCAGGTCGTGTTCACCGTTGTGTCAGCCGTGTGTCATGAGGTCGCCAGGATCGTCCGCCACCGGCCGCCGACACACCAACCATCGCCGATCGCCGCCAACCGGTCACCACCGCCCCCTCACAAACCTCACCAGCCGGCAGCGCCCACGTAGGCCAACGACAGCAAACCTAGGCGTTTTGTACGGATTCGCCCGTCTAGGCACGGTCCGACATGTGTGAACGCATGACCGAGAGAAGATGGTCGAGGTCCACCGGCTTCGTGATGTAGTCGCTCGCGCCAGCCGAGATGCTCTTCTCCCGATCGCCCGGCATCGCCTTCGCGGTCAGCACCAGGATCGGCAGTTCGGCGAACGCCGGCATCGCCCGGATGGTCGACGTCGTCTCGTTACCGTCCATGCCGGGCAGCATCACGTCCATCAGCACCAGTCTGATCGCGACTGACGCCTGCTGCACCAGCCTGATGGCGTCGTGCCCGTTGTCCGCGTACTGCACCCGCATGCCGAACATCTCCAACGCGCTGGTGAGCGCGAACACGTTGCGGACGTCGTCGTCGACGACCAGCACCGTCGCGCCCTGCAGCGGGTCGACCTCGTCGGGGCCGAGCTCCCGGCGCGGCCGCGAGGTCTCGGTCAGGAACGGCGTGCCGACCGGCTCCGGGATCGAGGACTCGACCTTGGGCCGGCTGGCCCCTGCCCCGACCAGGTCGCCGGTCGGGTGCCACGGCGCGCCAAGCTCCGGCGTCCCGGGCGGCGCCACCGCCGGCGGGGCCGCCGTGAACTGCGCGGCCTGCGCCGGCTCCGCGATCCACGGATCGCCACCGGCGCCACTGCCGAGAGCCTGGATAGGCGACCCGAACGGCGCGCCCGCGGTGGACAGCGCTCCGTCGCCGCCGATGATGATCAGCACGTCGTCCGGCTCGCCGGGGATGGGCCCGTAGAACGGCTGGTCGGCTGGCATCACCGACGGGACGTACAGGGTGAACGTGCTGCCCTGGCCCAGCACGCTGGAGACTGCGATCGAGCCGCCCAGCAGCCGGGCGATCTCCTTGCTGATCGACAGGCCGAGGCCGGTGCCGCCGTAGCGCCGCGACGTCGTCCCGTCCGCCTGCTGGAACGCCTCGAAGATCATGCGCAGCTTGTCCGTCGCGATCCCGATCCCGGTGTCGGAGACGGCGAACGACAGCACCGTCGGCGCGGAGCGCAGGCTCGGCACGATGAACGGGCCGTCCGACGAGGCGACCGTGACGTCGAGGCGAACGGTGCCGGAGTCGGTGAACTTCACCGCGTTCGACAGCAGGTTGCGCAGCACCTGCTGGATGCGCTGCTCGTCGGTGACGAACTCGACCGGGACGTCGCCCGCGACCTGGACCTCGAACGTGAGGCCCTTCACCTCGGCCACCGGCCGGACCGCCTGGGCGAGGGCGTCGCACATGGCCGCGGTGCCCACGGCCGTCGCCTCGACGTCCATCTTGCCGGCCTCGACCTTCGACAGGTCGAGGATGTCGTTGATCAGCATCAGCAGCTCGGAGCCGGACGAGTGGATCGTCCTGGCGAACTCGATCTGCTGGAACGTGAGGTTGTCGTCCTGGTTGTCGGAGAGCAGCTTCGCCAGGATCAGCAGGCTGTTCAACGGCGTCCGCAGCTCGTGGCTCATGTTGGCCAGGAACTCGGTCTTGTACTGCGAGGACAGGGCCAGCTGCTCGGCCTTCTCCTCCAGGCCGGTGCGGGCCTGCTCGATCTCGGTGTTCTTCTCCTCCAGCAGCTGGGCCTTCTCCTCCAGCTCCGCGTTGGTGCGCTGCAGCTCGACCGACTGGCTGCGCAGCTCCTGGGTGAGCCGCTGCGACTGGGCGAGCAGCTCCTCCGTCCGGGCGTTCGCCATGATCGTGTTGAGCACGACGCCGATCGTGTCGACGAGCTGGTCGACCAGCGTCAGGTGCAGGTCGGAGAACGGGGTGAAGCTGGCCAGCTCGATCACGCCGAGCACCTGGTTCTCGAACAGCACCGGCACGACGACCAGATCGCTCGGCGGCGCGCTGCCCAGGCCGCTGCGGATCGTCAGGTAGCCCGGGGGCACCTTCTCGACCCGGATCCGGGTCTTCTCCACCGCCGCCTGGCCGATCAGGCCCTCGCCGAACAGGAACGTGCCGTCCGAGCGCCGTCGGGGCACCGATCCGTAGCCGGCGACGTAACGCAGCTTGTCGCCCTCGATGAAGTCGAGCAGGTAGACCGTGCCCTGCTGGGCGTTCACCGCCGGGGTCATCTCGGAGATGATCATCTGGCAGACCGCATACAGGTCGCGCTGGCCCTGCATCTTGCTGCCGATCCGGGCCAGGTTCGACTTCAGCCAGTCCTGCTGCGCGTTGAGATCCGTCGTCTCGCGCAGGCGGGTGATCATCTGGTTGATGTTGTCCTTGAGCTCGGCGACCTCGCCCTCGGCCTCGACCGAGATCGACCGGGTCAGGTCGCCGCGGGTGACGGCCGTGGACACGTCGCCGATCGCGCGCAGCTGGGTGGTCAGCGTGGACGCGAGCTGGTTGACGTTGTCGGTCAGGTCACGCCAGGTGCCGGCGACCCCGGTGACCGTCGCCTGGCCGCCCAGCTTGCCCTCGGTGCCCACCTCGCGGGCGACCCGGGTGACCTCGTCGGCGAACGACGAGAGCTGGTCGACCATCGTGTTGACGGTGTCCTTGAGCCGGGCGATCTCGCCCTCGGCGTTGACGGTGATCTTCTGCGACAGGTCGCCGTTGGCGACCGCGGTCGTCACCAGCGCGATGTTGCGGACCTGAGCGGTCAGGTTCCCGGCCATCGAGTTCACCGACTCGGTCAGGTCACGCCAGGTGCCGGCGACCCCACGCACGTGCGCCTGCTCGCCGAGGTTGCCCTCGGTACCGACCTCCTTGGCGACCCTCGTGACCTCGTCGGCGAGCGACGAGAGCTGGTCGACCATCGTGTTCAGGGTTTCCTTGAGCTCGGCGATCTCGCCCTGCGCCGTGACCGTGATCTTCTGCGAGAGGTCGCCGCCGGCCACCGCCTTCGCGACCAGCGCGATGTTGCGGACCTGGGCCGTCAGGTTCCCCGCCATCGAGTTCACCGACTCGGTCAGGTCCCGCCACACCCCGGAGACCCCGCGCACATGCGCCTGGCCGCCCAGGTTGCCCTCGGTGCCGACCTCCCAGGCCACCCGGGTGACCTCGTCCGCGAACGACGACAGCTGGTCGACCATCGTGTTCAGCGTGTGGGCCAGCGCCGCGACCTCGCCGCGGGCGTCGACGGTGATCTGGCGGGTCAGGTCGCCACGCTGGACGGCGGCCGCCATCTCGGCGATGCCACGCACCTGGGTGGTCAGGTTGCCGGCCATGACGTTGACCGAGTCGGTCAGGTCGCGCCAGACACCCGAGACGCCCTTGACCTGGGCCTGGCCGCCGAGCCGGCCCTCGGTGCCGACCTCCTTGGCCACCCGGGTCACCTCGTCGGCGAACGCGGAGAGCTGGTCGACCATCGTGTTGACGGTCGACTTCAGCTCGGCGATCTCGCCCTGCGCGTCGACGGTGATCTTCTGCGACAGGTCGCCCTGGGCCACCGCGGTGGTGACCAGGGCGATGTTGCGGACCTGGGTGGTCAGGTTGCCCGCCATCGAGTTCACCGACTCGGTCAGGTCGCGCCAGACGCCGGAGACGCCCTTGACGTTCGCCTGACCGCCCAGCGCGCCGTCGGTGCCCACCTCGCGGGCCACCCGGGTGACCTCGTCGGCGAACGACGAGAGCTGGTCGACCATCGTGTTCACGGTCGTGCCGATGCGCAGGAACTCGCCGCGCACCGGCTGGCCGGCGATCTCCAGCGGCATGTGCTGGGAGAGGTCGCCCTCGGCGACGGCCGCGATGACCCGGCCGACCTCGTGGGTCGGGCGGGCCAGGTCGTCGATCAGCGAGTTCACCGAGCGGGTGATGCTGCGCCAGCCGTCCCGGCCGCCCAGGTCGTCCATCCGCTGCGTCAGCCGGCCGTCCCGGCGGATCACGTTGCTGACCCGTTCCAGCTCGCGGGAATGCCGTTCCTGCGTCGCCGCGAGCTCGTCGAACCGGCGGGCGACCTCGCCGCCGAGCCCGTCGCGGTGGCCGAGCCGGACGGTGAAGTCGCCGTCGCACAGGCCCGAGAGGCCGGCGAGCAGATCGGACAGCAGCATGTCGACGGAGACGGGGCCGCCGCCCGACCCCAGACCGTCCCCGGGCGGGTCGAGCAGGTCCGTCGCGACTCCGTTGCCGGCCGCCGCGGGGACCGCCGCCGCCGACTCCCCGGTCGAGCCCGGGACGCCGTTCGCGGCCGGCCCGTTGGTGGTCGTCACGGTGTCCGGCTGCACGCCGTCCGTAGTCCCCGGGTGTCCGGCCACTGCCGAGCCGGCCTTCGGGCTGGTCGACGAACCGGGCAAGGCACCATCATCTTGGCGCGCATCCGGCGTTTCGTGGTCACGGTCGAGGCTCATCTGTCTCCTCGGGGTCTACGGCAGCACACCGGCGGTGGCTATTCGTCCCTCGGCAGGTCACACCCGGCGCCAGTATCCGCCTTACCGGGGACATCACAGGAGAGACTGACCGACATGGACGGCGCAGGGCTGGACGGACGGCCACCCCACCACACCATCACACTGCCGCCCGCGGCGGAATCGCCCCGGTCCGCTCGCCGTTTTCTGCTCTCCGCGCTGCGCGGGACCGTGGACGAGGACACGCTCGACTCCGCCCTGCTCCTGGTCACCGAGCTGGTCACGAACGTGGTCGTCCACGCGGGCACGCCGGCCACCGTCGACGTCACCGCCGAGCCCGTCGGGGAGCTGACCATCCAGGTCCGTGACCTGCACCCCGTGCGGATCGGCGCGGCCCGCCACGGGCCGGGCAACGGCGGGTCGGACGGCGCGAACGACCCGTTCAGCGAGTCGGGTCTCGGCGGGCTGCGCGAGGACGGCCGCGGCCTCGCCCTGGTCGACGCGCTGGCCAGCAGCTGGGGAACGGCGCACGGGGCCGGCGGCAAGAGCGTGTGGTTCCGCCTTCCCGCCGGCGTCCAGCCGGCACCGGGCGAGCCGCTCGCCGGCAGCGAGAACGTCCCGCACGACGGCCCAAGCGGGCCTGACGCGAATGTGACTCTCGACACATCGACGCCCACGTCGGCGGCGACCGTGTCCGTGTCGGCGCCGAGGCAGGCCGGAGCGGGCGAGCGGACCGGCGCCGAGGCCGCCCGTGCCGAGGCCGTGCCGGCGCCGAGCCCGATCGCGGGCCCGACCCTGCCGACCGCGGTACCCACCGATCCCCCGCCCCTGGCGGCCTTCCCACCCGGCCACGGCGCGAACGGCTCCGGCCCCGCCACGACCGGCCCCGCCACGACCGCCGCCGGCACGACCGGCGCCAACCCGACTGGCGCCGAGGACGGCGCGCCCGGCACGCGGGTGCCGGTGCTGCTCGACAAGGCGCCCGCCGGGCCGGTCCCTCGGGTGCCACGGATCGTCTCCCGGTCGACCGCACGGGCGCTGACGGCCGAGGGCGAGGTCGCCGAGCTGCTCGCCCAGCTCGTCGACACCCAGCCGGTCACCGGTGGGCTGGTGCACCGGCCGTCGCAGGACGACCCGCGGCCCGAGGTCGTCGCCTCGCTCGGCGGCCTGGGCGACGCGAGCGCTGCGGTGGCCATCCCGCTCGACCCGACCCAGGACACCCTCGGGGAGGTGCTGCTCTGGCCGGACCCGACACAGCCGGGCTACCTGGGCCAGCCGGGCGCGGTCGACCTCGAACGGGTCGAGCTGGTGGCCCGCTGGATGGCGCTGGCGCTCGGCGGCGGCGACATGCGCCAGGCCGAGGAGCGCCGGATCGGGATGCTGTCGTTCCTGGCCGAGGCGTCCGATCTGCTCGCCGGCAGCCTCGAGCTGGAGCACACCCTGTCGATGCTGGCCCACCTGCCGGTCCCCCGGCTGGGCCGCTGGTGCGCCGTGTACCTGCGCCGCGACGACGGCAACCCGACGCTGGCCGCCGTCGCGCATGCCGAGGAGGCCGCGGAGCCGGCCTTGTCGGTCACCGCGACGGATCTGACCGGCCCGCTGATGATTGCGGTACGCGGCGCCGGCACCACCCCGGTGCGGCAGGTGAGCACCCCGGACGGCCCGGTCCTCGTCGCGGTGCTGCGCGCCCGCCGCCGGGTGCTGGGCATGGTCGCCGTCGGCCGCGGCGCCGGTGGCTCCTTCACCGCCGACGACGCCGACCTGCTCGCCGACCTGGCCCGCCGGGCCGCGTTCGCGGTGGACAACGCCCGGCTCTACAGCCGTCAGGTGGAGCTGGCCGACGGCCTGCAGGCCGGCCTTCGCCCGCCGGTGCTGCCCGAGATCCCGGGGCTCGACCTCGGGGCGGCCTACGGGGCGGCCCAGTCGGCCGGCCTCGACGTCGGCGGCGACTTCTTCGACCTGATGCCGGGCCCGAACGGCTGGACGGTCGCGATCGGCGACGTCTGTGGGAAGGGCGCCGAGGCGGCCACCGTGACCGGAGTGGCCCGAGCGGTGCTGCGGCTGCTGACCGGGCAGGCCACCCCTGTCGGCCAGATCCTGGGCGATCTCAACCGGACGCTGCGCGACACCGCGACGGCGTACCCGCACGGCCAGCCACGGTTCTGCACGCTGGCGACCGCGAGCCTGGCCGAGCCCACCCAGCACGGGGTCCAGCTCGTGCTGCACCTGGCCGGTCATCCCCAGCCGGTCCTGCTGCGCGCCGACGGGACCGCTTCGTACGTCGGCGTGCCGGGGACGTTGCTCGGCGTCCTGGACGACGACGAGGTGACCTTCCCGTCGGTGGACGTCGAGCTGTGCTCGGGGGACGCGCTGGTGCTTTACACCGACGGTGTGGTCGAGGCTCGGGCCGGCCGGGAGCTGCTCGGCGAGCAGCGGCTGCTGGAGGCGGTCGTCGACTGCGCGGGGCTCTCCGCGCAGGGCATCGCCGACCGCGTCAGGGCGGCGGCCGACCGGTTCGCCGGCGGCAACCTGCGCGACGACGTCGCGATCGTGGTCCTGCGCACCCCGGCGTCCGGCTAGCAGCTACGAGGAGTAACCCACCTACCCAAAGGTGGTCCCCCACCGGGATTCGCGATCAGGTCCGTTGCGTCCCGTTTTGCCGGGCAAGTTGCCCGCCGATCGCGACTCTCCGTAGCGATGTTGCGCCGGTGGTTGCGACGGGGGGTAGCGGGGTAGGAGGCTGTCATTGGTCCACCGGTGATGACCGACCGTCATTCCCGAAAGGCCGACAAGGCGTTACCAGGACGAAGCCGACATTGTTACCCGCGTTCTGGCTGGCCGGACCCGGGCAGACCGTGCCGGGCCGTCCGGCGGGTGGTCGGACTGCTGGGAGCGGGTCAGGAGCGGAATCCGAAACTCGGAACCTCCCGGATGCTTCCGGACCGTCCTGACCGGGTACAACGTTCGGATGTCCTCGCTGCGATGTGGTGGTCGATGAGCGTGCCGCAGGAATCTCCTCCGGTTCCGTGCGCGCTGTCGCCGGCCCGTGCGCTATGACACCGGTACCGCGCGCGGAGTCCAAGGGGGAGTTGGTGTCGGTGGACGTGGTGCGCCGGGCAGGTTCGACAACGCCAAAGGCGACCCACATCCTGGCGGAGCTGCCGTACCTGCCGTCCGCGGTTCCGCGAGCGCGCCACGTGCTGCGCGAGTCGCTGCGGAGCGCCGGGCTGGACGAGGACGCCACCGCCGTCGCCGAGCTGCTCGTCAGCGAGCTGGTGACGAACGCGGTGAAGTACGGCCAGCCCCCGGTCTGGCTGTTGGTGGAGCTACGCCCCGGCCTGGTGCACGCCTCCGTGTCGGACACCTCAACCTCGCTGCCCGAGCGGCGCGAGGTCGACGACGACTCCGAGGGCGGCCGCGGTCTACTCGTACTGGACGCCCTCGCCGGCAGCTGGGGCGCGGTCACGGTCGACCACGGCAAGTACCTGTGGTTCGACCTCGTGGTCACTCCCGCACCGGCCACCGAGCCCGACCCCGGCAAGCCTGGCGTCTCCGCCGCCTGAGCCCACCGGCCCCCGGCCAGCGCCGCGCAGGACACCACAGAACCCGGTCGCGTCGGCCCCATCCGTGCCTCGGCGCGGCGGACGTCTCGCGTTGCCCGGAGGACGCCAGGTGGCGACTCGATGTCGGCTTGGCGTCAGATCCCGGCGCCCCGGCGTCGCGGGGAGACCATCAAGACTGCCTGGGGTCTCGACACAATCAAATGATCAACGGAAGATCGATGGACGAACACCGAACGGGGACGCATCGAACCAGGTAAGGCGGGTACGCCGTACGGCGCACCGGAACTCCGGATACGGCCGTCCCATTGCGACGAAGCGCGACAGTCGATGTCCAGCCGTGACGATGCGGTGACCACGGTGCCAAGACCGTCAACCGGTCCGAGCTTGTGTTGTGAGAGATGTTGCCCGCGTCGCGCCCGGCTGGGACCAATGGGTCGAAGCGGATACTTTGACGTTCCGCATGTTGTCGACGACGCGCGACGGTCGACGAGCGCACCGTCGGAAGGAGAGGGCCTGTTTCGGTCGGCGGGTGCGACCAGCCCCGCGCACGAGTGCGCTGGGCCGGGCGAAGGCGGACGTTGTCGTAACACGTGCCGCGGCGCGGGGTGGTGGGAGTTCGGCGCGACTCGCACCTGGTGGCCGACCCCCGTGCCAGCAAGGTTTCGACACCAGAGGCGACTCACCCAATAGCCGGTCGGAGGGGGATGTTCCCGGGCACACAAGGTCACCAGAGAGGGGCGTCCGTGCAAACGCTCGATCCCACCACCCTCGACCTCGACGCGATCGAGGAGAACAGGCTCGCCAAGGGCATCACCCTGAGCCTGCTGATTCCGGCTCGAGGGCCGGAATCAGCGAACACCCTGGGCAACATGATCGCGGGAATCCGAGATCGATGGATACGGGACCGGCACGTCCTGGACGAGATCGGCGTCGTCGTCGACCCGACCTCCGACGGTGACGAGCATGGCCTGGTGGAGATCGCCGAGGAAGCCGGCGCGAGTTGGGCGGTGCGCGGCGAAGCCGTGCTCGCGCGGCACGCTGGGCCGGAGTCCGCGGCGTTCGGCGGCAAGGCCGGCGCCATGCGCAGCCTGGCCTACCTGGCCTTCGGCAGCCGGCTGATCTTCCATGACTCGGACCTGGAGAACTACGACCCGATCACCGTCGGCCGGCTCGCCGCCGCGATGACCACGGACGAGGGTCTGATGTTCGTCAACGGCGCGTCGCCCCGGCTCACCGGCAGCGGCCAGCCCGGCGGACGCACCACCGAGATGCTGCGCTCGCTCTACGCCAAGCAGCTGTCCGGCTATGTCCCGGCCATCACCAGCACGGTCCAGCCGTTGATCGGCGAGTTCGCCCTCGACGCTGACGTCTTCGCCGCACTGGCGTTCTCCCGGGGCTACGGCGTCGAGACGTCCGTGAAGGTGCTGGCCATGGACCTGCTGGCAGCGGAGGAATACGCCCAGGTGGAGCTGCCGATCAAATACCAGGTCGGCCAGCATTACCACGACCTGGTCAAGCAGTTTCATGAGATAAGTTTCACGGTCGACGTGCTGGAGGCGTTCTTCCAGCGTCGGCGGACCGATCCGCTGGCCACGGTCTGCGAGATCGCGGACGACTACGGGCTGCTCTTCCCGGGTCGTCAGTACGCACTGCGCCGACCGCCCGGCTACGACCAGGTCGACTTCGTGCCGCGGCTCGGCTTCTACCCACCGCTGGCGAGTTCGCCGGCCTACCAGGACCGGATGCCGGAGATCGCGGCCGCGCGGCACGCGGCCCTCGACAGCCTGGGTCGCCAGATGCGCACGTCCGCCTGAGGTGAAGCGGCCGGAACGGGCGCAGAGCGCCCGCC
>NZ_JADWYX010000010.1:0-48362 GCF_016786355.1 Frankia sp. AgB1.9
GGCCGACCCTGTTCGCGTCTCGGCGTCGCCGTCGCCGCGTCGGCCCCAAAGACAGTCACGTCAAGTAGCGAGTCGGGTACGCATCTTTGTCCAGACGGCCGCCCGCGGCCCACTCGTCATGTTTCCGAAACAGCACGCAAGATTCAGCCACACGAAACATGTTCGTCATCTCTCAACGCGTCCGAAATACATCATCGCCCGGCGCGCATCCCGCCACGACGCACGCCGGCCGGACTCCGCACGGAAACCCAACCGCACATAATGTGATGCAGGTCACACTTCAGTCGAGGTTTCGGATCCCTTGAGAATCCGCCTGCTGACGTGCGAACATTTCGGTCAACCCCCCGTTCTCAGGTACCCGCGCCGACGCGGCGTACCGACGACCGGTCACGGGTCAACCCAATTTTTCACGCGCCGACAGGCGTGTGTTCAACGCTGTATTCGTCATGGGCGGATGTCGACGGGTGGCATGAACAAGGTAGAGGCTGTCGTCATTAACTGGAAACGTCCAGGCAATGTCGAGCGGATCGTGGACGCGCTACAGGCGCAATCCGTGCCCTGCACGGTGACGGTATGTGACACCCACCTCGACGACCAATACACCTTGTCCCAGGCGACGCTGTCCGGCGCCGACCGGGTCTACCGCTGGGGCCACAACACCGGGCCGTACTCCAGGTTCGTGCCGCTGGCCGCGTACGACCACGAGTACACGTTCTTCGTCGACGACGACATGCTGCCCGGTGCCCGCTGCGTCGAACACTTCGTGAACACCGCCGAGTCGCTCCCCGGCTTCGGCTCGATCGGCCAGATGGGCCGGATCGTCCCGTCCGACGGGGTCTACACCGCCCGCAACGTCGGCCGGCTGCCCAAGGCACGGGAGATCGACATCCTGGTCCGCGGCTTCTTCGTCCGGACCCGCAACCTGCACCACATAGCCCAGCTCCGCTGGCTGATGAACTACATGGCGGAGCAGGTCCCCGAGGACGACATGCTGCTCTGCGTCGCGATGCGGCTGTGCGCCGGGCTGCGCAACTACCTGACGCCGAACGACCCGGATCCCGAGACGCTGATGAACCGCAGCGAGCTGCCGGACCCGCACGCCCTGCACCGCCGGCCGGACCACATCCAGCGCCGGATCGACTTCATGCTCGCCGCGAGGGCCATCGGCTGGCTCTCGGTCAGCCCGCCGCCCAGCATCCCCAAGCAGCTCACCGCGGCAGACCTGAACGGAGCAAGCGGCGACGGCCTGCGCCACAGGCGCGACGAAGCGTCGGTCGAGCAGCTTTCGGCATCGCCGCTCGACGTCTCCCTGAACGGCCATTCCCTGAACGGCCATGGACCGGCCGCACAGAACGGACTGGCGACACAGAACGGCAAGCCGGCCAGGCAGGGGGCGCGACCCAGCAAGCCGGGCGCCAACCGCGGCGTCGTCTATCTCGCCCTGGGCGAGAGCTACGCCAACCTCGTCACGGACAGCGCGCGCACGCTGCGCCTGCACGGTTACGACGGCCCGGTGCGGGTCATCACCGACGCGCCCAGCCACGAGCTGGTCGACCTGGAATGCGAGACCCTCGTCGTCGGCAGCCTCCCCGGCGGCTTCGCGTCCCGTTTCCACAAGACGCAGCTGAATCGCTGGTCGTTCGAGCGGACGCTGTTCCTGGACGCCGACACGATCGTCATCTCCTCGATCGACGAGGTCTGGGAGCTGCTCGCCGGCCGCGACATGGCGATGGCGCCGGACATGCACTCGTCGGTCGCCGACGTCATCGCGCGCAGCGTCAACGACCCGAACCGGCGCGCACCCGAATACCAGTTGATGCAGGAGCTCGGCCTGAGCGACCGGCGCTACTACAACAGCGGCGTCATGCTCTGGGACCAGAACGGCCGGGTGTCCAGGATGTTCAACCGGTGGCACCAGGAGTGGAACCGCTTCGGCGGGGAGGACCAGCTCGCGCTCGTCCGGGCGATCGCCGCCACCGGGACGAAGGTGTCCACCCTGGACTCGGCCTGGAACCGCCGGCCCAAGGCGTTCTCCTCGGTCGACGAGGCCCGCGGTGCCGGCGTCCGCATCCTGCACTTCCTGTCCCGCCAGCGTTCGCTGCTCAACGACGCCTACCTCGGTGTCGTGGCGGAGTACCTGGGCTGACGGTCCGCGGCGCCCAGCGGGCAGTTGTCCGCGGTGGTCGCGACCGGCGTCGCGTCCAGGGCGCAGTGGGTGAAGTGCGCGGGCCGCAGGTGCCTGCGATGGGGCGCGCGCTGGTCAGGCCGGTTGCGGATGCTGGCGGCCGCGGTGAGACCGCCGACGGCGGCGATCGCGGCGGCCAGCAGCATCGCGATCTGGAAGCCGTGGTTGAACGCGCCGGCCTGCAGGTAGGAGGCTCCGGCGAGGCCGGCCACGGCGGGCAGGACGGCGACCGCGAGCAGCTGGGCGGTGCGCGCGACGTCGTTGTTCACCGCGGAGGCGACGCCGGCCTTCTCCACCGGCGCCGCGGCGAGCGCGGTGGACGTCAACGGCGCGACGGTCGTCGCCAGCCCCAGACCCAGCACGATCACCGCGGGCAGGACGTCCCGCCAGTAGCCGTCGCCGTGACCGGCGCGGGACAGCAGCGCGAGCCCGGCGCCGGCCACCAGCGGACCGACGCTCATCTGCAGCCGGGGACCGATCCGCGCGGCCAGCGCCCCGGACCGCGCCGAGAGCGTCAACATGATGATCGTGATGGGCAGCAGGGCGGTGCCCGCCTCGACCGGCGAGTAGCCGCCCACCTCCTGTAGCTCGATCGGGAGCAGGAACAACGCCCCGCCGAGCCCGGCATAGACCACGAAGGTGACCAGGTTCGCCGCCGAGAACTGGCGTGACGCGAACAGGCTCGGCGGGAGCATCGGCTCGTGGGTGCGCCGTTCGGCGGCCACGAAGGCCACCAGCATCCCGGCTCCGAGCACGAGCGGCACGATCACCGGTCCCGACGTCCAGCCGCGCGACGGGCCCTCGATCAGCCCGTAGCAGAGCCCGACCAGGCCGAGCGTGCCGAGGGCCGCGCCGCGCAGGTCGATCCGCCGCGGCGCCGCCGGGTCGGTCGACTCGGGGACGTGCCGGGCCGCGATGAGGATGACGGCGACGGCCAGCGGCAGGTTCAGGAAGAAGATCAGCCGCCACGACACGGCCGCCACCAGCCAGCCGCCGAGGAACGGCCCCACGGCGGTCGCGACCCCGGACAGGCCGGACCAGGCGCCGATCGCCCGGGAGCGGTCCTGCGCTCCGAAGGAGGACTGGAGGATCGCGAGGCTGCCCGGGGTGAGCAGCGCGGCGCCGACTCCCTGCAGCGCCCGAGCGCTGATCAGCATGGACGCGCTCGGCGCGAGCCCGCACAGCAGCGAGGCGGTCGCGAACCAGACGACGCCGATCACGAAGACCTTGCGGCGGCCAAACCGGTCGCCGAGCGAGCCGCCGACCAGCAGCAGTCCCGCGAGGGTGAGCGTGTAGGCGGTCACGACCCACTGCAGCGACGCGAGCCCGGTGCCGAAGTCGCGCCCGATCGAGGGCAGCGCGACCCCGACGGCGGTCGCGTCGATCGCGGCGAGCCCCGAGCCGAGCACGGTCGCGATCAGTACCCACCGGCCCGGCGCGGACGAGAACACCAGCGCGGGCGCCAAGTCCGGCCCGGCCGGGACTGGTTGGGTCGACATGGCCCGAACGCTACGCGTGCCGGTCCTCCTGCAGGGCTCGGATCGAGGCGGCCAGCCGGGTGTCAGCGAGGTCTCGCCGCTCTTCCAGCACCCGGAGCAGGACCAGCAGGAAGACGGTGCCCGACGCGAAGACCAGCGCCAGGATCAGTGTGAAGACGTAGAACTCCAACACGGCGAACCTCCATGGGTTCGGTTCTTGCGCTGTCCACGCTGGCTGGCCACCCGGGGCAGGGGCTACCAGTGGCCGTGGACCTGTTCCGTTCAGTGCTTGTCACCGCTCCTGGGTCCGTGGGAGCGGATGGTGACCGGCGCACCGCACACGTCGGCGACGACGTCCGGCCAGTCCGCCGGGCCAGGTGGACGGGAGTCGAGGACGGGCCGGGCCCGCGACAGCAGCCCGGTCAGCTCCGCCGCTCGCGCCAGGTCCCCGGAGGGGCCGGGCACCAGGCGCTCGACCCACCGCGAGCCGCCAGCCGGCTCGGCCTCCGCCGGGCCGGAAGGGTCACGCACAGCACTCGCGTCCATGTGGTCAGCGTTGCGCGCGACCGCCGGCCCAATGTGGTCAAAGTCCGAGATGTCGGCGCCGCCGGGAGTCGGCTGCGCGACTGGGCCGACCGGGCTGACCTCGTAGGACCGGCAGATTCCCAGCGATTGGCGGCTGGGCGCGTCGAGGTGGGTCAGCGCCACCGCGTCGACCCCGCCGGCGACCTCGACGGCGTAGCGGTGCGCGACCGCGTCGAAATGGCCGACGCGAAACGCCCCCTGCCAGCGGCCGGTGCCGTTGTGCCGGTCCGGCAGCGCGGCGGTCAGCGCGGCGTCCTCGGTCACCAGCGGGCCGGCGCCATGCCGGGTGGTGTAGGTCCGCACCACCCCGAGCCGGTGGGCGTCGCCGGCAGGCACGCCCGCGTCGCACAGCAGCTTCTCCGCGTTCGCGAACGTCGTCGTGGACCAGGTCGTGTACGGGTGGAACCCGTGCCACTCGTCGAGCAGCACGCCCTGTGCCCCCTCGAAGACCACCGGTCCGACCCGGGCCAGCTCGGCGAGGTGCCGGTCGTCGACGAGCCGGACGGCCCGCGCGAACTGACCGAACACCTCGACGCAGGCGTCCACCGGCGGCAGCTCGCCCCCGGCCCGCGCCGGTCCCGCCAGCGGGCCGAGCTCAGCCTCCAGGCAGTCCCGCAGCTCGGTCAGCAGCCGGAGCAGCCGGGCCGGCCGGGCGCAGTCGCGCGCCCGAGGCGCGGCGTCCGGGTGGGCGAGGGCGTAGGCGGCGGTCTCGCCGATGCCCATCCCGCACGAGCCGTGCCGGCCGCCGCCGCGCGCCAGCTCCCTGGTCCGGTTCGCGGCGACGTGGTACGGGGTCGTGAGCAGGGCGTCCCCGTGCACCGTCAGCCGGGCGAACGGGTCGGGCACGCCGAGAGCCGCGAGGTGCGCCGCCTCGGCCGCGAGCGCCAGCGGGTCCACGAGGACGTACCGCGACAGGTGCGTCGGCACGCCCGTGAGCGTGCCCGAGCCGAACTGCGCGAACGTGTGGTGCCGGCCGTCGTCGGTGACGACGTTGTGCGCCGCCTGCGCGCCGCCGTTGAACCGGACCACGGCCGCCACCGGCCGCCCGTCCGCCGCGGCGACCCGGCAGAGGTGGTCGACAACCGTTCCCTTGCCGGCGTCGCCGAACCCGAGGTCGACGACGATCGTGTGCCGCATGAGAGCTCCTCCTGGTCGCTCGACGCCGGGTCTGGGTGGGCCGGTGCAGCCCATCGGGCCGCGCCGGGGGGCGGGTGTGCCCGGGTGGATGAGTCAGAGCCGGGCGATGCCGGTTCCGCCGCGCCGCGCGGGCGGCTGACCGTCGCGGCCGGCGGTGATCTCGCGGCGGGCCGGGGCGCCGGCCCGCATCCGGGCGAGCGCCTTGCCGACCGGGGCGACGGCGGCGCCGGCACCGACGTCGCGCAGGTCGTCAAGGCCCTCGTCCAGGTCGATCGAGTCCTCAAGGATGCCGATCGTCAGCGCGATCGTCTCGCAGGCCAGGCCCAGGTCGTCGAGCTCGATCACCCGCTCGCCCAGCAGCTCCCGCCAAGTCGCCAGCACCTCCTGGTCCTGCGCGTGCGCGGTCCCGGCCGGGATGATGAAGAAGACGTTGTACGTCCGCTCCAGCTCCTCGACGATCTCCCTGGTCGGGATGGCGACCCGCAGCTGGTCGCCGATCAGGTCGCGGACCTGGCCGGCGTCGACCTTCCGGTACGGCTTCTCGTCGCCGATGACGAACAGGTAGCCCTTCTTGGCGCGCTTCTCGAAGCAGTCCAGCGCGGTGTGCCGGGCCATGAAGTACATCGCCAGCTCGTAGGACTCCATGACCTGGCCGCCGCCACCACCCTCCAGGATGATGTTGCCGAGCTGCTCGTCCATCCGGTTGTCCGACTCGAACTGGCCGACCTGCAGCGGCACCCGGTCGCACGTCGCGTCCCCGATCCCGCCGAACATGATCTGCGGGTGCTCGACGTAGCCCTTGCGCAGCAGCAGCCCGAACAGCGACGGCAGCTTGGCCTGCAGTTCCTTCGGCACCGAGCCCATCGAGCCGGTGACGTCGAAGAGCACCGAGATCGCCAGCGAGGTCGGGTGCTCGGCCGAGTCACGGCTCTCCCGCTTGCCCACGCCGAACGGGTCCAGCTCCGCGTGGACCTTCATCGCGCGACCGGCACCGCGCATCCGGTCGCTGTAGTCGAACGCGCTCGCGCCCGTGCTCGCGCGGTAGTTCGCGGCCGCGTCGTAGACGTCCGTCGACCAGGCTCCGCCACCCATGATGACCTCCAGAAAACGAGAGAACGAACAGCCGAAAGGGAGAGAAGGGACGGCGCTCGGGCCGTCCGGCGAACGGGGGTCAGGTCGCGGGCGCCGGCATGGCGAACGGGCGGAAGCGACGCGGGCCGTAGATCCGCCCGAGCAGGTCGTCGAGCTCGCCGAGCAGCCGCCAGGCGTCATCCGGCCGCATCGCCGGCGCCGCCGGCAGGCAGCCGGTGAGGAACCGCCGGATCGGCGCCGGCACCGCCGTGGGCAGCCGGGCCGGGTCCTCGTCGCCGAGCAGGTAGGAGACGCACCGGCTGGCGAGCGCGATGTCGGTCGCCGCGGCCGGCGGCTCGCGGCGGGCCACCTCGGCTGGGTACCAGTCGGCGTAGGCGGCGACCAGGGCCGGAATCCGCCGGCTCGGGTCGTCCCGTCCCGCGGCTGGCCGGTAGGGGCCGACGACCGCGCCGTCGGCCGGCTCGGGAATCGCGCTGTAGCACCAGTCGACGAGGACCAGGCCGTGCTGGGCCGGGTGGATGAGCACGTGCGGCGGCAACACCGCGCCGTGCGCGACACCGGCGCGGTGCGCGTACCCGATCGCGACCAGCAGCCGTCGCCACATCCAGACCGCGTCCCGCGGGTCGAGCCCGGCCGGGTAGGCGGCCCGCACCTCGGCCAGCGTGACGAAGCCGTCCAGGCGAGCCAGCACGTTGACCCGCCGAGCCGGGGTGGACCCGCCGTCCGCCAGCCGGGCCGTGTCGACCAGCATCGGCACGTAGGCGGCGTGCCTGCGGTCGCCCAGCCGGGCGATCCGCCGCAGGGCCGTCGCCTCCCGGGCGATCAGGTCGTCGTCGTCGACCGAACGTGCGATCTTGCACAGCAGGGTGTCCGACGCGGGGCGGCCGTCCGCCGGCTCGACGTGATCGACCCGGTACAGGACGGCCAGGTCGCCCTCGGCGTGCGGGCGGCCGACGGTGTAGGCGTGCCGGGCGCGGCCGACGACGACCGCGCCGGTCCGCTCGCCAGCGCCCGGGCTCGTCGGCGCCTCGGCGGCGCTGCCCTGGTAGGCGAACCACAGTTCGGTGAGCCGGGCGAAGGCGGCCGCGGCATCCGCGCGCCGGCCGGCGGGGGCGACGTCCGGGTGGACCTGGCGGGCCATGGTCCGGTAGGCGCGGCGCGCCGTGCGCGAGGCCTCCCGTGCCTGGGTGCCGGCCGGGTCGAGCGGGCCGAACAGCTCCGACGCGGGCAGGCCCCGCCGCAGCACCTGGTCCACGATCTCGTCGAACGTGACCGGCGGTCGTGCCGTCGAGTCGGTTCCGGCGGCGGGCGAGGCGGCTTCTGTGATCATCGGAGGTCCTCCTTCCCGGGGCGCAGCAGCGCGGGGTGCAGCAGCCGAGCCGGGCCGGCCCGGTAGAGCCGGGCCCGGCGGCCGCCCCGGGCGCCGCCGCTGGCGGTGGTGGCACCGGTGTCCTCGACGAACCCCGGCGCGGAGAGCACCTTGCGGTGGAAGTTGGGCGCGTGCAGCGGCTGGCCCCAGACCGTCTCGTAGACGGCGCGCAGGTCGGTGACGGTGAACTCGGCGGCCACGAACGCGGTGGCCAGCGGCGTGTACTCGAGCTTGGAGCTGGCTCGTTCCAGGCCGTGCGCGAGGATTCGCGCGTGGTCGAAGGCCATCCCGTCCCGATCGACCGACGTGACCGGAAGCCAGGCGGCCGAGGCCGCGTCGCCACCCGCGGTGGGATCAGGCAGATCAGGCGCGAAGGCGAGGTAGGCGACCGAGATGACCCGCATCCTCGGATCGCGTCCCGGAGTGCCGTAGGTCCCTAGCTGCTCCAGGTGGATCCGGTCGAGCCGGCGGTCGGCCGCTCGCCGGTCCGGTGACGCGGCCAGCCCGGTCTCCTCCGCGAGCTCCCGGACGGCGGCCGCGCCGAGGTCCTCCTCGGCGCGCGAGCCATCCGGCCCGAGCGTCGTCCGGATGAATCCCCCCGGCAGGGCCCACCGGCCCGCGAAGGGCGCCAGCCCGCGCCGCACCAGCAGTACGTGCAGGGTGGGGACGGCCTCCCCCGCCGGGGTCTCGACCGGCCGGATGGTGAGCGCTACGACGTCGACGGTGACCGCGACCGGCTCGTAGTCGCGCGGGTCGTAGGACGCGAGGAACGCGGCCTCCTCCGCCGCGCCGCCACCGGCCAGGCCGCCGTCCGCCATCGAGCTCTCCGTTCCGTCGTGAGCCGTTCTTCGCCGAGCCACTCGTTCTTCTCGTATTGAGAAAATCTTAGGTTGAGAAGAACCTATGAGACGGATCGCCCGATGACAAGGGGGTGTCAGCCGGCAGACATCGCCTGACGCTCTCGGCTGAGAGCAGGGAGGTTCCCGTCCCGGCCCGCGTCCCGACGGCCGTGATCGGCCGGGGGACGACGGGACGCGGACCGGTGGGAGCCTCGTCAGGACCTGGCAGGTCCTGGTCCCGCCAGCGCGGGAGCCTCTAGGCGTCCGGCCCGCGGCGGGACCGTAGCCGCAGCCACAGGGTCCCGACGGCCGCGGCGAACGCCGCGCCAGCACCCCCGGCGACGGCGGGGTGCCGCCGGACCTCCTGGCCGAGCTCGCGCGCGGTCTTCCCGCTGGACGCGACCGCAGCGGCACGTTCCGCCGCGGTGGCCACCCACGGGTGTTCGCCCGCCTGGGAGCGGACCTTGCCGGCCGCGGTCTTGGTGAGCTCCGTCGCGGCGGCCACCTGCGGCGTCACCTTCTCGCGCGCGCTGGCGACGGCCGGGGCGACCTTGTCCTTCGCCGTGGAGACCGCCGGGGCGACCTTGTCCTTGGCTGTCGAGACCGCGGGGGCGACCAGATCCTTCGCCGTCGAGACGGCCGGGCCGATCCTGGAGACGGCGGGCGCGACCTTCTCGCGCGCGGTCGCGACGGTGGGGCCGACCTTCGCGACGGCGGGGCCGACCTTGTCCCGCACGGTGGCCACCGCCGGGCCGACCCGCTGGCGCGCGCCGGCGAGCACCCCGGGACCGACCGGCTCGCCGTCGGCCGGCTCCGCCGGCGCGTCCTCGCCCGACGGTCCGGCCGACGCCGACTGTCCGGCCGACACTGCCTCGGCCGCCGGCTCGCTGGCGTCCGCCGGGTGGTGCCCGTTCGCGCCGGAAGCGCCGTTCAGGCTGCCGGGTGGCTCCTGGCTGGGGGTGGGGTAGTCGTCGGCGGGTGCGATATCGGACAACGCGGAGTAGGGGGCCGGGGGCTCGGTGGTGCCCTCCGGCGTGGTCCCGGCGGACTCCGACGAGTTGTCTGGCTCGGTCACCTCGATCCCTTCTTGGTGCTCCGGTCGGTGGTGAATGATCGCCAACGGGTGCGACCGGCCGCGGAGTGCTGCCGCGAACGACCGCCCCACATCACCGGCCACACCCCGCAAGACGGGCCATGGTCGGCAAAATGCGCATTACTTGAGCTACCCGTGATGCTAAGGAGATAGTCCGTCGTTCTTCACCGCAAGGACACCCCAACAGGGGCGGCGTGACCGAAAGACCGCGCGGACCACGGTGGGGCATCGCACCCGCCCCACCGCGCCGCGGGCCCAACCGCCGGGACCCGAGCCGGCCGCCGCGCGGCGGAAACCGGCTGACCAGCGCGTTTCGGGCGAAGGGAGGAGCCTGGCGGCCGCGGTCGGCTACGGTTTTCCTGGGCAGCGGACTCGGGGAGGTCGGGGTGCGGGACGACCTGTTGGGCCTACGGGACCAGGCCACGGCGCTCGCTGGTGGTGCCGTCTCGGCGCGCGAGCTCGTCGGCGCCGCGCTCGATCGCATCCAGGCGACCCAGTCGACGCTCAACGCGTTCCGGCGGCTACGGCCGGAGGCCGCGCTCGCCGAGGCCGACGCGGCCGACCGGCGGATCGGCGCGGGGGAACGGCTGCCCCTGCTGGGTGTACCGATCGCGATCAAGGACGACACCGACCTCGCCGGCGAGCCGACGGCCTTCGGGGCGCGCGGCGAGTTCCCGCCGCAGCAGGCCGACAGCGAGATGGTGCGCAAGCTGAAGGCGGCCGGGGCGGTGATCGTCGGCAAGACGAACACCCCCGAGTTCGGTCAGTGGCCGTTCACGGAGGGGCCGGCGTTCGGGGTCACCCGCAACCCCTGGGACCTCGACCACACCCCGGGCGGCTCCTCAGGCGGGGCCGCGGCGGCGGTGGCCGCCGGCCTGGTCGCGGCGGCGGTCGGCTCGGACGGCGCCGGCTCGGTGCGGATCCCGGCGGCCTGGACGAACCTCGTCGGCATCAAGCCACAGCGCGGCCGGATCTCCAGCGCGCCGGTCTCCGAGCAGTTCAACGGCCTGACGACGTTCGGCCCGCTGGCGTTGACCGTCGGCGACGCGGCCCTGCTGCTGGACGTGCTGTCCGGCAGCGCGCCCGTCGACCGGGACCGCCCGCCGGCCCCGGAGGAGCCGTTCGAGGCCTCGGCCAGCCGCGAGCCGCGCCGGCTGCGGATCGGGCTGTCCCTGAAGGTGCCCTACAGCGGCATGTCGGCCAGTCTCGACCCGTCTGTGCGCGAGGCGGTCGAGAAGGTCGGCGCGGCGCTCGGGGAGCTCGGGCATGACGTCGTCCCCGCGGACCCGGCCTACGGCCTGCTGGGCGTGATCTTCCTGCCGCGTTCGCTGGAGGCGATCGACGACTGGGCCCACCGGGTGCCCGATCCGGAGCTGCTGGACGGCCGCACCGTCGCCAACGCCCGCACCGGCCGGATGCTGCGCCCCCTGCTGCTCGCCGCGCGGGCCGCGGAGCCGATGTCACGCTGGCGGATCGGGCGGGTGTTCCGGTCGGTCGACGTGCTGCTCGCGCCGACCACCGCGGTTCCCCCGCCACGGGTCGGCGAGCTCAACCGCCCGACGAACTGGGAGACCGACCACGCGATCGTCGCCGCCTGCCCGTTCACCTGGCCGTGGAACGTGCTCGGCTGGCCCGCAGTCAACGTGCCCGCCGGTCTGACGGCCACCGGTCTGCCGCTCGGTGCGCAGCTGATGGGCCCGGCGAACAGCGAGAGCCTGTTGATCTCGCTCGCCGCCCAGCTGGAGCGGTCGCAGCGCTGGTACGAAAGGCGTCCGGGTCAGCGGGCTGGCGCGACCCCGTCGGCGGCCTGACCGGTCCAAGCCCGGTTCCGGGTGCGAATTTCCGGTCGAAGAGGCCACACGGCGTATATCGCCCCGATGAATCCGGCGGTACCTGCCCAGTGCCGGCAGGTGGACAGCGACAATGCCTCATGCCCTGGAAGCTGGACCGGGCGCTGGCGCTCGGGCTGGCCGTGCTGTGCTGCGCGGTCGGCATCAGTCTGCTCACCAACGTGGCCATGGCCGGGTACTTCGGACTGGCCGCCCTGCTCGTCTCGGGTGCCCGCGGCCCGCGCCGCACCGCCGCGATGGGCTCGCTGGCGGTCGTCGTCGCCGTGGTGTCCGGCCTGTGGGACCACCGCTTCCTGAACTCGCAGCACCTGGCCGCCATCGGGCTGGTCGCCGCGCAGTCGGCGGTGGCGGTCTGGATCGCGATCCACCGGTCCCGCCGTGAGTCGGAGCTGCGCCACCGGGAGACCGAGCTCATGCGGGTGCGCGCGGTCGCCGACGTCGCCCAGCGGGCGCTGCTGCCGGAGGTGCCCACGACGATCGACGGCGCCTGGTTCGCGGCCCGCTACCTGTCGGCCGCCGAGGAGGCCACCGTCGGCGGGGACCTCTACGAGGTCGTCGCCACCCGGCACACGATCCGGGTCATCATCGGCGACGTTCGCGGCAAGGGCCTGCCCGCCGTCAGGCTCGCCTCCGTCGTCCTCGGTGCCTTCCGGGAGGCCGCGGTCACCTGGCTGGAGCCGGAGCAGGTGGCGGCGGCCTGCGCCGGGGCCGTCAACCGGGAGGCGGGCCCGGAGGACTTCGTCACCGCGCTGCTGGTCGACATCCACCCCGACGGCCGGCTCAGCCTCTGCTCGGCCGGTCATCACCCGCCCGTGCTGTTGTCTCGGCCTTCGGCGAAGCCCGCGGGTCTGGCCGACGACGGCGCCGGCTCCGTGGTCGAACCGGCCACCGGTCTTGGTGAGGTGCTGCTGAAGTCGCCGAGCCCGCCGCTGGGGCTCGCCGAGCGGTTCACCCCGTCGTCCGCCCGCTGGAGCATCGGCGACCGCCTGCTGCTGTTCACCGACGGACTGATCGAGGCGCGTTCGCCGGACGGGGTGTTCTTCCCGCTGGAGGACCATCTCGACCTGTTGCTCGAGGGCACTCCCGAGGAGGCGCTCGACCGGCTGACCGAACGGGTCACCGAGCACGCCGGCGGGCACCTGCGTGACGACCTCGCCATGCTGCTCATCGAGCGCCGGCCGCTCGCCACCGAGGCCGAGCCGACGGTGCCGCGTCAGCCGTCCGCGAACCACGACGACCAGCCGCGTCCGATCCGCGTCGAGGGGCCGGCGTCCGACGCCGACCCCTACGACATCGAGCCGGACGACGAGCCGGACGACGGCGAGCCCGAGCTGGACCAGCCCATGGCTGGGCCCGCCGAGGTACCCGCGGTCCAGGTGGCCGGGGCGGCGGGCTCCGGCTGGCGCCGGCTACGGGTCGGCCGCGCCCACCGGGGCTGACCACCGTGACCGTCACGACCACCGCGAACGTCACGACCACTGTGACCGCCAGGCCACCCACCGCACGAGCACGAAACTCCCCGATCCCTCACCGGGGCACGAACCAGGCCACACCGCCGAGGTGAGGCGGCACCGGTCCGACTACGCTCGACGGCTAAAGATCCGTCGTCGCACCGGGCCGCGCCGGTCGACCGTCAGCCAGGCGACCGCGCCCAGCACGTGGGTCCGCCTGACCGGGAGGGCCGAAGATGCGCAGGCACGCTCGGCTGACGGCCCTGCTGACGGGCCTTTTGGTCGCCACCGCTGGGCTGGCCGGCTGCACGTCCGGGGCGGACAGGTCCCCGCCGCGCAGCCAGCCCGCGGCAGTCACCTCACCGGCCGGCTACACCGCCAACCCGGACGCGCCGCCGCCGGTCGTCGCCACGACCGAAGGCCGAATCAGCGGGCAGCGCACCGGGAAGATGGACCGCTACCACGGCATCCCGTTCGCCGCGCCGCCGGTCGGGACGCTGCGCTGGACCGCGCCGCGCCAGCCGACGCCGTGGTCAGGCGTCCGGAACGGCACCGTCGGCGGACCACCGTGCAAGCAGGACGGGGCCTTCGCCGCGATCTCCAGCGAGGACTGTCTCTACCTCTCGCTCGGCCGGCCGGCGGGGGCCCCGCTGACCGGTCGGCTGCCGGTGATCCTCTGGATCCACGGCGGGGCCTTCGTCGGCGGCACCGGAGAGACCTTCGATCCGTCGGCGCTGGTGACCGGCGGCCCGGCGATCGTCGTGACGACGAACTACCGGCTCGGACCGCTCGGATACCTGGTCCTGCCGTCGTTGGGCGCGGGGGATGCCGGGAACTTCGCCACCGAGGACCTCATCGCGGCGCTGCGCTGGGTACGCACCAATGCGGCCGCGTTCGGCGGCGACCCGAACAATGTCACGATCATGGGCGAGTCGGCCGGCTCGGTGAATGTCTGCGCGCTCCTGGCCGCGCCAGCGGCGACCGGGCTGTTCCAACGAGCGATCATGGAAAGCGGCCCGTGCAGCTGGGAGCTGCCGACCATGGCCCAGGCCGCCCAGACCGGGCTGGCCCTCGCGGCCAGGCTCGGCTGCCCCGACCCGGTGACCGCGGCGGTCTGCATGCGGACCCGCTCGGCGGACCAGCTGGTCACCGCCGCGGCCGACGACACCGAGATCTTCAGCGCGTTCGCGTTCGCGCCGACGACGGGCGGGACGACGTTGCCGCTCACCCCGTCCCAGGCGCTCTGGGACGGCCGGCTGGCCCGGGTACCGCTGCTGATGGGCACCATCACCGACGAGGGCCGGCCGTTCACGAACCACTGGGCCACCGAGGGCCCCTTCACCGACTGGGGCGTGGACGCCCTGATCCGCACCCATTTCCCGGATCGGGCCGACCGGGTGCTGGCCGCCTATCCGGCCGGCCAGGTCCCGCCGCGGGAACGCCTGGCGCGGATCATCACCGACGACATGTTCACCTGTCAGACGACCACGTTCGCGCAGCTGGCCACCGGAATCGCCCAGCAGCCGGTCTACCTCTACGAGTTCGACGTTCCCGACGCGCCGGCCAGCTCGCCCGAGTTCGGCACCGGCGCCACCCATGGCTGGGATCTCGACTACCTGTTCCCCTCGACGTCGGCGTCCCAGCTGACCACCGCGGGACGGATCTCGCTGTCCAGGGCGATGGTGGGTTACTGGACCCGGTTCGCCGCCACCGGCGATCCGGGCGGCGGCGCGACGACCGCCGGATCGCCGCCGGCCTGGCCCCGGTTCGACGTCCGCACCGTCCGCGGCGGCCAGGACCGGATGCTGCTGACCCCGGCCAAGGTCGCGGCGGTGGCCGGCACCTGGTCAGCGCACCACTGCGATGTCTGGAGCTAGGCATGATCGGCGGCACGGCGGTGGGGGCGAGCGGGTTCCGGCCCAGCACCTCGGCCTTCCAGTTCACGAACGACTTCCCGCACCAGCCGGTCCTCGCGGTGCGGATACCGGGCCTCGGCAAGGGCATCCCGATCGGCGACGCGAGCCGCGGGCTGTGCGGCGGCATGATCTTCGCGGTTCGTGACCTGTTCGAGGCGCGCCGCGAGCCCCCGCCCGACACCGTCCCGCCCGGACCGGGCTCCCCCCTCTACCGGTACATCGTCCGGCGGCTGTTCGACAGCTGGGACCTGCCGCGCGGCGCGCTGCGCTACTACCGGCTCCAGGCGACCAGGGACGCCGACGTGACCTGGGCGCTCGGCCGTCGCCCCGGGCTCGGCCGGATCACGGTCGTCGACGAGTGGCCGCGGGTCCGCACCGACCTCGACTCCGGCCGGCTGCCGGCCCTCGGAATCATCACGGTGCACTCCGCCGACCCGCTGAAGCTCGGCCTGAACCACCAGGTCCTCGCCTACGGCTACGACCTCGTCGACACGACGGTCACGCTGCGCGTCTACGACCCGAACACACCGCTCGACGGCGCCGACGACGTCGCCCTCTCGTTCGACGTCGCGAACCCGGCCGGACCGGTGCCCATCACCCACAATCTCCGCGTCGGGGGCCGGCCGGTCCGCGGCTTCTTCCACTCCACGTACCGCTGGGCCGACCCCGCGGCGATCCCGCGGACCCCGGGCGACCCAGCGACGCCGGCCAACCCCTGACCCACCGGACAGGCGCAGGCTTCCGCATTCCCGTTGTCTTTGCGGTCCGATGTCCGTAATCTCGGGACCGTTCTGCCGATGTTTCCGTAAGTGCGGGGGGTACCGTTCCGCCATGCCGAGTTTCCGGATCAGCGAGGCGGCGGGACTGCTCGGGGTCAGCGACGACACCGTCCGCCGTTGGGCGGACATCGGCAGACTGCCGACGGTCCGTGATGAGTCGGGCCGTCAGGCGATCGAGGGCACCGTGCTGGCCCAGTTCGCCACCGAGCTCGCCGAGGGCCTCGAATCCCCCGCCGGCCGAGCGGTCATCGTCGGCGAGTCGGCCCGCAACCGCTTCCCCGGGATCGTGACCCGGGTCCAGCGAGACGGCGTGATGGCGCAGGTGGAGATCCAGGCCGGGCCGCACCGGATCGTCTCGCTGATGAGCCGGGAGGCCGCCGACGAGCTCGGCCTGGAGCCCGGGGTACTGGCGGTCGGCGCGGTCAAGGCGACGAACGTCGTGGTCGAGGTCCCCCAGCAGCATCGCTGAACGCCCTGTCGCATCGACCCGCTCTGTCGCGCCGACCCACCTGTCGCCTCGACCCACCCTGTCGCCTCGACCCACCTGTCGCCTCGACCCACCCTGTCGCATCGACGCGACGCCGTCCCACCCGCTGTTTCGAGTCGTCCCACCTCGCTGCTGGAGGATCCTCATGCGCATACCCCGCCCCGCGGCGGCAGCCGTCGCCGGTGTGGTCACCGTCGTCGTGCTCGCCGGCTGCGGTTCGAGCTCCGGCGGTGCCGCCGGCACCCCGAGCGCGTCGAGCACCCCGGCGCTGTCCGGGACGATCACGGTCCTCGCGGCGTCCTCGCTGACCGGGACCTTCACCGATCTGGGCAAGAGCTTCGAGGCCGCGCACCCCGGCGTCACCGTGAAGTTCAGCTTCGGCGCCAGCTCCACCCTGGCCACGCAGATCAACTCGGGCGCCCCCGCGGACGTGTTCGCCTCCGCGAGCACCAAGAACATGACCCAGGTGACCGACCAGCACAACGCCGCCAACCCGACGACGTTCGCGACGAACGAGGCGGAGATCGCGGTCCCGCCGTCGAACCCGCAGCACATCGCCACCATCGAGGACCTGGCGAAGCCGGGCGTCAAGGTCGCGCTCTGCCAGGCCGCGGTGCCCTGCGGCGTCGTCGCCCACAGTGCCTTCGACAAGGCCAAGATCACGGTGAAGCCGGTCACCGAGGGTCCCGACGTGAAGAGCGTGCTCACCACGGTCGAGCTGGGTGAGGTCGACGCCGGCGTGGTGTACAAGACCGATGTGCTGGCCGCCGGCAGCAAGGTCCTGGGCGTCGAGATCCCGGAGAACGAGAACGCCTCCACCGCCTACCCGATCGCCGCCCTCACCGCGTCGAAGAACAAGGCCGTGGCCGACGCCTTCGTCGCCTACGTGCTGTCCGCGACCGGCCGCACGGTCCTGACCAAGGCTGGCTTCGCCCAGCCGTGACCGCCCCGCCCGTGACCGGCCCCGCCCAGTCCCTCGCCACCGGCGGTGGGCGCGGGCGCGGTCGGCCACGGCGCGCCGGCCAGGGATGGGCGCCCTGGCCGCTGGCCCTGCCCGCCGGCCTGGCCATCGCGTTCCTGGTCCTCCCGCTCGTCGGGCTGCTGGTCCGGGCACCGTGGCGACGGCTGCCGAGCCTGCTCGGGCAGGCGGAGGTCCGCCAGGCCCTCGTCCTGTCGCTGGAGACGGCGACCCTGGCGACCGGCATCTCGATCCTGGTCGGGGTGCCACTGGCCTGGGTGCTCGCGCGGACCAGGCTGCCCGGCCGGTCCCTGCTCCAGGCGCTGGTCACGCTGCCGCTGGTGCTGCCCCCGGTCGTCGGCGGCGTCGCGCTGCTGCTCGCTTTCGGCCGCAACGGCGTGGTCGGCCGCTACCTCGACAGCCTCTTCGGGATCACCCTGCCGTTCACGACCACCGGCGTCGTGATCGCCGAGACGTTCGTCGCCATGCCGTTCCTGGTCGTGTCCGTCGAGGGCGCGCTGGCCGCGGCCGATCGACGCTTCGAGGACGCCGCCGCCACCCTCGGCGCCAACCGCTGGCTGACCTTCCGGCGGGTCACCCTGCCGATGATCGGCCCGTCGGTCGGGGCGGGCGCCGTCCTGTGCTGGGCCCGCGCGCTCGGTGAGTTCGGCGCCACCATCACCTTCGCCGGCAACTTCCCGGGCACCACCCAGACGATGCCGCTGGCCGTCTACCTGGCGCTGGAGAACGACCCGGACGCCGCGATCGCGCTGTCCCTGTTGCTGCTCGTGGTCTGTGTGACCGTTCTGATCGCCCTGCGGCGCCGTTGGCTGTCCGGCGCCAGGGGCGTGATCGCAGCCGCATGACCACCCCGGACCAGACCGCCGTGGTCGCCGGGCCCACGCCCGCGACCGGCCCGGTCGCGCCGGCCGGGCTGGTCGCGGACATCGTCGTCGACGTCGGCGCCTTCACGGTCCAGGTGTCGCTCGCGGTGACCCCCGGCGAGGTCACCTGCGTGCTCGGGCCGAACGGCGCCGGCAAGACCACCCTGCTGCGCGCCCTGGCCGGGCTCGCCCCGATCACCTCCGGGCGCATCGTCCTCGACGGCGACGTCCTCGACGACCCGGCCGCCGGCCTGTTCAGGCCCGCGCACCGCCGGCCGGTCGGCGTCGTCTTCCAGGACTACCTGCTGTTCCCGCACCTGTCCGCCCGCGACAACGTCGCCTTCGGCCTGCGCGCCCGCGAGCGCACCGGGCGGCGGCGGGCCCGCCAGCTCGCGGACGGCTGGCTGGACCGGTTCGGCCTCGCCGACCACGCCGACCGACGGCCCGGCCAGCTGTCCGGCGGGCAGGCGCAACGCGTCGCCCTCGCCCGCGCGCTGGCACCCGCGCCCCGGCTCCTGCTGCTCGACGAGCCGCTGGCCGCCCTCGACGTCGCCACCCGCTCCGACGTACGGGCCCACCTCGCCCGCACGCTCGCCGCCTCACCGACGCCGGTGCTGCTCGTCACCCACGACCCACTCGACGCGATGATCCTGGCCGACCGGATCGTCATCCTCGAGGCCGGCCGCATCGTCCAGGAGGGCCCGGCCGCCGAGGTCGCCCGCCGCCCCCGTACTCGCTACGTGGCCCGCCTCGTCGGCCTCAACCTCTACGCGGGGACCGCGAGTGGCGACCTGGTCACCCTCGATGGCGGCGGGCAGCTCCACGTTCCCGCCGACAGCCCGCCGCCGGGGAGGGGCACCGCCGTTCTCGTCGCGATCCGCCCGACCGCGGTCGCCCTGTACACGGACCAGCCTCCGCAGGGCAGCCCGCGCAACGTGCTGGCCGGCCCGGTCGAGACCCTCGAGCCGTTCGGTGACCGGGTCCGCGTCAGCATCGCCTCCGAGCCACCGATCCATGCCGACATCACGGCCGCCGCGCTCGCCGATCTCCGGCTCGCCCCGGGCACGCCGGTCTGGGCCACGATCAAAGCGACCGATCTCACCGTCTATCCGGCCCAGGAGGCCTGATGAAATGGTTGGCCGCCCGGCGCAACCCGGGCGTTACCGCTCGTCGATTTCTTCGATCAGACGGGTGATGTAGGCGTTCACGGATTCAAAGTCGTAGGCGACACCGAGGTCGGCGTCGATCGTCATGATCTGGGTTATCCCGATCATTGCGAGCTGGGCGAACAACGGCGGGCACCGTTCGGGCGGGACACCGCGGTCGGTGAGGGCCACCGTGAACGCGTCGAGCTGGAGCTGGCGATAGCGCTGGTAGTACTCGACGAGTGCGGACCGAATCACCTTGCGGTGGTTGGCCAGCGCCATGAACTCGAGGCTGAACCTCGTGGTCGTGAGACCGGTCTCGCGCAGGTCCCACAGCTGCCGCAATGTCGGGCGGGAACCCATGACCTCGCGGAGCGCCGCCAGGCCGACTTCCGCACGTCGCTGGAATACCTGTAGGAAAAGGTCGTCCATCGTGTGGAAGTAGTAATGCACCAGCTGGGGTGTCAGGCCGGCTCGGGCGCCCACCCGCCGCGAGGTGACGGCGGCGTAGCCTTCCTCCAGCAGCAGCCACTCGGCGGCGTCGAGCAGTTGCTCGCGCCTCCCCGGCTCCGCCGGCGTCCGATGTTGGCTGACCATCTGTCCTTCATATCGCAGCGCGGCCTCCCGCACACCGGACCTGCGAGCCGCGTCCCACCTGCGGCCGTCCCACGGCCACATTGCGGCCAGAAAGCGACGTGGAGTCGCCGGAGGCCCACCGTCGGGACGGCCGCACGGCCTCGGTGCCCGGTCGGTGTGGCACGAGGGCCACACGGAGATCGGACGGCCGGGCCAGAACGCGGCGGCAACCAGCCACGGTCCGTCCGGCCGCCCGAGGCGGCCTTGATTCTCGCCGCCGACACCGCCCGGTGGGCCGGTCAGATATACATGCCGCCGTTGACGCCGATGACCTGACCGGTGACGTAGCTCCCGCCGTCGGAGCACAGGTAGGAACAGGCAGCGGCAATGTCGGCGGCCGTGCCGGCCCGGCCGAGCGGCACCATGGACGCGATCAGGTCGACCCCTGGAATGTCACCGTCGGCCTCGCCCTTACGCGCCATCGGTGTGTCGACCAGGGTCGGCGGAATGGTGTTGACGGTGATGCCGTGCGGGGCGAGCTCCCGGGCCAGCGACTTCGTCAGCGCGATGACGCCGCCTTTCGAGGCCGTGTAGTGCGCCATGTTTCCCGCGCCGGACTGCGCACTGGACGAGGAAATCGTGACAATACGGCCCCAGCGACCGGCAATCATGTCCGCCGCGGCGGTCTGGACGCAGGTGAACGTCCCGGTGAGATTGACGGCGAGCACCCGTTCCCAGGTCTCCGGGGTGATGTCGAGCAACGGGGTGAACATCTCGATGCCCGCGCTGGTCACCAGAATCCCGACCGGCCCTAGCTCGGCCCGCACCCGGTCGAACGCGCCCTGGACGGCGGCCCGGTCGGCCACGTCGGTCTCGATGGCCAGGACCTTGCCGGCGGCCGCTAGGTCGGCGGCGGCGGCCTGCGCCGCGACGCCGTCCCGATCGAGGATGGCGACCTGGTAGCCGTCGGCGAGAAACTGCCGGGCCACACCGAGGCCGATACCCGAAGCGCCACCCGTCACCACTGCGACCCTGCTCATCGGGCTGCTCCCTCGACGGCCGTGAACTCCAGGTGAAGCTCGGTCAGGCCACGGAGCACCCAGGTCGGCTCGTAGCGGAAACGCCGCTCACCGGCCGGCCCGTGGTGTTCCTCGGAGAGCCGGATGTCGCGGGTGCGGGCGAGGATGCGCTCCAGACTGATCCGCCCTTCGACGCGGGCGAGCGGACCGCCGGGGCAGGAGTGGACGCCGCGGCCGAAGGCGATGTGCTGGCGAACGTTCTTGCGGTCGATGTCGACCGTGGCCGGGCACTCGAAATGCCGGGGGTCGCGGTTGGCCGCGCCGTTGAGCAGCATGACCGGGGTACCCGCCGCGATCTCCACGCCACCGATGCTCGTGGCCCGCCTGGTAAGGCGGAAGTCGGTCTTCACCGGGCTCTCGACGCGCAGCGTCTCCTCGATCAGGTCCGGGATGCGGTCGGGGTGCGCCCGCAGGTCGTCCTGGACGTCCGGATGCTGGGCGAGGTACTTCAGCAGCTCGCCAAGCAGCCGCGCGGTGGTCTCCTGCCCGGCGGCGAACAGGAACGTGGCCGCGCGGACGACCGAGACCACCTCCGGAATGCTTCCGTCCGGGTAGGTCGCGGCCGCCATCTGCGTCAGCACGTCATTGCGCGGGGCCGTCCGGCGGTCCTCGATATAGCGGGCGAACGTGTCGTCGAGCCACCCGAGGGCGTTCAGCTCGTCCTCGTGCCCGCCGCCGGCGCCGACCTCACCGGGGGTCGCGGTCAGGCCGAAACCGCTGCGGAACCGCTCGTGATCCGCCTCGGGCACCCCCAGGACGTCCGCCACGGTCAGCATCGCGAAGGGCTGCGCGAACGCGCGGATGAACTCGCACCGGCCGTCCGCGAGAAACTCGTCGAGCTGCTGGTCGGCCAGCCGCCAGATGAACGCCTCGTTCTCCTGGAGCCGCTTCGGCGTGAGCATCCGCATGACGAGGGCGCGCTCGCGGGTGTGCATCGGCGGGTCCATCGTGACCATGTGCTCGTTCATCGGGATCTGGTCCCGATATTGATCGATGATCGCGCCGACGTCGCCCTCGAGCGGCACCGGGAAGGTCGCGAACGGGCCGATCACCGAGTTGCACGAGGAGAAGGTGTCCACGTCGCGGTACACCTCGTGCGCCTCGTCGTAGCCGGTCACCGCGACCACCCCGAGATGCGGCAGCGGCAGCACCGGGCACTGGGCACGCAGGTCGTCGAAGTAGGGATAGGGATCCTCGACGAGTGACGTGTCGTTGAAGAAGTCGATGGTCTTCCAGTCGGTCACCCTGCCGCCTTCCAGGCCTCGGACAGACCGCGTCCCGGACGACGTTGTCCTGGAGACGCGGTGCCCACGATTTGGCGATCGCCAAATTTCGTTAGCGACTGTCTAGCATGGGCCCGCTCGCACTCGCAAGAAACCCAGGCGCAGCACCTTCCCGCCACGCGCCGTCCGGCCGTGGCAGGAACTCCCGCTGTCGCCTGGATGACCGCGGAAGATTGGCGCAAAACCAACTCAGAGCGGCGCGCCGCACCCCTACCATGCAGCGGACCCGCCGGGCCGGCCCCGGCTCGGCTGAGGGGGTCGCGGGATGTCAGCCCACGCCGCGCGCGACGGCAGCGCGGGAACTGTTTCGTGAGCGCGCCGGAGCCCGGCCCCGAGGGCACCGCCGACCTGGCACAACCCGTCAACAGCGACCCGGTGGCCGTGGCACTTGGAAACGCGTCCCTGTTGAACGTCGGCTACCTGATGCTGGGCCGCCGTGGACTCGCGGCGCTCACCGGGCTGGTCACGCTCGTGCTGCTCATCATCCTCGGCACCGCCGCGCGGACCCTGTGGTTCGAGATCGTCGTCCTGCTGTGGTGGTTCACCCTCGTCGCGCACGGCTGGTACCTGGCCGGCGGCTGGCCGCAGCGGCGCCGCCGGGCCGGGAGCAGAAGTCGCCTCTTCCTCGGTGCGGCCTTCTTCCTGCCGGTCCTGGTGGCCGCCACCCTGCTACGCGTCCACGTCGCCTCGATCAACAGCCGGGTCACCGCCGCGGTCCGGACCGGCGACTGCCCACGCGCCACCGCCGCCCTGGCCGACCGCTGGGCGGGCGACTATCTGGCGGACGCCCCCGGTGCCGTCCGCGGTGCGGGCACCGGGCGGGTCTGCGGCCGGCTCGGGGACACCGCGGGCCGCCTCGACGCGGTCGTCACGAACAGCGACCCAAGCTCGCTGCCACCGGCGCTGAAGGACCTTTCGGCCGTTCTCGCCGCGCGGCCCGACCACGGCCGCATGGTCCTGCGGACCCTCGACGACTTCCTCGGCCGGTTGCCGCTCTCGAACCCCTGCGACACCGTCAAGGTGCTCGACACCCTCGGCGCCTACAGCACGCGGGACGCCGTCCGGGACCAGGCGAGGGCCACCGTCCCCCGCCTCGCGCCGTCGGCGCTCCTCGGGTGCGGCGATCGCGAGTTCCAGGCGAAGGACTGGAACGGCGCGAAGTCCTCCTACCAGCGGCTGCTCGACGGCTACCCGAAGAGCCCGCTGGCCCCCAAGGCCTTCGGCGGACTCGTCGCCGCCAACCGAGCGATCGAGCTGGATCACGTACGCGCCGCGTTGGGCGCCGGTCCGGACACGTCCTACTGTTCGGACCCGGTCACCTGGAGCGGCGCGACCCCGTATCGCGCCGCCTCGCCGAACCGGGCCGTGCTCCACGGCCAGAACACCTACACGAACCAGCTGCCGGGCGACTGGCTGGTGGACGACGTCGCCAGGGCGCCGCTCGTGATCTGCGTCAGCCCGAAGGAGTACGGGGACGTCGTCCAGAGCTGCGACTACGACTCCGACGCAGGTCTGACGAGCGTCTTCGGGACCAGGACCGTGTCGTTCCACAAGGTCGCCGTTCCGATCCGCGTGGTCGAGGTCCTGACCGGCCACGTGGTGGCCGACCTGCGCGTTCAGGTCACCGGCGCCAGCTGCCCGAGCGTCATCAACTACACGACGCTCGGCTACTTCGACACCGGCCCATCCCCGGACATGTACGTGGACGTGCCGGACTCCACGGTCAGCACCGCCGTCCGCGACGCCCTGGCCCCCGTCATCAACCCCTGACGACCTGAACGACGCCGCGCGACCGTGAACAGGCGGGGCGTCCGTGCTCGGCGCGGCTGAGCGGCGGGTACTGCGCTGGTGGTACGCGGAACTGTCGGCGTAGGGACGACGACGGGTGGGGGTCGGCAGGGCAGCCTGAACGGACCCGAGAAGACACGGAGACCTTTCGTGGCAAGTTTCCTGACCGGTAGCCGCGCTCCCGGCGAGCCCGCCGCGGTCCGATGAGAGTCCCCAGCCCGGCGGTCCATCCCGACGACCCTGAGCTACGCCGGTCGGCGAACACGTACCGTATGCGCGGCGCCTACCGACAGGAATTCATGATCATGGTGACGGGCTGGCGGCGGTTCACGAGCGACCACCCAGGGCCAACCACCGCGGCGATCGCGCTGTTGATGTTCGTCGCGGCCGGGCCCGGTAGCCGGCTCGCTCCCGGCAACGCCACCCGCCCCAGCGCCGCCTGGCCGGCGGTGCTGCTCGCCGCGATCTCCTGCGTCGCGCTGCTGTGGCACGAACGCCGGCCGCGCACGGTCGTGACGGTCGCCGCCGTCTGCACCGCCAGCATGGCGCTGCACGGCTACCTGCTGAGCATGTTGCTGATCGCCCCTGCCATGGCCGCGCTCTACTGGCTGGCCGATCACACCGACCGGACGACCGCGGTCGTGTTCACCGGCGCCACCGCCACCCTGCTCGTGAGCGCCGCGCTGATCGGTGATCCAGCCAGCTACCCGCTGGTGCTGAAGACCATCGGGCCGACCGCCTGGCTGATCCTCCCCGCCGCGCTCGGCAACACCTCGCGGCTACGCCGTGCCTACCTCGCCGCCGAACGGGCCCGCGCCGAGCACGCCGAGCACACCCGGGAGCAGGAGGCTCGCCGGCGGGTGACCGACGAACGCACCCGGATCGCCCGGGAGCTGCATGACGTCGTGGCCCACCACATCACTCTGGCCAACGCCCAGGCCAGCACCGCCGCCCACCTCTCCACGACCCGACCCGAGCAGGCCCGGGAGATCCTGGCCGGCCTGACCGCGACCACCTCGGCGGCGCTGCGCGACCTCAAGGCCACCGTCGGCCTGCTGCGGGCGGACGACAGCCCACACGCCCCGCTGGAACCCGCCCCTGGACTCGCGCGGCTACCCGACCTGACCGCCGCGCTCGGCGAAGCCGGTCTCGCGGTCACCATCGACGTTGCCGGGAAGGCGAGACCGCTTTCCCCCGGAGTGGATCTGACCGCGTTCCGCGTCGCCCAGGAGGCGTTGACCAACGTGGCCAAACACGCGGCCACCAGCACCGCGCGCGTACAGATCACTTACTACCGCGACATCCTCACCATGAGCGTCACCAATGAAGGCGCCCCGACGGGCCGGCCGCACCCCACGCGTACCGGCGCCGATCAGGAGGAGGCGGGCGGCAGCCGCGGACCGGCGGCCTCCAGGGGGATCCCCGGCGGGTTCGGCCTCATCGGTATGCGCGAACGCGCCCGCTCCGTCGGCGGCGAGCTGACCGCCGGCCCCCGGCCCGAGGGTGGGTTCGAGGTTGCCATGTGCGTTCCGCTGCCGCCCACCTCAGTGACGAAAACGGGTATCGATGACGATCCGCGTACTGCTCGCCGATGACCAGGCTCTGCTGCGGGCCACCTTCCGAATGCTGATCGACTCCCAGGCGGACATGGTGGTCGTCGCCGAGGCCGCCGACGGCGCAGAGGCAGTCACTCGCGCCCGTCAACACCATCCGGACCTCGTCCTGATGGATATCCGCATGCCCGGCACCGATGGCCTCGCCGCGACCACCGTCATTGGCGCAGACCCGGACCTGGCCGCCACCCGGGTGCTCATCCTGACCACCTTCGAACTCGACGAATACGTGGCCCACGCCCTGCGAGCAGGGGCCAGCGGATTCCTCGGGAAGGGCGTCGGCGCCGAGGAACTGCTCGCCGCGATCCGGCTGGTGGCCGCCGGCGACGCGCTCCTCTCGCCAGCCGCCACCCGCGCGCTGATCACCCGGTTCCTCGCCGTGCCCGAACCCACGATGGCGCGCGCGACCCCCGACACCCTGACGGTCCTGACCACGCGCGAACGGGAGGTGGTCGCGCTCGTCGCCGAGGGCTACTCCAACGACGAGATCGCCGCCCGCCTGGTCATCAGCCCACTGACCGCCCGCACCCACGTCCATCGGGCCATGACCAAACTCCACGCCCGCGACCGAGCTCAACTCGTCGTCATCGCCTACCAGACGGGCCTGGTACGCCAGCCTCACCGACCCTAGAGGCCAGACCTTCCCAGCGGGTCGTAACAACGATCCGTCTCCCGACGGGGTCGGGCCGAGGCCAGCACGAGGCTAGAGGCGAAGCGGCCGGATCGGGGCGGCCACCAGGGTCGGGTCGGTCTTCCAGTCAATACCGGGGACGTCGACATACAGCTCGATCTCATTTCCGTCCGGGTCCTGGATGTAGAGGCTGTGGGTGATGGTGTGGTCGGACGCACCAACGATTTTCACGCCGGCCTTCGTGATGTGGGCGAATGCCTCGCGCAGCTCGTCGTCGCTGTCGCCGACTTTTAGCCCGAAGTGGTACATCCCGACACGGCGCCCGGTTGGAATCGGCACGGCGTTCTCGCCTACCTCAAGGAGGAGCAGCTCGTGGTGTGTCCTCTGGCCGGCCGAGAACGCCGCGGCCCGGACGCGGCTCGAAGCCGACCCCGCCGGGTCGGGCATGATCTGGCGCCAGCCCAGCACGTCCCGGTAGAAGGCGGCCGACCGGCCGACGTCCCGCACGTACAAGACGAGATGTCCGAGCTCCTTGATCTGCATGTCAATCCTCCTGATAGTCCGAGACATCAGTGCCGCGACCGCCAAGGTCGGCGTGCCGGCTTGATTGCCGTTTTAGGCCATGGAATGGTCGTGGAAACGTCCCATCACGACCATTCCAGGGCCAAAACAACGATCAGGGCCACACGAGCGGAGTGGTCGCCGGGCGTTGACGAGGATTTCTGTGGCCCCGTCCGCGGGACCCCGGCTGGTTCCGCGCCGCTTCGTTGTGGGCGGGCACCAGCCGGGGCGTACGGTGCGCCGCCGATCCGTGCGGACGGGGCGGCGCGCGTCCTGTCAGGCGCCGATCTCGACGACGATCTTTCCGCGGGCGGCGCCGGCCCCGAGGGTGGCGAGCCCGTCGGTGGCCTGCTCGAGGGGCAGGACGGTGGTGACGTCAACCTTCAGGGTGCCGGCCGCGGCGCGCTCCGCGAGCTCCGCGACAACCGCACGCAGCGGCGCGGCCATGACACTGGTGCCGGTCAGACCGGCGGCGGCGAGGGCTTGTTCGTCGGCGGCGGCGCCCAGGGTGCTGGCCACCTTGCCGCCCTTGCGGACCGCCCCGAGCGGTGCTCCTTCGGCGGTGTAGGCGACGAGGTCGATCAGGGCGTCGACACCGTCCGGGTAGGCGGCCTGCACCTGCTCGGCTACCTGGCCGGCGGTGTAGTCGACGACCGTGGTCGCGCCGAGCGCGGTCAGCCTGCCCGCGTCGTCGGCCGTGCCGGTGGCCACGACGGTGACGCCGCGAGCAGCGAGCAGCTGGACGGCGTACGAACCCACGCCACCGCCTGCCCCAACGACGAGAACGGTCTGTCCCTGCTCGGGCTCGACGGCATCGACCGCGGCCTGGGCGGCGGCCGCGGCGAGGGGAAGGGCCGCGGCCGTGGTGAAGCTGAGACCGGCGGGCTTGTGGGTGACGGCGGCGGCGGGCAGCAGTGCGTACTCGGCGAGGGTGCCGGCCTGGATCGGCGGGGCCAGCAGCATGTGGCCGATCACCTCGTCGCCGACGGCCACGTGGTCGACGCCGGCTCCCACTGCCTCGACGACGCCGGCGGCATCACGGCCGAGGACCAGCGGGTACAGGTGCGGCAGCATCTCGGCCATCACCCCGGCGGCCAGGGCGTTGTCCAGGGCATTGAGACCGGCCGCCTTCACCCGGACCAGAACGGTGCCCTCGGTCGTGCTGGGGACGGGAAGGTCCGACAGGCGGGGCTGCTCGCCCGCGGTCGGGACATTTAGTGCGCGCATGGGTGCTCCCAAGGAGATCGGGCCCGAGGACGAGCCCGGCGGGCGGGTGCGCCTCGCGACCTGACTGGCCGCCACGGGCGCCGATAACTTGAAGCTTCAACTCAAAACTAGAGACGGATCACTTGATGTGTCAAGTGATCCGTCAGTTTGGTTCGGTTGATGCTTCAAGCTAGGCTGACGACGTGGACGTGCACGAGCCGCGCTGGCTGGCCGACGAGGAGATGCAGGTCTGGCTGACCCTGGCCAAGGTGCTGGTCAGGCTTCCCGCGGCGCTCGACGACCAGCTCCAGCGCGATGCCGGGGTCAGTCACTTCGAATACCAGGTGCTGGCCATGCTGTCCGAGGCCCCCGAGCGCACCCTGCGGATGAGCACTCTGGCCGTGTTCGCCAACGGGTCGCTCTCCCGGCTCTCCCATGTGGCCGGGCGGCTGGAGAAGGCCGGCTGGATACGCCGCGCACCAGATCCCACCGACGGCCGCTACACCCTGGCGATCCTCACGGATGCGGGCCGGGACAAGGTCGTCGCGACCGCCCCCGGGCACGTCGCGGCGGTCCGTGCCCTCGTCTTCGATCCCCTCACCCGCACGCAGCAGCGGCAGCTGGGCGACATCGGGCGCCGAATCGTACGCGCCGTCGACCCCGACGGAAGCGCCCTCGACACGCTCAGCTGACCGTCCCACCAGGGGACCCGGGGCACGTGGTGCTGCTGGCAGGCTCGGCCCCGGGGACCCCAATGGCCGTCACGGCTGCTCGGTTATGAGGCCTTTGCCAGGACACGAGCGGAGTCGCCGTCCGCGTCATTCTGGGGTCCGGCTCCCTCGACCGACAGGTGGGGGGTAATGCGGTCGGCCCATCGGGGGTAGGCCCACACCCGCGCGCCGATCAGCCGCATGAGCGCCGGGATGAGCACCATGCGGACCACGAAGGCGTCCACGATGACCGCGAGCGCCAAGCCGATGCCGATGCAGGCAACGATTCGCTGACCGCTGAACCCGAACGAGGAGAAGACGCACAGCATGATCACGGCGGCGGTTCCGATGACCTTCGCGGTCTCGCCGAGGCCCACGCGAATCGCCCGGGTGTTGTCGCGGGTGTTGGTCCACTCCTCGTGCATGCGGCTGACCAGGAACACCTGGTAGTCCATCGAGAGACCGAACATCACGCCGACGATCATGACGGGGACGATGTAGGAGATCGGCGCGCCGTCACCGACGCCGAGCAGGTTGCTGGCCCAGCCCCACTGGAAGATCGCGGTGATCGCGCCGAGGCCGACGACGATCGTCGTGAGGTTGCTGACCGCGCCGACCAGCGGCAGCAGCAGGCTGCGGAACGCCAGCGCGAGCAGCAGGAACCCAAGCACGGCGACCAGGCCCAGATACAGCGGCAGCTTGCTCATCAGCGCGTGCGCGACGTCGATGTCGGTTGCCGTCTTGCCGCCGACGTACACCCGCAGGTCGCTGCCGCTCTCGGCGGCCGGGATCACGTCCTGGCGCAGGTGACCGACCAGGTCGACGGTCGCCTTGGCCCCGGCGCTGCTCGTCGGGGTGACCTGGATGACCGCGAGCCCCGCGTGGGCCGAGGACGGTGTCGAGACGGCGGCGACGTCCGGTACCGAGCGCAGGTCGCCGGCCAGCGTGTCCAGCGCCTGGGCGGACCTGGCGTCAGGAGTCTCCGCGACCAGGAGGAGGGTCGCGTCGACGCCGGCGCCGAACGCGGGGCTCATGAGCTCGTAGTACTGACGCGACGCGGAGCCGGTCGGGTCGCTGCTGGCATCTGCCTCGCCGACCCGCATCGACAGCACCGGGATCGCCAGCGCGGCCAGCAGAATCAGGGCGAGCGCCGCCATCGGCACCGGCAGGCGGGTCACCAGCCCGGCCCACCGGCCGGCCGGGGTGCGGCGCGAGCCGGTCTCGGCACCCGCCCCGGACACCCCCGGCGTCGCACCGGCCAGCAACAGGCGGCGCTGACGCTTGGACAGCACACGCAGACCGAGTGCGGACAGCAGCGCGGGCAGCAGGGTGATCGCCGCGAGCACGGTGAACAACACGGTGACCGCGGCCGCCTGGCCCATCCCGGTGAGCACGCCCATGCCGACGACGAACATCGCCAACAACGCGGCGATCACCGTCAGACCGGCGAAGATGACGGCTCGGCCGGAGGTGGTCACGGCCTGCACGATCGCCTCGGTGACCGACGTTCCGCCCACCAAAGCCTTGCGGTACCGGTTGACGATGAACAGGGCGTAGTCGATACCCACGCCCAGACCGATCAACGACCCCATCGTGATCGAGTCGCTCGACAGGTTGACGACGTGCGAGCCGACCATGACGAACAGCAGCGAGACGACGACCCCGGCCACGCCGGTCACGATCGGAAGGGCCGCCGCCCACACCGACCGGAACATCAGCAGCAGGATCGCCAGCGCCGCCAGAATGCCGACGATCTCCGAGATTCCACCCGCCTTGGTCTGCGGCGCGAACGCCTGACCACCGAGTTCGACCTGCAGCCGGCTGCTGTCAATCGACTGCGCGGCCTGCTCGACTTGGCCCACCTTGGCGTCGGTCACCGTCACGAGCGCGTAGGCCGTGTTCTGGCCCGCGTTGAGCTGCCCGCTGCCGCCAGGCGTGTACGGGCTCTGCACGGCCGTGACGCCGGGTAGCGCCGCGACCCTCGTCAGCATGCCGGAGACCTCACCGCGCACCTCGGCCGCGTCCACCGCCTGACCGGTGGTGTGCCAGACGATCCGGCCGGTCTCGGTCGAGCCGTCCGACGGCCCCAGCAGCGCATAGGCGTGCGCCGACTCACTGTTCGGCAGGTCGGCGACGGTCTTGAAGCTGCTTCCCATCCCAATGACCAGGGCGACCAGGACGACGAACATCCCGGCCCAACCCCCTACGACGACGAGGCGATGGCGAGCGCACCACCGGGCAAGAACAGACACGGAACTGCCTTCCAGGAGTTCGAAGCGGGCAGTTCACGGTCCCGCGGACGCCAGCTCGACACATCCGCCCGACGGCGTCATCCGCGCCTACCACCAGCGCAGTACGTCCAGCCACCGCCTGCTCCCGCCGGCGTGTGCGCGCCTCGCATACCGCGACGGTGGTAGCCCGGATTGTCGGCTCACGTAGGACGTCAGATTGGGCCCTGTCGGACAGACTCATCTCGCACGCAACGGCCGGATATCGGGACTGAAAATTCATGCCGGTCCGCTGCCCGCAGCACCTGTCAGCCCACCGTGGAGACCATCCATATCCACGCAACGAACGGTCCGGAAGGGAAATAATATGTACGGGCGACTCATCCTTGTCGGCGCGGCCATTGCGTCGTTGGCGGCCTGCAGGCCAGCGGACACGGCGACCGGTACCCCGGCCGCGAATGTGACGCCATCATTCGTCACGACATACGCACCGGCGAGCCCGACGAGCGAGACCGGCAACCAGGACGACACCTCAGGGTATGTCAGCCGGTTTCGCCGGGAGTTTCCCGACCAGGCCGACGGCAAGACCGACGCGCAGATTCTCGGCGACGGCGAGGCTGACTGCTCGGATATGGCCGCCAGTTGGAAGGTGGTCACGCCCTCGATGGGAAAGCGTTACAGCCTGGGCAGTTCGACAGCCGACCAGGCCGTTCTCTACAACATCGCGCTGCTGGACATGTTCGCCCTCTGCCCGGCCCGTTGACCCGCGCCGGTGCGGCGCCGCTCGCCGGACACGATCCCGCAGGCCTCGCCTTTCGCGTGAACAGGACCGGTCGAGGCCGTCCTGACGGGACTCTCAGTGAGCGATACCACGCCGGATCGCATCGAGGGACAGGCCCAACGCTCGACTGGTCTGCTCGAGCGACTGATGGGTGGTCGTACTGAACTGCTTCGCCACCAGCAGCTGGAGCAGCTGCTTCTCATGGTCCGAGAGCTGCGCCTTGTTGTGGAACGAGGTGAAGAAGATCGAGCCCTCGCCGTGTTCCGCGTAGACCATGATGGGCCCCTGCGGGGACCGCAACAGCACCTCTGCCCGCCCATCGCGCATCGTCGCCCAGATGCCCATGTCGAACTCGATGGTGATCCGCTCGCCGATGATGCCGCGCAGCTCCGGGTCGAGCACGTCCGCGGTGAGCTGGCAGCGGCTGCCGTGGTGGCCGGCGAAGTCGAAGACTCCCGGAAACGCCTCGCTGATGAGGGCATCCTCGTGGTCCGAGGCGTACACGCAGCCGCCGCCGCGTACGTATTCGGCGAGCGCCCGCGGATCGACCCGGTCGGCCGTTCCACAGTTGACGAAGAGCAGGTTGCAGTCGAACTCCCCGCGAAACGGCTCGAACTCCACTCCCATCGAGGTCAGAATCTCGCCGATGTTGTCGTACCCGGGCGTGGTCACGTAGACCTTCTGCTCGCCGGCGAGCCTGCTGAGCGCGGGGCCGGCCGGATACTCGGTCAGCCCCGCCGCATCGAAGGTGCGCCTGCGCCACCGGACCGTCACGCGCTTCCCTCCAGGGTCAGACCGGCGACGAGCCGGCGCTGCTCGGCCACCTCGGCGTCGTCGAGTACTCCGTGGATGAACGCCTCGACCTCGAGCGTGACCCGGCGGCCAGCGCCGTCGGCGGACGCGACCGTGAGGCGGCCGTCCAGATCTACCGAGACGAACAGCGAGAGCGGGCTCCCCGCAGGATGGGGCGGAATGCCGACGATCTCCCCGTCGAGCAGGACGCGGTTGTCCGCGGGCTCGGGCGACGGCACGGCTCCGCCCTGCTCGTAGAGCTGGATGCGCGCCCGCTCCTGCCCGTTCGCGACGGTCGCGACGACGTGCTCCCTGCGGTCGATGGGCAGCGGGGTATTGGCGGGGACGAAGTGCTGGACGTACGGCTCCTCCCGGTACGGCTCCCGGCTGGACCGCAGCAGGATGCCGATGGACCGTGGCAGGACCGGCGTGATCGGTGTCGGACCGGTGCCGCCACCGGGGCCCTTACCCACACCGGCGGCAAGCTGCGCGGCCAGTAGCGCCGCGCCGCGGGCAACCGCCTTGTCCGGGTCCGTGAGGCGCACCGGGAGGCGCAGCCGCGTCCGGAGCGCCTCGCGGATCATGGGCATCCGGGTCGATCCGCCGACCAGAAGGACCTGGCCGACGGCCGGTGCGTCGAGCGCGGCCGCCTTCTCGACGACCCGGATCACCGTGTCGAGGCAGCGCACCACCAGGTCGCCCGCCGCTTCCTCGAACGCCTCGCGATCCACCCGCAGCTGCAGCGTCCGCCCGCGCAGCCGGACGCGCTCGGTCACGCCCGCGCGGCCGGTGAGCTGACGCTTGACCCGCTCGGCCGCGTCCTCCACGGCGCCCATCACGTCCTCGTCGTAGCGGAGCTCCTCCGCGTCCGGGAGCTCGTCGACCTGCGCCCACAGCAGGTCCTGGACGCGGCTGTCCCAGTCGATGCCGCCCAGCTGGGTCTCGCCGTCGACGGCCCAGACCCGCGGGGCACCGCGGTGCATCCCGACTACCGCAACGTCGAAGGTCCCGCCGCCCAGGTCGAAGACCAGCGACGTCACCTTGGGCTCGGTCGCGAGGCCATACGCGTACGCCGCCGCGACGGGCTCCGCGAGCAGCTGCAGACAGCGCAGGCCCGCGATCTCGGCGGCCGCGTACGTCGCCTCCCGCTCGGCGACACCGAAGTAGGCCGGAACGGTGATCACCGCGGCCAGGTCGGCCACGGGCACGGACAGCACCTGGGCGGCATCGGCGGCCAGCCTGCGCAGGATAAGACCGGAGATGGACTCCGGCGTGTAGCGCTGCCCATGGAACTCGAGCGGGAAGACGTGGCCCATCTGCCGCTTGATCCCGGTCACGACGTTCGCGGGATCGCGCCCGAGCATGCGCTTCGCCTCGGCGCCCACGACCGCCTGGCCGTCGGCGCCGAAATAGACGACGGACGGGGTCAGCTCGCCACCGTCGTGCGCCTCGACGGCGGTCTCCGCGCCACCCGGTGCCTGATGTATCGCGCACGAGTAAGTGGTCCCGAGATCGATGCCGACGCTGGTGCTCACGGCGCCGCGCCTACGCTCGCCACGGCCACGGGATGGCCCTGGCCACCGCGCGTTGGACGTCCAGCAGGTCGTGCAGGGCCGACCCGAGCGCCCTGTTGCCGTCCCCGCCGCGGAGGTACAGCCATAGCAGCAGGATCGCGGCCGTCAGCACGACGAGGAAGTGCAATGCCGTCCACGCCGTGCGGAATGTCCAGTAGACAAGCGGAATTCCGTCCTTCACGCCACTCTCCTTAGGCGGGTAGTACGGCCGCGGGCGGCGGCAGGACGCTGAGTCGTCGGTCGGTCGTCGTGATCGCCCAGTCAAAGACGTGCAGCGGGTGCAGTGGGTCGAAGCTCTCCCGCGGGCCGAAGGAGTCGACGGCGAAGAAGCTGACGTTCTTGAAGTCCTGCGCGATACGCCGGACGAACCCGTCGGCGCCGTTCGCCCGCAGCCAGAGCCGGATGGTCTCGCCGTCCGCGGGGTCGAAGGCCTCGGTCTGACTCAGGGTCCGCAGCACGTCGACCTTGGTGACGACCACGGCCAGACGTTTGGCGTCGATCCGCACCTCCTCGGCACGCAGCCGGTCGACGACGGCGGCGTAGGAGCTCTCCTGGTCGCCCATCGCGATCGGCACCACGCCGGTCTTGTTCTCGACCCGCAGCAGGTCCGTCACCGGCGGCAGCGCGAGCGGGTCGAGGATGAAGATCAGGACGTCGGCGGTGTCGATGTAGCCCAGGTCGCGGGCCCGCTCCCAGTCCGCGAACGCCTCTCCCGCGGCGTCCATCAGCTGCAGCTCCAGCTCGCGGCCCCCCCTCGTCAGGAGCAGGGGCACCCCCTCGGGCCGGTTCTTCCAGGCCGTCGGGGCCATGTGCAGCCTGGCGCTGAGGTTTGCCGCGGCGTCCGTCAGAAACGACTCGGCGACGGGCGACAGCGGCTCCAGCGAACCGGACAGCTGTAACACCTTGGTCCTCAACGCGACCGCGCCGCTGGAGAGAAACTGGGTCTTGCCAGCGCCGGTCGACCCGATCACGGGCAGCGGCAGCACCCGACGGGTCCCGCTGCCGGTCGGCACGTCGTTGAGGCAGAAGGGGCAGACCGTCGCCAGGTGCCGGGCGGCCGCGCCCACGGTCGCGGGAATGCTGGTGCCACAGCCGCACCGCCGGCGCACGATTCCGAGCGGGCCAGGCCGGACGTCGTGATGGACGGTGGTGCACGTCGTACCCGCGCACCGGTAACTCGGGACGAAGGTCGTCCGGTAGCACTGCGCGCAGCGCAGGATCGCCTTGCGGCGGCGCCGGGTGAGGCTGTCGTAGGAGCGGTACCCGGCGATGGCGACCTGCTGCCCGAGATAGACGGCGCCGCCGACGACCCCCATGACGCAGTACCAGCCGAGAACCGAGATCCAGGCACCGATGGCGAACCCGAGTAACGGCGGAAACAGTACGGCGGCCAGGACTGAGGCCAGGTCCTGCTTGAACAACCAGTGGAAGGGCGCCGGCACGACGGCGCGGGCCCGGGCGATGACGGCGTTCGCGTCATGCCGCGCCTGGTGCGGGTTGTAGACGGGCCAGGCCCGGTCCCAGCCGAAGTTCCTGGCCGGGCCCCGCGGCGCCTTGCCCAGCACTTTGCCCGCGACGACGTCGTCAGGCGTGACGATTTTCGGCTTGTTCGTCGCCTTGCCCCGCAGGACGCCGGGTGGGATGACCACGCCAATCAAGAACCCGGCCGCGATCCCGAGCCCGAAGGTCACGGCCCAGAGCACAAGCACCCAGGCGAAGATACGGACCACCAGCGCGAGGACGACCCACGCGACGAAGACGGCGGCAGCTATCGCGATCGCCCCTAGGACGACCCAGAGGACAACTTCCTCCACCTAGCCCTCCTTTCCGCGATTGAACGGCCTGCCGAACTTGCGCGGCGTCTGGCGGGGTTCCCTGCCTCTGGTCAGGTAGTTCTGCAGCTCCTCGCGGAGGCTCCGGTCCTGCCGGGCCTCACGGATGACCTCGGGCCGTGAGGCAGCGATCTGGTCAAGGACCTTCTCGACTGCGAGGGCGACCACTTCGACCGGCCGTTCCCGAGCGGCCAGAGCCAGCGCGATCGCGCGAGACCCTTGGCCGGTGTCCACCAGCCGATGAAGGTAGACGCGGATCGACGTGGGACCGGACGGCCCGGTCGCGGCCAACAGCGCGCGGACGCCGTCCGCGTTCGTGGAACCGACCAGCAACCGGCCGATCTCCACGAGAAATAGCTGGGTGAACGCCTTCGCCCCGGACACGCAGCCGTCCAGCGAGACGTTGGGCTTCTCGTAGATGGCCGACCGCGCCTTGTCCAAAGCAGTCTTCGCCCGCGCGTACTCCCCGGCGATCCGGGCCAGGTCAGGGTCTCCGGCATCCTCGAGGCTCCGCATGACCGGGCTCCAGTCGCCTGGAATGGGCGCATTCGGGTCATTGGGGTCGGTCTTCAGGGCCTGGTCGAGCCACATGCGGGTGAGCCCGGCGAGGTCGGCGGTCAGCCCACGTTTCGCGATCCACACCCCCCAGAGGGCCGCATCGTTCGGCAACCGCGTGCTCGACAGCACGACCCGCCAGGCCTCGGTCGGGACCGTCGCCACCCCGGCCAGGCGGGCGGCCCGCTCAGTCGCCGGCAGCCGGCCGATCTGGCCGGCTGTGATCCAGCCCGCGAGCGTCGGGTCCGCCGCGGCCAGGAAGTCCCATTCGCCGCGCATCAGCCTTTGCACCGCCACGCCGTCGTTCGCCCGGTAGGCGGTCACGAGCTTGGCCGCGGCGGCCGCGACCACGAGCTCCTTCCCGAACCAACGCCGCCACCGCTCGCGTCCGATCCTGGGATCGCGCAGCCACAGGTCGGCGAGGTCAGCGGCCGACCGTGCGAGGCGTTCCGCCGAAACGGTGGCGCCGAGCACCAGCGCCGCTGTGAAGAGCTCGGGCAACAGCTCCAGCGGCGCGCCGGCCAGGACCTCGGTCAGATACCCGCCAGCCTGCTCCCGCGCCTCGGCCGAGCCCCAGGTGATCGGCCGCGCCGCACCGACCAGCTCCGCCGCGAAGATCTCCGCCGCGGCGGGAACCCGGGCGAGCGCTTCCAACGTGGGCATCGCGATCCCGGCCGCCAACTCGTCCACACCGGCCTCGTGCGCCCGGCGCATCGCGGCCGCCGCCACGCCGAACTCCGCGGGCGACGTCGGGCCGTAGGTGGCCGCCGCCTCGCAGAGGTCCTCGGCGTACAGCGCCAGATCGTCCGCGAGACCCGCCGCCGCCAGGCCGGTGACGGCGGCCAGCGACGTCTGCCAGGCGGCTTGGCGGTCGAGGTCGTCCCCCGGCAGCGCGATGAGCCGCGCCGTCTCGGTCGCCAGGGCGGATCCGAGTGCCGGCTCCCATCGCTGGGCGATTTCGATGGCGGTCAGCGCCTCGTCCGCCCCGCGCTCCAGGAACCACGTCGCGCGGACGCGCGCGCTGTCGCTGACGCCGACGCCCGGGGCGGACCGCCGCACGAGGTCGAGCACGTTGGCCGTGCCGAGATCGGTGCCGGAGAACTCCGGGCTGACCCCGACGATCCCGGCGTTGACCCGCCTCGGGTCGTCGACCAGAGCCCGGAACTGCAGCTTGCGGGCGGTCTCCGCATCGACGAACAAGGTGCCGAGCGCGATCCACCGCATGACGACGTCCAGGTCGGGGTGCAGGAGGACCAGCTTGCGTGGCTCGTCGGCCAGCACCCCGTCGAGCATCGTAAGGAACTGCGGCAGCACTCCGACCGCCCACGTGTCCGCCCGCAGGTACTCCATCAGCGCGGCGGCTTCGAACTCGGGGCGGATCTCCAGCGGAGAGGTCCACGGGTCAAGCTGGGCACCCGGCGCCTTCGCCAGGTTCCAGGTGAGTGCGCCGTACAGCTGGGCGGGCCGGTACGGGACGAAGTCGTCGAGGTCGGACGTGACGATGGCCTGGGTGAGCTGGTTGCCCGGGCGCCCGCTGTTGGTCCGGCCGGTGGACTTGCCGCGGGTTAGGTATGCCCGCCCGTCGACCTGGATGTAGGCGCAGGTGGGCGGGTGGCTCAGGTCGTCGTGGGCCAGCGACCAGGAGGGGATCACCCGGTGAAGCAGGCCCTCGCGTATCCGCTGCCGGTCGGTCCCTGAAATTCCCGGTGACACAGCCTGGAAGTTGAAGCCGTCGATACCGTCGATGGCCTCCCGCGCGAGCACGTCGGTGTAGACGGCCACGTCGAACGCCACGTCAGGCTCCCGTCATGGGAATGAAGTTCCGGGTCGCCATGAGCCAGAGGAGGGGCTCGGCGACCCGGTGCGGCAGGAGCCCGCGGCTACTGACGCGCCCGGACGAGTACTCGGGCTCGGCGCCCAGCGCTGACGCCCCGAACAGGCGGAAGCTGGCGTAGTTGTTGTCGAGCTTGCGGATGAGGGATCCGCCGCCCCACTGCTCGACCATCGCGCCGATGTGGTCGTGGACCGTGCGTGACTCGGTCTCGTCGAAGAAGGGGCGCGACGACGACGGCCGGCGGACCGGGTGATCCGGTGGAATGTCGTCGAAGAAAGCGTCGATCTTCGAGATCACGACCGCGATGGGCTCCTTGATACGGCCGTTGCGCTTGACTCTTTTCGCCGTCCGCAGCACGAGCGTGATGGCGTCCAGCACCGCCTCCGGGCCGGTCTCCGGCAGCGAGGCGCCGCGCGCGTCGGCGCGCCCCCGGTTTGCCGGGAACCCGAACGGGTCCAGCAGCAGGATTACCCCGGACGCGGCGCCGAGGTACAGCTGGCTCATTGCCTTGTCCGGTGTCGCGAAGTCCTCGCCGGCGTTGTCGTAGAAGGAGAAGACGGTGGAGTGCGTGCGGCTGATGCCGATCGCCATCTTGCGGGAATACCGCCAGGCGTAGACCGCCGGGTCCTTCTTCGCGATGGCGGCGGAGCTGTTGTTGACCGCGGTCTGCTGAGGTAGCTGCCCGTCGGTCTTGAGCATGATGTCGCGGTAGATCCGTAGATTTCGGGCGAGCTCCGAGCGGCCGCCCGGCGCGTCGATCGTCGCGTCGAAACGGTCCGCCACCGCGTTCTGCAGCTCGTAGTCCAGCACGGAGAGCATGACTGTCTTCCCCGACTGGCGTACCCCGACGAGGCCGATGAGCGCGGAGTCCGACCCGTACTCCGCGGGTAGCAGTGAATGGCATTCTGGGCACATCGGTGGCCCGGGCGCCGCGTCGCAGCGGGGGCAGCGCGCGGAGGCCGATCCGGTTGGCATGATGACCGGCCAGTACGGGTCCGAATCATTGAAATGGGTGATCCTGGCCTGGTCTGGCGTCTTCAGGCACTGCTCCCGGCCGGCGGCGTGCCGCCCCGAACATCTGTACGCCAGCCGGTGCGGATTGATCGCCGTGTAGCAGTACGGGCATGGCGTCGCGGGATTGAACAACTTCATTGACTACCCCCGCATGTCACTGGTCGGTGGATCTGCGAAGCGCACGTCGCTGCCCGCATCCGGGAACAGCCGAATCCAGAACGGCGACGCGACCTTGCCCAGGTCGAGGGTGAAGCTGACCGGCTCGCCGGTCGCGAGGTTCACCACCCGCCGCTCGACGACCGTCCCGTTGGCGGGGCTGCCGGGCGGGAATTTCGCCTCCCGCAATACGACCAGGGCCGCGACCGTGCCCCGGAACGGGCCGGGCTCGATGGTCACCGTCACCGAGCCGAGGCCACGGAACGCGGAGCGCCGTACCGCGAGCGAGTATCCGACTCTGGGCGTCCCGCCGCCCGGTACCGGGACGACGGCCGCCGGCGAGAGCCACTCCCGAGAGCCGGCACGGACCACCGTCGCGACGGTGACGTCGCTGACCGCCTCGGCGTCGGCGAGCCGGACGCCGCCGTCCTGGTCGTAGCCGGCACGCGAGACGCGCTGGACCCGCGGGCCGCCGCCGACGGACCAGCGCACCTCGACGAGGTAGTCGCCCCGGGGCCACTCCCAGGACAGGCGCAGCTCGGAGCCGAACCGGTCAGCCGCCGGCCGCCGGACCGACGGCACGTTCCCGATCACAGTGGACGGTCCCACCAGCCCGCCGTCCCCGTCGACGGTCACCGGTGCCAAGAGGCGCACGTCGGGCATCGGGTCCAGCGTGCGGGCCGTCCGGCCGCCGGCCGCCTGGGCGGGCCGCAGCGCCAGGCGCCGGCCGCCCTGGCTCTCCAGCGCGGTGAAGGACAGCCTGGCCCCGGTGGTCACCTGGGCCGTCACTGGCAGCGCCCACAGCTCGACGCCATAACCCGCGACAGGCGACCAGCTTGCCTGATACCCCGCGTCCGTCGCCGTCTCGAGGCGCAGGTCGTCCACGGGCCGGATGACGCCGCGCGGCGTGACGTCCGCCTCCGTCGCGGCCGATTCGCGTCGCTCGCCACCGGGCAGCAGGTACACCGCGCGGACGGAGAACAGGTACCGCGTACCGAGGGCCAGCCCGGTGACCGAGAGCTGGCCCGGAGTCGTCGGCCGCAGTGCCTGCTGGGCGCCGTCGAGCGCCGTCTGGGTGACCACCACACCGGCGGCCTCAGGCGGCGTCGACCACGACAAGGAGACCGCGTCCGCCTGGGCGTCGGCGCGCAGGGCCGTCGGCGCCGGCAGGACGACCGCGGTGGCCGTGACCGGGTCGGAGTAGGAGACGCCGTCGCGCGTCACGAAAACCGCGTAGCGCACCTGTCGCCCGACGGGCGGTCGCGGGTCGCGATGGCGAGTGGTGGTCAGATTGCCGGCGAGAACCTCGCCGTCGCTGTGGTGGACCGGTACCGCCCCGAGCGTCCGGACGACGCTGTAGCGGCTTCCTTCCTCGCCGCCGGGCCAGGTGACGTCGAGCGCGCGTCCCTCGACCCGTAGCGAGAGGGTCAGCGGCGGCAGCGGCGGCAGCGCGGTGAGCCGCCGTCGGAGATCCTCGTCCGCGGTGTCCACGGTCAGAGCACCGCGCAGCGCGGTCGCCGCAGCGGCGTAGTTCCGCGTGGCCATCGCCGCGTCGTACTGGGACTGGAAGGTGGCCTTCTTCTTCTCCGCGGTCACCAGGGTTGCCTCGACGGCCGCCCGCTCGGAGGCGTCGGCGCCATCGGGCGCCGGGAGCGCGTCGAACAGCCTGCGCGCCTCGGCCAGGGCGCCCGCGGCCAGCCGGTCGGCCACGTCCGCTGACCTGAGCACCTGGGTCGATGACGCGAGCTTGGCGACGAGCCGCGCAGCGTCGACCTCACGCACGCCTCGCCGCATCAGCTCGTTGCGGACGGTGAGCCTGGATCGGCCCCGCCCCAACAGGTCCCGGACGGTGTCGGCGAGCAGGGCAAGGGTGACAGCATGCAGGCCCGCGGGCGAGGTGTACTGCGTGAGCGCGGCGAGCGCGTTCTGCGCCGCGTGCCGGGCCCGCTCCTCGACCTGCGCCTCCTGTTGCTGCAACCGCAGCTTCGCGGCGGCGACATCGCTCGGCTCGAGGCGCCGCGCGGGGCTGCCGTAGGAGAGCTCGTCAACGACAGCGATGTCCTCCAGCCGCTTCGGGCGTGTGATGACGTCGACGACCGTGCGGAACTCCGGGAACTCCACCACCTTGCGGAGAGGGGCTGGCACGGTGACCTTGGGTAGCTCGAAGTCGGGCCGCACGTTCACACCGTGCTTGGCCAGGGCGGCCTGGAGCGGGCCCTCAGCCTGGGCGCCGAGCCCGGCGCTGGCCACCTGCTCGGCCACCTGCTCCGGTGTGATGACCTTCAGCGAGAACTCCTGGGCGAGCTCCTGCGCCAGGTCGTCCAGCTGGGCCCTGAGAACCCCTTGGCGGGCGGCCGCGAGGTTGGCCCAGAAGGACGGGTCGGAGACCTTCCCGCCCGCCTTGCCGATCAGCTCCACCAGGCGCTTGAGCAGCTGGGCCGAGGCCAGGTTCTTGTTCTTGTTGAAGGCCGCGACGAGACGCTCGAGATGATTCGCCAGGTCCGCGGCCGACATCGACGGCTCGACGGCGAACAGCGTCACCATGTCGAGCCGCGCCACGGCCGCGAGGCCGGCGGCGCCCTGCAGGTCACGAATGACCTGCTGGAGGGCCTCGGTGCGTGCCTTGTCCTTTGCCAGCGGTGCGAGAACCGTGGCGCGGTACTTGGCGGGATCGAATGCCATCCGGGGCTCAGCGCCTTTCAGGACCGCAGGCTGATGCCGGCGACCACGCCGGCCGCCTGATCGACGTCCTCCTCGCTGAGGATGGACACTTTGGCCTCGACGGTGATGGACTTGCCGCCCGCCGGGTCGTGCGCGGTCACCCTGGCCAGGCCCTCTGACGTCACCTCGAGCGTCAGCTCGATGGGAGAGCCCTTCGGCAGGGACGGGATCGGCAGCTCGCTGTCCTTGAGGTGCTTGTTGTCGCTGGTCGCGTCCGACTCGACCTCGCCGATCTGCTCGTAGAGCACGACGTTGACGGCGGTCTGCCGGTTCGCGACCGTTCGCGCGGTGATCGTCGGTGACACGGCGGGAATCGTGTCGTTGGCGTGCATGATGAACCCGACGTACTTGTCCTCCGTGCCCTCATGGACGAACTCGACGCCAAGGCCGCGCGAGAGCGCGTTCGTCAGCTGCAGCGTCTTGGAGCCGCCGAGGTAGTACTTCTCCTCCGCGTCGGCGGCCACCGCGGGCGCCTCCCCGTCGGTTGAGATGACCTCGTCGATCGCCGCTTGGCCGTAGATCGCCGCGCCCTTGGCGACGGCCAGGTCGAACTGCGTCTTCGCCGGAGTTCGGCCGAGCTCGTTCTGCAGGGCGTTCTCGATCATCGGCATGTTCGACGAACCGCCGACCAGCAGCACCCGGTCCACCGTCAGGCCCGGCACCTTCTGCTCGGCGGTGGCGAGGACGCGCTGCGAGATCTCGATCGTCTGGCTCACCAGGTGCCGCGTCGCGTCCTCGAACCGCGCACGGGTCACGGTCACCTGCTCGTCCTTGTCGCCGTACCGGCAGCGGACCGTCGCCTGCTCCCGCTTCGTCAGCGCCTTCTTGGTGTCCTCCGCGAGCCCCATCAGCTCGGCCTCGAACTCGGCGTCGACCCGGGGGTCGTCGTCGCCCAGTCCGGCCTGCGCGATGAACTCGCCCGCGATCAGCTGCGCCAGGGCCTCGTCCCAGTCCGCGCCGCCGAGCGCCTTGTTGCCATCGATCGCGATGACTTCGATCTTGCCGGCCTCGGCCCGGATGACCGTCGTGTCGAAGGTTCCGCCGCCAAGGTCGTAGACGAGCAGCGTCTCCGGCTGCTCGCCACCGATACGAAGCGACAGTGCCGCCGCGACGGGCTCGGTGACGATGCCGACGACCTCAAGGCCCGCGATCTTGCCGGCCTGCTTGGTCGCCTCCCGCTCCTGGATGCCGAAATACGCCGGGACGGTGATGACGACCTTGCTGACCTCCTCGCCCGTCTCGGCGTTGGCGAACGCCACGAGCTCCTTGAGGATGAGCGCCGAGATGCTCTCTGGCGTGTGCTTCTGCCCACGGAAATCCAGCGGGTAATCCGTCCCCATATGCCGCTTGATGAGCGAGCACGCGTTGTCAGGGTCGCGCAGCTGAAGGCGCTTCGCCTCGGCACCCACGATCACGTCGCTGTCGCCCTCGAAGTACACGACCGAGGGCGTCGTCGGGAGGCTGTCATTGTTGAGCAGCTGCTCCGCCTGACCGAGATCGTTGATGCGCGCGATGACGGAGTAGGTCGTTCCGAGGTCGATGCCGTACACGCCGTCAGTCAAGGGATGCTCCTTCGCCGCGCTCGCGCGCCAGGTCCGAGCCCGCCGATGCGTCGGCGGCGGGCGGTTCATAGCGGAAGATGCTGACCTGGGCCGGCAGGAATACCCTTGTGGCGCCCACGTAAGTGAAGCCCTGCCGCAGGACACGGTGGATGTGGCCGTCCTGGCCAGGGTCGTCGGTCGAAACGACTCCTGAGGCGTGGTGCCGCTTCGCGTCGAACCGGACAGACGGCGCGGCCGCCACGGACTCGATGTCGAGCAGCCCGAGGGCTTCCTCGATGGCGACCGCGAAGTAGCTGAGGTCCTTCTCTGCCGTTTCGCCGCGTTCCCGGGCGGCCTGCGCGGCCTGGGCGGCCTGCGCGTGCAGCGTGGCGATGCGCTGGATGAGTGGCCGCAGCAAGGCCTGGATCTGGTCGCCCTGCAGCCGCTCGATGCGACTCTGCATCTGCTGGACGATGTTCTCGTAGTTCTGCGCCCGGGTGTGAAACGCCTGGGCCTGCTGCTCCACCGCGCGCAGCGCCGCCACCATCTCCAAGGCGATCAGGGAATCCGCGGCTACCGGTGGATCCGCCGCTGGGTGTTCGGCCGGGACGGCCGCGTAGGGTCCGGCGGGCGCGGACCGCGGGTACGACGCCGCTTCGGTTCCGTCGGCGGCCGGCGCCGTCGTCGCCAGCGGCCCGTGTTCGGGCGCCGGGTCGCCGACGAGCCCGGGGCGTGGACCCACGCTCGACGCTGTGTCGGATGCTTCCGCCACACATACCTCCTGGCCAGCGAAGCTCGGCTGTCCCCGAGCCATGGAACGAATGCCTTGTCGCCAAGCGTCCCGCACTCGGGCACGGCGCCCTGTTCTGCTGGAGCCTCGGTAGCTTGCCGGAGCGGTCTCAGCGGCGATTTCCGGGTGACCGGGCGGTACCGGGCACCCGGCTATCAGACACCTTCGCGTTTCGCAGGTAGAAAGCGCCTGGTCAGGCGTCGGAGCTGGTCATGACGGGCAAGATTCATGCCGGGCGGCCGATTCTTGGTGCGCGGGGCGGCGGGGGTCTGTAGGCAGGTCCTGGCCGTCCAGGAGACGGAGGGCCAGGTGGCCTGGTGGAAGCCCTGTGAGGGACCGCGAAGATGGGTCGCGGCGCCGGCAGTTCAGTACGTGGCAACGGGCGCGGGGATATCGGACGCGCCCCGCACGCCGTCGCGGCTTAAGGGCCCTACCGTCGTGGCTGGTCACGCCCGCAGCTGAGCAGACAGAAAAATTCTGGCACGGCAAAAAATGGCACGACACCCCCGTGGTCGCGACCGGCGCACTTGTTCGCTGGCACTGTACTCCACAGTGTGGCATGACGATGGCGGGCAGCGACAACGACGCATCGGAGCTGCTGGAAAGCCAACTATGGTGCCGTCGGCAGCGCGGCCTGGCCGTACTCGGCCGCCGCGCACGGACACCTTGATAGCGCCGCGACTCTGTAAACGCCCTGTTGAGGGGTTCGAGGCCGATGACCAGGCGACGTCACAAACTGTTGTCAGTCTCCAGCCGCAGGCCGGCCAGGTCATGCGGTCGGCGCCGCAGGCAGAGACCTCGCGGGGATCCTGGTCAGAACACGTCAGCTGTGAATCAGGCTCGTCCATCAGCTGACGGCCCCCTCGGCACCGCCGCCCGAGCCTTCGGCGCCTACGGTGCATGCTGGTCCGTCAGAGTGGTGACACGCCCATTGCTCGCCCGTGTTTTGCCGGATGGCCGCTCGACGGCCCGGCGAGGGCGGGACGCGGCAGTGACGCGCAGAAAGGCAAGCTGCGAGACGGACGGCCGGCTTCGACGCCGTCACACCGTCCGTCATCGACGCGATCTGGCGGGAGACCAGACAGTTCAGGGAGACGCTGCACCGCCGCGTCGGGGTCCGCTGGTGCGGCCTGGGGCCGGCCGACCGGCGGAAGGCCGGCCGGAACGGTGCCTGCCGGAGCCGCGGGTGCCTTCGCGACGGATCCGGGCCGCATCCTCGCGGCGCGGTCATTGCGGGAGCCTGTCGTAGACGTCGTCGGGAATCGGGGGCAGCGGAACCCGGAGAAAGCGAATACCCTGCATGCACGACCCACTTGGCGGTCTCGGGGTGAAAGTCCAAGCGACAGTAAGCGTAGAGGCTTTCGGGGCCCTGGTGGACGTCGACCTCGATGATCTTCCGCTTCCCTGTGAAGCGCACACGGCTATGCGGCCCCGGCGCCATACCCGTCAGAAGCCGCTACGTTCAATACAGTGCGGAATCCGACAGAGGGCGTCACAATCCCGAGAATGTGTGCGACGGCACGCGAGTCCGGCCAGAGAGCGCCAGGTGCGGAGGACGATGAACCAGATCCAGATGGCGGGGCCCGCGTTGACGCTGGTCGTCCTTTACTGCTCCGACATCACAGCCTGCCGCGAGTTCTACGAGTCGCTGGGACTCACGTTGGACCGGGAGCAGCACGGCACCGGCCCCGTGCATTTCGCAGCGCGGACCTCCGGGGGGGCGGTGCTCGAGCTCTATCCGGCCGACCAGCGTGAGCCGACGAATCCGATCCGAATCGGGCTGACCGTGGAACGCGGCAACATCACCATTCCTCTCTCCCCCGGCAATCACGTCCTCGAAGATCCGGACGGACGACGTGTCGCTGTCACGGTGACCGAGCAGACCGGGAGAGCGAATGACTGACCCCGTTCAGCTGGCGCGCTCGACAGTGGGTGGTGACATAGGCGTCAGCGTCCACTTCTACATCGACTATCGGCCGCACGAGCCCTACTCCCACCTCACCCACCGCAACCTCAACTTCCCGGTGCGCTCGGAGCTGTTAGCACCGCAGACCGCGGTGCTGTTCGACCATCCGATCAAGACTCATGGGCCGGATCAACGAGGCCCGTGACTCCTCCTCCGGCCCGAAGCTCTAGCTAGACCGGAACGAGCAGGTCGGCGCGCAGCCCGACGTGGTCGGAGGCGAAACCCGCGCCGCCAGGCATCGACACTTTCTCCGCCAGCAGCAGCTCGGCGCGCTTCACGGCGAGTGGCTCGCTGGCCAGGATGAAGTCGATGCACTGCGGTTCGCGCCCGCCGCTGAGGTATTCGGCGTGAAAGGTCGGCGGGCACTGCTGGCCGAAGGTGTCGCGCAGACCGGTATCGGCCATCAGCGCCGTGTGGACGGCGCTGACACGAGGCGCGTTGAAGTCGCCGATGACCGCCACGCGCGGCCCGAGCCTGCCTACGAGTCGGGTCAGCGCCGCGTATTGGCTCCTCTGAAGCGCGTAGAAGCGGTTTGTCTCGCTCCAGTCGCCATCCATGTTGGCGATCGGATGGGTGTTGACGATGTAGAGGTCGTAGCCAGCGACGCGGGTGATCAGGTTTCCGTTGAGCCCGGCCATGATCCTGGTGCGCCAACGCACACCGGAGGCCTCGCGCGGGCGGCCGAATCGCTCGAACCGCTTCTCGGTAAACGGGACCCTGGAGAAGGTCGCCACCCCGCCGGCCGGGCCGACCGGCGTGCGGGCGAACGCTACATGCGGAAACGCGGGCAAATGGGTCTTGAGCAGCTTGAGGTGGTGATATGTGTATACCTCCTGGAGACCGACGACCTCGACCGCCGAACTCTCGAGCTCCACGCCGATGGCTGCGAACCGCTCGGTACGGCGCGTGCCCGTCAGCGGCACGCCACGGGTGTTGAGCGTCGCGAGGCTCAACAGCACCGGCTCCGATCCCTCGGGTTTCATCCGCCCGCCTCGCCCCTCATACCTTCGCGCCCTCGTCCCACCTCCTGGAGTGCACGCTACTCCCAGTGCCGCTTCCGCTAGTACGACCCGATCGACCCCGGCACCTACCGCGTCATCACCGACGGCGCTCCCGTTCTGCGCGTCGCGCCGTCTATGCCCGCCGTGCGAACTGCCTTGGAGACCTCTGTTCCTGTCCGCTGGGGCATCCCCGAGATCCGCCGTTGAAACGGACGGTCCGGCCGCTCTGCTGCGCACGTCGGCGCAGGTCAGACGGCTGCATCAGCTGGCTCCGTCAGAATCTGCGGCGCATGTGTAGCTACCGATCTAGCAACGGCCGGTGTCCGTCCCGAGAGTCACGAGGCGAGCCGGACCGCGAGTGTGGACGCGCAGATCCTGCGCCTTCAGCAGCCCGTTCAAGGCGGAGCGGTGCCGGATCTGGGTCAGGGAGCGGACGCCTGACCAGGGCATTTGCGCAACGTCGGACGCGCTCGGCGTGGCACCACGGCGGACGAGAGAACCGGCTTGACCGTGCTGTCTCGAAGCGGACGATCTGCCGGAAGTGCCTGTGCAGGTCAGCGGGGGTTTGCGGGCGACCGCCCGCCGTCCAACCGCAGTCGCCGTTGCTACAGCCGTTGCCACATAAAGATCTTCAAATTGCCTCGAACGATCTCAATGGCGAGGCAAAACCGCTGGTCAGAAGTGGTGGGCAGGGGCGGGGTCGAACCGCCGACCTTCCGCTTTTCAGGCGGACGCTCGTACCGACTGAGCTACCTGCCCCAGACGACACATCCGGGGGGGGGGGGGGGGGGGGGCCCGGCGGGGGGGGGGGGGGGCCCCCGGGGGGGGCCGGGGGCGGCGCCGATGCCGCGGGCGGCTAGGGAGACGAGGGCCACCTGCTCG
>NZ_JADWYX010000010.1:48372-117411 GCF_016786355.1 Frankia sp. AgB1.9
CGCTCGTCCCGACTTATCTACCAGCCCCAGACCACACAACCGGGCGGCCCCCGTGCGGGCCGCCCGGATGATGTGCGCGGTCCCGACGGGATTCGAACCCGCGACCTCCGCCTTGACAGGGCGGCGTGAACTCCAGGCTTCACCACGGGACCATGTGTGTTCAGTTTGCGGTCTTACTGTACTACTTGCCGGTCTACCGCGGTTGACACCGCTCGGCGCTCCACCGGAGCCCTCGACCGCCGAGCAGAAGCATACAGGACCCAGGGAGGGTCTTGGAGACCTCGGTTGCCCACCCTTCGAACCACACCTGGCCGACGTTTGCCGGACGCGTCCCCTTCGCTCAGATCTGGCGCTTCGGCCGGTCCGATCGAGACAGGCAGCGACCGGCCGTCGTCGGTCGAGGAGCCCGGCGTGGGGAGTACGCCCAGCATGACGCTGACCGGGCCGCCGGCAGCCCTCTCGTCGCCTCCTCGCCTCAACCGGCCAGGCCGGCCGGCCAAGCTCGGACTTACCGGCGCCTCCTCTGGATCGATCCCATCCGTTGGTCGCGATCTTTCTCCCGAGGTCGTGACCGGGCCGTCACCCCCTCCCGAAGGTGGACGGCGATCCAGCAACACGCCCCGGGACGACCGAGCCCACCCCTCGACAGTCATCCACGCCGCCTGGCGAGGACCGTCAAAGTCCGCCCGTCACCTTGATCGCCGATTGCGCCCTCTAGTGGCTACGCAGCAGACCCGGCAACGACCACCGGAGGGCCGAAACAGAGATCATGGAGACGCCTGGACCGGGGCGCGCCTGGTCGGAGGCGGCACAAGATCGGTTGTCACAGATCTTCGCCGTCGATGCGCCAAATCCCATACCCAGACGCGGATCTTCAGCGGGCGCCGATCCGATGGTCGCTCATGATCGCAGACCACGTATGGATAAAAGGGGCAAAACGTGGCACCAGGCGCCGATTTCAATACCTAGTTAGCGATCATGATGCCCGAGGGCGGAGGTAGCCCCTCAGTGATCGTCGGCTAGGTATCGAAATCGGCGCCGACCACGGGACCGCACCCAGGCCCAGAGCCCAGACCCAGAGCCCAGGCGTCAGGCGACGCCGAGGAGATGCTCCAGGGCCAGCTGGTCCAGGGCCTCGATGTTGACGGCGCGGGTACCCGCGGCGTCGGCGTCGAAGTTCTCGTACGCGGCGGGGTCGGCCAGCAGGTCGGCGAGAGTCTCGCCGGGGGCGAGGGTCGGGGTCGAGAGCTCGCCGACGCCGGCCGCGGCCAGGGCGGCGGCGACGCGAGGGTCCGACCGGAACGCGGCGGCCTTCTCCTTGAGGATCAGGTAGGTCCGCATGCAGGCGGCCGCCGACACCCAGACGCCGTCGATGTTCTCGGCGCGCGGAGGCTTGAAGTCGAAGTGGCGGGGACCGTCGTAGCCGGCGCTCTCCAGCAGGTCGACGAGGAAGAACGCGCTCTTCACGTCGGCCGCGCCGAAGCGCAGGTCCTGGTCGTACTTGAGCCCGTGCTGGCCGTTGAGGTCGATGTGGAACAGCTTGTCGGACCACAACGCCTGGGCGTAGCCGTGGACCACGTTCAGCCCGGCCATCGTCTCGTGGCCGACCTCCGGGTTCAGGCCGACCATCTCGGGATACTCGAGCTGGTTGATGAAGGCCAGGGCGTGGCCGATCGTGGGCAGCAGGATGTCGCCGCGCGGCTCGTTGGGCTTCGGTTCGAGCGCGAACCGAATGTCGTAGCCCCGGTCGCGGACGTACTGGCAGAGCGTGTCGACGGCCTCCTTGAGGCGGTCGAGGGCCGCGCGCGGATCCTTCGCCGCGTCGCTCTCCGCACCCTCTCGGCCACCCCACGCGACGTAGAGCTTCGCGCCGAACTCGGCGGCGAGGTCGATGTTGCGCATCGTCTTGCGCAGCGCGAACCGGCGGACGCCGCGATCGTTCGCGGTGAAGGCGCCTTCCTTGAACACCGGGTGGGTGAACAGGTTCGTGGTCATCATCGGGACGATCAGGCCGGTCTCGTCCAGAGCTGACCGGAACCGCTTGATGCAGCGCTCCCGCTCGGCGTTGTCCGCCGCGAACGGGATCAGGTCGTCGTCGTGGAAGGTCACGCCGTAGGCACCGAGATCGGCGAGCCGGTGCACGCTCTCGACCGGGTCGAGCGGCGGGCGGGTCGCGTCACCGAAGGGGTCGCGTCCCTGCCAGCCGACGGTCCACAGGCCGAAGCTGAACCGGTCCGCCCTGGTGGGTACCAGATCACCGGCCCTCGGCGCACTGGCTGCCAGATCGCTGGCTGTCAGCGCACCGGTCGTCAGATCACTGGTCATGGCGTCACCTCGCGGCTAGTTTGGTCTCGCGGCTATTTTGGTGGTGTCTACAACAAATAAGCCGGACGGGAGCCGCCACGCAACCCCCCGACCGGAGTCGTGGAACCCTCGACGAGAGGGCTATTTGTCGTTCGCCAGGTATAATGCCGACACTCTGCGGAACCGCGCCTCGATCGCCCGGGCCGCGCCGCGTGGACATCCCACCGCCCAACCAACGGGCACCGCGCCATCCGCGCGACCTATCGTCACCGGCTGTCACGAGGACGGCGGCGTACGAGGGTCACCGTCCGCCAGCGGGGTCGTCAGGAGTCGGCGTTTCGGACCCCGCCGGCGCGCCTGCCGCGTCGGTCACGCATCGGGAGCAGGCCATGACGCTGGTCGCGGGTATCGACTCATCGACGCAGTCAACGAAGATCGTGATCTGTGACGTGGCGGACGGCACCATCGTCCGAACCGCCGCCGCGTCGCATCCGGACGGCACCTCCGTCGACCCGGAGGCCTGGTGGGGCGCGTTGTGCACCGCCGCCGGCGACGGGCTGCTCGACGGCGTCACGGCGATCTCGGTCGCCGGCCAGCAGCACGGCATGGTCGCGCTCGACGACGCCGGCCGGCCGGTCCGCCCGGCGCTGCTCTGGAACGACGTGCGCTCGGCCGACGACGCCGACGATCTGGTCGCCGAGCTCGGCCGGGGCACGTGGGCGACGGCCACCGGCAGCGTGCCCACGGCGAGCTTCACCGTCACCAAGCTGCGCTGGCTCGCCCGCCACGAGCCGGACAACGCCGCGCGGACGAGATCCGTGCTGCTCCCGCACGACTGGCTGACCTGGCGGCTGGCCGGCGGCGGATCCGCGCCGGACGGCCGGTGCGACCTCGCGGCGACGACGGACCGCGGCGACGCCTCCGGAACCGGGTACTGGTCACCGGCGGACGGCGGGTACCGGCCCGACCTCGTCGAGCGCGCCCTCGGCCATCCGCTGGAGCTCCCCCGCGTCGCCGCCCCTGGCGAGGTCGTCGGGGAGGCGGCCCGGCTGGCCCCGCCAGGGGCGTTGCTGGCCCCGGGCACGGGCGACAACATGGCCGCCGCGCTCGGTCTCGCGCCGGAGCCCGGCGACGTGGTCGTCTCGCTGGGCACCAGTGGGACGATCTTTGCGACGTCCGAGGTGGCGACACACGACGAGGCCGGGCTGGTCGCCGGCTTCGCCGATGCGACCGGACGGTTCCTCCCGCTGGTCTGCACACTGAACGCGGCCCGGGTCCTCTCGACCGTCGCCGACCTGCTCGGTGTCAGCCCCGACGGCTTCGACGCGCTCGCGCTGGCCGCGCGCCCCGGCGCCGGTGGGCTCACGCTGCTGCCGTTCCTCGACGGGGAACGCACGCCGAACCTGCCCCGGTCGCGCGGGCTGCTCGCGGGGCTCTCGCGGGGCAACTTCTCGCGGGAGAACCTGGCCAGGGCCGCCGTGGAGGGGGTGCTGTGCGGGCTGGCCGTCGGGGTCGACGCGCTGCGCGAGCACGGCGTCGAGGTCCGCCGCGCGCTGCTGGTGGGCGGGGGCGCCCGATCGCGGGCGGTTCGCGCGATCGCCCCCGCGGTGCTCGGGCTACCGGTCGCGCTGCCGGACCCGGGCCGCGAGTGGGTCGCGATCGGCGCGGCCCGCCAGGCCGCGTGGGCGTTGTCCGCCGCCGCCGCGCCGCCGGACTGGCCGGTCGCCGCCGGACTGGTGGCCGCCGAGCCGGATCCGGCGACCCGGGCCGCCTTCGCCGACGTCCTGGCCGGCGTGCTACCGCTGCTACGACGCGGGCACGCCGTCGGCTAGGCCGGTCCCGTCGTCCTTCGGGCCGGTGGGCGCGGCCACCCTGGCGGCGGCCGCGACGACCTCAGACCTCGACCTTGGTCGCGAGCGTGGCGGCGACCCCGAGCGGGTCGTCCAGCAGGTGCGCGAAGGCCAGCTCGGCGGCGCCGAACAGGCTGGAGTCGCCGCCGAGCGCGCTCGGGACCAGCGCGACGTGCTCGCGCGAGACGGTCAGCCCGCCCGCGCCCATCCGGCCGACGACGTCGTGCTCGACCACCTCGAGCAGGTCGCGCAGCTCCCCGCCGAAGATCACCAGCTCGGGGTTGAACAGGTTGACGAGGTTGCCGACGCCGACAGCGAGCCAGCGACTGACCTCGTAGAGGGCCAGGCGGGCCCGGGCGTCGCCGGCTGACGCCTCGGCGACCACCGCTCGCACGGAACCGCCGTCGCCCGGCTCGTGCCCGGCCGCGCGCAGGATGGCGTCGGTGCCGATCTCCGTCTCCCAGCAGCCACGCGCGCCGCAGCGGCAGCGCTGGCCGGACGGGTTGACGATCATGTGGCCGGCCTCGCCCGCGTAGCCGCCGTGGCCGCGCAGCGGCCGTCCGTTGCAGATGATCCCGGCGCCGAGGCCGACCTGGCCGGACAGGTAGACGATGTCGTCGTGGCCGCGGGCCACGCCGCGCGCGTGCTCGGCGAGCGCGCCGAGGTCCGCGTCGTTGGCGACCTGCACGGCTGGGCTGCCGACCGGCCCGCCGATCGCCCGGTCGGGCAGCGCGTCCACGAGGGCGGCTCGCAGCGCGGCACCGAGCGGCTGCTGCTCCCAGCCGAGGTTGGGCGCGAAGCGGACGAAGCCGTCGGCGCTGCGGACCACCGCGGGGACGGCGACCCCAATTCCGGCACAGTGCGTGAGCGGACCGAGCGCCTCCGCAAGTCTGCGGGCCGTCGCCGCCGTGAGTTCTACCACCGCCGCGAAACCACGCTCACCCGCTGGCAGCGGAACGACCTCCCGCGAGAGCAGTGCGCCACCCAGACCGACCCTCGCGGCGATGATCCGATCAACGCCCAGGTCGAAGGCGAGAACCTGGTAGCGCTCGGTCTCCGGAACGACCACCAGCGACGGCCGGCCGGCACCTGAATGGGTGTCCGGCGACTCCTCCCGGACCAGTCCCGCCGTGCTCGCGAGGTCGGCGGCCAGAGCGCCGATCGTGCTGCGGTTCAGGCCAGTCTGCGCGGTCAACGTAGCTCGCTGTGTCGGGCCGGCGAGGTGCACGTAACGCAGCAGCAGGCTCAGGTTGTGCCGACGTAGCTCCTCCTGCTTGATCCCGGCCGGCGATGGGTGCGGTCGGGGAAGACGCATCACGTGTCCAGTCTCCCGGAGCCGACCGCCGCCGGTAAGTCGCGGGCTATGTGCATAGAGTCACCAATTCCTCTTGCCTTCGGCAATCCCCTTGCATGACACTGATCACATGAATATGTTCTGGCAAACAACTTAGCATCCGCATCCTGGGCTACACCGCCCAAGGGAAGGGGCCACGCAGATGCGCGGGAAGGTTTTACGGTTCGCGACGGCGGGAGCATGTGTCGCGCTGACAGTTGCGGCCTGTGGCAGCAGCAGCGGCGGCGGAGGCAGCAGCAACGCCTCCGGCGGCTCGTCGGTGAAGGGCAAGATCGGCGTCATCCTGCCGGACACGAAGTCCTCGGCTCGGTGGGCGACGGCGGACCAGCCGCTGCTGGAGAAGGCGTTCAAGGCCGCGGGCGTTCAGTACGACATCCAGAACGCCCAGGGTGACGCCACCCAGATGCAGACGATCGCCGACCAGATGATCACGAACGGTGTCACCGTTCTGATGATCACCAACCTGGACTCCGGTTCCGGTAAGGCGATCGAGGACAAGGCCAAGGCGCAGGGCGTCGCGACGATCGACTACGACCGGCTGACGCTGGGCGGTTCCGCTCAGTACTACGTCAGCTTCGACAACGTCGCGGTCGGCAAGCTGCAGGGCCAGGGCCTGGTGAAGTGCCTCCAGGACTCCGGCGCGCAGAAGCCGATCGTCGCCGAGCTGAACGGCTCGCCGACCGACAACAACGCCACGCTGTTCAAGCAGGGCTACGACTCGGTGCTCGACCCGCTGTACAAGGACGGCACCCTGGTCAAGGGTCCGGATCAGGCCGTGCCTGACTGGGACAACCAGCAGGGCGGCACGATCTTCGAGCAGATGCTCACCCAGCAGCCGAAGATCGGCGGCGTGCTGACCGCCAACGACGGTCTCGGTGGCGCGGCGCTCGCGATCCTGGCGAAGAACGGGCTCAACGGGAAGGTCCCGGTCACCGGCCAGGACGCCACGACCCCGGCCCTGCAGAACATCCTCGATGGCGACCAGTGCATGACCGTGTACAAGGCCGTCAAGAAGGAGGCCGACGCCGCTTCGGCGCTCGCGATCAGCCTGGTCAAGGGCCAGAAGGGCGACGCCCCCCAGACGATCCACGACCCGACCGGTAAGCGGGACGTGCCGTCGGTGCTGCTGCAGCCGGTCGCCATCACCAAGGACAACGTGAAGTTCGTGGTCGACGACGGCTACGTGACCAAGGCTGAGCTCTGCACCGGCAAGTTCGCGGCGCTCTGCACCACCGCCGGCATCTAGCTCCGGCCGATCACGACCACCATTCGTGATCGCATGGGAACCGTCCGTGGGTGGTAGCTTCGACGCCACCCACGGACGCATTCTCACGTCCGGACTGGTTCACCAGCCCCTGTTCAGCGGGCGCGGGCACGCCCATACTGCTGGCGCCACCTGTTGCCTGGATCACATCTATCTATTCGCCTGAGGCGCCATCCATCGCTGACGCGCGCCGACGACCGGCCGTGCCTTCGTCCGGGCGAGGAGTGACATGACTGACAACCCACCGCCGGCGGGGACGCCCGTCCTCGAGCTACGCGGCGTGAACAAGAGTTTCGGCCCCGTGCACGTCCTGAACGACGTCGACTTCGCGGCCAATGCCGGTGAGGTCACCGCGCTCGTCGGCGACAACGGTGCCGGCAAGTCGACGCTGGTCAAATGCATCGGCGGTATCCACCCGATCGACTCCGGCACCTATTCCTTCCTTGGGAAGCAGGTCTCGGTCAACCAGCCGAAGGACGCCGGCGCGCTCGGTGTCGAGATCGTCTACCAGGACCTGGCCCTGTGCGACAACCTCGACATCGTCCAGAACATGTTCCTCGGCCGGGAGCGGCGCGGCCGCTTCCTTGGTCTCGACGAGGCCGCGATGGAGAAGCAGGCCGGCGAGACACTCGCCGGGCTCTCGGTCCGGACGGTCACGTCGCTGCGCCAGCGGGTCTCCAGCCTGTCCGGCGGCCAGCGCCAGACGGTCGCGATCGCCAAGGCCGTGCTGTGGAACAGTTCCGTGGTCATCCTCGACGAGCCGACCGCCGCCCTCGGCGTCGCGCAGACCGAGCAGGTGCTGCAGCTGGTCCGCCGGCTCGCCGACAAGGGCCTGGCCGTCGTCCTGATCTCGCACAACATGCGGGACGTGATGGACGTGTCGGACCGGATCTGCGCGCTCTACCTGGGCCGGGTCGCGGCCGACGTCCGGTCGAAGGACGTCACCGTGGCGGATGTCGTACAGACGATCACGACGGGCAACGCGCCGGGTGCTTCCGCCGCGAAGACCCTTTCCACGAACGGGGCCCTGGCGGACGCCTCGGCCGGCGCCACCGCGGGAGGAGCGGCATGAGCACCACCGAGGTCGCTACCCCCGTCAACCCGGAGCCTGCCGCCCCGTTGGCCAAGGGAACCGCGCCTGTACCAGCCACGGACCCGGGCCTGGTCGACTACGGGCGCAACTACGTCAGCCGGGTTCGCGGCGGCGACATGGGCGCGCTGCCGGCCGTCCTCGGTCTCCTGGTGCTGTGCGTCGCGTTCGCGATCCTGCGCTCGCGCTTCGTGTCGGCCATCAACTTCGCCAACCTCTTCACCCAGGGCGCGGCGGTCACCGTCATCGCGATTGGTCTGATCTTCGTCCTGCTACTGGGTGAGATCGACCTGTCGGCCGGTTTCGCGTCGGGCGTCTGCGCCGCGGTGATGGCGACCCTGACCGCCCAGCACGGCCAGTCGTGGATCGTGTCGATCCTCGCTGGGATCGGCACCGGGGTCGTGATCGGTCTCGTGCTCGGGTTCCTGGTCGCGAGGGTCGGTATCCCCTCCTTCGTGGTGACCCTGGCCGCGTTCCTCGCCTTCCAGGGCACGGTCCTGCTGATCATCGGTAACGGCGGGAACATCTCGATCAGGGACAAGACCCTGGTCGCGATCTCGAACAAGAACCTTCCCGTCTACGGCGGCTGGATCCTTTTCGCGGTGGTGGTGCTCGGCTTCGGCGCCACCCAGCTGCTTCGGGCCCTCGGGCGCCGGCGCGGCGGCCTGTCGGCCGACCCGATGTCGGTGATCGCCCTGCGCACGGGTTCGCTGGCCGTGCTCGGCGGGCTCGCGGTCTACGTGCTCAACAAGGAGCGCTCGCGGACCGCGATCGTCTCGCTCAAGGGCGTCCCCATCGTGGTCCCGGTGATCCTGGTGCTGGTCGTCGTGGGCACGTACGTGCTCAACCGCACCTCCTACGGTCGGCACATCTACGCGGTCGGCGGCAATGCCGAGGCCGCGCGCCGCGCCGGCATCAACGTGGTCGCGATCCGGATCTCCTGCTTCGTCATCTGCTCGTCGATGGCCGCGGTCGGCGGCATCATCGCCGCGTCCCGGGCCACCTCGGTCGACCCGAACGCCGGCGGCAGCAACACCCTGCTGTACGCGGTCGGCGCTGCCGTCATCGGTGGCACCAGCCTCTTCGGCGGCAAGGGCCGGATCATCGACGCCGTCCTCGGTGGCGCCGTGGTCGCGGTGATCGACAACGGCATGGGCCTGATGGGGTACAGCGCCGGCGTCAAGTTCGTCGTCACCGGCTGCGTCCTCGCCGTCGCCGCCAGCGTCGACGCGCTGAGCCGCAAGCGCGCCGCGTCCACCGGTCGCCTCTGACCCACCGCTTCACCGTCCGAGACCCCGGCGCCAGCAGTCACGGCGCCGGGGTCTTCGGCGTACGACCCGCGGACGATCCGGGACGAGCCCGGCGGCCGGGACGCGTTTGGCGAGGGGCCTCGCCGTCCCCTATGCTTGCCCGGACCTCGCGGGCGGTTTGGCTACGTGCCGCGACGGTTCGGAACTCCCGGCCCCCATCGTCTAGTGGCCCAGGACGCCGCCCTTTCAAGGCGGTAGCACGGGTTCGAATCCCGTTGGGGGTACACGCCGACTCTCTGTGCTCGCCGCCTTCGGCGGCTTCGCCGGGGCCGCGATGTCTGCCCGGGGGGACGACCCCCCGGACCCCCCGATGTCGAGCTTCGCTCGACCTCTCGGGATCACCGACGAATCCTTTGTCGCTCCCGGACTCCCACGCGATGTTGCTCCGGGGAGGCTGACGAACCTAGGACTTCTCAGGGCTTAGCTGGCAGGCTGTCGGCGTATGGGGGTGGATCCGGGGGTCCCACCAGCCGGGGGCATTGTCGGAGCTTCGGCGGCCGGTACGTCGCCGTCGATGGATTTCTTCATCTCCTACGCCGCCCAGGATCGCGGCTGGGCGGAGTGGATCGCCTGGGAGCTGGAGGACGCCGGCTATCAGGTCGTCATCGACGCGTGGGACTTCACGCCGGGATCGAACGCCGTCGGGGAGATGAACCGCGCCGCGACGACAGCGGCGCGAATGCTGGTGGTTCTGTCGAACGTCTATCTGACCTCGGCTTATCAGGAAGCAGAGTGGCAGCTCGCCTGGCTGGCGGATCCGTCCGCCGCGGGCCGCCGGCTACTGACGGCACGGGTTGAGGACTGTTCTCGGCCGGGACTTCTGGGTCGACTGGTCGGCGTGGACCTATTCGGGGTGCCACAGGATGTGGCCCAACGGCGGTTGCTGACCGCGGCGGCCGGATCCAGAGACAAGCCCGTCCGTCGTCCGACGTTCGTGGGTCGTGCCGGTGCCGCTGAGCCCAATCGGCCAGCAGGCTTTCCTGGGCCGGTTGGGAGCTGGGAAGCGGTCTGGCAGCCGGGGCGGTCGCCGTTCCCGGGCCTCGACGCGTTCGACGCGACCAGGGCTGCGGTGTTCAAAGGCCGTGAAGCCGACACCCAGCGGCTGGTGGACAGCCTGCGCGACCGGCCGGCCGGCCGGGGCGAGCTGCTGGTGGTGGTCGGTCCGTCCGGGTGTGGGAAGTCCTCGCTGGTCGGCGCGGGCCTCGTCCCCACGGTGGCGGAGGATCCTGACTGGTTGGTGACCTCGCCCATGGTTCCGGGCGGTCAGCCGCTGGCGGCCCTGGCCGGGGTGCTGGTGGACACCCGCCTGCGGTCTGGCCAGCGGTGGTCGGTCTCGAAGCTGGCCGCTCTGCTGGACCGACCCGATGTGGTGACCGAGGTTGTCCGGGAGTTGCTCGCGGTCGGTCAGGCACGGCGGTTGCTGATAGTCATCGACCAGGCCGAGGAGATGCTGACCCCTGCCGTCAGTGCGCAGGCACGGGCGCAGTTCCTCGGCGTACTGGCCGCAGCGGCCGCCGGTCCGGTGAGTCTGGTGGCCACGCTTCGGTCGGAGTATCTCGACCGGCTTCTCGTCGACACAGCCAGAGCTGGGCTGCGGGTCCGGACGGAGGCCCTGCAGCCATTGGCCCGCGACCTGCTCCCGCTCGTGATCGCCGGGCCGGCCCGGCTGGCGGGACTGGACGTCGAAGCTGAGCTGATCGCCCAGATGGTGGCCGATACCGGAGATGGGGACGGACTACCGCATCTCGCCTACACCTTGGCTCAGCTGTATACCCAGGCACAGCGGACAAGGACCAGCGCATTGACGGGAGCGCTGTATCAGGCGGTCGGCGGCGTGCGCGGCGCGCTCGTCAGACATGCGGACACGGCGTTGGCCGAGTCGGTCGCCGCCACCGGCTCCAGCGAGCAGCAGATTCTTGCGAACCTCCTGCATCTCGTCCACGTGGATGGTGAGGGGCGTCCGACGCGGCGCCGGGTCCGTCTGGACGATCTGCCTGGTTCGGTGCGCGCGACCATGGTCCCGTTCGTGACCGGACGACTGCTCACCATCGACGCGGTGCCAGGGGGCCCGGCGACGGTCGGCGTCACGCATGAGGCGCTGCTGTCGGTCTGGCCGGCGCTGCGTACTGCTCTCGTCGACCACTCCGACGCACTCCGCGCGGCCCGCGCCGTCGAGCAGTCCGCACTGGAATGGCAGCGCGCCAACCGGGCTGAGCACTATCTCTGGGACGCCGACCGGCTCGTGGCCGCACGTGTGAGCCTGCCTGCGGTCGATGGTGCCGACGACGATCCAGGCCCGATCGGCCTGTCACTCACCGCGCAGGCGTTTATCGCCGAGACTCGGCGCCGCGTCGAGTCCGCGCGTGCCCGCCGCCGGCGGCTGGTGACCCGCGTGATCAGTGCGCTGTCCGTGTTGCTCGTCGCGGCGCTGGTGGCCACGGGTCTCGCTGTCGTCCAGCGCCATCGGGCCGTCGACCAGCGGGCACAGGCCGTGCATCAGCAGACGGTCGCGACCGCCCGCGGCCTCGTCGCCCAGGCAGACCAAGCTCGAAGCAGCGACCCGCTTCGCGCCCTCCGGATGGGCCTCGCCGCCGAAAAATTGGACCCGACTCCCGAGACCCGAGCCGGCCTTGCCGACACTCTGGCCGAAACCCCGTGGATCGCCGGCCTGGAGGATGACCAGGCCGTCTCCACCGTGGCGTTCAGTCCTGACAGCCGCACCCTTGCCACCGCCTCCTGGGGAGACGAAAAGCACGGCCGGTGGCGATTGTGGGACGTCGCCGATCCGCACGCTCCGGCCCGCCTCTCCAGCATCGATGACGACCAGGACGTCGCCGCGGTCGCGTTCAGTCCTGACGGCCGCACTCTCGCCACCGCCTCCGGAGCCGAGGACCAGAACCAGGCCGCCATCGGCCGATTGCGCCTCTGGGACGTGACGAACCCGCGCTCCCCCGTCCGTCTCGCCAGTATCGACGATGACCAGCAAATGAATGCGGTTGTGTTCAGTCCCGACGGTCTTACGGTCGCGACCGCCACCGCCACCGCCACCGGCGCCCAAACGGGCGCCGCCGCCACCGGCCGGTTCCGGCTGTGGGATGTCTCGAATCCGCGCAATCCGGCCCGCCTCGCGAGCATCGGCGACGACCAGCCGGGAAATGCGGTCGCGTTCAGCCCGGACGGGCGGACCCTCGCCACCGGCACCAGCGGCCAGTCCGAAGACGCCGCGGCCGGCCGCCTGCGGCTCTGGGACGTGGCCAACCCGCGAGCGCCCACCCGCCTCGCCAGCGTCGACGACGACGGCGAGGTCACGGCGGTCGCGTTCAGCCCGGACGGCCACGATCTCGCGTCCACCGCGTGGAACGACGGGGTCCGGCTCTGGAGTGTCACGGACGGCCGCTCGCCGGTTCCGGCCGCGAGGATTGGGGCCGGGACGAACATGACGGCGTTCGCGTTCAGTCCCGATGGTCGGACTATCGCGACCACCATAGGTAACAGCTCTGGCGGCAATGACGGCCAGTTTCAACTCTGGGACATCACCGACCAGCAAGCACCGAAACCCCTCGCGAACGCCGACGACGATCAGTTCCTCACCGCGGTCGCGTTCAGCCCCGACGGCCGAAGCATCGCCACAAGTAGCTTTAGTCTCGCCAGCGGTGGCCGAACCCGACTGCGTGACACCTCCGGTGGGCACCTGCGCGCCGCTGTCTTCGGCATTGACGACGAACCGGACCCGCCTGACGCGGCGATCCGAGAGACGACGGCGGTCGCCTTCAGCCCCGACGGTCGGACTGTCGCCTCGGCCTCAGCTGATGACTCCGTGGGCCGAGACGAGGGGGAGCTGCAGTTTTGGAATGGCGCTGACCGGCACAAGCTGGTCCGCCTGGCTGGCAGGCGCGACGAGCAGACCCTCTACGCGGTCGCTTTCAGCCCTGACGGGCGCGTCCTTGCTTCTGCCGGTGACCGTACGAGGCAAGGGAAGAATGGGCCGGAGAGCGCAGGTGGTCTGGTGCGGCTGTGGGCGGTAGGCGACCCGCGCAAGCCCGCCCTCCTCGCCACCGTTGACGACGACGACCAGGCCGTCGCCGGGGTCGCGTTCAGCCCGGACGGCCGGACGCTGGCCACCGTTACCTACCGCCTCAATATCGGTGGGCGCTTGCGGCTGTGGGACATCGCCAACCCACGCGTGCCGTCGCTTCTCGTCAGCATTGACGATGACCAGGTGATGGCGGGCGTCGCGTTCAGTCGGAACGGTCGCGTCCTCATCACCGTTAGCGGTGAGACCGTCAATGGGTCGTCTGGTTCCGGCGGCCAGCTGCGGCTCTGGGACGTCACCAACCCGCGCGCGCCGCGTCGCACCGCCAATATCGACGACGGCCAGGGATTTACCGCGGTCGCCGTCAGCCCGGACGGCCATACCATCGCGACCACGACCGACACCGAGGAGCCCGGCGATGAGGTCGGCGGCCGGCTGCAGATCTGGGACCTCACCCATCCGGGCAGGCCCACCCGCTTGGGCAGCGCCGATGACGACCAGAGCTTCACTGCCGTCACGTTCAGCCCCGACGGCCGAACTATCGCGACCACCAGTAGCAGCGAGAACCAGGGCACCGACAATACCGGCGGCCGGCTGCGGCTCTGGGACGTCACCGACCCCCACGTGCCGGCCCGCACCGCCAGCGTCGACGCGAAATACAGCGTGTTGACGGCCGTGTTCAGCCCGGATGGCCGCACCCTCGTTACCAGTACGGATACTGGTGACGGTTTCAGCCAGCTGTCATTGTGGGACGCCGACTGGACCGTTCATCTCAGCGGTCACATCGACAGCTGGGCCTGCGGGGCCGCGGGCCGCGGGATGACCCCGCAGGAATGGGCGGGCGCCGCGCCGGGAATCGCCTACCAACAGACGTGCCCGTAGACCTCCGGTCAGGCGAGCTGGGTTCCCCCGTCCACGGAGAGAACCTGGCCGGTGATGAACGCGGCCGCGTCGCAGGCGAGGTAGACGGCGGCGGCGCCGATCTCGGCGGGGTAGGCGGTCTGGCGCTGGAGCAGGGTGCGACGGCCGATCGAGTGGAGCTGTTCGGCCCGGGTCGCGGCGAGGCGCGCGAAGACCCCGTTGGGGTGCCACCGACTTCCTGAGCTGGCGGCCTGTTCGGCGTCCTGCGGGAGGGTGCCGTAGGGCGCGATGGCGTTCACGGTGATGCCGTGCTGGCCGACCTCCTTGGCCAGGACCTTGGTGAACGCGTGCACCGCGCCCTTCATCGCCGAGTACACCGCGAGCAACGGGTCGCCGACGATTCCCGAGGTCGAGCCGATGTTGATGATCCGCCCGCTTCCGCGCCCGATCATCCCGGGGAGCACCGCGTGGGTGCAGTTCAGCGTGCTCGTGAAGTTCAGCGCGACGTCCCGCTCCCAGGTCGCGGGATCCGAGTCGACGAACGCGTCCATGTCGACATTGCCGCCGACGTTGTTGACCAGCACGTCGATCCCGCCGAACCGTTCGCCGACGGCGGCGACGACGGCCTCCACCTGGGCGCGGTCGGTGACGTCGGCGGCCTGCCACAGCACGTCCTTGGCGCCCTGCTTCAGCAACTGCTCGCAGACCCGTCGGCCCTGCGCCTCGTCGCGGCCGACGATGACGACGCCGGCCGCCTCCTCGGCGAACGCGAGCGCGATCGCCCGGCCGATATTGGCATTGCCGCCGGTGACCACCACCGTGCGGCCAGCTAACCCGGTCTTCACCATGCTCTCCTTCTCAGCTGGTCGGGAGGTCGACGAGGATCTTCAGACGACGGCCGGCCCGCAGGTCGTCGAAGACCTCGCGCAGTTCGCCGAGACCGACCTGTTCGACCCAGCCCTTTGTCGGAAAGGCCCCGCCGGCCATGAGGTCGATCACCTGGGCGAAGACGCCGGGGGCATATCCCAGTGAACCGGTCAGCTCGATCTCCGAACGGGTCAGCACCCACGGAGTGAAGGAGACCGCCTGCCCTGAGAAGGCGATGCCGACGTACCGCCCGCGGGCCCGGAGAACGGCGGGAGCCGCCGCGAAGGTGGCGGCGGCGCCGGCACAGTCCACCGCGACGTCGACTCCCCGACCCGCCGTGCGGCGGCGCACCTCGTCCGCCACGTCCGTGGCTTCCGGGTCGAGGACGTCGGCGACACCGAGCGCGGCGATCGCCGCTCGCCGGGCGGGCGCCGGCTCGACGAGAAGAATGTCCTCGACCCCGACGGCGCGCAGGCCGAACATGACGCCGATCCCGATCGGCCCGGCTCCGAACACCACAGCGGACTGGCCCGGTTCGATGCGGGAGCGAAGTACCCCGTTGAACGCCACCGACATGGGCTCCACGAGGGCGCCCTCGGCCAGCGACATCGATGCCGGAAGGCGATGCACCATCGTCGCCGGCACGACCGTGAATCCGGACAGCCCACCGCCGTGCGAGCAGATCCCGTGCGTCATCACCAGCCGGCACAGCTGCGGCAGCCCGGCGAGGCAGCGGTCGCACTCGCCACAGGAGTAAAGGGGCTCGACGCAGACCCGGTCTCCGACGGCGACGTCGGCGACGTCCGTGCCGATCGCGGCGACGACCCCGGCGAACTCGTGACCCATGACCTGGGGAAGGACGCCGCCGGTCAGCGGGTGTGGCACCGTCGTGCACGCCCGTGGACCGGCGAAGAACTCGGCCAGGTCTGTACCGCACAGGCCGTTGTGGGCCACGGCCAGCTTCACCTCGCCCGCTCCCAGTTCCGGTTCGGGTACCTCCTCGATCCGGATGTCCTGCGGGCCGTGCAATCTTGCCGCGATCATGTCCACCGCCTCACGAATGGGTCGTCGGGTGCCTACGAGCGGGCTTTACGGACCAGCTCCCGGACCCGGTCCCGGGCGAGCAGGGCCGCTTCTGCCGGCGGCATCGCCGCGGTGACCGGCGAGATGACCTCAGGCCCTATCGACCGAAGGGCGCCCAACTGGTCGAGCGTGCCCAGCAGCCGGCCGAGGTCGAAACAGCCGTCACCCGGCAGCAGCCGATGGAACGTGTCCTGAGCGAGGCTGCCCTGGATCTCGGCGGCCCCGTCGGCGACCTGCACCGTGAATATCCGGTCGCCGGGAAGCGCCTCCAGCGCGCCGAAATCGGGGTTTCCCCGAAAGAAGTGCCAGGTGTCGAGGACCAGGCCACCATTGGCCCGGTCGGCCGCCTGGACGATGGCCGCGGCGCTCGGCAGGTCGCCGATGGCCATGATCGGCATGAACTCCAGCTGCACCCGGACGCCGAACTCGGCCGCGCGGTCGCACAGGGTCCCGAAGGATGCCGCGACCTCCTCGACGGGCAGGTCGCAGGTCGGCCGGGAGAAGACCGTCAGCGACACCGGCCGCAGGGCCTCGCACAGTTCCAGCACCTCGTCCGCCGTGAACGCGACGGAGCGCGCCACGGTGAAAGGCTCGCCGTCATACCAGTTCGCCAGTCCGTCCAGCACGATCTCGAGTCCCGCGTCACGCAGCCGGCGGCCCAGCTCGACCGGCGAAATGCCTGCCTCCTGGGCCAGGACCACGTCGAGCGGGCTCAGCGACAGCTGACCGAAGCCACCGGCCGTCGCGGCGTCGATTCGGCCCTCAAGCGGGCTCTGCAGGCCGACGGTCCCGGACCACAGGACCCAGTCGATGTCACCCAGCGCCTCGGCCATCAGCCTCCCCTTCCGGATTCGACGGTGCGGCTGACGGCGCGAACCAGGAAGGCCCACCGAACGCTTCCTAGTGCGATCGCCGGTCGCATCTTCTGCGGGAACCCTACGCCGAATACCGTTCTCAGTGTCACTCTTGACACCGAGGATCAGGCTGTGATCGAAGGCAGCAAGCGGCGGCGCGGCAGCGCCGGCGACGACCGGAGGCGCCGGGACCGGGGTGGTGGGCCGGTAGGCTGCCGCGTGTGCGGCCGGCGGGAGTACAGGTTGCGGGTCGCGCGCCCGGTGAGCGGTCATTCCTGAAGTGGGCCGGCGGGAAGACGCGCTATGCCGGCACCCTCGTGGCGCTGGCGCCGGAGTTCTCCGGGACGTACCGGGAGCCGTTTCTTGGCAGCGGGGCGGTGTTCTTCGAGCTCCGGCCGGCCAGGGCGGTGCTCAGCGACGCGAACGGCGAGCTCGTCGTCTGCTTTCAACAGGTTCTCCAGCAGCCTCGCGAGCTGATGGCGCTGCTCGACACGATGCCGAACACCGCCGAGTACTTCGAGCGGACGCGGCGGCGCGACCCGGCCGAGCTGTCGGAGCTGGAGCGTGCCGCCCGGGTGATCTACCTGAACAAGACCAGTTTTCGCGGGCTCTGGCGGGTCAACCGGAAGGGTGAGTTCAACACCCCGTACGGCGCCTACGACCGGCCGTACTACAACCGGGAGACGCTGTCCCGCGCCGCCGAGGCGCTGAGCGGCGCCGCCGTCGCGGAGACGGATTTCGAGACGGCCGTCGACGCCGCCGAGGCGGGTGACTGGGTCTTCCTCGACCCGCCGTATGTCCCGCTCGGCGGCTGGGCGGACTTCAAGCGGTATACGGCCGGCCAGTTCGGCGCTCAGGACCATGTCCGGCTGTGCGCGGCGATGCGGCGCGCCGACCGGCGTGGGGTGCACCTGATGCTGACGAACAGCGACACCGATTTCGTGCGCGAGCTGTTCGGCCCGCACTTCCATGAGCTTCGGCTCCCGACGCGCCGTGACATCAACCTGGTCGGGCGCAATCGCGGCAGCTGGGACCTGGTGTTCACGAACTACGAGCCGGCCGCCGCGGCGCCCCGCCCGCCGGACCCGCGGCCGGGCTCGGGAATGGCGAGGATCGGGCCGTGAGTACCGACCAGCCAGCGGACGTCCGCCTCGAACGGGTGAGCGTCGAGGCCACGCTGGAGCTGCGACAGCGGGTGCTACGGCCGCATCTGACGCCCGCCGAGCTGGTCTTCCCGCATGACCGGGAGCCCGACACCGCGCACGTGGTCGCGCTGCTCGCGGACGGGACGGTCGTCGGGACCGCGTCGGTGCTGCACGAGGGGTCGCCCTGGGGTGCTCCCGGCTGGCGGCTGCGCGGCATGGCGACGGACGAACGGGTCCGCGGCCAGGGAATCGGCTCCAGGCTGCTGTCCGCGACGATCGACCACGTCCGTGGCCAGGGCGGCGGCCTGCTGTGGTGCAACGCCCGCGTCCGCGCGGTCCCGTTCTACCGGCGCGCCGGCCTCGAGACCCGCGGCGAGCCCTGGGAGGAACCGCTGATCGGCTCGCACATCGTCATGTGGCGCCTCATCTGAGCGCGCCCACGGACTCGGCGTTTCCCAGCCGGACAGTGGCTCGGGCGGCGATCAGGGTCAGCGCGGCGATCGCGGCCGCGGCCACCGGTGGGACCCACAACTGGGCGTTCGGCACGAAGCCCTCGTGGCGCGCGTAGGCGAAGGGTCCGATCGTGGCGAGCGACGCGACCGCGCCGGTCAGGATGCCGACCGCCGCGATGATGGCCGATTCCGCGACGACAAAGCGATGGATCTGGCTTCGAGTGGCGCCCAACAGCCAGAGGCGGCGCAGCTCGTCGCGACGGTCGACCAGCAGCGCCGCCGTCGAGTTGATGACCATCAACGCCGCGAAAAGACTGATCATGCCGATCACGACGTTGTTGAGCAGGTTGATCGTGTCGGACGTCTGCTTGCTGCCGGCGGGCAGAGTGCGGCCATCAATGCTGATCAGCATGAGTCCGCCGATCGCCGTCGCCGTCAGCACGATCACCGGCGCGAGCACGCTGGACAGCCGATGGGCACGCCTCGACGTGTTGTACGCCGCGAGGTAGCCACCCGCCGCTCCACCGCGGGCGAGTAGCCAGGCGAACGGTAGCGACAGCCACCGCAGCAGCACCGGCGCGAGCAGCGCGAACCCGATCCCGACCAGGATGGCGCTGCTTCCACTTGTAGACATCGCGGCATACGGGTCGCTGGACCGCGCGGTCACGGTGATCGTCACGATCGACGTGACGAGGCCGTAGCCGATGGCCAGAAACGCGCCGACGACGCGGTACCAGCGCATCCCGCCCGTCTCCGCGTCGCTGTCTCGCAACGTCGCCCCGGCCGGTCCCCGCGTCGCCCGGCGGGCCGCGACCAGCGCCGCGACCGCGGCCGCGAGCAGCACGAGGGCCGCCGCGACACCCAGGGACGCCGGTCCGGCCTGGAAGGTCACCGTGGCGGCGACGATCCGGCCGCGCAGCAGGCCGAGCAGCGCCCTCCCGGTGCCGGCCGCGATCACGGCGCCGATCAGCGCTCCGGCGAGCGCGACGGCGAGCGCCTCCCGGACGATCAGCCGGCGGGCCTGGCGGGGCGTGGCGCCGATGGTGCGCAGCAGCCCGATCTCCCCCGCCCGCCGCGTCGCGGTGAGCCCCACCGTCGAGGCGACCGAGAACAGGACGATCAGCGTCCCCCAGCCGCCGACGACGGCACCCATGATCAGCAAGGTCTCCCGGTCGTCGCCCCGGGCCGCGCCACCGCCGTGACCGGCGAGCGCCGTCTCCACCAACGTCGCGAACGAGCCGATGAGCGTGGTTCCCAGCAGCACCGCCAGAAAGGTCGCCGTCGACGCCGTCAGCCGATGCCGCAGCGAACGCAGCGCGAGCCCGGTCAGACCGCTCATGACCGCACCACCAGGCCGTCGAGGTGGGTCTGCTGGGCGGACACGGACTCGACGGTCGGCGAGTCGATGCGGCCCGCGACCCGGCCGTCGACAAGAAAGACCACGGCGTCCGCGTGGGCGGCGGCGATCGGGTCATGGGTGACCATGACGAGGGTCTGGCCCAGGTCGTCGACGCAGGAACGCAGCAGGGTGAGGACCTCGCGGGCCGTCGTCGAGTCGAGCGCGCCGGTCGGCTCGTCGGCCAGGACGATCGCCGGGTCGTTGACCAGGGCACGCGCGATCGCGACCCGCTGCCGCTGGCCGCCGGACAGCCGCGCCGGCAGCTGGCCCGCCCGATCGGCGAGGCCGACCTGGTCGAGCAGGCCACGCACCAGGGCCCGGTCGGGGCGGCGCCCGGCCAGGCGGCGGGGCAGGCCGACGTTCTGCTCGGCCGTCAGGTACGGCATCAGGTGGAAGTCCTGGAAGACGAACCCGATCCGGTCGCGGCGCAGCCGGGTCCGCCGGTCCTCGTCCCAGTCGGTGACGTCGGCCCCGGCCAGCAGCACCCGGCCGCCGGTCGGCCGTTCGACCCCGCCGACGCAGGCGAGGAAGGTGGACTTGCCCGAGCCGGAAGGACCCATCAACGCGGTGAACGTCCCCCGCGGGACCGTCAGGTCGACGCCCGCGAGGGCGGGCACCATTTCGGCGCCTTGACCGAATGTTCGGGTCAGGTCCCTGGTCTCCAAGGCCGCGATCGCCGGGGCGGACATGGTCGCTCCAGGTGGGTGTTGGTGTTCCGTAAAGGGACGCCACCCACGCTAGGAATGCGATGCCCGCCCTTCGATGGGCCTGGGCCGCCGACCTGGGTAGGGCTAAGCCCACCACCCGCGACCGGCGACTCAGCCGGACTTGGCCGCGACCCCCTCGTAAAGGAATGACGCGACCGCGGGCCGCCCGAGGCCGCGACGGTCAATGGTCTGCACCGTCAGACCGGCCTTCTCAAGGAGCGCGTCGATCGGCCGGTTGAGATGGCAACCGCCGAAAAGGCGCCGCCAGAGCGGAGTGAACTGGTCCTGCCGGCGGGCGACGTTGGGCTCCGGTGACCGTCCATGTTCGAGGAAGTGCAACGTGCCGCCGGGCCGCAGCACCCGGTGTACCTCGCTCAACGCCCGCTCGGCGTCGGGGATCGTGCAGAGGCTGAACGTCACCAGCGCGTGGTCGACCGATTCGGCGGCGAGGGCCAGCTCCTCGCCGTTGTCCCCGACGAACTCCACTGGGAAGCTCGCCGCCGCGATGCGCCCGGCGGCGAGCCTGACGCCCACCTGCGCCGGCTCGACGGCCAGCAGGCGGGTGACGCCGGCCGGCAGATGCGGAAGGTTGCGCCCAGACCCGAACCCGAGTTCTAGCACCTCGCCGGACAGGCCTTCGACGACGCGCGCCCGGATCGGCTCCATGGGTCGGCCAAGCGTGAGGTTGGTGAGTCGCGGCAACACCTGGTCGCCATAAAAGCCCATTGCCGCTCCTAGTGGCCGCAGACCGCCAGTTTCCGGCAACGGACGGCGACCGTCCACGAAAGCGGGCCGCACTGGGCCGCGCCTACCGGGTGCCGACGACGAGACCGGCGCCGCCAGCACCCCGGTGCGGTCTCGCGGCTACTGCCCCCAGGCGACGACGGACTCGCCGACGCCGGCGGCGTTCTTCGCGGCCACAGTGACCCGGAAATACGGGTCAGCGGCGGTCGGAGCGGTACGGGTGTAGCTGTGGCCCGAGATCGTGTAGGTGTCCGAGGTGACACCGGACGGGCTGGTCCGGAAAACGGTCACGACATACGTCAGGTTGACCGCGTTACCGCCGACGTTCGCCGGGACAGCCCAGTTGACGATCAGATGACCGTGGCCGTCCGGGATCGCCAGGATGCCGGTCGGCGGGCCAGGCGGGACACAGCCAAGGGCCTGCGCCGCCGCCGACGGTTCCGACAGGCCGCCGGGCCCGCTGGCCCGGACACTGGCGGTCATCTGGCCGCAGCCGTCAACCGGGACCTGGAAGATCCCTGGCTTCGACAGCGTGCGCGTCCCGCCCGGAGTCGAGGTCACCTGGTAGGACGTCACGGGGCCGCCGTTGAACGGAGCGATGATCGTCACCGTCACGCCGCCCGGCACCGACTGCAGGAACAGGCCCGGCACGCCCGGCTGGTTCCCCGGGGGGACCGGCGGAGTGGTGGCCGCGTCGGTCGGGCTGGCCGACGCGGCGGGGCTGCCGGTCGTCGCGACCGCAGGCAGGCTCGCGGCCGGCGTCGGCGCGGGAACGCTCGCCGAGGGCGTGAGGCCGACGACCGTCGCCGTCGACGCGCCGCCGGACGAGCTCAGCAGGATCGGCACCAGCGTGGCGATCAGCGCGACGACTGCGGCGACCAGGATCGTCACGTTCCGGCGTCGCCGGGCGCCGCGGCGGACCGCGGCCGCCCTGGCCCGGGCGCCGGGCTGGCCGGGCAGCAACAGCTGCATCGTCGGGGCGCTGTCCACCGACAGCCCGGGGTGATCACTCGCTGGGGGCAGCTCGACCGGCTCCGTCGGCGGTGCTTCCGTGGGGGTGGCGGAGGCGATCGCGGGGGCGGCCAGCTCGGGGAGCCGTTGGCCTACCGGCTGGAAGGGCTCCAGCTCGGTGGACGGGCGAGCCGGCGGCGTCGGCGGCTGCTCCGAACCGACCAGGGCGACCTCGGTGCCGGTCGTGCGCGCCACCGGCGCACTCACCGCGGGTTCGAGATCGACCTCGCCGTCCCACAGTGCGTGCAGCTCGGCGAACCGGATGGGCGGCAGGGCCGGCTCCGACCGGCCACCCGTCTCCTGAATCCAGTCCGGGCCCACGTCGATGACACCGTCGACGTCGATCTCGTTGTCGGCGGCGCGGGCGGCGAGAACCCCGGGCGGAAGCAGCTCGGCAAGCGCGGCGGCAGGGTCCGGCCAGGGCGCGAGGACCAGCTCGGTTCCGGGACCGGGCGAGGCCGCCTCGTCCCGCGACGGCGTCGCCGCGGCGGCCAGACTGGCCACGGTGGCGTCGCCGTAGGTCACCTCCGACGGATCCGGGTTGTCGTCTCCGGGGTCGTCGTCGCTCGGGTAACCGATGCTCAGATGGATGTCACTCGGGTGGTCATCACTCGGCTGGTCGGCCGACTTCGGCCCAGCCGGGCCGGTGATGGCGCGGATCGAGATCGGGCCGGTCAGAACCGGGGCGGCGGTCTGGTCCGCGGGCACATCGCTCTCGGCCGGCACGCTAATCGGGCGGGGACCGGTCGACAGGACGAGCTCGGACCCCACCGCGGCCGGGACCGGCGCCTCGACCGCGGGCGGGGCACCGACGTCGGCGAGCTTCGCGACCGTGACCTCCGCGGCCGCGACCTCGGCAACGGTGATCTCCGCGACGTCCGCGCCGATCTGGTCGTCGTCGAGAAGGTCCTCGAAAGCGATGTCGACGTCGCGCAGCGGCGCCACGGCCGAAGCCTCGACGCCCCGCCCGACCCCCACTCCGGGGACGGACTCGACGCTCGGGCCGGAGGCGGGGTCGACGTCCGGGTCGTCCTTCGAGCCGACGCCCGCGGCGACGGCAGGGAAGGCCCCGACGACGTCGGCGAACACCGAGCCGGCACCGTCGTCGGCCGGATCCAGGTCGGTCAGCGGGGCGAACAGCGGATCGACGACCTGGGCCTCGGGGGCCAGGTCAACCGGCTCCCGATCGAGCGGCCCGAGATCCGCCGGCTGGGCGTCGGCGCGCTGTGGGTCGGCCGGCTCGGTGTCTGAGGCGCCGAGGTCTGACGGCTCCAGTGGGGACACGGTGCCCAGCGCCTCGCCGATCGAGCCGAGAACGGGCACCCAGTCGTCCCACGAGTCGACGCCCGAGGCCTGCGCTGAGGCGCCGGTCAGGGGCTCGGCCGGTAGCTCGGCGACCAGCTCGCCCGCCAGCGGCACGTCGATCACGGCGGGGGCCGGACCTGCGTCCACACCCTCCAATGCCCCTTCGGGGGCGAGGTTGGTGAGGACCCCGGGGTCCAGGCCGGCCTGCTCGGTCTCGACCGCTGCCGGGTCCACGGTCTCCCGCGAGGCGACCGGCAGCATCAGCGGGAACGGGACGTCGGGCGTGGCGACGGCCTCGTCCGCTGAGGGCGCGGCCGGGCCCGGAACGCTCCGAGCCTGCGCCTCAGGCGCCACGTCGGCCACGAACTCCGGCCCGGCCCCGGTCGCTGGCACGCCGGCGAACGCCGACGCGGCCTCAACCATGGGCTCGGGTGCCACTGACGACTCGGGCTCAACCGAGGGCCTAACTTCAACCGGCAGCCCGGCCTCAGCGGCCGGCGCGGCGGCGAACGCCGACACGGCCTCGAACGCCGGAACGGACTCGGACGGCGGCACGGCCTCAACCTGCGGCACGTCGGGGAACGCCGGCACGGCCTCGACCGGCAACACGTCGGCGGACGCCGACACAGCCTCAGCCGGCGGCACGTCGGCGGGCGTCGGCACGACGGCCTCGACCAACGGCGCCGCCGGTGGCGCCGGAACCGCGGCGATCGGAACCGGCTGAGCCGGCACCGGTCGCGGCGCCGGCGGCGCGATGGCGGCCGGCGGCTCCCAGGAGATCCGTGCGGGCGGCGCGCTCGGCTCGGCGGCGGCCGGCGGCTCGGCGGCCGGCCGGACCGGGCCCGGCGGCAGCGCGAGGCGACGCTCGGGCGCACGGGAGCTGAGGCGGCCGGCGGACTTCTCGCCCATCAGCGTGAGCAGCAGGTCGCCGGCGGACGGCCGCTCGCCGGGTTCCTTGCTGAAGGCCGCGCGAACCAGCGGGGCCAGGTCGGGCGGCAGCGCGCCGAGGTCGGGGACGTCGTGGGTGACCCGGTGCAGCAGTTGCTCGGGGGTGCCGTCGCCGAACGGCGGCGCCCCGCTCGCGGCGAACGTCATGACCGCCGCCCAGGCGAAGACGTCGGCGGCCGGACCGACCTCCTCGCCACGAGCCTGTTCGGGCGCCATGTAACCAGGGGTGCCGATCTGGCCGGCCTCCGGCGCCGCCTGCCCGCGCCGGCCGCGGCCGCGGCCCCTGCCGCTCCGCCCGTGCTGCTGGCCGGCGGCCTGTCCGCCGAAGCCGTTGGCGATCCCAAAGTCGATCACTCGCGGCCCGGACGGGCCAAGCAGCACGTTGCCGGGCTTGAGGTCATGGTGGGCGATGCCGGCACCGTGGATCGCGGTCAGCGCGGCGGCCATGCCGACCGCGAGCCGGGCCAGGTCGCCGGTGCCGAGCGGCCCGCCCGCGTTCACGGCGGCGCGCAGCGTGGGACCGGGCACGAACTCGGTGACCAGGTAGGGCAGCGCCGCGTCCGGGTCGGCGTCGAGCACCGCCGCGGTGTAGGCCTCCTCGACCTGGCGGGCGTGCGCGGTCTCGGCCCGGAACCGCTCGCGGAACTCGGGGTCCCGGGCGTACTCGGACTGGATGACCTTGACCGCGACCCGCCGGCCGTCGACCGATTCGCCGAGGTAGACGATGCCCATTCCGCCCTCGCCGAGCAGGCGCAGGACGCGGTAGTCGCCGACGAACGCGGGATCCTTCGGGCGGCGAGGAAGACCCGGCTCGGGCTCGGGGAGCGCGAGCGGCACGCCCTCGTCGAGCTCCCGGGCGCGGGGGGCGCGACGCGTCAGCAGCCCCACGGAACCACCCGACGGTACGGAACCACCCAATGACACGGAGCCACCTGACGACACGGAGCCACCCGACGACCGGTCAGCGGCATCCAGCGGGCGGCACGGTCGGCGAGATCACGATCCCGACGTCGCAAGGTTCCTCCCCACCCGGAGCGTGAACCGGCGGAGCGCACCGACCCACGTGTGGTCATCGGGGCAAAATGCTGCGCGGTCGCAGCGTTCATCGCACGCCTCGAATGACCAGAATTTTGCACAGACCGGCGCAGACCCGGTCGGCCCGCCCGGCCATCCTGCCGGCAGGTCCGCCCGCCACCAGGACTGTTGCGCCGCTGGTGTTGGCCAGATTCGGCAACGGCGTCCGAATCGTGGGTGATGGATGAGATAGAGCCCATGGGTGGACACCCGAAAGGGTAGCAATAGGGCCAATGGAGCGTCCTCGTCCACCTCCCGATCGGCCGCATACATCGGGACGCGACGGGCATCGAGGGACGGATTGGCCTGAATCTGGGCGGGGTCGGCCCGCATCGTCGGGTGACCAGGCTGCACACTGTGGCGGTGCCGGGACTGCTGCCACCCCCCTCCGCCGGTTTCCCCGTCTACGGTCTGCGTCGCGGGTTGCTGGAGCCGCGATGGCTCGAGCTGTGGGATACCTGGCGCCCGCGGTCGGAGCAGGTCTGGCGAGTAAGCCTCGGGCACGGCGACGCGACGCATGCGGGACCACGGGTCATCGTGACGACGGTGCCGCGGTTGCCGGCGATGCAGGTCGGTGAGGTGGGCTACGGACCGACCGTCGCCGACGACGCGATCGGCTGGGCGCAGCAGAGCATGCTGCACGCCGTCGCTCCGCCGTTCCCGATGGACTCGGCAGACCGGCAGGAATGGTGGCGCTACCAGCTGGAGCTGGCCGGCTGGCTGTCCACCAACCTCGACGCCGAGGACTGGACGACGATGTACATCCCGGTCGACGGTCAGCCGCTGCCGTTCCTGCTTCGCCAGCACGGCCCGGCCTGGGCGGCGTTCGCGGAAGTCGAGACCGGATGGATCGCGATCGACGGTATTCACCGCAGCGCCGTCGGTCTCGCGCTGGAGACCGTCCCGGTGGCGGCCTACGTTCCGATGGCCGTCTGATCTCGGCCGACGTGTCCCACTTGCCGGTTACGGACCGTTATCGCTGGAGATTGGCGGACTAGCGTCACTTTCGGGCCACCGAGCCGCCCGTCTGGGCCCCCCATGGCCCGGCTTTACGCGCCGATGACAGCCGGTCCGGTGGCGCGATGTAGTTGCCCTGACCGAGCCGCACCCGCGCCGCCCGCACGGTGGCCAGCTCTTCCCGGGTCTCGATGCCCTCGGCCAGCATGGTCGCCCCGATCTCGTCCGCGACCTGGATGAGCGCGCGGGCGATCACCTGCCGGGCCGGGTCGGCGTCGATCCCGTGCGTGAGAAACCGGTCCATCTTGACGAGGTCGGGACGCAGCACCAGGAACTGCGCGAGACCCGCGTAACCCGAGCCGACGTCGTCCGCGCCGATCCGCACGCCGCGCGCCCGCACCTCCCCGATCACCTGGAGCGCTTCGGACTCGGCCTCGAGCTGGTTGTGCTCTGTGATTTCCAGAAGCAGCCGGCTCGGCTCGACCTCCCTGATCAGGTCCACCAGCCCCGGGCGCACGCTGTCGGGCGAGACGTTGACCGAGAGAAAAAGCCCCGGCGGCAGACGCCCCAGCTCCGCGAGCGCGGCCCGTACGGCCGCGAACTCCAGCTCGACGCCCAGGCCGACCGCCGCCGCACAGGCGAACCAGCGTTCCGTCTCGGTCTGGGCCCCGTTTCCAGAACCGCAGGAGCCTCCAGGCGCCGCACGGTCCCCGCCGGCCTGGGCCGCCGCGGCGAACCGGGTCGGATCCTCCCCGGGGCGGACCCCGGCGAGGTCCGCATACGGTGGGAACCGGGCCAGCGCCTCGACCCCGACGACCCGGCCTCCGGGTCTCAGGTCGGCGATCGGCTGGTAGACCATGTCCGGCCCACCCGCGTCGATCACGGCGTTGATCCGGTCCCAGTACGCCCGGCGCCGCTCCCACATCCGGGGCAGGTCCGAGATCGAGTCGGCGATCATCTCGGCGGCCAGCCGCAGGAACCGGACGTCGCGTTCCTGCAGGTCAGGGCACGGCTCGTGAGCCACCGCCGTGAGCACGCCGTAGAACGCCCCGTCGCGTTCGAACACCGTCGCGGAGACGTACGCACCGGACCGCAGTGCGCCGACCGCGGGCAGGTGCCGGACCGCGTCGTGCCCACGGACGTCCCGGACCAGCGCGGGAAGCTCGCCGCTGATGACGCGGGGATAGGCGGTGGCCGCGTGGTACATGCTCGCGCCGAGCCTGACCCCGAACGACTCGCCGTCACCGTCGAGGGCCTCGATGACCATGAGTTCGCCCTCGGCCCGGGCCAGCCAGACGAGGTCCATCCCCAGCCGGTGCCGGACGGCCTCCAACAGGTCGGAGATGGCGCGGTCCTGCTCCGGAACGGGCAGCACAGGCCCGAATGTCGCCTTCCGGTTCCTCGCCACGGCCTTCCCCCCACCGGTCTGCCGGCACGGGCGAAGCGCCCCCGGCCGAGTGCCTACCTGCAGCATTCCCCGCCCGATCCGGTTCGCTCACCTGCACCGATAGGCCCGGACAGAGACAGGCCCGGACAGCACAAGGACGGACGGCGTAGTGCCGTCCGTCCTCGTGTTGGTGCCGGCGACCGCGTTGGTGCGGGTGAAACGTGTTGGTGCGGGTGAAACGGGCGGCCCTGGGACGGGCCGACCAGTTCGTCGCCGCAGGGATTCCCCGCCGAGCTACGCGACAGCGCAGTCTCGGCGGGCAAGCCCCTTTTCCCGATCCGGCAGATCGGTGGGACGGGCACGTAAAGGAACTGAGCCGGCACGCCAGAACGACCGATGACCAGGGCCCGGAGGCCACCAGCTCATCGGCGCTGGCAGGTTGGCGTGCCTGCCCAGAAACCCACCCCGTCGGTACGCGCCGCACCGACCCCCGGCCGCCGTCCCCGTGGGCGGCCAGACAGCTGGGTTGGCGTGCAACCGACTTGGATCAATCCACCTAGAGGTCGCCCCCCATGCTGGGGACACCCTTCAAGAGGGCACGGACCTCCGCCTCCCGGTAGCGCCGATGGCCACCGAGCGTGCGGATCGACGTCAGCTTCCCGGCCTTGGCCCACCGGGTGACGGTTTTCGGATCAACCCGAAACATCGTCGCCACCTCGGCCGGCGTCAGCAGGGGCTCGGCGTCCGGCGTTCTCGTCGTCATTGCGTTGGCCTCCCGTCACAGAGCGTCGCTCCGTCCCATACAGATCGTGCATCCTTCGGGGGCATTTCGGACATGGCACGTCGGGACCATCTGCTGACTAGTCACAGCTCGTCCGAAGCGGGTGGCGACTCTCTGTTAACTAACGCCCGAGCTCAGCTCGCGGATTCCCGTGCCTGCATGGGTCGCCAGCGGACGAGGACGCGCTCGTAGGCCTCCGTCGCCCGGTCTGTTCGCCCTTGGCGTAACGCCCTGACGGCCTCGGCGAGGTCCTCAACGGAGCTGTCCTGGCGCAGCACGTCGTCCTCGAGCAGATCGACCAGCCCGTCGTAGTCCAGCTCGACCCTGCTGCGCGGATGGAAGGAGTCCAGCCAGCGGGCCAGGTCGGTCACGCCTTCCGCCGCGGCGCCGTCCGGCATCGAGGCGCGCATCGCGGCCAACGTGTCGGTCGCCTCGGCGACCCGCCGGCGGGCCAGGCCGATCTCGGTCCGGTAGACCATCGACCGCTCGGCCGTGTCGCCCGTGACGAGCATCCGCTCGGCCGGGTCGAACAGCAGGAACCACGGCGCCGGGACCGTCCAGGTCGACGTCTGGATGTGCACCTTCAGCTCCGGCCGCCGGGCCCGCCAGCGGTCCAGCTCGGTCTCGGCCGAGTCGATGACCCGCCGCGGCAGGAACACGTCCGCGATCCGCTCGGGCATCCCGACGCGGAAGTCGACGGCCGCCTGCCAGACCCGCAGCTGGGTAGACCAGGGGCAGACGAACATCAGGCCGTCGACCATCTGCACGAACGCGGACTCGCCCGCGACGTCGAGCGACGGGCGCACGGTGGCGACGAGCGCGACCACCCGCTCCCGGCGGGTGCCGGCCCGGCGGGACGGCGGAGCCGTCGCCGCGAAGCGCTGCCAACGCAGCCGCTCGGCCGGTGAGAACGCGGCCAACGGCTCGTAGACCCGCAGATACGCCGCCGGAGAGACGACAGGCACCCTTGGACCCCCTCCCCAGCCTGATCCGCCGAGCCGAGGCTATCTCGCATACGGCGATCGGCCGGAACCGGCGCTTGCGCGCCTGCGGCCGCTCCGCCTGTCGGGCGCTAAGCGCCCTCCCAACCTTCGTCGTCTCATGAGGCGAAAACCACAGTCGGTCATCATCTGGGCCGGTTTCGTGCCTGGTTCACGCTCTTGAGTCGCCGGCCCGACCAGCGGGACCGCTGACGGTTGATGGACGGTGTGGGGCCTGGGCGGGAACGTCGGTTCAACATGAGGCCAAGCGCGGCAGGGGCGCCTCGCGCCCGAGCGCGGCAGGCCGGGTACCCGCCGTAGGGTTCCAGGCATGACAACGGCGTCCGCCTATCCCGGCGAGCCGCGGGTCCCGTCGTCGGTGTTCGAGGCCGGCGCCGAGCACGAGCAGGTCGTCTTCTGCTCCGACCCCGCTTCCGGCCTTCGCGCGATCATCGCCATCTTCTCGACCGCGCTGGGCCCGGCCCTGGGTGGCACGCGGTTCCATCCCTACGCGGACGAGTCGGCGGCGCTCGCCGACGCGCTGGCCCTCTCCCGGGCGATGGCCTACAAGGCCGCCTGCGCCGGACTGGACCTCGGTGGTGGCAAGGCCGTCATCATCGGCGACCCGGCGAAGGACTCCTCCGAGGCGCTGCTGCGTGCCTACGGCCGGTTCGTGGCCTCGCTCGGCGGGCGCTACATCACGGCCTGCGACGTCGGCACCTACGTCGAGGACATGGACGTCGTGGCCCGGGAGGCGCGCTGGGTGGTCGGCCGGTCGCCGGCCCACGGCGGGTCGGGCGACTCGGGCGTGCTGACCGCCTACGGCGTGTTCGAGGGGATGCGGGCCAGCGCCGCCCGGGTCTGGGGCAGCCCGACCCTGGCGGGGCGCACCGTGGCCGTCAGCGGCGTCGGCAAGGTCGGTGCCCGGCTCGTCGGCCACCTGATCGAGGACGGCGCGTCGGTGCTCGCGACCGACGTCAACCCCGCCGCGCTGGCCCGGCTGCGGACCCTGCACCCGGAGGTCGAGATCGTCGACGACCCGGACGAGCTGGTCGGCGCGGCCGCGGACGTCTACTCGCCGTGCGCACTCGGCGGCGCACTCACGGAGGAGACCGTCAGCAGGCTGCGGGCCAAGGTGGTCTGTGGCGGAGCCAACAACCAGCTCGCCCACGCCGGCGTCGACAAGCTGCTCGCCGAGGCCGGAATCCTGTACGCGCCGGACTTCGTGGTCAATGCCGGCGGGCTGATCCAGGTCGCCGACGAGATCGAGGGCTACCGGGAGGACCGGGCCAAAGCGTCCGCTGCACGGATCTTCCGGACGACTCGGAGCGTCTTCGAACTCGCCGAGGCCGAGGGGCAGACGCCGGGTGCCGCCGCGGTGACGCTCGCGGAGCGCCGCATGACCGGAATCGGCCGGCTTCGCCGCATCCTGTTGCCCTAGGACCGCTCCTAGGACCGCTGCCCGCACCCACCTCCTTTGCTTCCAGCCGGGCAACGGGAGGGCGCGAAGTACCCGAAGGCGGACGCTCCAGCGCCCGCCAGCGGCAACTGCGGGGTTGGCGTGCCGACCGGCCCGCGATCCCTGTAGTCTCGGTAAGCACGAGACAGTTAGAGCACCGGGGCGGGTCCCCGTCGTCACGTTCGAGGGGGTCGAGCCATGGGGCGCGGCCGAGCGAAGGCCAAGCAGACGAAAGTCGCCCGCGAGCTCAAGTACAACTCGCCCAATATGGATCTCGACCGGTTGAAGGCGGATCTGGGCGTTAACGGGACGACTACTCGGAGCAGTACGACCGAGAGTGATGATCCCAACGCGGACGATGAATACGACGACGACGAGTACAGCGCGTATCTCGCCGACGACGATGATTAGCCCGGCCCATCCGGCTCGCTGACTTCCAGTCAGTTCGCCTGAGTCCGCGCCAACGCTCCCGAGGCTCAGCCCGGGAGCTTGGCGGGCCAGGGTCGAGCCAGGTCCGGCAGTCGCCGGTAGGACACCGCGGGATCGCGTCCCGCTACCCGGCTGTGCCGTCCTCGCCACACGCCGTCCTAACCACACCGAACGGCCGCCCGGCCGGCGCGCCGGGCAGGCCATCCGGTCATGGGTCAGGGATGGGCGCCGGTCAGGCGGGCCGTCAGGCCGTCCTCTGCTTCGGCCGCGGTGACGTGGCCGGCGAGCCAGGCCGGGACGCCGCGGTCGGCCAGCACGGCCAGCGTCCCGTCGACCGCCGCGGGAGCCACGACGGCGATCATTCCGATGCCCTGGTTGAACGTCTGCTCCATCTCCGCGAGCGGGATGTCGCCACGTTCGGCCAGCAGGGCGAAGACCGGCGGCGGGGTCCAGGTGGACCGGTCAAGCGTCGCCAGCAGCCCGGTGGGGATCACCCGGGCCAGGTTCGCGGCCAGCCCACCGCCGGTGATGTGCGCGAACGCCCGCACCTCGGCGGCCGCGGCGACCGCCAGGCAGTCCTTCGCGTAGATCCGGGTCGGTGTCAGCAGCGCCTCACCCAGCGTCGTGCCGAGCGTCGGCTCGACCGCCCGCAGCGCGGCCTGGCCGGCGGGGCCGATGCCGCCGGGCGCAGCCGGGTCGACCGCGCCGAACAGCACGTGGCGCACCAGCGAGAAGCCGTTCGAGTGCACCCCGGACGACGCCATCGCGATCAGCGCGTCACCGGCACGGACCCGCTCCGGGCCCAGCACGTCGTCCGCCTCCACGACTCCGATACCGGTCGCGGCCAGGTCGTAGTCGTCCGCGCCCATCAGGCCCGGGTGCTCGGCCGTCTCGCCGCCGACGAGGGCGCAGCCGGCCTGCTCGCAACCGGTCGCGATCCCGGCGACGATCGACGCGACCCGGCTCGGGTCGAGCGAGCCGCAGGCGATGTAGTCCAGCAGGAACAACGGCTCGGCGCCGCAGACGACCAGATCGTCGACGACCATCGCGACCAGGTCGATGCCCACCGTGTCGTGGACGTCCAGCGCCCGGGCCAGGGCGAGCTTCGTGCCGACACCGTCGGTCGACGAGGCCAGCAACGGCTTGCGGTAACGGCTGGTGTCCAGGGCGAACAGGCCGGCGAAGCCACCCAGGGACCCCACGACCTCCGGCCGGGTCGCCCGGGCGACATGCCCGCGCATCGCCTCGACCGCGCGTTCCCCGGCCGCCACGTCCACGCCAGCGGCCCGGTACGAGGCCCCGGTCGACGCGCGATCGCCGTCAGTGCCGGTCATGAGCGCCTGCTTCCCGCCGGAGCCGCGTCCGCGGCCGGGCCGTCGATCACGGCCAGGTCCTCGAGCGTGTCGAGACCCGCGAGGCCGGCCAGCTCGTCCAGCGCATCGGGCGACGGGTCGGCGCCGTTCATCCCGATCACGACCCGGCGGCGGAACGCCTCCGCGAGCGCGGCCCCGGTCGCGGCGCCGCTGCCCATCGCCTCCAGCTGGTGCTTGCCGCCCAACCGGTCCGAGTCCGTGAGCGGGACCGGGTAGACGCCGTCGAAGCAGGCCCGGCACAGCTCGTTCGCCGGCTGCCTGGACGCCTCGACCAGGCCGTCGAGCGAGACGTAGGCCAGCGAGTCGGCGCCCAACGACGCGCGGATCTCCTCGACCCCGAGGCCACTGGCGATCAGCTCGGCCCTGGTCGCGAAGTCGATGCCGTAGAAGCAGGGCCAGCGCACCGGCGGCGAGGAGATCCGCACGTGTACCTCGGCGGCGCCTGCCTCGCGCAGCATCCGCACCAGCGCCCGCTGGGTGTTGCCTCGCACGATCGAGTCGTCGACGACGACCAGCCGGCGGCCCTCGATCACCTCGCGCAGCGGGTTGAGCTTCAGCCGGATGCCACGCTGGCGGATCTTCTGCGACGGCTGGATGAACGTCCGGCCGACGTAGGAGTTCTTCACCAGCCCCTCGCCGAACGGGATGCCGGAGGCCTCGGCGTAGCCGACGGCGGCCGGCACCCCGGACTGCGGGACCGGGATCACCAGGTCCGCGTCGACCGGCGCCTCGCGGGCCAGCGTCCGGCCGGTCTCGACCCGGGTCGCGTGCACCGAGCGGCCGGCGATCGTCGTGTCGGGGCGGGCCAGGTAGACGAACTCGAACAGGCAGCCGTGCCGGTCCGCCGGGGCGAAGCGCAGCGACCGCGGCCCCGCCTCGTCGATGATCACCAGCTCGCCGGGCTCGACCTCACGGACGAACGTCGCGCCGACGATGTCCAACGCGCAGGTCTCGCTGGCGACCACCCAGGAGCCGGACGGATGCTCCGCGCCGCCCTCGGTCCGGCCGTCGAGGCGCCCAAGGACCAGCGGGTGGATGCCGTGGGTGTCGCGGGCCGCGTAGACGGTCGCGGCGTCGGAGAAGACCAGCGAGAACGCGCCCCGCAGCCGGGGCAGCACGTCCAGTGCGGCCTCGACGAGGGTCGGGCCGGGGTGCTCGGCCAGCAGCGCGGTGATCAGGTCGGAGTCGGTGGTGGCGTGCATGCCGGCGTCGCGGCTCTCGCCGAGGCCCTCGGCCAGCTCCAGGATGTTGGTCAGGTTGCCGTTGTGCGCCAGGGCGACGCCGCCGCCCAGCTTCGCGGTCCGGTACGAGGGCTGGGCGTTCTCCCAGGTCGACGAACCGGTCGTCGAGTAGCGGGTGTGCCCTACGGCCAGGTGGCCGGACAGGCTGGAGAGGGTCCGCTCGTCGAACACCTGGGCGACCAGGCCCAGCTCCTTGAAGACCACGATCGTGCGGCCGTCGGCGACCGCCATGCCGGCGGCCTCCTGGCCGCGGTGCTGGAGCGCGTAGAGGCCGTAGTAGGTGAGGTTCGCGATGTCCTCGCCCGGAGCCCAGATGCCGAAGACCCCACAGGCGTCCTGGGGGCCCGCCGCGTCGCGCAGCTCTCGTTCCCAGGCCCGATCGTCCGTGCCGCCGCCGTTACTACAGCAAGGTTCGGTGGGCGCAGGCGTCGGGTTACCGGAGCCTCCCGCGTCTGGGGTAGCAGCCGTCCCCTTGGTCACTGGCACCAGTCTCCTCGCCGTCAGGCCGTTTGAGGGGTGCCGGGGATCTGTCCCCCCGGGCAGGCAACACGGGACATGGACGGTCTTGTACGCGAAGGTGGACGCACCGTCGACAGCCACCGGCTTTCACGCTAACAGGGGCTGGGTGAGCGAGCATTTCCCTTCGGACATACCCGTGACCAGTGCCACGGCGGTCGGCCGGAACGGGCGCGGAGCGCCCGCCGCCCGCTCCGCCTGGTCCGGGCGCTGAGCGTCCCGCCCAAGTTGGTACGGATCGGCGAAAAAGTCCGGCGAACAGCGCTGGTCAAGGGCCGGCATGTCGGCTGGTTTTGCCGGTCCGGTCGGAACTATGCAACCGATCTCGCAATGACCTTGGAAAATCGGCCTGGCCTGAAGGTGGCTACAGCAGCGGGAGCCACGGGCGCAGGTCAGCGCGATCGCCGCTGGCGGTGATCCGGCCGCCGGCCAGGGCGGTGGCCCAGTCGAGCCGGCCGGCCGCCACCTCGACGAACGCGACCGGATCGGCCTCGACCACGTTCGGCGGGGTCCCGCGGGTGTGTCGGGGGCCCTCGACCACCTGGACCGCGGCGAACGGCGGCACCCGGACCTCCACCGACCGGCCGGGCGCCCGCGCCGCCAGCAGGTCGACGAGCGCCCTGGTGACGATCCGCAGCGCGTCCCGCGCCGGGGTGAACCCGAGGTCCAGCCCGTGCACGACCCCCTCGACACATCGGGTCACGACGAAGTCCCCGAGCCGGATCGGCCCGCCCGGCGAGTTGACCACCCGGTCCCAGCCGGTGGGCGTCCCGGCGCCGAGGGCGGCGGTGAGCGCCTCGGCCGACGCGGCCACCGCGGTCCGCAGGCGGGTCCGCAGCTCGGCGGCACCCAGGCCCGTGGCGTCGGACCGGGCCGTGTCCGCGACCGCCTCCGCCCGTGCGCCGACCCCGCCCAGATACTCGACCACGCCCGCTCCACTCGTGGTACCGGCGAGCTCGGCTCTGCTCGCGGTACCGGCGAGATCGGCCGAGAGTGCCACGGCCAGCGCTCCGCCGGAGCGGGCGCAGTGCGCGACCAGGTCACCGACGGTCCAGCCCGGCAGCCGGCTGGCCGAGTCGAAGGCGGCGTCCGACAAGGCGTCCACCCCGGCACTGACGAGCCGCCACTGCTCACCGAACGCCTCGGCGAGCCGCGCGTCGTCCGGCCGTCTGGCCCTAGCTTGTCGTGCCATCGGCCCATACTGCCGTGATCCCACCGATCGCCGCACCCGGCGCGCGCGGGTCCCGGCGGCCGTCGTGACCACCTGAGCGACGCGCCAGTGGCCGAGTGGCGGGGACGACTCGGTCCCAGATGGACGGCCACCCGCCAACCGGGCGCGCGGGTCGCGAAGATAGAGCGGTGGAAGCGACGCATCTCGACGCGATCGACGGCGCGGGGCCGGCAGGCCCCGATCTCCCCGCCGGCCAAGCAGACCCGCTCGACCCGTTCGGCACGGCGGCGATCCGATCCCGGGTGCTCGACGCGTGGGCCGCGTCGCCGGCCCGGTTCCGGGAGGACGCCAACGCCGAGGAGGACGCGGCCCTGGGCGCCTACCGCGACCGGCTCGTCGCCGAGCTGCTGCAGAACGGGGTCGACGCCGCCGCGGCGGCCGGTGTCCCCGGCCGGGTCCTGATCCGGCTGGCCGGGGATCTGCTGGAGGTCGCGAACACCGGGTCGCCGCTGACCGCCGAGGGCGTCGAGGCGCTCAGCACGCTGCGCGCGTCGGCGAAACGGGACGTGGCCGCCGTCGGCCGGTTCGGCGCCGGCTTCGCGGCCGTGCTGGCCGTCAGCGACGACCCGTCCGTCGTCTCGCGCGACCCCAGGAACCCGGAGGCCGCACGGGGGGTCCGCTGGTCGAAGGACTGGACCGCCACCGCGGTGCACGAGATCGGCGCCGCCGGGCTGCGCACGGAGCTGGGCCGCAGAGAAGGAGCCGCGCCGGTGCTGCGGCTGCCGTTCGCCGCTTCGGCGCCGCCCCGGCCGCCCGCCGGGTACGACACGGTCGTGCGCCTCCCGCTGCGCGACGCCGACGCCGTCGCGACGGCGCACGACCTGCTCGCCGCCTTCGACCCGACCCTGCTGGTCGTGCTGCCGGGCCTGAGCGAGGTCGTGCTGGAGATCGACGGCCAGCTGCGCACGCACAGCTGCGCCTGGGAGTACGTCGGTGCCGGCGAGCCCGGGTCCGAGCTGTCGGCCGCCGTCCTCGAGGCCCGCGGCGGCGAGCTTGGCGCCGACGTGGACTCGGGACCCGTGGAGACGCCGCTGGACGCGCGGCTGGAGATCGCGCTGCTGAACGGGGAGCGCTGGCGCGGCTGCGTGCGGCGCGGCACGATCCCGGCCGGCCTGCTCGCCGACCGCCCGGTCGAGGAGCGGACCAGGACCGGCTACGTGGCCCGGGTGATGGTGCGCGACGGCGGCTGGCCGACCGGTGTGCCGAAGGTGGTCCGAGCGCCGCAGCCGACCGACGAGGCGCTGTCGCTGCCGGTGCTGGCCAGCGTCGAGCTGCCGTTGGAGCCGTCCCGCCGGCACACCGTCGCCGGTCCGCTGCGCGACTGGCTGACCGACCGGCTCGCCGAGGCGGTCGTCGCGCTCGCCATCCACCTCGGCACCGCCGGATCCACCGACGATCCCGCTGGTTTCGCCGGCCCCGAGGGCAATGGGGCCGACGGCGCGGATGACGACCTGTTCGCCGCCTTTGCCGCGACGTCCGGCACTACGCGGGGGGATGCCGCCGCGGTGCCCGGGGCGGATCCGCTGGTACCGCCGGATCCGCTGGCGGCGCTCGAGCTGGTTCCGGCCGGGCTGCCCGCCGGTGCCGTCGACGGCCGGCTGCGGGATGCCGTCGCCGCGCTGCTGCCCGAGGCCGCGCTGCTGCCGGGCGGCCGGCTCGGCCGCGAATGCGTCGTCTGCGACCTCGGCCCGGCCACCGACGCCGTGACCGCCCTGCTCGCCGGCCCGCACCCGCTCGGCCGCGTCGACGCGGCCCATCGCACCGACCACGGGGTCGCCTCCAGCCCCGACCTTGTCGACGCCGAGTTCGACAGCGGCTTCGGGGTCGCCGTCGAGCTGGGTGGGAAGACCGACGACCCGGCGGCCGCGGCCGTCGCCGGCCTGCTGCCCGCGCGGTACGCCGCCCGGCACTGGCGGCGGGCGCTGGACGCGCTCGGCGTGCGCAGGCTGGACAGCGCCGGCCTGGTGGAGGTGCTGGCCGGGCTGCGCCGGCCGCCGACCTGGTGGTCGGCGTTGTACTCGGCTCTGATCACCGCGCCGGACCGGGACGCCCTCGGCGCGCTGCCGGTCCCGATCGCGACGGTGGCCGACGAGGACACGCGGACTTTCCGCGGCTCCGGCGGCACGGCCGGCCAGGACGCGCCCGCCGGCGACGAGGCGGCGATCGGGGCGGCCCTGCGGGTCCGGATGGTCACCGGGCCGCGCGGGGTGCTGCTGCCCACCGACGGGCTGGACGTGGTCGCGTTGGCGGCCTCCGGGCTGCCGCTGCGGGTGGTGCACCCTGAGGCCTGTCTCGGCGGCGCCCGCGACGCCCTGCGCACGCTCGGCGCCGTCGAGGGCACCCCGGCGGGCGTGCTGCGCGACCCGGCGGTGCACGAGGCGGTCGTCGACGCCGACCCTGACGACGATCCAGAGGAACTGCGGGCGCTCGCCGCCGCGGTGCTCGCGCTGGTCCGCGACGCCGGCCTCACCACCGAGCAGATCGCGGGCGGGCTGGACTGGCTGGGCGAGCTGCTGCTGCCGGACGTCGAGGGCGAGTTCGTCCCCGCCTCCGAGCTGCTCATCGCCGGCGGCCCGCTGGACCGGCTGGTCGCCGCCGACGCCCCGTTCGCCGTCCTCGCGCCCGAGCTGACCGACGCCTGGTCGCCGGAGGTCCTGGAGGCCGTCGGGGTTCTGCGGACGTTCGGCGTGCTCTACGCGAGCGACGTGACCCTCGACCCGGACGAGCCGGTGCTGCTCGACCTGGACGACAGCGACACCTGGGTCGAGGAAGCGGCCGAGTCCCCGGCCCTGGCCACCGCCCGGGCCGCGGCGGCGCGGGCCGGCGCGGGCCGGGGCTCCTACGGTGACGGCGACTTCGCCGGGAGCGCCCCGGTCGTGCTCGCGAGCTTCGCCGCCGTGCGCGACCTGGAGCTGGTCGACTCGGCCGCCTGGCCGCGGGCGCTCGCCGAGCTGGCCCGGCCGCCGCTGCGTGACGTCGTCCTCGGCGACGAGCCGTCCTACACCCGCTGGTGGCTGGCCCACCATGCCCTGCTGCCGGTCGCGAGCCGGGCCGTCACCCGGTCGGGCGTCTCGGTCGGTGGCGTCGGCGGGGGCGGCTTCGACGACGACCTCGACGATCTGGGGCCGCGGGCCGCCAGGGTGGTCCGGTTGCCACCGCCGGAGCTGCGGCTGCCGGAGGCGGACCCGCTGCTCGACGGACTGTTCGCCCCGGCGGCCCCGCTGCCGGGCGTCGACCCGGAGCTGCTGCGCGCGCTCGGCTGCCGGTTCACGCTGGACGACGTCCTCGGCGACCTGGCCGGCGTGCTCGATCTGCTCGACCGGCTCGGCGACGCCGACCGGGACATCGCCTGGCCCAGTGCCCGCGCCCTCTACGTAGCCGCCGTGACCGCCGCGACGCTGCTCGCGACCGGTCCGGACGGCCGGCCCGGCGGCGGCCTCGCCGACGGCAGGCTGGACCCGCCGCTGACCGTCCGCACCCCGATCGGCGTCGTCCCCACCGGCGACGCGGTGATCCTGGACGCGCCCGACCTGCTCACGCTTGTCGGTGACGCGGCGCCGCTGCGGCTCCCGCTGGACCGCTCGGCCGAGGTCGGCCATGTCCTGGGCGTCCCGCTGGCCACCGCGCTGGCCGACTGCGCGATCCTCGCCGACCCGGAGGACGCCGCGATCGGTCAGCACGCTCCGGACGGGACGCCGTACGTCCAGCACACCCGGCTCACGGTCGCGGACCTGTCCGGCCGGCCGACCCGGACCGGCTGGCGGGTCGTCGGCGGCATCGGCGGCGAGATCCACGTCGACGCCTCCGCCGGCACCGACGCGCTGGCCCGCGCGCTGGCCTGGCACGCCGGCACCTGGCACCGGCGGCATGCCCTGGCGGCCGCGCTGCGCGACCCGGGCGGCACCGCCTTCCGCGACGCCGAGGACGACCTCGACGACTCCGGCGTCCCCCTGTGGGGAGGCTGAGCGTAACGTCGCCGGGGTGGAGGCGAAAACGCCGTTGGACCAGGACGCGGGCACGTCGGGACGGCAGCCGTCCGGCCGAACGCCGACCGCGGTCAAGGCCGTCGAGGCCGGTGCGGACGGGGTCGACGGCGTGACCGACGGCGGCGCGCCGGCAGGCGGCGGGTTGGCGCCGCTGCCCTACGACGGCGTCGGCTCGGTCGCCGTGGGCACCGTCCTGTGGCTGATCGCGTTGATCGTCATGATCGCGATGGTCGGCACGCTGCGCCACGACGGCCACCTGTGGTGGCTGGCGACGGCCGCGTGCGGCTTCGGCCTCGGCCTGGTCGGCCTGTTCATCGTCATCCGCCGGCGCGACCGAATCCGGCGCGGCGAGCGGTCCAGCGCGAACTGAACCGTCCGGCCGGGCCCGGGCTCAGCCCTCTGGCTGCTGGGCCGGCTCGTCGGGCGGGGTGACGTCGGTCAGCGTGGCGTAGCGGCCGTCGTGGTAGACGAGCGGCTCGTCGGCCCGGTCGATCTGGCAGTCGATCACCTCGGCGACGACGAGGTAGCTCTCCCCGGCCACGATCCGGTGTTCGATCCGGGCCCGCAGCCAGACGGCGACGTCCGACAGCAGTGGCTCCCCTGTCGGCAGGGTCTCCCACCGGGTCGGCGCGGCGAACCGGTCGATACCGCGGGTGGCGAACCGCCGGGCGATCTCCTCGTGCCCTGACGACAGCAGGTGGATGATCAGCGTGTCGGCCTCGAGTACCGCAGGAGCGCTGGACGACGTCACCGCCAGCGAGAGCGACAGCAGCGGTGGGGCGGCCGACAGCGACGCGACCGAGGTGGCGGTGAACCCGACCGGGCCGGCCGCGCCGACACACGTGACCACCGCGACCCCGGCGGCATGCCTGCGGAATGCCTGCCGAAGCGCGTCCGGCTCGATCGTCGGGCCTGCGGCGGCTGCCCGCCGCGTGTCCCTGGCAACCCCCGGCACGCTGGTCATGACCACCCTTCGAGTCAGAAAACGACTAGCCGAATGTCCCAGTCGAAGTCTCACACGGCTTGCCCGGCCGGTCCCCCGGACGCGACGTGACGAAGGCGGCGTTACCCCGACAGGCCGCTCAGGCGACCGTGTCGACGGAGGCCGGGCGGTAGCGGTACCCGACGCGGCGCACGGTCTCGATCCGGGACCGGTTGTCCGGACCGAGCTTGCGGCGCAGCCGGGTGACCAGCACGTCGACGGTCCGGCCGGCCTGGCCGGGGTCGTCGTCGACCCGGTGTCCCCAGACATGGCGCAGCAGGGCGGCACGCGAGTACACCCGGCCGGGGTGGCGGACCAGGAAGTCCAGCACCTCGAACTCCAGGTAGGTCAGGTTCAGCAGCTCGCCGTCGAGCCACGCGGCCCAGGCTGACCGGTCGACGGCCAGGCCCGCGCGGCTGCTCGGGATGGGCGCCGCGTAGGCACTGGTCGCCGTGGCGCCGCCCGGCGCGCCCGCGACCAGCGGTGCACGGTTGAACTGACGGAGGTCGAACCGCTCGCCCGGGCGAGCGACGCCGCCCGGCCGGCTCAGCGGGCCGCGGGCCGGCTGCGCCACCGGTGCCGCAGGGCTGGCCGGGCCGGACAGGCGGCGGACGGGGGCGACCGGGGCGAGCGAGCGCGTTGCGGCCAGCTGCTCCGAGGCGGCGCGGACCGTGGCGGGCTGGGGCGACATGGCGTTCTCCTTGGGCGTGGCGGCTGCGCGAGAGAGGCTTCGGGTGGTGGCGCGCGAGGGCGGGTTCCGCCCGCGGCGGCCGCCCGCCGGGCGGTCGGCCCTCTGGGGCTCGCGCCCAGGGCTTCGCGGGGTGGAAGGCCGCCGGTGGCTGCGCCGGCAGGTTCCCGGCGACGCGACGGCGCGCCGACCAGGAAGTGGGCGGGGAGGGGCGGCGGGCGAAGCCCGGCGCGGCTAGCCCCCGGAGGCAATCCCGGGAGGCGATGCGGGCCGCGTTGCTGACCGAGTCAGTGAGCGGTGCGGCCTGGAGTGGCTGGCGGCAGGGTCGGCGGGGTCCTCAGCGGACCGGACAGGCCGCGGAAGCGACCCGGAGCAGGTCGATGTGGCCCCGGGTGACCAGGTAAGCCGGCTTCAGCACAAGCCAACAGAAACACACCCGTAGCCGGCCCGCCAACGTTTCTACAGTGTGGCGTGATTCACTTTTCCACTTCTTGACTTAACAAACTGGACTTAAGTGCGTCAGGACCCGGTCAACGACCAGGTCGACTCGACCGCGTAGACCGGCTGGGGGCCCAGCACGCTTCTCATGAGGTCGAACCGATCGACCGTCCAGGCCAGGGGCGGCAGCTCGCCGAGGGCGGCCATCACCGCCCGCAGGTCCACGCGCTCGGTCGAGGCCCGGGCGTAGGCAAGGGTGAGGTGGGCCCGCAGCGGGCGGGGGTCCAGGTCGGCCACGCCCGACCGCTGCGCCGCGCGCCGGATCCCCGCGGCCAGCGGGGCCAGGTCGCCGTCGACCCCGGCCCACAGGACCCGGTCGCCGAACCGCCCGACGCCGGCCAGGCGCGCGTCCACCGGCGGATGGCGCCGGGCGACCCGGCCGAGCCGCTCGGCCAGCTCGGCGCGCAGGGCGTCATCGACCGAGCCGAGGAAGGCGAGCGTCAGGTGGCTGCGGGCCAGGTCCACCCAGCGCAGCGCCGGCGCCGTCGGTCTTGCTCGGGCCACCGCCACGCCGATCGCCTCGATGACCTCGGCCGGCGGCGTCACGGCGACGAACAGCCTCGCCATGCCCCCGATCATCGCCCATCCTGGTCAGACCAGCCCGACCGCCAGAGATCGAGAAGATTGCCGGCGACGGCTCGGCCCAACCGGTCGTCGCCGGCGCGCAGGCGGAGGCACTATCTGGTGCCATGACCACCGTTCCCGAGCTCGTCGGTCCGCGCGACCCGATCGCGGCGCAGACCTGGCGAGAGCAGCGGCGGGCGGCCCGGCGACGCGACCCACAGCTTCCGGTCGCCACGGCGCTGGTCACCGACGGATCCGAGCGGCTGACCGCGCGACTGCTGCGCGAGGCCGGCATGGACGTGGTCGGGCTGCTCGCGCCGGAGCCGCTGGAGTCGCTGGCCTGGGCGGCCGACGTGGGGGCCCCGCGCGCCTACGGCGACCTCGCCGCGCTGCTGTCGGACGACGTCGAGGCGGTCTGTATCGAGCTGGCGCCGCCGGCGTCCGACCTGATCGCCCAGCGGGCCGCCGAGGCGGGGCTCCACGTGCTGCTGGTCCGGGCGCTGACCGCCGACCCGGAGGCGCTGCGCGCCGTCGCCGACGTCGCGGAGGACGCGGATCTCGCGCACGTCGTGGCGTTCGACGACCGGGCCTGGCCGGCGGCCTGGCACGTGCAGGCGTCGGTGCCCGGGCTCGGCCGGCTCACCCAGATGACCGTCGTCGGCGCTCCGTCGGGGCCGCTCGGCCGGGCGGAGATCCTCGACCTGACCGTTCGCTGGTGTGGCGAGGTGCTGGCGGTCTGCGCCGACCCGGCCGTTATGCCGGCCCAGTTGCTGACCAGCACCGCGCCGGTGACCCTCGCGCTGCTGACCGCGAGCGGCGCGACGGTCCTCGTCCACGAGCAGATGGGCGCCAGGCTCACCGACGCGACCTTCACACTGTGCGGCGAGGCGGGCCGGATCGTGGTCGAGGGGCGCCGGGTCCGCCGGTCCGACCACGAAGGTGTGCGCACCGTGTGGATGCCGCCGCCGGTCTCGGATCGCCCGGGTCTGGTCGAGGCGACCTACGACCTGCTGCGCGCGGTCGAGCAGGACGACCCGGCGATGGTCCGCGGCGCCACCGTCCACGATCTGCTCACCGTGACCCGGCTGCAGGACGCGGCTCGGCGCTCCCGCGACGCCGGCGGCTGGGTGGAGCTTTAGTCCCGCGGGCCGGTCAGATGTCCGCTGTCGTCCGGTGAAAGCCGATTCGGTGGGCGCTTGCCGAGCGGCGGCTAGATCCCGAACTGGGGTCATGAGTACCGTCAGATGATGGACAGCGCCGCGAAGACCGAGCTTGCGTCGGCATTGCGTCTCTCGGTGATGCGGCTGTCGCGTCGGATGCGCCAGGAGCGGTCGAGCAGCCTCACGCCGACGCAGATCGCGGTACTCGCCACGCTGGAGCGGCACGGCCCGATGACCTTGGGCGAGATCGCGACGCATGAGCGGGTGCAGCCGCCCTCGATGACCCGGGTCATCAGCAATCTCGCGGATTCCGGCCTGGTAGCGAGGTCCGCGCACCCCACCGACGGTCGGCAGGTCATCGCGGAGGTCACCGAGGCCGGCCGGGCGCTGCTGGAGGCGGACCGGCGCCGTCGCGACGAATGGCTGGCCGAACGGCTCGCGGAGCTCTCCGACCTCGAGATCGCCGCGCTTCGCCGAGCGGCCCCGATCCTGGAGCGGCTCGCCGGCTCCTGAGCCGACCGAACCGACCGAGCCGGCCCGACGGCGTGGCGCGAGACCTGCGGCCCACGAAACAACCATCCGCTTGGCGATCTGCCACCGACTGTGACGACTTGCACCCGAAACAGCCGCCGGTCGCGGCGCGCCCGCCGGCCGTCGCGACAACGCTCAACACATCCCCATCGCCGCTGGGTATCACCCTTCCCGAGCAACGTTCGCCGGCCAGACCAACACGCCAGGTGGCCAGGTCACGGCGCTACGCGGTGGGTTCACAACAGTACGGACCAACTCGACCACGGGGGACAGACCGGGTGGCGCAGCCCACGTCGGATGTTCCGCACCGATCACGCGCATGTGGCGCCTCCAGCGACGAGACTTGGGAGCAACGAACTGCCAGCAAACCGGCGTGAGGGCTCCGCAACCCCGGACTCGGACGCCGGCGTCGTGCCAGCCCGTCGACCGACTGCGCTGCCACAGCGAGAGGAGCCCGGCGTGTCCGAGCAGGTCAGCACCCTGACCGTGACCGACAACCGCACCGGTCGTAGCTACGAAGTACCGATCAAAGACGGCGCCGTGCGCGCCGCGGACTTCCGCAAAATCAAGGTCGACGACGATGACTTCGGGTTGATGACCTACGACCCGGCGTTCACGAACACGGCGAGTTGCCGGAGCGAGATCACCTACATCGACGGCGACGCCGGCATTTTGCGGTACCGCGGCTACCCGATCCAGGATCTCGCCGAGAAGAGCAGCTTCCTGGAGGTCGCCTACCTCCTGCTGGCGGGCGAGCTGCCGTCGAAGGACGAGCTGGCCACCTGGGAAGACGAGATCACGCACCACACGCTGGTGCATGAGTCGATCAAGAAGTTCATCGACGGCTTCCATCACGACGCGCACCCGATGGGCATGCTCGTCTCGTCCGTCGGTGCACTGTCGACGTTCTACCCGGACGCCAAGAAGATCAAGGACCCGGGACTGCGCCGCCTGCAGATCGTTCGCCTGATCGCGAAGATCACCACGCTCGCTGGCTACTCCTACCGGCACTCGGTCGGGTTCCCGTACGCGTACCCGGACAACGACCTGTCGTACGCCGGGAACTTCCTCAACATGATGTGGAAGGCGACGGAGCTCAAGTACGAGCCCGACCCCAACCTCGAGCACGCGCTCGACGTGCTGTTCATCCTGCACGCCGACCACGAGCAGAACTGCTCCGCGAACGCCATGCGCGCGGTCGGCAGCTCCGAGGCCGACCCGTTCTCGGCCGCCGCCGCGGCCATCGCCGCGCTCTACGGCCCGCTGCACGGCGGCGCCAACGAGCAGGTCCTGCGGATGCTCCGCGACATCGGTTCGGTGGAGAACATCCCGACCTTCATCGCCCAGGTGAAGGACGGCAAGAAGAAGCTCATGGGCTTCGGGCACCGGGTCTACAAGAACTACGACCCGCGGGCCCGGGTCATCCGCTCGATCGCCGACGAGGTCTTCAAGGTGACGGGCACCAACCCGCTGCTCGACCTGGCGATGGAGCTGGAGCGGATCGCCCTTTCGGACGAGTACTTCATCTCCCGCAAGCTGTACCCGAACGTCGACTTCTACACGGGCATCATCTACCAGGCCATGGGTTTCCCGGTGGAGATGTTCCCGGTGCTGTTCGCGATCGGCCGCATGCCCGGCTGGCTCGCCCAGTGGGAGGAGGGCCTGCTCGACCCCGAGCAGAAGATCGCCCGCCCGCGCCAGCTCTACGTCGGCTACGACGAGCGCCCATACGTCCCGATGTCGGCTCGCACCGCCGACATCGACGCCGACGTGGACGCCATCGCCGCCCAGGCGGCCCAGGCCGCCCCGGAGCGCCCGCTGCGCTAAGTCCGGCCTGGGCCTGGCTGGGGTTCCTGATTTGCGCTCGCCAGCCGAGCCCGCATTGCCTGACTTAGCCGGTCCAGCAGCCCACGCGGTACGACCAAAAGGCCGGCCCGACCCCTGATCCACGGGGGCGGGCCGGCCTTTCGTCGTCCCCCGGCATCTTGATCGCCGTTTTGGCCTTCCGATGGTTGTATCCGTGCCACGAACACGACCACGCGAGGGCCTGAACGGCGATCAATGGGGCCGCCCCTGACCACGGCCGGCGCGGTTCAGGGAGACAGGCGTTCTATGACCCAGTTTTCCGGGCCATTGGGGCCGGGAGCGGTGGAGCGGCGGTAGCGAAGGCGGTCGTGGAGGCGGTCGGGGCGGCCCTGCCAGAACTCGACCGTTTCGGGCACGACCAGGAGGCCACCCCAGAAGGTCGGGACAGGGATCTCGGTGCCCTCGGGCCAGCGTTCGGCAAAGTGCGCGTCGCGCCGTTCCAGCTCTGTACGCGAGGCCAGCACGGCGGACTGCCGGCTGGCCCAGGCGCCGAGTTGGCTGCCACGCGGCCGAGAACGGAAGTAGTCGGCCGAATGGGTTCGTGAGATCCGTTCGACGGCGCCGACGACAATCACCTGGCGTTCCAGCGAGTACCAGGGGAAGACGAGGCTACCGTGCGGGTTGGCGGCGGTTTCCTGGCCCTTGCGCGAGGAGTAGTTGGTGAATAGCAGGAACCCCTCGGCGCTGAAGCCCTTCAGTAGCACAGTGCGGGCGCTTGGCCGGCCGTCAGCGTCGGCGGTGCCGAAGACCATGGCGTTCGGCTCGAGCACCCCGGAGCCGGGGGCCTCGGCGTCGGCGAACCAGCGGGCGAACTGTTCCACCCAGCCGGCTGCCAGGTCACGCTCGTCGAGCCAGCCGGAGTCGTAGACGCGCCGCAGGCCGCCAAGGTTCGCGGTCGCGTCCGCGGTGTCGCCCTCGGAACCGGCAAGCTCGGCGCGGCCAGGCCGCTGGCGGCCGTGGAAGACGCCGACTTGCTTGTCGTCCCCACGATCTTCGCGTTCCGCGGAACGCGGCGGCGGCTCGCTGGAGCTGGCCGTGTCGCCGGCCTGCCCGGGGGGCCCGGCTGGCCCGGGGAGCCTGGCGGGTGCGGCGTCGCGGGCGGCCATAGGCCCGATCCTGGCACCGCCGCGATGCCCGTGATCCCGCGGCGCCCCGTCGGACCTGCGGGAGACCGGCGGCGACGCACCGCCGATGACCGTTACACGCCGGTTTCAGCACCCGGTCGGCTTCGGCCAGATGTGAGGTACGACACCTCGTCGTCATGGGGGTTTCTCCGCGGCACTACTGAGGCGAAGGTCCGTCGAGAAGAGTTGGATGGAGGGATGGCCGGAGGGCGCCCAACCTGGCGGGCTCCGTCAGCCACGCACAGCCGCGGCGGCAGGACGCTCGCCACCCGGGCGACACGGGATCCGACCCGAACCAGGCAACACCGAACGACAACAGGAATCAGTCGCGTACTCAGAGCGGAGATCCGGACTCGATGGCCGAGAAGACAAGCGATTTCAAGCCCGGGCTGGAAGGCGTCATCGCCTTTGAGACCGAGATCGCCGAGCCGGACAAGGAAGGCAGTGCGCTGCGCTATCGCGGCGTCGACATCGAGGACCTGGTCGGCAAGGTCGACTACGGCCACGTCTGGGGCCTGCTCGTCGATGGCTCCTTCGAGCCTGGCCTTCCGCCGGCCGAGCCGTTCCCGGTGCCGGTGCACTCCGGTGACATAAGAGTCGACGTGCAGAGCGCGCTGGCCATGCTCGCGCCGTACTGGGGCTTCGGCCAGCTGATCGACATCCCGGACGAGCAGGCCCGGATGGACCTGGCCCGGTCGTCCGTGATGGCGCTGTCCTTCGTCGCGCAGTCCGCCCGCGGCCTCGGGCTCCCGGCGGTGCCGCAGACCGAGGTCGACAAGGCTCGGACGATCACCGAACGGTTCATGATCCGCTGGCGCGGCGAGCCGGACCCGAAGCACGTTCAGGCCGTCGACGCCTACTGGGTGTCCGCTGCCGAGCACGGCATGAACGCCTCGACGTTCACCGCCCGGGTCATCGCCTCCACCGGTGCCGACTGCGCCGCGGCGCTGTCGGGCGCGGTCGGCGCGCTGTCCGGCCCGTTGCACGGCGGGGCGCCGTCCCGGGTGCTCGCCATGCTCGACGAGGTCGAGCGGACCGGCGACCCGGTCGGCTACGTGAAGCAGGCGCTGGACAACCACGAGCGGCTGATGGGCTTCGGCCACCGGGTCTACCGGGCCGAGGACCCCCGCGCCCGGGTGCTGCGGCGCACGGCCCGCGACCTCGGCTCGCACCGCTACGAGGTGGCCGAGGCCCTGGAGGCCGCGGCCATCGAGGAGCTGACGAACCGGTACCCGGACCGCCCGCTGCGGACGAACGTCGAGTTCTGGTCGGCCGTGGTGCTGGACTTCGCCGAGGTGCCGGCACATATGTTCACGTCCATGTTCACCTGCGCGCGGACCGCTGGGTGGAGCGCGCACGTCATGGAACAGAAGCGCACCGGACGGTTGATCCGGCCGTCCGCGCGCTACATCGGTCCGGCGCCTCGGCCCCTGGGGGATGTGGCAAGTGCCTGATACGCAGCAGACGTCAACGACGATTGTTCTGCCTGATCATCTTCGCCCGGTCGACGGCCGCTTTGGCTGCGGGCCGTCGAAGATCCGGCCGGAGGCGGTGGCGGCCCTCGCCGCGACCGGCACCAGCCTCCTTGGCACCTCCCACCGGCAGAAGCCGGTCAAGAACCTGGTGGGCCGGGTCCGGTCCGGGCTCGCGCAGCTGTTCTCGCTGCCCGACGGCTACGAGGTCGTCCTCGGTGTTGGCGGGTCCACCGCCTTCTGGGACGCGGCCGCGTTCAACCTGGTCCGGGAACGCTCGCAGCACCTCGTCTTCGGCGAGTTCGGCGGCAAGTTCGCCGAGACGACCACAGGTGCCCCATTCTTGGCTGACCCGTCGGTGATCAGGTCCGAGCCCGGCTCGCACCCGGACTGGTCGCCGCTGGCCGGTGTCGACGCCTACGCGACCCCGCACAACGAGACGTCGACGGGCGTCGCCAAGCCGGTCCGCCGCCCGGTGGGCGCCGACGCCGGCGCGCTGCACCTGGTCGACGCGACCTCCGGCGCCGGCGGCCTGCCGGTCGACGTGGCCGAGACCGACGTCTACTACTTCGCGCCGCAGAAGTGCTTCGCCTCCGACGGCGGTCTGTTCGTGGCTCTGATGTCGCCGGCGGCGCTCGCCCGGCTGGGCGAGATCAAGGCGACGGACCGGTGGATTCCGCCGTTCCTGGACCTGACGACCGCGCTCGACAACTCCACCAAGGACCAGACGTACAACACCCCCTCGGTGGCGACGCTGTTCCTGTTCGCCGAGCAGCTGGACTGGATGAACGGTCAGGGCGGTCTGGACTGGTGCGTCGCCCGGACCGCCGAGTCGAGCTCGATCCTCTACAACTGGGCCGAGAAGACGCCCTACGTCACGCCCTTCGTCGCCGATCCGGCGCAGCGGTCGCAGGTCGTCGTGACGATCGACTTCGACGGAGTGGACGCGGCGGCGGTCGCCAAGGTGCTGCGGGCGAACGGCGTCGTCGACGTCGAGCCGTACCGCAAGCTCGGGCGCAACCAGCTGCGGGTCGCCTGCTTCCCCGCGATCGAACCGAGCGACGTCCAGGCACTCACCGGCGCGATCGAATACGCCGTCGAGCGGCTCTGACCAGGCGCTAGGCCCGGCCCACCCGACGGTGACGGGCACGACCGACCGGGCGGGGGGCCCGCCCCCCCCGCGCCCCCCCCCCCGGGGCGGGGGGGGGGGGGGGCCCCCCCCCCCCACCCACGGCGAACGACGGCTTCGTTACTGGCCGGGCGGGGGTTCCCACAGCTCGAATCGGGTCCCCTCCGGATCCACGGCCCAGCCGAACCGTCCGTACTCGGATTCGGCGACGTCGTCGATCACCTCGACGCCCTCGGCGCGTAGCTGCGCGAGCATCCCGTCCAGACTGGTCACCCGGAAGTTGACCATGAACGCCTGCTCGGGCCGACCGAAGTAGTCGGTATCCGCGTCGAAGATCGCCCAGGTGGTGGAGCCACCGGGTCCCCAGGCAAACTGGATGCCGCCGAATTCGGCCAGGTCGATACCCAGGTGCTTCGCGTACCAGTCCCGAAGACTCGCGCTTCCCCCTGCTCGCTGGAAAACGCCGCCGATGCCAGTCACCCGTTCCATCCGCCAACACTAACGCGGGGCTTTCCCGGTGGAGATTGCCTGGTGGCCGTGTCGGAGCGGCTGCTAGGAATACGGTGTGATCAAACTGACCGACGGTACGCAGCTGTGGACCACGGCCAGCGGTGCCGGTCCGCCCATCGTGCTGTGTCATGGCGGCCCAGGATTGTGGGATTATCTCGCGCCGCTGGCCGGGCTGCTGGATGACGTGTTCACGGTGATCCGGTTCGATCAGCGTGGGTGCGGACGTTCCACCGACGGCGGTGGCGGACGGTTCACGATCGCGCAGGCCCTGGACGACCTCGACCAGGTTCGGGCCGCCTACGGAGTGGACCGCTGGGGCGTGGTCGGGCATTCCTGGGGCGCTGAGCTGGGCCTGCGTTACGCCGCGCGTTCGCCAGACCGGGTGACAGGCGTCGCCTACGTCGCCGGCGTCGGCGCGGGCAACGGATTCCGCGACCGGTACATCGCTGAGCGGCAGCGCCGCCTGGGCGCGGACCTGCCCCGATGGACGGAACTCGCCGATCGCCGCCGCAGTCCGGCCGAGGAACGGGAGTGGTGCCTGCTGCAGTGGCGGCCCGACTTCTCCCCTGGTCCGGCGGCGGCCGGTCACGCGGCCGCGCTGTGGGCCACCCGTCCCCCGGACGCCGAGGTGAACTTCGCGGCCAACCGACAGCTCTGGGCGGAACGCAAGACGGAAGACCTGCTCACCGTCGCCGCCGGGCTGTTCGTGCCGGTCACCATGCTCCTCGGCGCCGACGATCCGCGCCCCTGGCAGGCGACGGATTCGCTGTTGGCCGCGTTGCCGCATGGAGATCGGATCGTGTTCGACGGGGCCGGGCACGCTCCGTGGGTCGAACAGCCATCGGCGGTCCGCGACGCGATCCTGGTGGCCCTCGCGCGGTAGCGGCAGGCCGAGGCCAGCCGGGATGGCACCGTTCTGGTGCCAAATTGATGCCAAGACTCTTGTATCGGAGCCATGATGGTGCCATGATGGCGCCATGGAGCTCAGCAAGTATGTGGACAGGCTCGGACAGGAGCTCGTCACGTTGTTGGAGACCGGCGGCGACGACGTTCGCGAGCTGGTCGAGCGGCTGACGGGCGGGCTGGAGTCAGCGATCCGGCTGACGCTGCTGGAGACGTTGTCCGCGGCGGCGGACGAGATCACCAGGGACCTCGCGCCCGGGTCGGTGGAGCTGCGGCTGCGCGGGCGGGAGCCCGAGTTCGTCGTCGCGGTGCCCCTGACGGACCAGCCGGCCGAGGAGCAGCCACCCGCGGCAGTGCCGGACCCCGTGTCGGAGGAAGGCGCGACGGCGCGGATCAACGTACGACTGCCCGAACAGCTCAAGACCGCCGTCGAGGAGGCAGCCGCCAAGGAAGGCCGCTCGGTGAACGCCTGGCTCGTCCGCGCCGCGGCCACCGCGCTGCGGTCGCCGCAGGAAGCCGCGACCCGGCCGGCCGGCGGGAAACGCGGTACGCAACACGTCACCGGCTGGGTCCGCTAACACCCACCCCTGGTCCGCCGGAACCCATTCCGAGCACCCAAACAAACCATCGGCACATTCGTGAGGACAGCCATGCCCATTTTCGACACACCCGCACCGATTCTGGCCACCCTGGAGCTTATCTGCGGCAACGCGAGAATCATCGCGACCGACCGCGTGGACACGGTCGTCGACGTCCGCCCGACCGACCCGGACGACGAGTCCGACGTCGAGGCCGCCAAGCAGACCCGCGTCGAGTACGCCGACGGCGCGCTGCTCGTGCGGGCACCCCGGGCCCGGGCCCGGGCCTTCTCCCGCCAGACGAGATCCGTCGACGTGACCATCGAGCTCCCGGCCACGTCCCAGGTGGACTTCGAGGCGTCCGTCGGCGACGTGACCAGCTCCGGCGAGCTGGGGGAATGCAGGGTCAAGACGACCATGGGCACCATCCGGTTGGAGCATTGCGGACCTGTCCGGCTGAGCAGCGGGGCCGGGCCGATCACCATCGACCGCGTGACCGGCGACGCCGACGTCAAGACCGGCACGGGCTCGGTGCGGGTCGGCGCGGTCGACGGGGACGCGGTGGTCCGCAACTCCAACGGGACCACCCGGGTCGGAGCGGTGACCGGGGAGGTCCGGGTCCGCAACTCCAACGGGGAGATCGTGATCGACCGCGCGGTCGCCGGCGTCGACGCCCGGACGGCCAACGGCGCCATCCAGGTAGGCGGGGTCGTCAGCGGCGCCGTCTCGCTCCGGACGGCCGCCGGCAACGTCGAGGTGGGCATCGCGGCCGGTACCGCGGCGTGGCTGGACGTCCAGACCGCACACGGCAACGTGCACAACGAGCTCGACAACGTCACCGACGAGCCCGGCGAGGCCGAGCACAAGGTGGAGGTCCGCGTGCAGACCTCCTTCGGCGACATCCGGGTGCACCGTGCCTGACCGCGGCTGAGGGGCCGCTGACGAGGACGACCGATGACCGTAAGCCGGTGCGCTGGCGGCTCGCGCCGATCCCCGACCTCCTGGCGAAGACCGGGCCGGGCCGGGGATCGGATGGTCATGGCCGGCCGGCAGCAGTGCGAACGGAAAATGTGTGGATCAGGGGGAGCGTCCGTGGCCGGACAACAATCTGGTGATTCCGTCCGCCTCGCCGCACGGGTGGTTCTTCTGCATACCAGCGGCGCGGTACTCCTCCAGCTGCACGGCGGGCCGCACGAGCCACACTGGGCCTGCCCCGGCGGCGGTATCGAGCCCGGCGAGGACCCCCTCGCCGCGGCCCGCAGAGAACTTCTCGAGGAAACCGGGCGCGACGACGAACCAGGCGATCAGCTCTGGGAGTGGCGCCACCGTTTTTTCTTCGCCGGCGAACCCGTCACCCAGCACGAGACGTATTTCCTGGCCCGTACCGCCAGCCGGCACGTCCCGCGTCACCTTCCAGACCCCGAGGACGGGATCGTCCTGCGAGCGTGGCTGACAACGGGCGAAATCCGCCGCCTCGCCGAACCGGTCTGGCCTCCAGACCTCCCCGACCTCGTCGACCGACTGGGCTGAGCGGAAGGCAACGCCGAATGTCGCTCCCTACGGCCGTCCGTGAGCCCGACGTCGATGCCCGGTCGGGTCGCGGAGGCGACAGCGCCGTCGGATTGTCTCGCCTGCGCCAGCATGCGACATTTCGGGCGTGATTTCGGATCTTGAGGACGCGCTCAAGAGGGATTCCCAGCCAGAACCCGCCGCCAGGGCGGAACCGTGCGGACCTTTCGAGGTGCCGACGCGATGATCGTGCTGGGCATCGAGGCAGGGTGGGTGGACGTCGCGACGGCGGCGGCGCTCCTGGCCTGGGCAGCGGTGACCGCCATGGTGGCGCTGACCCGGTTCGGGATCAGGAGGGAGCTGCGGTACGAGGGACGGCCGGTCGCGGCGGGGCCGGAACCGGCGTTGGCCGCCGCCCTGGCCGCCGACCCCGCGGCCGTGCCGTCGACGGCGGTGGCGACCGTCGTTCTCGATCTCGCCCGGCGCGGACTCGTCGAGATCTGGCGCGATGACCGGTTCGGCGTGCTGGTCCAGGTACGGCCGGAGCGAGCGCGGTCTGCGGGCCGCGGGCCGACGCCTGCCTGGTCGAACCGGGCCGAGCACGCCTACGCCGGGCCCGCGGACGGCGCCGGCGATCCACCGCTCGCCGCGCACGAGATCGCGGTGCTACGCCTCGTGACGGTCCGCACGACGGCGGGACCGCTTCCCGCCGCAGCGCTGTTCCAGGAGGCGGCACCGTCGCCGGCGCAGTGGCGGGACGAGTTGGTGGCGGAGGCCGAACGCGCCGCCACCCGGTTCCAGACCCCACGGCGGCGCCGAGTCCGCCACCTCACCACGGCCAGCGTCTTCCTGCTCCTCGCCGCCTCGATGCTCGCCGGGTTCACGGCCTCGCGTCGCTTTGTGAAGCCGGAGATCGAGACCGAGGGCAGCATCAACAGCCCCGCCGAGCAGTGGTTCTTCGCCTTCATCCTCGTCCTGCTGGCCACCGCCACGACCTCGGTGATCCTGATCGGCGGCGCGCGCAACGAGGACGACAGGCGCCGGCGCGGACGCTGGCAACGAGCCACCTCGGGCCTGGCCGCGGATCCAGACCTCGCGGCGGCCGGACCGGAGGCGATCAGCGCCCTCGATCATCGGCTCGTGTACGCGGCGGCGCTGGGGCAGGCCCCCGCGGCGGTCGAGCCGTTCGCGCCGGACGAGTCACCAGAGGCAGCGGCCTGGACCGCCCGAAGCGGCACGCCACGGCGGGTCGCCATTCGACTCGACCCAGCGATCGACACCGACAGTCACGGTGAGCCGCGAGGTGTCGGCAGCGACGGCGTCGACCATGACCGCCGCGGGTACGACGGCGGCTTCGGCGATCCGGCCGGTGGGACGGTCGGCGAGCGGCCGACCGTCGGGGAGGTGGTGCGTGCCCGCCGCACACCGGCCGGCGCATGGTGGATTGCGGTCCACGACGGTGCCTCCGATTACGCGATCGCGCGCCGGATCGAGCTGCATGACGCGGATCCCGCCCCCGGCGTCGGGGCGATCGTGCGCCTTTCTCGGGACGCCGGCGCACGCGCCTGGTCGGTCGACGTCCTGGAGCCGGCACCGGCGCAGGCCGTCGTCGCGGCCCGGCCGGATCCGACGGCGCTCCTCGACGTCGCGGACCTGAGGCAGGTGTTTCCGGGAAGCCAGATCGAGGCCCTGCCGGCGGCGCTCAGGCAGATCAGAAGCTTCCACGTCCGTCGAGCGGGCAGCCCCAAGCTGATCGTCCAGTGCCTGGTGTTCACCGCCGGCCCGCTGAGGACGTTGCTGATGACCATGTCCCGCCGGCGGCGGCTACCCGTGCCCGGCGAGGTCTACCTACGCGGCCACGTCCGAGCGGTGATCCTCGTCGGCGATCTCGCCGTCGCCGTTGACATCACCGGCCGCGACGTCAAGGACCGGCGCGATCTGCTCACCGCGCTGGCCCGCATCGTGGTGGCCCGTCTCGGCGTCCCCGTCGGCAATCCCGCGCCGCAACCCCCGGCCCGCCTGTAGCTGAGACCAGCCGAACCCGGCGGGCCCGGAGCGTCCGCAGATCGGGAACGTATTGACCGTGGCCAGGCCCGCGTCGAGCTTAGAAACGGCATGGCCCATCGCTGGGAGACCTCTGGTGGGGCAGAGGTTGGCGGGTGACACTCGTCCCGTCCGGGTTGGTGTCGTGGTTGACCCGGCGCGATGGTCCTCGCCAGGGATCAGTCCTTCCTCGTCATTCTTGTGGGTGTCAGTGGTGTAGGTCCGGCCGGTAGGGCTGGTCCAGGTGAAGACGCCCTGTCGCGGTTGGTGCAGGTGCCAGCCTCCTCGGTGTTTCGCTTGGTGGTGGTGCCGACAGAGGAGTCCCAAGTTGTCCAGCGCAGTCGGGCCTCCGCGGGCATGAGGGATGGTGTGGTCGAGGTCGGTCTGGGTCGCGGGCATGCCGCAGCCTGGGAATAGGCAGCGGGTTTGTTGGTGGCGGATGAGGCGAGCCAGTTCGGGGGTGGGGACCCGGCGCCGGCCGAGGTCTAGGACGGTGCCCGTCACGGGGTCGGTCAGGACGCGTCGCCAGCGGGCGTCGGCGGCCAGTGCCCGTCCGACCTCGCCGGGGATCGGGCCGAAGCCCACAAGTTCGGCCGGGTTGTTGTCGAGGCCGGCCAACGTGCCGACGGGGGCGATGACCTGAAGCTCGACGCTGACGTGTTCGCGGCGGTTGCCCAGGAGTAGGGCGGTCAGGACGTCGGCGCGCCGGGCGTCGATCGGGCGGGTGTCGCCGTCCATGCGGTTGTCGGTGTGGGCGTCGGTCCTGGCGATGTGGTTGATCCGGTCGTAGATCGCCTGGGCGTCCTCGGCGGCGAGGATCGCCGTCAGGCACGCCATGCCGTCGTCGAGGGATTGGACACCGATGCTGCGTTCGGTGTGGGCGCGGCGGCGGCGTTTCGCCGCGCCGTCCGGGTCAAGCCGCGCGACAAGGCGGTGGATCTTGCGGCGCCACTGGGGTGGGGACGCCAGCCGGCTACCGGCGAGCATCGCCGCCTCGACGGTGGCGCGTTGGCCGGCGGTGAGGCAGAGGGTGAGCTGGTGGAGCGCGGCGAGCCGGGTGTGATCAAGCATCCCCGCGGTCAGGTCCGCCAACGCGGAGGGAAGCTGGGAAGCGATCTCCCAGGCCGTCGCCAACCGGCTCGACATCGTGCGCGGAGACTGCCCCAGCTCCGCCGCCAACTCATCGGCGACGAACGGCGAGTACAGGTCACCACGCTCACCGTCGCCAGCGCCGGGGTCGGCCGGACGCTGACGGGCCAGATGCACCTGGGCGTGGACCGTCAACCCCTCCAACCGGGCAGTCAACCGCGCGAGCCGCCCCGCCAGCGCCAACGTCGCCGACGCGTCACAGCAGGCCAGCCCAGCCAGCACCTCGTCGAACACCCCATCGACCAACCCCAACCGCCCAAACAGATCACCGGCAGCGTCGCTGTCGGGCGTAGGCGGGCCGTCGGTAGGCGGGGTACCAACGGGATCAACATCGGGCGTAGGAAAGCCGTCGACAGCGCGGGCACCGACGAGGCCGTCTTCTCTTGGCGAATCGACAACCGCTCGGCAGTCAGCCGACCGGTGGCGCCGGGACGCACCAGACCAGCGATTCGGAGCAGGGCAGTCAAGATGCCGTGCATCGGGACCCTGTGAAACACGAGCCGGCGAATCGAGTGAAGTTAAATCAAGTGACGGCGGATCAGGGCCGTCCAACGTGTAGAACATACGCCCATCGTAACGCTCATTCGGAAAAGCGCAAGCGGCCAAAACGACGCCCATCCACGATTCGGAAAGGCCAATAACTCGCTGTTGACGCTTTTCTTGTCGCAGATTCTCCAAATAGGCTCGGATGGCACTGTCGCACGAGGTACTTAGGTTAAACAGCCGTACCGGAGGAAGATTTTGGCGATGCGTAGCCTTACAGAGGCGCCCTACTGCTGAGTCCAGCAGCCGCCTACAAGACTGCCCCGAGCACCGGGGCCGTTCGACGAGCCGGCGGGGTCTGGGCCGGCGATGTGACCAGTTCAGCCGCGTGGGTGGCTGCCGGCGCCTACGCCGGCTCCCAGCGCCAGCCGTTGTTGTCCTGGCAGACGATGGGCTCACCATTTCCCGCTATGCCTGACTGCTCGTGATAGGCGGCAGGGCAAAGCTGGCCCGCCTTGTAGCAGTTGCCCTTGGAAGTGGTCGGATGACAACCGGCGAGCACAGGGTCCTGCGTTACGGGAGCGGGAGCAGGGTCGGGCGCTCTGGCCGTCTGCGGATCATTCGCGGGCGGTGGGTTGTAGGTCGCCTGCGGCGGATTCACGTGCCGAGTCGTCGGTGCGGCGACCGGAGTATGCGAGGCGACTATCGGAGCCTGCGTCGTCGGGATGGCGGCGAGGTTGGGCGCGGCACTACTCGAAACGCTGTCGGGAATGACGCTGACGGCCGGCGACTCGCCCGGCTTGAGCACGTTCAGGGTGATCGTCGCGCCTTTGGATACCGCGGTCCCGGCCGGCGGGTCCTGGCTGACAACCTGCCAGTTGCTGTCGACGAGCTGCATCCGGCCCTGACCCGTCGCGTCCACCGACGTGGCTTTCAGATTCGGTTCAAGCCTGGCCTCAGCCGCACTGAGGCTCAGGCCGACGGCGTTGGGGACCGTGACCTTCTTGGAGCCCGGCGTGGCGATGGCCGCGATGCAACTGACCAGCACGATCGCGACCACGCCGAGCACGATCCACAGCCGCCACCGGCGTGCCCCTCCCGGCGGACGCTGACCGGGAACTGGTCCCGGTAGCGGCGGCCGACCGGATGGGTAGCCTGGCGGCCGGTATCCCTGAGGCTGCCCATAACCCTGCGGTGAGCCATAACCCTGCGGCGGTCCGTAGCCCTGCGGTGAGCCGTAACCCTGCTGTGGTCCGTAACCCTGTGTAGACCCTTGGTCTTGCGGCATTCCGTAATCGCGTCGATGCGATCCGTACGGCTGTGTCATTGTCTCGTATCCCCCGTCGTTCAGGCGCCACAGCGTAGTGGCAGCTCCTGGGCGGGCGATAGAGGATGTACGGGCTGGATGTCAGGTTTCGCGTGACATCGCGCCCGTGACAGGTGGTCGGGCCGCGGGCTTACGCCGCGCGCGCTGTGACACCAGGATCCGATCGGCCGCCCGGCCGCGCCTGCGCCTCGTCGAGCTCGAAGGAACGGGCTAGCCGACGCAAATGCACCGGGCGTCCCCTGGGGTCCGTTCCGCGGAACGCGAAGATCCCGTCGGCCCAGGCCTCCCGCCTCACCGGCGCTGCACAAAGGAACAGACCAGCCGCCCTGCCACACCGAGCGCCATCTGAAGTCCGTTCCGCGGAACGCGAAGATCCGGTTCGCCCTGGAACTTCCGCCTCGCGGGCACCACCACGAGCGCGCCAGGTCATCCTCGGCATCGCTCGCTCCGAAGTGTCATGGGGCCCATTCCGGAGCGGGCATCGTCCGGACGGCCGGATCAGACCGGTTCCCAGCGCCACCCGTCGTTGTTCTCGCAGACGATCGCCTTGCCGTCGCCCGCGACGCCATGCGCGCCATGGTCGGACTTGCGGCAGAACTCGCCCGGCTCGTAGCAATGGCCCTTGTCTGTCAGCGGCGTACAGCCGCTGGTCGAGGTTGTCGTGACCGATGTGGGCGAGGGCGGCGCCTGGGGCGCCGGTGGCCGGGTCGTTGCGGGCGGCGGTCGGGTCATCGGCGGGGTCGACGCGTGGGCCGTCTCCGGCGCGGACGCCTCGTCCACAGCCGGCTGGTTCACCGCTGGCGCTGGCCCCTGGACCGCGGGGGGCTGGATCGCGGGGGCCTGGGACGCGGGGGGCTGGGACGCGGTCGGCGCAGGCGGCCGAGCCGACCGGGCCGACGATGCCACGGTCCGGGACAGCCGCGCCGGTGACTCCGTCGGCTGGGACGGCCGGGGCGGCGACGTTACGGGTGTAGGCACCGCCCCGAACTCCGTCGAACTGGTGTCAACGGCGGCCGCCGGCGACGGCGATGGCGGCGCCAGCGTCGGAGTCGGAGTCCCCGACGGTGCCGCAGCCGGCGAGCCGCCTGCCTGGGCCACGGAGAGCGTGGGTGCCCCCGATTTCGGGGCCGGCGCGAGGGCGCCGACCAGGACGAAGAGGAACACCAGCACGCCGATACCCGCGCCGACAATCCACGGCCACCGTTCGCTCTTGCGCGGGCCGGCCGGAGCCCAGATCGGTCGGGACCTACCCACCACCCGGCCTCGTCGCCGCCAGTAGGACCGTGTCCGGCGCAGTGCCCTCGCAGCGTCGCCCTTCCGGTGACCCATACTTCCCCCGACTTGACCTGCAATGATTACCCAGAGTGATTGATGTTCGCCACCCTAAAGCGGTCGGATGCCCGCAGCGAGGCGACACGCTGGGCAATGCCTGTGACGGCGCCCAGTGCCGGCACCGGCAAAGATGCCGGCTTCGCCCCGGACCTGATCGCGGTTGCAACCCTCGGACGGGTGTCACCGGACCCACCTGAAATCGGACCCAGCTGAAACCGGACCCAGCTGGGGACCACAGGGCGCAAACGGCGCTCTTCTCGACAGGCCGACCTGGCCGGAGAGGAGCGCCTCGACCTCGGGCCTCGTGTTGGCTCGCGTCAGCCGCGCAAGATCGGTCGGGCGCGGGTGCGTGGGGCATCGACACACTGGAGGGGTGTCAGAACCCAGGCCACGGGCAGGCCGCGATCGGCTCCGGGAGTTGCTTGATGTGGTGCTCGCGGGCGCCGACGACGGGGAGCCGCGGTCACTGACCGAGATGGCCGGAGCGGCGTACTCGTCGCCGTTCCACTTCAGCAGGCTGTTGTCTCGTGGCACGGGCGAGCCACCTGTCGCCATGCGCCGCCGGGTCTTGCTGGAACGGGCGTCCTGGCAGCTGCGGCAGGGCTCGTCGGTCACCGACGCGGCGTGGGAGGCGGGCTACGAGTCGGTCGAGGGGTTCGCCCGCGCCTTCACCCGCGCCTTCGGCCATCCACCGAGCACGCCCACCAGCGGGCACTGGCTGCCCGCACCGAACGGCATCCATTACCACCCACCCATGTCGCTGTGGGTGCACTCGACGGAGCCTGCGATGAACCCGCTCACCGAGCAGTTGGTCAGCCATGACCTGGACGACACCCGCGACCTGCTGGAACTAGCGAAAGGCCTGACCGACACCGCGTTCCGGGCCATCCGCCGGCCTGGCGCGACGGTGACGTCCTGGGAGGGCCTCGAGGAGTCGATCGCCGCGGTACTGGAGCATCACATCTGGACCAAGGAAGTCTGGCTGGCGGCCATCGAGGGTCTCGACCTGCCGGCCCGCGATGAGAACGATGACGCGGCCGGCCTCCTGGCCCGTCATGACGCCACCGCCCCACGGTGGCTCGCGGCCGTGCGGGACATCGACCGTCGCGGGGCCTGGGACGACCGCCTGATCGACGCGCTCTGCGACCCGCCGGAGAGCTTCGTGCTCAGCTCCGTGGTCGCGCACGTACTCACCTTCGCCGCGCACCGCCGCCAGCTGACCCGCGAACTGCTGCGAGCCGCCGGCCAGCAGGTCGACGACGGCGACCCGATCATCTGGCTACGCACCGTCCGCGGCGAGCCGACCGACGAGCCGACGAGCACTCCCGAAGCCGGGGACGCCTGAGCCTCGCACCAGCACGACGTCAGCTGGCGCGAGCGCCGGGCTCCTGGGTCACGCCGGCCTCTTGAGTCATACGTCTCGGTGGCCTTTTCAGGCCATTGCCGGCCGCCGCGCAGGACTCACGCGGTGGCTCGGCCTCAGGAACTCCCTGGCGGGGAGCAGCAAGCGGGCGGCATCAAGAGGATGCCGCCCGCCCGAGAGAAGCACTGGACCAGGCCGGCCGGCCGGCGGCCGTGACGGCGCCGGTCGTCTACCCGGCGACGGCTCGGACGCTCGATCCGCCCAAGGCCCGAGCCCGAGCTCAAGACCCGAGCCGAGCCCAAGGCCCGAGACTGAGACCGAGGCCGCCGGTCAGGCGCTGGGCTGCGGGACGATGCGCAGGTAGGGCTTCGGTGCCTGCCAGGTGCCGAAGAGCTCCTTGGCCTGCTCGTTGTTGACCGAGCCGGCGATGACGACGTCTTCGCCCTGCTTCCAGTTCACCGGGGTGGCGACTTTGTGCTTGGCGGTGAGCTGGAGCGAGTCGATGACGCGCAGCACCTCGTCGAAGTTGCGGCCGGTCGTCATCGGGTAGACGAGGATCAGCTTGATCTTCTTGTCAGGGCCGATCACGAACACGTTGCGCACGGTCTGGTTGTCCGCCGCGGTGCGGTCCGACGGGTCACCGGAGACGTCGGCGCCGAGCATCCCGTACGCCTTGGAGATCGCGAAGTCCGAGTCGCCGATCAGTGGGTAGTTGGGCGCGGTGCCCTGGGTCTCCGCGATGTCCTTGGCCCAGCCCTCGTGCAGCTCGACCGGGTCCACGGACAGGCCGATGATCTTCACGCCGCGGCGGTCGAACTCGGGCTTGATCGAGGCGACGTAGCCGAGCTCGGTGGTGCAGATCGGCGTGAAGTTCTTGGGGTGCGAGAAGAGCACCGCCCACGAGTCGCCAATCCACTCATGAAAGTTGATCGTGCCCTCAGTGGTCGCGGCCACGAAGTCAGGGGCGGTGTCGCCGATCGTCAGAGTCATCGCTGTCTCCGTCAACAAGAGGTCCGGCGCGGGATCCGCCGGGTTCTGCGGTGGTCATCGAGGACTCTACGGATCCGTCGGGCCCTTGGCGGCTCTCAGCCACACGACCGTAACGACCGGGCCATCGCGGCCGGCGTCCCGCAGACCCGCCGCGCGCGACCGGGGACATCACCGAGACGACCAGAGCCGGCACCGAGCCGGTCGAGGGCCGGTCGCGGGCCGACCGGGGACGGCCGTCAGTGATCGCTTATGGGTCGTTTATCGTTCCAATGGCGCGAAACCAGGGCTTGCGGCTGCTCCACGCCGATAAGCGCGAATAGCGACAGCGATGCGACGGATGGTGCACACGCGTGATCGGAGCCGAGCGGCAGCGCGCCGTGACGCAGTCATGATGGCCGACGTCGCACACTGCGAGCCCCGATGACCGTCGACGTGTCATCTCCCGAGACGACGGTTCCGCTCCGGGTGGGCCGGCGGCGGCCAAGCGGCCCCGGCTGGCGGCCGCACGCACCCACGACCGATTTCGGGGAGTACGGCTGGCGGCTCCGGTTGGCCCGGATCGACCCGCCGACCCGGGCGGTCGTGCTGATCGCGGTCTGTTCGTTCATCGGGAGCCTGCTGCTGCAGACCGGCCTCTACCGGCAGGGCTCCGGCGACGCCGACGAGGCTGCCTACGTCCTGCAGGCACGGATGCTGCTGGACGGACGGCTCACCCTCGACTCCAGAGTCGTGGAGCCGTTCTTCCAGCCGTGGCTGACCGGCATGCATGGCACGGAGGTGTTCACCAAGTACCTGCCCGGCTGGCCCGCGCTGCTCGCGGCCTCGCAGGCCGTCTTCGGCACGATGGCCGTCGCTCCCGCGGCAGTCGCGGCCTGCTGGGTCATCGGCACCTACCTCCTCGCCCGCGAGCTGTTCGAGGACGGCTGGACGGCCGCCATCGCGGCCGGCCTCGTCGCCCTCTCCCCGCTGGTGCTGCTGCACACCGCGCTTCCGTTGGCGTACGCCCCCAGCGCGGCCGTGCTCACGTTGGCCAGCGCCCTGCTGTTACGCGGAGTCCGGACCGGGACCCGAGGTGCGCTGATCGGCGGTGGCGCGCTGGTCGGATTCGCCCTGCTGATCCGGCCATTCGACGCGGTTCTCGTCGTCGGGCCGCTCTTCCTGTTCGCGGCTACGCGGGCGTGGCGAACGCCGGGGATCCTGCTGGCCCGCGCGGGCTGGGGCGTTCTCGGCGCGGCCCCGTTCGTCGGCCTGCTGCTGGCTTACTGCTCGCATGTGACGGGGTCGCCGCTGGAGCTCCCACAGACGGCGTCGGACCCGCTGGACACGTTCGGGTTCGGCCCGCGGCGCATCCTGCCGTCCGAGCCGACCTTCACCTTTACTCGTCACCTGGCCGCGCAGGCTCTGTCGGAGACGTTGCAGGCGGCCCCAAGCTGGTATTTCGGCGGCTTCGGCCTGATCGCGCTCGCCTTGGTCGGCCTGCTGGCTCCCCGGCGCCGCGCGGAACGCCTGCTGCTCGCCAGCACGACCGCGGCGGTGCTGATCGGCTACTTCTTCTGGTGGGGATCGGCCTTCGCCATGCCCGGGCTGCGCAACGGCCTCGGCCCGCACTACCACCTGGCCGGGTTCACTCCGATCGTGATCCTCGGGGCGGCCGGTGCTCGCTGGCTGTGGTCGCTGATTCCAGCGGAACAGCGCGGCCGGCGCAGGGCGCGCCAGGCCCGCCCGAAGCCGCTGGTCCGGGCCACCGCCCTGGTGCTCTCCTTCGCCGGGTTGGCCGCCCTCACCGTGCCCACGATTCAGGGCAGGATCGACGTCCAGCGCGGGGTGAACTCCGGCAACGCCTTCCTGGACGCGCTGATCCCCGATCACCTCCCGGGCCCGGCGCTGGTGGTCGTCACGCCGGCGATCCCGACCCGGTACACCCAGCTCCCATACCACACGCTGCGTAACTCGGCAGACCTGGACGGCCCGGTCGTCTACGCGGCCGACATCGGCCCCGGCGTCGCCGCCCTGCCCGACCGGATGCCCGACCGGACGATCTACCGGCTGCGGCCCAACGAGCTCGTCGACGCGGACGTCCCGGGCAGCTACCGGGGCTCGTTCGTCCAGCTACACCAGGTCCAGGGCACCAGCATCCAGATCCGGGTGACCGTCCGGCCGCCGGCCGCCGGCACCGCCGGAATCCCCGCCGGCGGCCTCGGGGCCGGCGCCCGGCTGTATGTGCGGCTGGGTGAGCAGACCCAGTCGCAGCGGCTGCCGGCCGGCACCGGCGGCGCCAGCACCTTCGTCCTCAACAGCGCCGCGTCCGGACGGTCGGGCGAGATCAGCGCCGCCACGCTCTCGTCGCCGGCCGAGCTCGTCGTTGGCTTCACGACCGGCGACGGGGCCGGCGCCGCGAGCTGGGAGGAACGGTTCCCACTGATGCGGCGCGCGACCGGTGATCTCACGCTGCTGGCACCCGGCCTCGGCTGGCGGCGGCTGACCGGCACCCTGGCCAGCACGGTGGCCAGCAACGAGTCGCAGTGGCTCGCCGCCCGCGTCGAGCCCACCCTCGACGTCGCCCTGACCGGATCGGACAGCCGCTGACCGACCCGCAACGGGCAGCCCCGGACGGGCAGCCGGGCAGCTCACCGGCAACCGGAAGTTGACCCCGAAAGTGAGCGATCACATACTTAGTCGATGACTGAGTCGACGTCGCCCGACCGTTTACAGGTGCCCGCGGACTGGGCGGACGTGACCCCGGAGTGGATGACCGCCGCTCTCGCGGAACAGCACCCCGACGCGGTGGTCGGCGCGGTCACCCTGGTGCTCCGGGACGACGGCACCAACCGGCGGGCGCGGTTCGATCTCGACTACGCGTCCGGTTCGGGGCCGGGCCGGGTCTTCCTCAAGGCCGAGGGCGTACATCGGGAGGTACACGCCAGGAACGGCAACCTGTTCAACGAGCCGGACCTGTTCGCCTCGGGGGCGCCACTGCCCGTCGACCACCCGCACTCCTACCGGGTCGTGATCGACCGCTCGGGCCTCGACTACGTGATCGTCATGGAGGACGTCACCGTCCGGGGCGCCGATCCGCGGGACTCGACCCGTCCGATGACCGCCGACCAGGTCGCGAGCGGGCTGCGCGGCCTGGCCCGGCTGCACAGCCTGTACTGGGGATTCACCGCCGCGACCCACCCCCGGCTCGGCTGGGTCCAGCCGTGGGCACCCACCGAGGGTTTCCAGGCCGGCCTGCGCAGGTTCACCCCGATCGGCCTGGAACGCGGAGCCGACCACCTTCCCGCCGAGGTGACGAAGTACGACGGCGACCAGATCGTGGACCTGTGGGTGCGCGACGTCGCGACCCTCGATCGCGAGCCCGGGACGCTGCTGCACGCCGACGCCCACATCGGCAACACCTACGTCCTGCCCGGCGACGAGGTGGGCTTCCTCGACTGGCAGGTCGTGCGCCGCGGCCGGTGGGTTCAGGACGTCGGCTACTTCCTGGTCGGCTCGCTCACCATCGCCGACCGCCGGAGCGCCGAGGCCGACCTGCTGAAGGAGTACCTGGCGGCGCTCGACGTGCCGGACGAGACCCGCCCGTCCTTCGAGGACGCCTGGACGCACTACCGAGCCTCGGCCGCCTACGGCCTGGCGATCTGGCTGTCGACGCTGGGCACCGACGGCTACCAGCGGCGGGAGATCTCGCTCGCCCTCGCCGAACGGTACGGCGCCGCCTACGTCGACCTCGACTGCGAGCTCGCCCTCGCGCACCTCGAGCGGACCTGACAGCCAGCGCGCCTGACAGCCCGCGGGCCTGGCCACCGAGCGCGCCTGAGCACCGGCCGTCGTCCGTACGCGGCCGGTGCTCAGCAGTGCTCAGCCCTGAGTACGACCCGGCAATCCGCCTTCCGGCCGCCGGACCGGCCACCGAGCGGTTCCCCGCGACCACAAGTGCGGTGCGACCGAGTGACTGGTGCATCCCGGTCGCGGACCGGCCCCTATGCTGGGCGGTCGTCGGAATTCGGCGGAAGGCCCCGTCTGAAATCCAGACCGCGCCATACCGCCCAAAGGCGCGCGCCGATTGGTATCGGTGACGCAGACCTGTCGTCCAAAAGCCGTCAGCCGGCTCTCCTTGACACGGCAGCCCACGTACGAGACAAATCATCAGGCATTCCGGCGGCGGGTCAGCCGACCGCGCGGAAACTGCCTGAGCCCGGCCGGGGGGCCGGAACGGAGGCGATATGTCGATACCCGAGCCGACCGCGGGCACCGCCGCGCCACCGCGCCGGTCGATCCTCAGCGGGTCCACTGGGCTCGCCGGCGCCGTGCTCGTGGGCGCCGTCATCGCGGTCGCCCTCGGCGTGTACGGCCGGGAGCACGCGCCAGCCCGCCGCCCGCTGTACACCCTCGGTTTCTCCAGCCCACTGCCGATGAAGGCGTGGCTGACGACAATCGTGCTCGTCCTCGTCCTCGTGCAGCTGCTGACGGCGCTGTGGATGTGGGGGCGCCTGCCGGGCGTCAAATCCGCTGGGCCGGTGGTTTCGATCCTGCACCGCTGGAGTGGGACGGCGGCTTTCGTCGTCTCCCTTCCGGTCGCATTCCACTGCCTGTGGGCCCTTGGATTCTCGACGGCGGATACAAGAGTCCTCGTGCACAGTGTCGCGGGGTGCACGTTCTATGGCGCCTACGCGGCGAAGATGCTCGGCCTGCGGGTGAAATCCCTGCCCGGTTGGGCGCTGCCGGTACTCGGCGGGCTCGTCTTCTCACTGCTCGTCCTGCTCTGGCTCACGGCCGCATTGTGGTTCTTCACCCGCTCCGGCATCCCCCATGTCTGATCTCCGCCCGAGGAAGGCGCTCAGATGACGCAGGACGTCTCCACCCCGGACGGGGCGGGGTCACTCACCCGGCGGGCCATTCCCGCGGCGGTCGTGGTCGTCGGCGCGGCGGCCGGCGTCGGGGTGGCGTGGAACCACCGCGACGGTGCCGGACCCGGCGCCAACGCGGCCGGCGGCAGCCCTGCCGGCGGGGCTGCCGCCGCCAGCACGCCGCTGGCGTCGCTCGACCAGATCCCGGCCGGCGGCGGCCTGATCCTCGACAAGGCAGCGGTCGTGCTGACCAAGGACCAGGCTGGCGACGTACACGCCTTCTCCGCGGTCTGCACCCACCAGGGCTGCACCGTCAGCGAGGTCGCCGGTGGCACGATCAACTGCCCGTGTCACGGCAGCAAGTTCGACGTGACGACCGGCGCCCCGGTGGCCGGCCCCGCGTCGACCCCGCTGCCCCCGGTCAAGGTCAGCGTCCACGACAACGCCGTCTTCCCTGCCTGAGCCAGTCGGCCAGTCCATCTCCCGGCCTGAGCCGGCCGGCCAGTCCATGGCCGACCACGGCGCCGCACCCGGCCGGGTTGGCGCGAACAGCGAACCATTCGGCTCCACGACCGCCGGAAGCCCGGCAGGAGAGAGGGTCAGCGTGCCTCTCGTCGCGCTGCGCGTGCAGACCTCGACCACGCAGCTCACGCTGCCCGGCGACCGCAAGGTCGTGGTCGGCCGGGCGTCGGACTCGGACATCGTCGTCAGCCACCCCAAGGTGTCCCGGCGGCATGTCGCGCTCGAGCCGTCCCCGGACGGCTGGACCGCCAGCGACCTCAGCGCCAACGGGCTGTGGCACGACGGCCAGCGGGTCACTTCGGTCCCGGTCGGTACCCAGCCGACCCGGCTGCGGCTCGGCGCCGTGGACGGCCCCGAACTGACGCTGACGGCCATCGTCCCCGTCGACGTGCCCCCGGCGGCCCCGGCCGAGCCGGACGTCGACGAGGCCGAGACGAGGCTCGCCCCGGCCAGCGGCCCGCTGGCCCGCCCCGGTCGCGTGGCTGCGCCGGCCGCCCAGCCGGCGCCCACTCCCAGTACCCCCGTCGTGACCCGGCGGCGGCCGCCACGGTGGCTGAGCACGGTGCCCACACTGATCTGGCTTTTCGCCGCCGCGTTCGCCCTGGGCGCCCTGGTCACGCTGTCCTGAGCAACCGGCACTGGCAACCCCTGGCGCCGACGGACGGTAATTACGCCCGTCGAGCCGCCATTTGCCGACTTCGTGCCGGCCGATATCCGGGGCCACGCCGCGGGCTCTCACCAGATCTTTAGAAGTTCGCGGCATGCCGCGACTCGGAAGGCCCTTCCGCACACCTACCGTCGGACGTGTGAGGCGATACCCACTTCCAGGAGGGAATGCCATGACGCTGGACGCCACGACCCAGGCGGAGCCGACGGAATCGCCGACGCCGTACCCCGGGCTGACCCGGCGAGTGACGGTTCCCCTGTTCGCCCTGGCCGCCGGCGCGGGCGGCTTCCTGGTGGCGGCGTGCGGCAGCTCGTCCGGCTCGGACACCACGAATGCCGCGACGGGCGCTCCCGCCTCGACCGACAGTGACGGCGGCGCCGACGAGACCCCCAGCGGCGCCGCGCCGACGAGCGCCTCGGCCGACGACGCCAAGGAACTCACCAGCCTCAGCAAGGTGCCGGTCGGCGGTGGGCTTGTCCTCGCGGACAAGAAGATCGTCATCACCCGGGACTCCGGCGGCACCGTCCACGCCTTCTCCGCGGTCTGCACCCACATGGGCTGCACGGTGGGCTCGGTCTCCGGCGGCACGATCAACTGCCCGTGTCACGGCAGCAAGTTCGACGCCACGACCGGCAAGAACGTCGCAGGCCCGGCCCCTCGCCCGCTGGCCCCGGTCACCGTCACCGTCAAGGGCGACGACATCTACCAGGCCTGACGCAGGCGATCAGACCAGGCCGCTCCGAACAGGGTCGGCCCCACCGCGGTGGGGGCGGCCCCGGTGGGGGGGCGGGGGGCGCGTGGCCCCGG
>NZ_JADWYX010000110.1 GCF_016786355.1 Frankia sp. AgB1.9
AGCCTGATCGCGCATGACGCGGGCCTCGTCCGCGTTCCGGCCGAAGGGCTTGTCGCACAGCACGGCGGCTCCCGAGTCCAGTGCCGCCAGGACGTAGTCGCGGTGCAGGAACGGCGGCGCGTGAACGGACACCAGATCGACGGCCTTGACCCGCGAGAGTGCGTCGGCGTCGCGCGGCGAGACCGCCTCGACGCTGAAACCGGCCTCCTCGTACGCGCCCGCCATGACTCTCGTCCCAAAGCCGGTACCGATCACGACCACCTTCATGCGCACCCGCTCCGCCCTCTCGTCGTCGCGCTGTCGGGGTGACCCAGTCATCGTCATTTCTGAAGTCGAGTTCGACTTCATCTGAGCTGGTCTTCGAGCCAAGCCCTCGGTAGCCAGACCTCTGCCGCAGGCCGGGAGTCAGCTGACGTCGTGGAACAGGGTGCGGGGCCGGGCGTCGGCCAGGAGGCGTCGAACGGCTTCCCCGACCTCGCCGGTCGAGGTGACCGGCTCGGTGGAGGGCCCCCGGTGCCAGCCCTCGGCGACGGCGAGAACGAGGCCCGAGGCCTCGATGACCTGGCCGGTGACGTCGGCCGAGTCGGCGGAGGCCAGCCAGGTGATGACGGGGGCGACCAGGGCCGGCGAGAAGGCCGCGCGGATCTCGTCGGTAATCGTCAGACCTTCGGTCAGCCGGGTCAGCGCCCCGGGCGCGATCGCGTTCACGGTCACGCCGTACCGGCCGAGCTCCTGCGCCGCGATCTGGGTGAAGGCGGCGATCCCGGCCTTCGCCGAGCCGTAGTTCGCCTGGCCCGGGTTCGCGTAGAGACCCGAGACCGAGGTGGTGTTGATCAGGCGGGCGTCGACGCGCTCGCCGGCCTTGGAACGCTCCCGCCAGTGGGCGGCGGCGTGGTGACTCGGCGCGAAGGTCCCCTTCAGGTGGACCCGGATGACGTCGTCCCACTCCTGTTCGGACATCGAGAACAACATCCGGTCGCGCAGGATGCCGGCGTTGTTGACCAGGACGTCGAGGCGGCCGAAGGTGCTCACAGCCTGCTCGACGAGACGCGCCGCGCCCTCCCAGGAACTGACGTCGTCGGTGTTGGCGACGGCCACGCCGCCCTTGTCCTTGATCTCGTCGACGACGTCATGGGCCGGGCCGCTGTCGCCGCCCGTCCCGTCACGGCTGGCGCCGAGATCGTTGACGACCACCTGAGCCCCGTGGTGGGCCAGTAACACCGCATACTCCCGTCCGAGCCCCCGTCCGCCTCCGGTGACGACGCAGACCCGGTCCTGACACGACACTTCGCTCATGGTCGCGGAAACTAACATCGACGTCCGATTCAATTCAAGGCTCGCCAAGTCTCGCGCGACGCCCCGCCGCAGGCGCCGAGGGGAAGCTGCCTAGCGGCCGCGGGTGCGCGACTGGGACGGTGGCTCCGGCCTGAGGCCCAGCGCGTTCGCCCAGAGCAGGGTCAGCTGCTCGACCGCCTCGTCGAAGTCGTAGTCCCGGTAGTGCTGGACCAGCCACAGCTCGGCGAACCGGGCGACCATGGAGCCGAGGGCGTCGGCGGCGAACGCCGGGTCGAGCCGGTGGTCGGCGGCCCCTTCCCGCTGCAGCCGCAGAATTGCCCGCTCGGCTCGGTTGACGAAGTGCCTCGTCGTGGCGATGCGGGCCTCGTTGACCTGCGCGTCGTAGCGGGATACCTGCTCGATGACGCCCATCAGCGCCGCCTCGTCGCGGTAGCGCTCCAGGTAGCGGCGGTTGGACCGCCGGATCCGGTCCCAGATCGAGGCGTCGGCGCCAGCTTCGCCCAGGCCGGACTCGGGGGGCGCGGTGAGCCGCTGTTCCTGGGCGAGCGCGACCTCGCGGAAGATCTCTTCCTTGGAGTCGAAGTAGTGATAAAAGGTCCCCGGCGCGACCTTGGCCGCCTTGGTGATGTCGGTGATCCGCGCTTCCAGGAAACCGTCGCGTTCGAAGACCGACTTGGCGGCCTCGATCAGGCGGGCCCTTGTTCGCCGGCCCTTCGCCGAGAGAACCCGCACCGAGGCGCCCTCCGGAGCCTCAGCCAGGGCAGCCGCCGGGTCGGCCGCCCGTAGCTCGACCCGCTGGGGCTGCGACGCCGAGGAGGTCACGACTCTCTCCCGCCCGGTCCTGCGTTTCTCGCCCGGACGCGGGTCCGGCCGACAGGGTCGGTACCTGCCCGTTCGCATATTACCAACGCAACAGTGCTCCTCCCGCGGAGCGCGCGGGTCACCGGCTGACCACCGCTGGTCGACTCAGCGGACCGTCGGGCGTGGGATGCCGGCGAGGCGGTCGGCGTACTTGGCCTCGGCCGCGGCGCGCAGCTTCACGAGATGGCTCGACGGGAACAGGCCCTCGGCCGGCTGGTAGTCCTTGAGGATCTGGCGGGCCAGGGTGACCTTGTGGACCTCCGTCGGCCCGTCGGCCAGGCCGAGAACGAAGGACTCGACCAGGTAGTGGACGAACGGCATCTCGTGCGTCGTGCCGAGTGAGCCGTGCAGCTGCAGGGCACGTGCGCTGACGTCGTGCAGCACCTTCTGCATCATCGCCTTGACGGCCGAGATGTCGGCCCGCACGGCCTTGTAGTCGTGAAGCTGGTCGATCTTCCACGCGGTCCGCAGGGTGAGCAGGCGGAACGCCTCGATCTCCATCCAGGAGTCGGCCACCATCTCCTGGACGAGCTGTTTGTTGGCGAGCACCTCTCCCTGGGTGTAGCGGGAGACCGCCCGTTCGCAGAGCATGTCGAAGATCCGGCCGACCAGGCCGACGGTACGCATGGCGTGGTGGATGCGGCCGCCGCCGAGCCGGCTCTGGGCGACCAGGAACGCGCCGCCGCGCGGGCCGAGCATGTGATCGGCCGGGACGCGGACGTTCTCGTAGGAGACGTAGCCCTCGATTCCCTCGCCGACCGGCTCGTAGCCCATGCCGACGCTGCGCAGGATGTTCACCCCGGGGGTCTCGGCCGGGACGATGAACATCGTCTGCTGCTGGTAGGGCGGTGCGTCCGGGTCGGTCACCGCCATCACGATCAGAAACGAGGCCATCCGGGCGTACGAGGTGAACCACTTCTCGCCGTTGATGACCCAGTCGTCGCCGTCGGGCACGGCGGACGTCGTGAAGATCTTCGGGTCGGCGCCGCCGTGGGGCTCGGTCATCGAGAAGGACGAGACGATCCGGTTGTCCAGCAGCGGCTCGAGGTAGCGCTCCTTGAGCTTCGGCGTCCCGAATCGTGCCAGGATCTCACTGTTCCCGGAATCGGGGGCCTGGGAGCCGAACACGATCGGCGCGCACACCGAACGGCCGAGGATCTCGTTGAGCAGGGCCAGCTTGACCTGCCCGAAGCCAGCACCGCCGAGCTCGGGGCCGAGATGCGTGGCCCACAGCCCCTTCTCCTTCACCACCGCCTGCAACGGGGGGATGAGGGCCTGGCGGACCGGGTCGGTCAGGTCATGCGACTCGCGGACGACCAGGTCCAGCGGCTCGCACTCCTCGCGCACGAACGCGTCCGCCCAGGCGAGTAACTCCGCGTACTCGGGGTCGGTCGAGAAATCCCATGCCACGACGATCAGAGCCCCTTGAATTGAAATAGACGTCGATGTTAGGTCTACACCATGACCGAATCTGGTACGTCCGATCGGCGACCCCGTCCCAGGACCGACCCTCACCCGGCCGGGTGAGGACGTGGACGCCTGGATCATCGACGCGGTGCGCACGCCGCGCGGCCGGGGTCGCGCGGACGGCAGGCTGCACGGTGTACACCCGCAGGAGCTGCTGGCCCAGTGCCTGCGTGCCCTCGCCGACCGGACGGCCTTCGACCCGGCCGAGGTGGAGGACGTGGTGGCCGGCAACGGGATCTTCGCGGGCGACCACGGGGACAACATCGCCCGGCTGGCCAGTCTGCTCGCGGGGTGGCCCGAGTCGGTGCCCGGCCTGGCCCTGCACCGGTTCTGCGGCGGCGGCCAGCAGGCGGTCACCGTCGCGGCGACCGGGGTGGCGAGCGGGGCGCAGGACCTCGTCGTCGCGGGTGGCGTGGAGTCCATGTCCCGTTGGGGCCTCGCCGCCGGCTCGGCCACGATCGACGGCGGCAACCCCGACTTCCGCGACCGGTTCCCGACCGTGCCGCAGGGCGTGTCGGCCGACCTCATCGCCACGTTGGGCGGTTACGGCCGCGCGGCCGTCGACGCCTACGCCGCCACCAGCCAGCACCGCGCCGCCACGGCCATCGCCGAGGGCCGCTTCGACCGCGCACTCGTACCGGTCACCGGACCAGACGGGCGGGTGCTTCTCGACCGCGACGAGCACCCCCGGCCGGGGACGACCGTGGAGCGGCTGGCCGGCCTGAAGCCGGCGTTCGCCGTGGCGGGCGCGAGCAGCCCGGCGGGCGAGCACCGGACCTTCGACGAGATCTGCCTGGAGCGCTACCCGTCGATCGACGCGGTCGAGCACGTGCACCACGCCGGGAACTCCTCGGGCGTCGTGGACGGCGCCGCCGCGGTGCTCGTCGCCTCAGGGCCCTGGGTCAAGGCGCACGGCGTGACGCCCCGGGCCCGCGTCCGCTCCACGGCCGCGATCGGATCCGAGCCGGTCATCATGCTCACCGCACCGGCGCCAGCCGCGCGACGTTGCCTGGACAAGGCCGGGATGACGGTCGGCGACGTCGACCTGTGGGAGATCAACGAGGCGTTCGCCGCGGTCGTCCTGCGGGCCGTCGACGACCTGGGGTTCGACCCGGATCGCGTGAACGTCAACGGCGGCGCGATCGCGCTCGGCCACCCCATCGGCGCGACCGGCGCGATGCTGATCGGCACCGTCCTGGACGAGCTCGAGCGCCGGGACCTCGCGACCGGCCTGGTGACGATGTGCACGGGCGGTGGCATGGGCACAGCGACACTGATCGAGCGGGTCTGACCTCCATGCCGACACGGGCCCGGCCATCGGAGCGCGGCGCGTCAGCCGACCAGCTCGGCTGCCCGCGCGACGAGCCCGCCCAACGTGCCGGCCATCTCCTCGGCCGTGCGGTCCGGGGTCGGGCGGCGCCGGGCGTGCTTGATGATCAGCGACCAGGTCGCCGTGGACTTGAAGCAGGCCAAGGCGCGGAACCAGTCCAGCGCCGCCACCGGGGCGCCGAGCCGGTCGGCGTAGGCCGCGGCCAGCTCCTCCGGCGTCGGCAGTACCCCGGCGTAGCGGCTCGGCCGACGATAGATGGCCGGGTCGGCGTTGATGAGGAACCAGCCGAGGTCGACGCGCGGGTCGCCGACCGACCAGATCTCCCAGTCGATGACGGCGGTGACGCTCGGGCCGGTGGCCAGCATGTTTCCCAACCGGTAGTCGCCGTGGATGATCGCGGGTTCCATCGCCGGCGGCGCGGTGGCTGCCAGCGAGTCCGCGACCTTCTCCCAGCCGGGCGCGAGGGCGGGATCGACCGTGCCGAGCGCGCGCGACCAGCGGGCCACCTCCGCGCCGAGGCTCACCACCGGTTCCGCACCCAGGCCGATGGCCGCGGGCTCGACCGCGTGCAGGGAGGCGAGCACCCGAACCGCGTCGCGCATCCGCTCCGCCACCACGGTGGCTTCATCGCCGGCCGCGTCGGGGTCGTCGTCGAACAGCGGTTCCAACGACGTCCCCTCGACGAAGGACATCACGAAGATCGGCGGAACCTCGGGAGGGTCGCCGGCGTCCTCCCACAGCACCGCCGGAACGGGGACATCGGTCGTGGCAAGCCGGCGCAACAGGGCCGCCTGGCGCAGGACGTCGCGGTTGCGCACCGGCGCCAGGCCGGGGGGCGCCACCTTGACGACCATCCGGCGGGCCGCGCCGTCGACCGTGCCCGTCGCCACGTACGACAGGCTGGAGGCGCCCCCGACCAGCGGACGCAGGCCCACGGGTTGAAGGTCCGCGAGGCGGGCTTCCAGTAAGTTGAAATCGACGTCTATTTCAATCACCCCGGCGTGAGTAGGCCTCTGGGGAGCGCGAGATCTGGGGAGCAGCGTATGCCAGGCTTATGCGACGGCAAGGTCGCACTCGTCACCGGGGCCAGCCGCGGGCTCGGCAAGTCGATCGCCCAGCGTCTGGCGGCGCAGGGTGCCGTGGTCGGGCTCACGGCGCGGACGATGGACCCCGACCCCCGCTACGCTGGCTCACTGCGCGAGACCCGCGAACAGATCGAGGCGGCCGGCGGGTCGGCGTTCGCGGTCGCGGGAGACCTGTCGCGCGACGAGGACCGGGAACGCGTCTTCGCGGAGCTCTCCGACCGGCTCGGCGCGCCGGACATCCTGGTCAACAACGCCGCGGTGACGTTCCTGCGGACTCTGGACGAGTTCCCCGAGCGCCGGGCCCGGCTGATGTTCGAGATGCACGTCCTGGCTCCGATGCGCCTGATCCAGCTGGCGATTCCCGGGATGCGGGAGCGCCAGCGGGGCTGGATCCTCAACGTCACCTCGATCGCCGGGCAGCGGCCGACCGGCCCCCCGTTCTCTGAGTTCGACGTCTCCGCCGGCTTCGGCCTCTACGGCACGGTCAAGGCGGCGCTGGACCGACTGACGGGTGCCTTCGCCGCCGAACTGTCGCCCGATGGGATCGCCGTGAACGCCGCCGCACCCTCCAACCCGGTCCGCACACCCGGCGCGGGAAGCCTGGAGCTGGCGAAGGAGGACACGGAGGACATCGAGCTGATCACCGAGACGGCGCTGATCCTCTGCACGGCCGATCCGGCCAGGACCAGCGGCCGGGTGGTCTACACCCAGCCTTTCCTGCGCGAGCTGGGCCGGATCTGAAGGCTCGCGGCCCGGCCCCTGGGCGCGAGACCCGAACCGCCCACTGCCGTCCCACGGTCAGCCGGCCGCGCCGCTCTGGCGGGCGACACCGTCGGCGAGCAGCCGCCGCACCGCTTCCTGGTCGAGACCAAGCTCGGTGAGGACGTCGACGGTCTGGTCACCCGGCAGCGCCGGGCGGCCCGGCGGCGCCGGCGGCGTCTTCGAGAAGCGGGGGGACGGCGCGGGCTGGACCACCCCGTCGACCTCGACGAAGGTGCCGCGGGCGACGTTCTGCGGATGCCTCGGCGCCTCGGCCAGGCTCAGCACCGGCGACGCGCACGACGCCGGGGTGACCAGTTCCCGCTCCCACTCGGCGCGGGTCCGCTCGCGGAAGCGAGCCGCCATCGCCTCGCCGTGACGCCCCCACGCGTCGTGGTCGTCGTAGTCCTGGGGCACGTCGATGCCGAGCCGGGCGCACAGCTCAGCGTAGAAGCGGCTTTCCAGCGCGCCGACGGCGAAGTGCCCACCGTCGGCCGTCTCGTAGGTCCGGTAGAAGTGCGCACCACCGTCGGTCAGGTTCGCCTCGCGCCTGTCCCGCCAACTTCCCTGGGCGAGCATGCCGTAGAAGACCGCCATCAGCGTGGCCGAGCCGTCGATCATGGCGACGTCGACGACCTGGCCGCTGCCCGAGCGGGCCGCCTCGACGATGCCGCTGAGTAGTCCGACGGCCAGCAGCATGCCCCCACCGCCGAAATCGCCGACGATGTTCAGCGGCGGCACCGGGCGCCCGGCCGGCCCGGTCGCGTGCAACGCCCCGCTCAGGGCTGTGTAGTTGATGTCGTGCCCGGCCATCTGCGCGTAGGGGCCGTCCTGGCCGTACCCGGTCATCCGGGCGTACACCAGCCGCGGGTTGCGCGCGCGCAGGTCGTTCGGGCCGATACCCAGGCGCTCGGCGACCCCCGGCCGGTAGACGTCGACGAAGGCGTCGGCCCGCTCGGCGAGCGCGTGAATCACCCCCCGGCCGCGTTCGTCCTTGGCGTCGAGGGCGATCGAGCGCTGGCCTCGGCGCATCACCACGTCAACCGGTGGGGACGAGTCGACCTCGCCCGGACGGTCGACCCGGATCACCTCGGCTCCTAGGTCACCCAGCAGCATCCCGCAGAACGGTCCGGGACCGAGACCGCCCATCATCAGGATCCGGACACCGGCCAGCGGCCCCGCGGCACTCACCGCCTGCTCCACGCGGCACGCGCCTCGGCCGCCTCGGCGGTGGCGTGGGCTATGACCTGGTTGCGGTTCTCGACCTCCAGGGCGGCCGCCAGACTGGGTGCGTCCGTGTTGACCTGGAGGGCTCGCTTCGTCAGCTGGACCCCCAGCGGCGCGTGCGCGGCGATCGCGGCGGCGGTCTCCAGCGCGCGCTCGACCAGTTCGCCGTCGGGATGCACGGCGCTCACCAGACCGGTCCGCAGTGCCTCGTCCGCGAGCACCAGCCGGCCGGTGAGCATCCAGTCGGCGGCCACACTGGTACCGACGATGCGGGGCAGGTGGTAGCTCATCCCCATCTCCGCCCCGGACAGACCGAGGCGGATCGCGGCGTTGCCGAACCGGGCGCCGGCCGCGCAGATCCGGATGTCGGCGGCCAGGCACAGCGCGAGCCCACCCCCGACCGCCACCCCGTTGACGGCGGCGACCACCGGTTGCGGCAAGGCGCGCAGAACCTCCGGCAGCCCGGCCATCATCTCCTGGAAACGCAGCCGATCGATCGCGGGCGCGTCAGGGCCGGGGACGTCGGGGCCGAAGCCACGCAGGTCGAGGCCCGAACAGAAGCCACGGCCAGTCCCGGTGAGCACCACGACCCGCACGTCCCGGTCCCGGGCGATCGAGTCGCACGCGCCGCGCAACGCGACCGCGAGGGACTCGTCGATCGCGTTGAGCCGCTCCGGGCGGTTCAGTCGCAGGACGGCAACCCCGTCCACACGGTCGACGGCCACCACGCCGGGCAGCGGCACGGACGTCTCCACCACGGAACCCCTCTCCGTCACACCACGACCGCCATCGGGATCGCTGGGCCGGCGATGGCTCACCTCGTCCGCGAGCCCGTCGCGCCGGAGCCAGGCGGCGTCCTGGAAGGAGGCCACTCACTCCGCCTTGCCGATGCCCGCGCCGACCGTCCCGCTACCCGTCGTACCAGCGCCACAACGACCGTCGGCGCGGGCCCGCGTTGCGCTGGCCCAGCCCACCATCGCCAGCGCGGATCACCAGCAGCTCCCAGGAATCGAATTCGATTTCGAATTAGACAGCGTTCCCCGCGCGACGGTCAACAGAGGCGCGGCGTGCGGACAGGGATCCGCGCGTAGACGGGCTCGTCCCGCGCCGCGTCCCCGCGTGGCAACGCGGGTGGTCGCGTCCCGCGGAGGACATGCGGCCTCCTTCCCTGCCTTGTTCGAGGAACGGGCGTCGTGGCGCGCGGGTGGCATCGGGCAACAACGGCGCGGGGCCGGCGGCGTCAACGCCAAAACCAAGAGGATCACGTGCCAGATGTGCGGCCCGCATCGTCCTTCCGTCGCTACGCCACCGCATCCTGCTCGACTAACGCTCCGTTACGACCAACTGTGCACCTGATCCGATGGCGTCCGCGTACGGCAGTTCTGTCCAGTCGGGTGGATGCGGGCTCGTCACGATTAGTGAGAGATGTGTGACGGTCGGCACTGGTGGCGATACCACCATGGGGGGTGTGTTCCATGTGGGTTGCCGGTACCCGGCCGAGCTCGGTTTCGACCGCAGAATGTGTACAAATAGTGACCGAGAAGACCTTCCGGGTGCTGGCTGCGGGAACAGCCCTGCTGGCTCTGTCGGCCGCGCTCCCTGTGATGTTCCTCGACGGCGAGCGGCTCTGGCTCGCCCAGGGAGCGGCGTTGTTCGTCGCGGCTGTGGCCGCGGCGGTGGTCGGCGTGGCGGCGGTGGTCCGTACCCACGGTCCTGATCGTCGTTGGCGGGCGCTGGTGGGGATAAACCTGATCATCGCCCTGGTCGGCGCCGCGCACTGGAATCTGGCGGGTCCGGTCTATCGTCACACGGCGGCTGTCCCCGCGGATCTTCTGTACATCCTGCCCTCCGTGCTCGTTCTGGCCGGACTGCTATGGATCCCCACCAGACCAGACGGCGGCGGCGCCAGTCGGGGCCCTCCCCGGGATCAGGGCAGGCGAGCCCGCTACTCGGATGCGCTCGTCGCGCTCGACAGCCTGGTGATCGTCGCGTCGATGCTGCTGATCCTCTGGATCGCCGTGCTGGACAGGATCGTGTCCAGCGGCATCCATGGGTGGCCCTTCGTCACGTCGATGACCTTCCCGCTGTGGGGGACGCTCGCGGTGGTCGTGGTGATGCTGGTGGCGACCTTCCGACGCCCGCGCGACGGCCGATCACTCGCGTTGATCGGCAGCGGGCTGGCTCTGGAGCTGATCCCCTCGTCGGAGACGGTGATCCTGAACGTCGAGCGTGTGACGGATCTCGAGGCGACCGCGCCCTACTGGGTGTTCATGGCGATCGGTCCGCCGATGCTCGCCCTGGGTCTCATCGCACCCGAACGTCGACGGCCGGCCGGCAGCCCGGGGGACAGCATGCTGACGTCCTCGTGGGTGGGGCGTCTGTCCTGGCCGTGGCCGCAGGTGTATCTGCCCTACCTGCCGCTGGTGGTGACCGTCGCTCTGATCCTCGGGCTGGCGGCCAGTGGTGTGGCGCTGGGCGGTGCGGTGCTCGACCTGGCGCTCATCCTGGCCATGTTGGTGGCGTTCCGCCAGCTCATCACGGTCGCGCAGAACGTTCGCCTGATCGCGTCGGTGCAAGCCGCGCAAGAACAGCTACGCCACCAGGCGTTCCATGATCTACTGACTGGGTTGCCCAACCGCGCGCATTTCACCCGGGAGCTCGACCAGGCCATCGCGGACCACCGGTCCGAAGGCCGGCCGGTGGGCGTGCTTTTCGTGGACCTTGACGACTTCAAGTCGGTCAACGACACCCTTGGACACGCCGCAGGCGACGAACTGCTCCGCGGCGTCGCCGGTCGGCTGCGCGCGGCGGTCCGCGGCAACGACCTCGTGGCCCGCCTGGGCGGCGACGAGTTCGCTGTCCTGCTCACCGACGCGGACCCGACCGCCGGGCCGGCGGTCACCGCGGACCGCATCGGACAGCGGATCCTCGACGCGATGGGCCCGCCATTCACCGTGCGCGGACACCGGCGCAGCGTGCGGGCCAGTGTGGGCCTGGCCCTGGCCGATACCGACCAGCCGGTCGACGCCGCCGAGGAGCTGCTGCACCGCGCCGACAGCGCGATGTACACGGCCAAGCACGGATCCAAGGCCATCCTCGTCGCCTACCGCGCCCGCACCGGCGTCGCCGCGAGCATCGGCGACCTCAGTGATCTGTCGTTCGCCGCGAGGCTGGTCGGCGAGGCCAGCCCGGGCACGCTCGCCGTCTGCTACCAGCCGATCCGGTGCCTGCACGGCGGACGACTGGTCGCCATCGAGGCCCTGCTCTGCTGGACACGCCCATCCGGCTCGCCCCTGCCCGCTGGCGAAATCCTCGCCGCGGCGGAGCGCAACGGCCTGATCGGCGATCTCGACAGCTACCTGCTCGACCGCGCCTGCCGGGAGCTGCCGGAGGTCCGGGAACGGCTGCACGCTCCCGTCCGCCTGCACCTCAACGTGTCACCCAGCGGTATCGGCGACGACACGCTCGTCGAGCGCATCACGGAACCACTGCGCCGCCATCACCTGAGCGCGGACACGCTCGTCCTGGAGATCGCCAGCACCGCCCGCATCCACGACCTGGCCGCCGCCGAGACAACCCTCAGACAGCTCGCCAGAACCGGCGTGGCCATCGCGCTCGACGACGTCGGCGCCATCGACAGCTCCCTTGGCGCGCTCCACGAACTACCCATCACCCTCATCAAACTCACCACGGCACTGTCCACTGACCTGCTGTCCGCCGAGCAGGCACCGCGGCCCACCCTGCAAGCCGCCCGAACCGCGCTCGTCGGCTTCGCCAGGACAATCGGCCTCACGGTCGCCGCAGACGGCATCACTACCCGGCCTCAGCTCGACGCCCTGCGGGTCGCCGGCTGTGAGCTCGGACAGGGCAGCCTCCTCGGACCCCCACAGCCTCTCCAGGAGCTGGGCCAGCCCGAACTCTTTATCAACGGCGAACGATCCGGCCGAGACCCCGCGGGACCGCCCGTTCTGCCAGCGCTCTAAAACGGACAAGCTGGCCGCTGTCTGGCTGGCGATGATTAGCGAGCGGCTTCAGGGCCGAAGGCGCGTATCCGCGACGTGGTCGACCGCGACAGCCCGTAGCGTTCGCCTTCGACCGCGTCGGCCAATGTGTCGCAGGCAAGTCTGGCGAGACAACTTGCTCACCGGTCCTGATCCCGGCCGGGACCCTCCTGGTAGAAGCTTGTCCGGTGCGGGACGTAGACGCTTCGAGAATGTCGCGTTGTGCTTGATCCAACACGCCGTCGGGCGCCGCGACGGCATCGCCACTTTGGGCGCGCTCCCTGCAGCACGAGGGTTGTCGACACGGCGCGCGATCGGTCTCTCGCCCGGCTTTTAGTGAAGTCACCGATGGCCTGTCTCGAGATCTTCTTTGCCTACATCCAATGGTGGTATGAAGTCACCGCCCGCTCTGTACCGGTATCGCGCCGCTAGTCCTATCGGACGCCACGCCTTAAAGTCTTGGCGGTGCGCCAGTGCGTGACAAAGCGAGCGTGTTTAGCCTTCCGGCAATGCTGTCAGGCGCGCGGCCCTCTGGGGTGGACCGTCAAGAATGCGAATTCCAGACCGCCTCGTGTGCGCTCGGCCCACGCTGCCAGCGATTGCGTGGCGACCAACTTTTTGGCGCGTAGTGATGTCGCGCCTGAGCCCTGACCTGGCGTACGCCCCAGCGGGCCGCCCTCCCGTCTGGCCGAGCGTCCCGTTGCGGGTCCAGAAATCCCCTGCGGTTCGGATGCTGCGCCTCGACCATTTTGTACTCGGTCGAACGATTCTTAGCAGTCGCTCAAAGTCTGACAGGGCCTGCATACCGGGCGCTCGCCAAAATCTGGGCGACCGCTCAATTTTAGGTGAGTGTCGCCTCGCAATATTGCGACATATCGCAGAGGGGCAGGCGCTGATGGGTGTGCCGTGCTGCCCACTAGCGGTGTTCGCCTGGTGCTACCAGTGCCCTCCGGGCACTCATCGGCGCAGGTGGCGGGACTCGGCGGCGGCACGATGATCGGCGGCCGTGGTGCAAGCGCGAAGAGTTGTCGATCAGGGCTGCGCCGGTCCCGATCGCCCGCGTCCGCCATGAGTGCTGCACCGGTAAGCACGCAGTTGCGCCTGCCATAGCCTTTCCATTACCGTCTGTCCCCGTTAGGGGACATCGGCGGCGAGGAGGGGCTTCCACAGTTCGGAACACGCTGCTTCTAGGTAGTCGGGCGAGGGTCTTTAACGTCGAGGCCCCTATGACATTGCGGCGCCGCTCGTTGCCGAAGCCATCCGAGGCCATCCGAGACTTTTGCGAGACCGACACCGATGTGCGGTAGGATCGTTGGCATGACCAGCGGAAGGCGGTGGCCGGACCCGGATAGACTAAGTTGACTTCCGGCGAACAGCGGCGAACAGCGACGCCTCGCGGTCTCCCGCACCGACGGCTAGAAACATTGGCCTCTGTGAACTTGTGCCATCGGGGATGGGCGTCGTGGACGGCTTCGGCGGTCCCGTCTTTTTGTGCGGCTACCGGCTCAGTTTGTCGGCGGCTACGGAATACTTTCCGTAGCGCCAGTCGTCGGCTATAGACCGGGCTCGCTGATACCCTCGTTCTGATTGCTTCAGGGCGCGATCCCGCGGCCGGAGCGTGCGACAAATTTCGGCCCACGTTTTCGACGAACACCTTGCCTGTGGTCCTGTCGGACGGATGTGTCGACGTGGCGACGGCGTACGAGCGCCATGCGGCCGCATGAGCGCCGGCCGGTCGTGTGGAGACGTGTAGAGAACCGTAGTGCGGAATGACCGTGCGGGCGCCGCCGGTAGAATAGGCGATTTGAGCATCGAAGTCTGGTTGTCAGTCTTCTCGATCGATGGCCGCCTCCCGCTGATGGGAGAGATCGAGCCCGCCGGGGCGAACTGGCCGGCCATTTCCGATCGCTGGGCATCTCGAGATCGTCGGCCCGCGTACATACGGTCACGGGGACGGGTGGCGGCCCTCCGAACTCTATAACGCCTCGAGCGGGCATGGTCCGTTTCGACCTCATGGTGAAAGAAGGCACAAACATGATCCTTTGCTGCCTCCGTGCGAGGCCTGCGACCGCCGCGGTCACGGCCCTTCTCGTCGGGCTCTGTACCGCGCTGACCGCCTGCCGGCCCCTGTCGAACTCGACCGCGAGCGGAGCGAGCGCCTGCCCGACACCGCAGCCTGGTGTCACGGCCAGCGCCATCAAGATCGGGCTCATCTATCCCGACACCGGGCCCGCGGAGATCGCCGCCGCTTTCATGGCGGCCCGCAGCGGGGTCGAGGCCCGTATCGACCTGCAGAACGCGCACGGCGGCGTCAACGACCGCGTGATCGATCTCGTCTGGGGCGACGACCAGTCCGACCCGCAGACCTTCTCGCTGGTCGCGCACGACCTCGTCGACGACCAGCGAGTCTTCGGCCTCATCACCCCGTCCATCGTCCTGGACAAGTCGGCTGGTTGGCTGGAGAAGGACGACGTCCCCGTCACCGGAACCGCCACGAGCGCGGCATGGAGTGACTACCCGAACCTCTTCCATGCCGGCAACCTGTTCAACACCGGCGGCGCGTCGGTGTTCGGAGACTTCGTCAAGGCGCAGGGAGGAACGACGGCGCTGGTCGTCGTCGACCCGAACGTGGCGGCGTCCCAGAGCCTCGCCCGACAGTTCGCCCCAAGCCTGCAAAGCCGTGGCATCCGGGTCCTTGGCGAGGTCACCTACACCGACGGCGTCACCAACCCGGACACGGTCGCCGATCAGCTACAGCAGTCCGGCGCGGACACGCTGGTCGGCGCCGCTCAGTCGGGGCCTTTCATCGACATCTACTCCCGGGCGACCGCGCTCGGAGTGAAGCTCAAGGTGGCATTGAGTGCTACCGGTTTCAGCCCGAGTCTCATCGCCCAGCGTGGCACCGACATGGCCGGAATGTCGATCATGTCGAGTATTGCCACACAGGGTAGCCCTGCGCTGACCGCCTACCGCGGCGCGATGAGCACCTACGCACCGGAACTCGCGGACCCTACCGACGAGCTCGCGCTCGCCGGCTATGTCGCCGCCGACGAGATGATCGAAGGCGTGCAGCTCGCGGGCGGCTGTCCCACCCGCCAGGCGTTCATCCAGAACCTGCGCAAGGTGACCGACTTCAGCGCCAACGGTCTGATCCCCCCGATCGACCTCTCCCATCCCAAGCAACCAACCCTGTGCGAGAACTTCATCAAGGTCGGCCCGGCCGGCCGCAGCTTCGTCCCCGTGCCGCCACCCGCTGCCCTCGACCGCGACGGCTACTGGTGCGGCGTACCCCTCCAGTAACGCACCCGCCGGATGAGCCTGACCGTACGAGCGTGCAACGCCGCATAGGCACCTTCCATGGATTTCTCGGACTGACCGGAGTACTCGCGTCATCCTCGACAGGCCGGCGAGGCCCGACGGAACACTGCGTGTGGTTGTGGTCGGGCTCTTACTCGGGCCGCCGAAATCCGTGACCGACAGCAGCGGAATCGCCGAGGAGGACGATCTATGCTAGGACCGGGCGACGACAAGGTTGCCGATGACTTCCTCACCAAGGCTGCGGCCCGACTCCGGGACCGGACCGGCGCCGATCTCACCTTGGCTGGCCAGGTGCATCCGCGGACCAGGACGCTGACCATACGGAGCGTGGAGGGCGCGCGAACCGATGCGTGTCTGGGAATGACCACGACACCGGGGCGGGGGACCGGTGGGCGAGTAGTCGCCCTCGGCCGCCACGTACTGGACGGCTACGGAGGCAACTCCGTCGGAACCTCCGGTGAGCCGCGCCAGTTCACCTGCTCCGAGCGCGTCCGTTCCGTGCTTGCCATGCCACTGCGGCTGGATGGCCGGGTGCTGTATGTCCTGTATCTCGCGCAGCGAGCCGACAAACCGATCAGCGCAACGACCACCAACTCCGCGCTGCGGTACGTCCGGCAGTTGGAATCGTTCCTTGCGCAGACCGCGCGGAAACATCAGACCGGCGCGCCACGGCGATGGAACGTCGACGAGCGTGCGCTGGTCCAGATTGACCGCGAACTGGCACGGCTCTCCTTCGACATTGCGAGAAGACCTGTCAAAGCCCGGATCGCGGCCATCCGGGACCTGCTCGCGGACAGCGTGCTCGAGGCGATGCCACGTCCGGAGGCTGCATACCCTCTGACCCGACGCGAGTTGGATGTACTCGGCCTGGTGGCTGAGGGATGTTCGAACGCCGAGGCCGCGCAACGCCTCGCCGTGAGCCCCGAGACGGTCAAGGCCTATCTACGCAACATTCACAGCAAGCTCGGAGTGCGAAACCGAACCGAGGCCGTCGCCGTTGCGCGCCGATGCGGGCTGCTGCCGTGAATGTCGGGTAGCTAACCCTGGGTGGTGTTCGCTGGCTCAGCCACGGTGTAGCGAAGTCCGGAGTGTCGTGCCGCAGGGAGGGCTTTGGTGAGCTGGTCTGATCGCCGCGCAGCGACGGGCAGCCCGGCGGTATCCGCGCCGGATCGGTTTGCAGTCCCGAAGAACACGAAGACATCCCGACGGACGGGTGGGTGGACTTGTCGGATCGGCCTGGCAAGTCGGTCGCATGTTTGATCACCTTGCGCTTCAGGTCTCCGACGTTCTGGCGAGCGCCTCGTTCTACGAGACAGTCTTGCGCCCCTCGGTGGCAGTCGGCTGGTGCAGGTCGAGCGCGACACCGGCACTGTCGTCGGGTTCGGCGCCACCAGACCGACCTTCTGGCTCGGCCCCGTGACGACGACCAGGAACGGGCAGGGACCCAGCGAAAGCCGTCTCCTGCCGGACCTCGCTGATCGCGTTCGCCATCAGCTCCAGCCAGCGCCGCCGATGCTCGTCGCGGATACCGAGGCCGAGGCGGCTGCGCAGCAGCGCCTGATGACCACCGAGCGTCGCGGAGAAATCCGCCGGCCCACCGAACACCTCCGCCAGCCACACCGCGACATGATCGAGATGGGTCGGCGTGAAATCCGCGAAGACGGGTGCGAGCAGTTCGTCAGCCAGGACCCGGTCGTAGAACGCCGCGGACAGCCGCCGCAGCCCTTCTGTCATGTGTACGGCTCAGTAGGTGGCGGGCGCATTCGCGTCCGCCACCGACTGAGGGCGCCTGACTGTGGCAGCGGCTGAGCGCTGCCACAGTCAGTGGACCGTTGGAAGTTCCGTCAGGGCGTGCTGGGCCAAGCTGAGATGGGTGCGCAGGGTCGGTAGGTTGTGGCGGGCCAAGGCCTTGACATCTGGGTTTGTCCCAGTCCGGGTCACCTGGACCGTCGCGTCGATGACCTTGCGATGATCCGCGATCTCGAAGGTGAGGAACTCGCGGTCGAACGCAATGCCGTGCAGCGATCCGAGCTTGCGCAGCTCGCGCTGCTGGTCGGCGGACAGCGTGGTCGGCAGCGAGACCCGCAGCTGTAGGGCGACCTGGTTCAGTGCGGCGAGTGCCGTGGTGTGGTCGGATACGAGCCGCCGGCCCACCGCGCGGGTGTCGGGGCGGACGCCCTTGCGGGCAGCGAGGCCACCGCTATAGATCTCGAAGCGGTTGCCCCGAGCGAAGTCGACCATCCACGTGCGGTCCTGCTGGGAGACCACCATCGTCGGCGGACGACTGGTCGGGGCCGACGCCGCCCGCGCGGGCGTGGGTAGCCCCGCGACCGCCACCGCACAGCTCACACCGATGCCGAGGTGGACCAGCGGCTTCAGCCGCGCCCCGCCCTCCCGACGCTTCACCTTCTGTGCCGTCATGGTTACTGTCCGTACCCAAGTTGGGGTAGCGTAACCTCACGTAGCGTGAACCCGAGCCTTCCGGCTGACGTCGCTCAGCGCGTTCGAAGAAGCGGGATCCGCTCCCACGCTGCGCCACCTGCGGCGTCTGGGTGTACGGATCTCGCTCACTCGGCGTCGGCCTATCAGACGGGTCTTCACCTGGCTCGATCAAGCGGACCCGCGTTTCGCGGCGTACATTGCCAGGTCTGCCTGGTGGAGCAGTGCGTCGGGGCTTGTCGGTCGCTGGTCGCGGTCGAGCGTGACTAGTCCGAGGCTCGCGCGCGGGGTGTAGGCGTGGCCTGCCAGCTGGCAGGGTGCCTGCATGCTTGTCGCGAGGCGTTCGGCGGCGCGGCGCGGGTCCTCGGCGCAGGCGCTGTTGAGGATGGCGGCGAACTCGTCGCCACCCAGGCGGGCGACCGTGTCGCTGGCGCGGGTTCCTTCCCGTAGCCGCGCCGCGATGATCCTCAGCAGCTCGTCGCCCGCGGCGTGGCCGTACGTGTCGTTGACGCTTTTGAAGTGATCGAGATCCATGAACAGGACGGCAAGGGGGTTCGACGGGCTGGTGGGCCCGCCGCCAGTACCAGCTGCTTCGTTGATCGCTTGCTGCAGCTGCCGGGTGAACAGGGCCCGGTTCGCCAGGCCGGTCAGCGAGTCGTGGAACGCCTGGTAGTGCAGCTGGCCCTCCCGTTCCTGGATCTTGGCGAGCAGGCAGGTGTTTTCGGCGATGGTGAACATCTGCCGCGCGAGGGCGAGCACGAGCAGCGAGACCATGCCGTAGGTCTCGACCTGGTCGAGCGGCGCGCCGGCCACGGACCGTCCGAAGATCAACAGGCCTGCGGATGCGAGCACTAGATAGGGCAGCATGGCGTGTGCCCACATGGTGCGAGAGTGCCGCGGTGGCGGGCCATCCGGGTCCGCCGTGAACCGGTCGGGCGTGAGCGCCGCGAGCGTCATCAGCAGGATCGACGCGGTGTAGAGGATCAGGCTCCACGCCGGAAGGTCCTCGTGGCCCCGGGCCTGGCGGTAGATGAAGGTACTGCTCGCAAACCCGTAGATCAACAGGCCTGTCGCCAGCAGGGTCAGCGCGGTCGGGGACTTCGGGCGGCGGAAGCTCGCGATCAGCAGGACGGCCACCGCAAGTGTCAGTGATCCCACCTGCTGGATCACCGAAAACATCAGCACCGGGACGCTCGACGGGTTCGCGCCGGTGACCGTGCGCAGCTCAGTTGCCCACTCTATGAGGACGACGGAGCCGACGATCAGCGCACAGTCAAGGATGATGATCGCGTGCCAGCGCCGCGGACCACGGCTGCGGGCGCCCCCGGCCTCCGCCGGGTAGGTGGGCAGGCAGAGCAGGCCTGCCAAAGCCAGTCCGTAGAACACGTCGAGCACCAGATAGGCCGACGAGCCACGGGCGGCGAGCGAGCCCCCGCTGAGTAATGTCGCCGTGGTGACGAGGTTCGTTGCTGCCATGGCGATTGCCAACACGCCGATGAGCCACCGCCATCGCCGGTCGCCGGCGCGGGCATGCCGCGCGCTCCACAGGCACGCCCCGGCGAGGGCGACCTCGGAGGCGAGGGTCACGAACATCCCCGCGATCAACGCGGGCCCGGGACTGAGCAGTACCGTGAACGCGGCCACGAGCGCGGTCAGGAGCACACAACCCATCGCGGCGCGTGAGAACAGCCACGACGAGCGGCCCGCGGGACGTTGGAAGGCCGGTGTCGTACTAGCGACGCGAGGTCCAACCATCACACTCCCCTGAACCCAGCTTATCGTCGTCGTCCCAGTTCGGACAGTGACAGGCTGAGGGCTCAATACCGCCTTTGCTGCCCTTTCGCATGTATGCGCTGGACACAGGGAGGCGCTCGGTCGGGGCCCGGGGGGCTACGTGAGCCGCGCGAGCAGGCTCCGCACGTGATCACGAAGCCAGTGCGCGCGGCTGCGCGCGTGGTCGCCTCGCGGAGAGGACCCCCCTCCCGCAGGGCAGACTGGGCCTGGTGCACGACGACGACCGCACCCCCGAGGCCGGTACCGGCCGCGAGCAACGGCGCGTACAACGTCATCGTCGTTGCGTGCGCGGCAGCACAGCACGACCACCAACGCGGACACAGTCGCCGCCGTGGTGGTCACGGCACAGACGACCACCGCGCCGCGCTCCCCGACAGCGGCTCCCCTCGGCCACCGGACGGAGACCCGTCGGGTGGTGTCTCTCGTCGACAGACGTCGCCCGGCGTCACCTACATAGCCACAGAGCCCCGCGCCACCCGTCGGCGGCTGTGGGGCCCTGACCTGCCTCAACCAGGCGTGCACTCCCAGGGAGTCGTGATCGTCGTCGCGTCGAGCGCGGGACTTCCCGCAGATGGACCGGAGCATCGATCCCCGTCGCCGAAGACACCGCCACCCGGCCACCTGACCAGCGTGTTCCCGGGAGGTCTGGGAGCGCTGGGCGAGCGAGCTGGAGGGCCTTAAGCGGATTGCCGGTGGGGACGGCAACCTTCGCGGGTACGAGCGGCTACGCCGTTTCGTCCGCGGCGCCACCGATCCGACCTGAGGGGGCTATCGCCTGCATCATCCCGTCCCGCACCATTTCTTAGGTCTCTTCGACGAGTGCCTCGACAGTGTTCCCGGCGGCGTGATGACCGAACAGATACTGACCTCGCACCGGCCCGCCCGGCAGCGGACCGGCGCCCGCAGCGACACTCTCGCCGATGTGCTCGAGCGTGTTCTCGACAAAGGTGTGGTGATCGTCGGCGATGTGGTCATCAGCGTGCTCGACGTCGAGCTGCTCACGCTCAGACTCCGGTTGTTCATCGCCTCCGCCGACACCGCCCGGGAGATGGGCCTCGACTGGTGGCTGAACGATCCATTCTTCTCCTCCAAGGCACCCGTGCGTACGTCCGAGCAGGGTCAAGACCAACTGGCCGAGGAGAACCGTCAGCTGCGCGAACGCCTCGACAAGCTGGAACGGTCGCTGGGCCACCAGCAGCAGCCCGCCGCGCTGGCAGCAGCCAACAGCGCGCAGGGCGTTCTGGAAGGCCAGGTCCTGAACGAGGCCGAGCCGGCCTTCAGCGCCAGCGCGGACGATGACCGGAGCGGGCCGCCGGCCGGCCGGACCGAATCCAGGGGACCGTGATGCGGCCGGCGACCGGCGCCGCCGGCGAACTCGCGGCCAGGCTCGCCCCCGACGTTCTCGACGAGGCCGTGGCCGACGCTCGGGCGCAGGCCCGCTCGCGGCTGGCGGCGGCGCTGGCGGACGAGATCGTCACCGCGGCGCTCGACGCCGACACCGACCTCGGACGCCCGCCTCCGCGCAACCAGGCGCCCGCGGCGACGCGCCCCATCCGTCCGGCGCGCGCGCGGCCCTTGTCCACGGAGCCGGTCTCGCCGGCCGAGCCAGTCACGCCGGCCCGGCCAAGCGCGGCAGCGACCGGGACGTCGGTCGCTGGGTCGCAGGCCGCCGGCACGGCCGACCGCACCGGGCTGTACGCCTACGGGATCACCGACGCCGCGGCCGCCACCGACGACATCGTCGGGCTCGACGACCAGACCCCCGTCGAGACCATCCGGGTCGGACAGGCCGCCCTGGTCACCTCCACGATCGACCTGGACATGCTCGCCGGCCTGGAACAGGAGGTCTCCGAGACGGGGCAGCTCTCCGAGTCCGGGCGCCTCGCCGACCTCGCCAGCCGGCACGACCGGGTGATGCGCCTCCTGCTTGACCGCGGACCCGTGCTGCCGCTGCGGTTCGGCACGGTTCTGCCGGACCGGCCGCGGGCCGAGCGGCTGCTGCGGCTGTCCGAGGGTGAGCTGGCCGCCGAGCTGGACCACGTTCGCGACCACCGGGAGTGGGGCCTGCGGGTCACGCCGCCGGACAAGCACGACGCCCGCGAGCAGGCGCAGGACACCCCGGACGCGGGTCCCGCCACGACTGAGGAGGCGAGCGGGACCGCCTACCTGTCCGCCCGGCGTGACGACCTGCGCAGCGCCGCGCTGCGGGAGGAACACCTGACGGGCCTGACCCGGCGGATCCACGACGAGCTCGCCGCCCTCGCGTCGGACGTCGAGATGCGGTCCGGCCGCCCGGGGGCCGGACGGCTCAACGCGGCCTACCTGGTCGGCCGCGCGGCGGAGGACGACTTCCTCGACGCCGCCGCCACGGCGACGCGTGAACTGGCGGACGCGGGGTGCGAGGGCCGCCTTACCGGCCCCTGGCCGCCCTACTCGTTCGTCCGGCTGACCCTCGGGGAGGCATCTCATGACTGAGCTGGCCCGCCAGATCGCGCCCACGGCGCGGACCACGCCGGCCGGGCGTAGGGAGGCTGGCCGCCGTTCGTCGCTCGGCTCCGGGCACGCGCTGTCCGACCTGCTGGACAGGCTGGTGGACAGCGGCGCCGTGGTCACCGGCGACGTGATTATCGGCCTGGCCGGTGTGGACCTGATCCGGCTCGACCTGCGGCTGCTCCTGATCGGCGCCCAGAGCGCGATCGAGGCCGGCGCCGGGGCCGAACTCCGCCCCGCCCTCTCGGCACAGACGCGGCCAGAGCCGGACCACTCGGACGGGGTGGTCGAGGGGGAGGTCGTCCGTCCGGCCAGGCCGGACCAGCCGCGGACAGGCCCGGCGGCAGGCGGGAGGGCCGAGCCGTGACCAGGCGAGGGCGCGCGGTCCGTCTGACAGCTGACCCGCAGGAGGTCGGGCGCGGACTCGGACAGGTTGTCGTCGTGCTCCTCGAGCTGCTGCGTGACCTGCTCGAACGCCAGGCGGTGCGGCGGGTCGACAGCGGCATGTTGCCGCCCGCGCAGGTCGAGGATCTCGGGCGGTCGCTGATCGAGGTGCGTGACGCCATCGCGCAGGTACGGGACTCCCTCGGGGTGAACGCCGAGCAGGCCCGGGCTGCGACCGCGCGAGCCCGGGAGATGGTCGGGGAATGGCCGCCCACCGACCTCGCCGACGACATCGTGCCGGCCACCACCTTCCGCGGGGTTGACGACCGCGGCGGACGCGGGCGGCGATCCAGCCGTGCCGGTGGCCGCGGCGCACACCACCGGCCCAGCGCGACACCGGCCGTCGGCCGCCTGTTCGCAGCCGGCCGGCGGCACCACGAGCAGGGATGGCCCGCGGCCGGTGCCCGCGACCCGGCGCCACCCGGATGGGACATGTCATGACGGTCGCGTCGCAGGCGATCGGCCGGGCTCCGCGCCCGAGCAGCCTCGCGGACGTGCTTGAGGTGGTCCTCGACAAGGGGATCGTCATCGACGCGTACGTGCGGGTCGCGCTGGTCGGCATCGAGATCCTCACCATCGACGCCCGCATCGTCATCGCGAGCGTCGACACCTACCTGCGTTTCGCCGAGGCGGTGAACCGGCTGGACCTGCAGTCGAGAGAGTCCGAACAGGTCACCGGCGTGCCCGGCCTCGTCCGGTCGGTGAGCGAAGGCGGCTCGCGGCACAAGGCGAAGGGCGCGCTGGAAGGGGTCAAGGACACCGCGCAGGACTTCGTCGCGTCGCTGCGCGGCGACGACGAGGACCGTGACGAGGTCTCCGTGAAGCGGGGCGCCAGGGCCGAGCTCACCAGCGGCGCGGACCGTGGGCTGCCGCCGGGCCGTGGAGCGCCCGCGGACCGGGCCGGAGCCCGGTCAGGCTCGCCGGAGGGGGAGTGACGTGGCCGCGTTGCTGCTCTACGCCGTGGTCCGTGCCCGGCACCCGCTCGCAGACCCGCCGCCGCTGGGAATGGGCGACCCGCCCGGTCCGGTCCGGCTGATCCGCCAGGGCGACGTCGCCGCCGTCGTGAGCGCGATCCCCGAGCCCGTGGACCTTGCCGACCGGGACGCGGAGCGCCACCTCGACATCCTCATCGACCTGCTCGCCGACGGCCCGGTCATCCCGCTGCGACTGGGATCGGTCGCCCCGGACGAGGACGCCGTCCGCGACGAGGTCCTCGGCGCGCTGGCCCCGGACCTGCGCACGCGGCTCGACGCGCTCGACGGCCTCCTCGAGGTGCACGTCGACGCGGACGAGGACGAGCTCACGGCGATCCGGGCGGTGCTGGCGACGGACCCGTCGCTGGCCGGGGCTCGGGCCGCCGCCAGGGACGCGGCCGACGTCCAGGTCCGGATGTCGATCGGCGAGCAGGTGGCGGACCGCGTGATTGCCCGCCGGGCTGAGGAGGCGGAGATGCTCCTCGACGAGCTGCGCCCGTTCGCCCTCGCGGACACCGGCCGCGGCCCGATGGGCGGGCCGGAGGACCCCGTCCTGCGCTGGGCTTTCCTCGTCCACCGCGACCCCAAACCCGGCCACCGTGACCTCGCGCGTTTCGACGAGGCGGTCGAGCGCACCCGCCGTGACCATCCCGAGCTCGTGATCGAGTACGTCGGCCCACTGCCCGCCTTCCACTTCCAGGGTCCCGTCGAGCCCGCCGACGAGCCCCAGGTCAGCAGGTGGGGTTGGTGAGCCCGCAGGCCCGCCACCGGGCCGGAAGGAGAGCGCGATGAACGTCAAGGTGATGTTGGCCGGCGGGGTCGGCTACCTGCTCGGCCGGACGAAGAAAGGCAAGGCCGCCGTCAAGTTCGCGCTGTGGGCCGGCGGGCACGACGCCAACGTCAAGGATCTGGCTCGTGGGCAGGCGCTGAAGCTCCTCGACAGTGACGAGGGCAGGAAGCTCGTGGCTCAGGTGCGCGGGCCGGTCCTCGCGAGCGGGCGGAAGGCCGCGCTGTCGGCCTACGAGCATCGGGTCGGGTCGCTGACCGAGAGCCTCTCGCATCGCACCGCCGAGCTGCGGCACTCGCTCGACGAGACGCCGGCCGCAGAGCTCGGCGGGGTCGCCGGCACGCTCACCGGCACGCTGAACGACACCTTCAGCCGCTGGGGCACGCCCCACGGCGCCGAGCCCGATGGCGACGCCGCCCGCGCGGAGTCCGATGAGACGTCGGCGGAGTCAGACGAGATGTCGGAGCCCGAGACAGCCGCTCCTGGCCGCGAGGCCGCCAGCGGTGAGGCCTCTGACGCCGAGGATTCCGACAGCGACGTCCCTGGCGGCCAGGCCGCCGAGAGCGGCGCCGACGAGTCTCCGGATGAACCGGACACCGCATCGGGCGAGCGCCGGTCCCCTCGCCAGGACGCGGTCGTTGCCGGGAACCGGCGGCCGCCGTCCCGCCATCTCGACTTCCGACCGGCGGCCAAGCGGCCCGATCCGGCGTCGGCAGCCAGCAAGAAGCGAGCCCGAGCCGCGTCTTCGGCCCGGTAGGAGGTGGATCGATCATGGCAGCCGCGGATACCGACCGGCATGCGGGTGGCCTCGCGGGCGCGCTCCTGCGTGACCAGGCGACCGAACAGCTGATGCGGGAAGTGAAGAGCTTCCTCGCCGCCGAGGGGCAGAAGGCGGTCCGGCAGGTGGGCGAACGTCTCGGCTCGGCGACAGGCGGGCTGGGACCGGCCGGCGAAGGAATCAAGAAGATCGCCGCCGGCGAGTCGCCGGGCAAGGCAGCCACGTCGACCGCGCTGAGCATGCTGAAAGAGAAGGTGAAGGGCGCCGTCGGCCTCGGCGGGGGCGTCGGCAGCGCGGGCGGGTCGGGTGAAGCCGGGCCCCCGAAGGTCACCCACATCGCGGAGAGCCTGGACGTCGCGGTACCTGTCTCCACCGCCTACGACCAGTGGACCCAGTTCCAGGAGTTCCCGAAGTTCATGAAGGGCGTCGAGGGCGTCGACACGAAGAGCGAGACCGAGCAGAACTGGCGGGTGAAGGTCTTCAAGTCCCGCCGGACCTGGCAGGGAAAGACCCTCGAGCAAATCCCCGACCGTCGGATCAAGTGGACGACGGAGGGCGGCAAGGGGACCACCAAGGGCGCGGTGACCGTCCACCCGCTGGCGGACGACCTGACCCGGGTCGTGCTGACGATGGAGTACTACCCGAGTGGATTCATGGAGAAGATCGGCAACGTCTGGCGGGCAGGAGGACGCCGTACCCGCCTCGACCTGAAGAACTTCCGCCGCTTCATCACCATCCAGGGCGAGGCCACTGGCTCCTGGCGCGGCGAGATCCGCGACGGCGAGGTCGTCCGGGAGCCCGACGAGGACGCCGATGCCCCTCTCGAGGACGAGCGGCCCGCCGCACCCGCCGCGACAGCGCCGGACGACGACGACCGACCCGCGGAGGGCCACGCGGAGCCGGGCGGATCGACAGCCCAGAACGGGCCGGAGGCTGGCGACGACGACCGAGACGCCACCGAGGGCCGCGACGGCTGAGCGCCGCCGGTCCCCACTCGCGGCGTCCGGCCTGAGATCGGGTGCCGCGGGTGCAGCTACGGATGGGACAGGCGCACGTGCGCCGCTGGACCGGGCAGATACTTTCCCTGCTGACGGACACGGACGGCGACATTCTGGGCGTTGATGGCTTCGCGTCGCACCGGCTGCCGCTCGTGGACGCGCCGCACGCATACGAGATCTTCCAGAAGAGGCAGGACGACTGCGTCAAGGTCGTCCGCAAGCCTCAGAGCTCAGCTGGGCCGTAGGGACGAGCGGCCCGTGTTCCAGGCGTCGAGGATGGCGGTGGAGGATCGGCCTTCGATGGCCATGATCGCGCGTGCGCCGAACAGGATGTCGTCGGTGAGGGCTGGCTCGGCGTGGGCGAGGCCCTGGGCGAGTTGTTCGGCGGCGACGTTCTGGTGGTGGGCGTCGGCGACGACGTGTACCTCGAAGAAGTGCCGGGCGTCGGCGCCGAGGCCATGGCGGCGAAGCGCCGAGGCGTAGGTGCCCATCGGCTCGACGGAGGTCATCTCGAAGACGGCGAGGTGGCCGATCAGCGCCGCGCGCAGGCGGCGGTGCAGGCCGAAGTACGTCGGGAGGTTCACAGTGGCGAGGGTGGTGGCGGGGATCCGGTCGAGGTAGTGGCCGTAGCTCGGGTCGAGGCCGAGCGTCAGCATGGTGACACCGAAGAGGTTCTGGTGGGCGTCGGGCGCCCGGCCGTTGCCGTACTCGTCCATCTGGATCTCGATCAGGGCGGCCTTGGCGTAGCCGGAGAGCCGGGGAATCGCCCAGGAGTGCGGGTCGGCTTCCTTGAGCTGCAGCAGCGAGCGGTGGATGGCGAACTCGCGGAACTGTTCGAGTGAGCCTTCCTCGGCGAGGTAGCGCGACAGGGACGGGCCGGTCGAGCATCCGATGATCTCTCGGAGGGCTGCGGGCACGTCGGACGGGTCGACGCCGTCGCGCGGGGGAGCGGCGACCTCGGCAGCGAGGTGTCGTAGCCGGGTCTCCAGGTCGTCCTCCAGCTCGGCGCGCAGCGTGAGCAGGGTTGGCTCCCACTCCCACCGGTCATCGACACCGGCGAAACCCCGGTAGTGCAGCTCGTACAGGCAGTAGAGCGCGAGGGCCCCGTCCTCGCCGAACAGGGCGTCGTCGTCGGGCGTCGGCCACCCGGCGAGTGGCCGCGCAGGCCGGGCCAGCTGGCGGAGCAGGAACTCGCTCAAGGTCCCTCGCGGGGCTGGCAGCCCGCCAGGGGCCAGTTCGCGCGGCTCCAGCACGGTGCCGTACCGGACCGGCCGCGCCGCCGCGCCGAGCGTCGCCGGGTCGGCTGTCGCCGCGTGGTCAGTGGCCATGGTCAGCAATCTCGGTGTGCACAGGTCGGGAATGCCCGGCGGGGAAAGGCGTAACCTCGCCGCCGGCCGTGGGTGGCGCAGGCGGAAATCCTCCCGTAACAGCGGGGTTGGGGCAGGCGTGGCGGGTAGGTCGCGGGTCGACACGGCGGCGTCCCGGGTGGCTTGCGTCATCCCGCCGGCGAAAGATCAGGAGTGCTGGCATGCCGTTCTTTGATCCGATCGAGTCGGGGTTCTACGGGTCCTGCCTGGAGAATCTGCTCGCCGACACCAGGCTCGGGCCGGTTCTGACTGACGGGCTGGTGGAGCTGGGCGCGGGTACCGGCATCCCGATGGTCGAGGCGCTGCGGCGCCAGGAGTCGACGGTGGCGGTGCGTGGTTTCGAGCTGGACGAGTGCTCGCAGCGGGTGGCCGCGGGGGTCGTGGAGAAGTCGGGGCTGGCGAACTACCAGGTCGTGCACGGCGACTTCTTCGACGGCGCCCACGCCGGCCGGGAACGGTGCGCGGTCGCCAACCCGCCCTACCTCCCGGCTGCGGGCGACGCGCCGGAGCTGTGGGGCGGCGTCACCGGTGCCGAGATCTCCCGGCGGGTGCTGTCCGAGGGTTTCGAGATCGTCCTGCTGCTCGTCTCCTCGATCTCCGACCCGGTCGGCCTGCTCGCCCATGCTCGGGCGGCCGGCTACCGGGTGTCGGACTGGATGGCCCGACCCATCGTCTTCGGCGCCTACACCCGCGACAGCCGGGTCAGTCACCGCGTCGGCGAGCTGGCCCGCGCCGGCCACGCGTTCTTCACCCCGGAGACCTACGTGATCGCCGGCGTCACCTGGGTTGCCGACCCGGCGGGCCCCGACGACATCGAGGCACTCACCCAGGTACTGACAGCCGGCCACGCGGCCTCCATCGGCACCGCCGTGGCGGCCTGACGGCGACGACCGGATCTCTGCGACGTCCGGCTGTGCGAGGTCGTTTCTCGTAGATCTTGAGGTTCGACGCAGGGTCCAGCCAAAGGGCCCAGGCCGACCGTCGGCGGATCTTGGTTGCGCCGGTCGTTCGTCGGCACCTTGGTGCCCGTGATCGCCGTTTCGGCCCTGTCGTGGTCGCGGAAACGCCCAGGTCACGACCATGCCAGGGCCAGGACGGTGATCAACCGCCGGCAGCCGAGGCCGCGCACGGCGACGATCTCAGGCGAGATTGGCGCAGGACGAGGCCGTCTTCGCCTCCGGCGGGTACCAGTCTGAGTCGATCAGTGTCCGGTCCGTGCAGGACGCCGTCCCGACCAGGATCTCGCCCACGTCCTACCTCGCCCGATTGCCGCCGGCCAGTTTGGCTTCAGCTGACGACTTCCCCGCGGGACCCGTGGCAACTAGCCACGCGGCGCCTGCCGCACACCAGCTGAGCGGCCTCTGTCCGCTCGTCAGGTCGTCGCGCCGCGGGAGTAGGGCGCGGGGGGATGACGCCGACGTGTTGCCTACGAGATGGCGGGTTATTAGTGGGCCTGGTCCATGATCCGAGAGGTGAGGGCCAGGATTCCGCCGACCACCAGGGCGACGCCCGTCATGATCCAGAGAATCAGCCAGTGGGTGGGAAGCGCGCACGCGCCCAGCGCGAACCCGAGGATGATCATCGAGACGGCGATCCAGGAGCCCGCGTTGCCTCGCTGTGCTGCCCGCGTGCCCGCGGTCGCCTCGGGCCGCGCCGCGAACTGTTCGGTGAGGCTGCCCTCCGCTGGGCGATCGTCGACGTCGGCCGTAGCGTCCTTGTTCTCCATTATTCTCTACCCTCGGTCGTCGTCGCCCGGTCCGGCCGATTGGCCGGGCCTGGAATCGATTATTTGATGACAGCGTCAATCGTCTTCTTGACGGCGCTTGGCTGTACCGGGCTGTGCGGCGCCTTCTCCTTCGCCTCCAGTAGCCGCTGTCCGATCTCGGAGAGCTGCTTGCGGCCGAGCTTCTCCCGAACCTTCGGGAACCACTCCTCTTCCTCTTCGTCGATGTGATGGGTCACATTTTCGATGAGGACGGTGGTTTTGGCGGTGAATCGTTCGGCGTTGGGCCGAAGGGCGGCGAGCTCCATGGCGAGCAGGTCCGCGACGTGGTGTTCTTCGTAGGATTCGAGGATGTCGTCCTCCAGTTCGGGCAGCAGGCTGCGCACTTCCGGGTACATGACCTCGTTCTCGATATAGGTGTGCGCGGTGAGCAGCTCGATGATCTTTGTGACGAGTTTGCCTCGCGTGGCGGAGGCGCCCTCGCTGGCCTCCTGGAACTGCTTGAAGGCTGCCTTGATCTCTTTGTGATCCGCTTTCAGCACGACGATTGCGTCGGTCGACACATTTCCTCCGAGTCCGGGCATCGCGGGGGTGTTCTTTGAAGCGCCCCTCCCCGCACGCCTGGCTCCCAAACTCCGGCGATGGTCGAGAATTGGCCTGACGCTCGTTTGCTTACCGCCCCGTGACGGCCGGCGCGTACGGTGAGGGCGGCGGGACTGGCGGTTGCTGGTCGCCGGTGAACGGGAACGCGTCCTTACGGGCTGGTCCGGCTCGTAAGTCGGTGTCCGACGGGTGGTGGCGGTGTTTACGCCGGGGAACCGCATGCTGGGGGGCTTGCTTGATCTGGGACGGGTGGCGGTCTTCGAGCAGTTGCCGGAGCTGGTCGCCGAGCACGCGGCCGAGGCGAATCTGACGCAGGTACAGCTCTACGTTGTGGACGTCCGCGGCCAGGCGTTGCGGGAACTGACAGGCCGAGGACTTGATGCCGGCGGGGGCGGACAGGAGTTCGGCGTCGACAGTTCGCTGCCTGGCCGCGCGTTCCGGGACGTGCGCACGGTGGCCGCGTCCGCGTCCGGGGACGACGGCCGGGTGGTGCACTGGGCGCCGGTCCTGGACGGGACCGAGCGGCTGGGGGTGCTTCGCGCCGAACTTCCTCCCGGGGACGACGCCGCCGCGACCGCGCTGCGTGAACTGGCCGCGCTGGTAGGCCTTCTCCTGGTGAGCAAACGGGAGGTCAGCGACTCCTACGCCCGCCTCACCCGCCGACAGCCGATGACGGTCGCGGCGGAGATGCAGTGGCATCTGATGCCTCCGTCCTCGTTCGCCAACCGTCGCGTCGTCGTCGGCGCGGCGATGGAGCCGGCCTACGAGGTCGGCGGCGACGCCTTCGACTACGCGGTCGCCGGGGACATCGTCCACATCGCGGTCTTCGACGCCATGGGCCACGACACCGCGGCCGGTCTCGCGTCCAACCTCTCGGTCGCCGCGTGCCGTGCCTTCCGGCGGCAGAACGCCGACCCGATCACTATCGGCCACGAGATCGAGCGGGTGCTCGTCGAGCAGTTCGGCTCCGGCCGGTTCGTCACGGCGGTCCTGGCTGATCTCGACACCAGCAGCGGGAAGCTCAGCTGGGTCAACTACGGCCACCACCCGCCTGTCGTCATCCGGGGTGGGCGGTGGGTCACCTCACTGCCCTGTCCGCCCGCCTACCCGTTGGGTATCGACCTGGGGCTGGACGCCACCGTGTGTCAGGAACAGCTCGAACCCGGGGACCGGTTGCTGCTCTACACCGATGGAGTGACCGAGGCGCGCGACGCGACCGGCCGCGAGTTCGGACTGTCCCGCTTCGTGGACTTCGTCGTGCGGCACCACGCCGACGGGCTGGCGGTCCCGGAAACCCTGCGCCGTCTCATGCGCGCGTTGATCGACCACCATGGCGGCCACCTTCAGGACGACGCCACCGTCATCTTCCTCGAATGGGCCGGACCCCACGAGGCCAACAAGCGAATCTGAGCGCGACGCGCCGGCGGGTGTCCGCGCCGGCTGATCGGGTAGGGCGCCACCGACCGCGTCACCCGGCCGCGGTTCACCATCGCGGTGTTCGAAAGCCTGCGCGACGCCGTCCACGGTGCCCGCCCCGGCGGCCACCCCGCCGGCTTCGCGCCGACCACGACCCACAGTCCCAACTGTCCGAACACGGCGTATCCGTCTGGCTGGACGACCTGTCGCGCGAACTGCTCGCCGGCGGCGAGCTGCAACACCTGATCGAGGACCGGCACGTCGTCGGCGTCACGACCAACCCGACGATCTTCGCCTCCGCGCTGGCCAAGGGCGACCGCTACACCGACCAGCTACGCGGACTCGCCGACGCGCACGCCACCGTCGACGACGCGATCTTCCAGATCACTACCGACGACGTCCGCACCGCCTGCGACGCGTTCCTACCGACCTTCCAGGCCACCGGCGGCGTGGACGGACGCGTGTCCATCGAGGTCGACCCCCGGCTCGCCCGCGACACCACGGCCACCATCACCGCGGCCCGAACACTGTCCGACGCCGTCGACCGGACCAACATCCTGGTCAAGATTCCCGCCACCGAACAGGGCCTGCCCGCGATCACCGCCACCCTGTTCGGACTGCCCGTTGGACCGACGAACGGTAGCCATGTGGTCGTCGCGGATCTCGATCGCGCCCGCACTGCCCAGGATTCGCACCGTCTGCGGGAACGTCACCGAGGTG
>NZ_JADWYX010000111.1 GCF_016786355.1 Frankia sp. AgB1.9
CCCCGCCCTCACTTCCCAACCCCCCCCACGTCCCACCACGGGGGGCATCCCCGCACCCCCGGGCTACCCCGAATCCACCCGATCATGACCGACCGGCGCTCTAGCCGACCGGGCCGGCGTGGCGTGGCCCTGTCGCGGCCCGCTCCAGGGGCGTGAGGACGTCGAGCGGGGCGCGGTCGTCGATCGTCAGGTAGTCCAGCGCGAGCCGGCGGACCACGTAGTCGATGACCGAGGTCACGTGGGGGATCTCCGGGTCGTCGGTGAGCCCGGCGGGCTCGAACCGCGTGTCGGCGAACCGGCGGACGAACGTGGCCAGTGGGACGCCGGTCTGAAGGCCGGTCGAGATCGCGACGGCCACCGTGTCGAGCAGGCCATGCAGCGTCGTGCCGGGCCGGCCCATGATGAGCCGCAGGTCCGCGGGCGTGCCGTCCGAGCACCGCGACGTGAGCAGGTAGCCCTGGGCGCCCCCCACGGTGAAGGACCTGGTGACAGCCGCACGCTGCCGCGCGATGTGTCGCTCCTGCGTACCGGTGACCACCCAGCGCCTCCCGTTCGCCAATCCCAGACAGGCCAGACCGCCGCACCACAACATGTTGGGCTCGGTACGGAGCGCCTATCGGAGATGTTGGGCTCGGGCGGTGTGGAGCCTATCGCCAGCCCTGCGGCGACTGTCCAGGTCTGGCAGTGGCGTGTCGCGGGCCGGCGGTGGGTCTTTGCTCACCCGCACCGCGGAACGCAAAGATCAACCGCGTCGCGGAACGCCTCGGGCGACGAGGCACGCGGGCCGAACGCGCGACTGTGTGCGAGCGGGGCCCTAAAATATTTATATCTATCCCGAGCGAGATGAGGTCACAGCGGATGGCTGTCGAGGCCCAGGGGGGACCGGCCGCGGTCGGCACGGCCGAGAGCGCGGCGTCCGAGGTGGTCGCGGTGCCCGCCCGGGGCGGCTGGCGGGTCACCGCTACCTGGGTCCTGGCGCTCGTCGCGCTGGTCGCCGCCGTGGCAGGGGCGGTCGGGGGAACCGGTCCAGTCGGTGACGCGGCGCTGGGCCTGCTGACCGGCATCGCGCTGCTGTTCAGCATCGTCCACGGTTCGCTCTCCGTGGGCTGGCGCGGGATCGGGACCTTCTTCGTGATCAGCTATGCGGTCGGGTTCGTCCTGGAGGCGACCAGCGTCGCGTACGGCTTCCCGTTCGGCTTCTACGTGCACGACACGGGAGGGCCCCGCCTTCTTGACATCCCGCTCGTCGTGCCGTCGGCCTACTTCGGCTATGGCTGGATCGCCTGGGTGCTGGCCTGCGTGATCGGGCGCGGCACGCCGGCCCGGTCGGTGGGCTTCGAGCGCTTCACCACGCCGCTGGTCGCGACGCTGATCCTCACCGGCTGGGACTTCGCCTTCGACGCGGTGTTCGCCACGGTCGATTCCCGGTACCGGTACACCCACCCGGGCGGCTACTTCGGCGTACCCGTCTCGAACTTTCTCGGGTGGCTGCTTACCGGCTGGATCATCACGCAGGTCTTCGCACTGGTCGAGCAGAAGGCCGCCACCCGGACACCACCGGCCGCCCGGGCCCACTGGGCCCTCCCGAGCGTGGTGTGGGCGGCGCCCATCCTGCCATTGCTGGGCTGCTTTCTGTCCCCGCCCGCGGGAAAGGTCACCGTGGGCGGCAGAACGTTCGTGACGGCTGACATCTACGGGTCCGCATTCGTCGTCAGCCTGCTGACGCTTGGCCTCGTCGCCGCTCTGGCTCTGATCAGAGCGCTCGCCCCGACCGGCACGACACCGGCTGCGACACCCGACGCGCACGACCGCGCATTGCCCTGACCTGGCCCTTTGCCAAACGGTCGTCCGGGCACGCGGAGTCACACGTCCTGTTCACCGGGCGTTAGATTCGGTCGGTAGCGTGGCCCCGGGAGGGTGCCATGGAAAGCAGATTCGAGCTGCGGCATCTCGTCGCCTTCCTGGCGATTGCCGAGGAGCTGCACTTCGGACGCGCCGCGGCCCGCCTCCATATGGGTCAACCGTCCCTCAGCCAGCAGCTGCAGCGACTGGAACGCAGCGTCGGCGTCGAGCTCGTTCAGCGCGCTCCCCACCAGGTGAAGCTGACACCCGCCGGCCGTGTCTTCGAGTTGGAGGCCCGCCGCCTCCTCGACCAGGCCGATCGAGCGGTCCGGGTGACCAGGGAAGCCGCCTCCGGCCGCACCGGCTCGATCTCGATCGGGTTCAACTTCCCCGCCGGGCAGCGAATCCTGGAACCGACCCTGCGACGGTTGAACGCCGACTATCCGCGGATCTCGACCCAGCTCTGGGAGGCCCGCAGCGGACCGCAGCTGACGGCTCTCGCCGACGGCAAGCTCGACGTCGCGCTCGCCTTCGCCGGGCCGCTCGCCGCGGCGCTGCGGTCACGGCGGTTGCTGACCGTTCCCCTGGTCGCCATCGTCGGCGGCCAGCATCCGTGGGTGAACCGGGAGCAGGTCGCCTTCCGCGAGCTCGCCGATCAGCGGTGCGTGCTCTTCCGCCGTCATGAGAGCCCGGCGATGCACGACGCCATCCTCGCCGCCGCGGACCTCAGCGGCATCCGACTGACCATCGCCGACGAGGTGGACGACTCCGGCGCCACGGGCCTCGTCGTCACGACCCGCGACCTGGTCGGATTCGCCTCCACTGCTCGCGCCGCGGCGCTGCCGACCCCTGGCATGGCCGCCGTCCGGCTCGTCGACCCGGTGCCGACCGTCGGGGTCTACGCGGTCTGGCGGCCCGACCCGCAGCCCGTGGTCGGCGCGTTCCTGCGCAGCCTCGACGGCGCCGGGCCGTTCTCGGAGCAGGTCCAGGCCGGCGCCCCCAGGTCAGCCTCGCCGGATGCGCGACCGGTCTGAGACGCTGAGCACCGCTCTGAGACGCTGAGCACCTCGGGGACGGAGCCCCCTCCACGGCGGTCCACGAATGCGGAGGGCATCGATGGCGTCAGGCGTGGAGCGCGTACAGGTTCGGGCCGGGGTCCTCGACGTGACGCTCGAGCGCAGCGGCAGCCGTGACGGCCGGCCGGTGGTGCTGCTGCATGGGTTCCCATACGACGCCCGGTGCTACGACGAGGTCGCGCGGCTGCTGGCGGCCGAGGGCGCCGACGTGGTCGTGCCGTACCTGCGCGGCTACGGCGAGACCCTGTTCGCGCAGGCCTCGACTCCGCGGTCAGGGCAGCAGGCGGCGCTGGGGCACGACCTGCTGGCGCTGATCGACGCGCTCGGCCTGGAAGCGCCGCTGGTCGCCGGCTACGACTGGGGCGGCCGGGCGGCGTGCGTCGTCTCCGCGCTGTGGCCGCGGCGGGTGGGCGGGCTGGTCACGGCCAACGGATACAACATCCAGAACATCGCGGCCTCGTCGACGCCTCGGCGGCCCGAGCTGGAAAAGCGGCTGTGGTACCAGTACTACCTGCACGGTGACCGCGGCGTGCGGGGCCTGGCCGCCTACCGGTCGGAGTTCGCCCGGCAGCTGTGGCGCGAATGGTCCCCGACCTGGGGCTTCTCCGAGGCCACCTTCGCCGCGTCCGCGCGGTCCTTCGACAATCCCGACTTCGTCGACGTGGTCGTCCACTCCTACCGGCACCGCTACGGGCTCGTCGCGGGCGACCCGGCCTACGAGTCGACCGAAGCGGCCCTGGCGCTCCAGCCCCCGATCACCGTGCCGACCGTCGTTCTGGACGGCGAGCACGACACCATCCAGCCACCCGAGCCGCGAGCCGCGCATGAGCCCCAGTTCCCGGCCCTGTTCGCCCACCGCGTGCTCAATGCCGGTCACAACGTGCCGCAGGAAGCCCCGGCCGATTTCGCCCGCGCCATCACCGATCTGTGGGCAGCGCTCTAACCGCGACGCCTGACCAGTACGACGAGGACACCGCCTGACGGCAACCCAGCCCGGCGGCGCACGGCAGCATCTCGCGCGTCCGCGGCGCATCCCGGCCGCGGGACCTGATCCGAGTGGGCAACCGCCGCGCGAACCGACACACTCGCGTCACACGAAGTCGGATTCGGAAACCTTTTCGACCCGCGGCGACGGAATCCCACCGAACGGTTAGATTTATCGGCGGATTGCGACAGCATCTTGCGACCTGCGGCCCGTGGCGCCTGCGCGCGGGGGGCCCTGAGGTTGTCCCGGAGTCCCGATCGAGCGGCCTTGCCGCGCATCAGCCCGCCGAGTTTCCTGGCGTTGCAGCGTTCCGCGGCCGTTCGCGGCATGCCAGACAGGCAAAGGGGAAAGATGACGAGGAGCGCGCGCGGCGCCCTGGGCTCGCGAGACCCGGTCCACATCATCCGGGGTGGACCGACCCGAACCGCGCTGGTCGGCCCGGGCGCACCGAAGGGCCCGGCCACGATAGCCCCCGATCGTTGCCATCACAACGAAACCGGTGGTCAGATACCCGACATCCCCGCACCTGCGGCACCTTGGCCGTATCATTCGCAGCTACCGGGGCGGGTGGTCGGGGAGCCCGCCGGTAGGCCCATCGCCTCGTCTGACGCGCCGGCGGCGCACACGCGAAGTGACCGGAGAAAGGACCTGCGCAGTGCCGCGAACCCATCCTTCCGCGTGCCTTCCGGCCTCAGCCCGGACGGTGTGTGGGTGAGCCTCTCGGGAGCGCGCCCCAAAGGGCCACGCCCAGATCTGCAGGATGGGCCGCAGAAAGTCCTCCTGACCCGGCTGAACGAACTCAACAATCCTTATCGGGTCAGCTACGAAATGGTTTCCCGCCAGCTCTGGTCGGACCAGGCACCGACCAAGATCCAGCGGTCCCGGACGCGGGATCTGAGTCGCCAGCTCCGCGGCGAGAAGGCCATCGAATGGCGGGTCGTCGAGATCTACGTCGACCTGCTTTTCCCCGCGACCGACCCGGTGCGGGCGAGCGAGCTCATCGTCCTGCGCGACCTGCACACGCAGGCGTTCGGGACGACCGTCGACCCCGACGGCGCTCCGTCCCCGGAGCCCGAGGCCGCGCCGATCGATCCGGCCTACGTCGCCGAGCTGGAACGCCAGCTCGAGGAGGCCAGGACCCGTGCGTCCTTCGCCACCGCGCTGCTCGTGATCGTGCAGGCGGAGAACACGACACTGCGGGGCCGCAACTCGTCCTTCGACTGGTTCAACCAGCCGACCCGGGCCAGCAGCGCGAACTCGGCCGCCGAGGGCGGCTCCCGCTCACGCTCCGGAAGGCGAGCCACGGCGGACCAGCACACGTCGAACTCGACCTCCGGGCGGACCGCCGCCGGCCGGACCGGCGGCACCCGGTCAGGCAACCCGCACGCGGCGGGCACCCCCTCCCCCGCCGCGCCCGCGGCCGGTTCCACCCCGAGGACGGGACGCCGGGAGCCCGGTCCGAATCCCGAGGGCGAGGTCTTCCGGCCCGCCGACCCGGCCACCACGCCGATCGTCCGGCGCCAGGGCTACCGGGCCGGGCAGCGCCGCCGCCCGACCACGACCAGAGCTACCCTCGCCGACGCCTTCCCGACTGGCCCCCGCGCGGTGGTCCACCCCGTGACCGCGCCGCCGGCCCCGGCGGCGACGCTGGCCACCCCCGCCCGCGGCCGCTCGGCGTCCAGCTCCCTGCACCGCGCCCCGACACCGGACCCGCCCGCCGACGAGTCAGGTCTGGACGTCCTGGTCAGCCGCGAGAAGCGCCGCCGCAGCAAGAACACCTAGCTTTCGAGCCAAGCGAGCCGATCGAGAGCCCAGGGGGACCGTCCCCTGGGCTCTCGCGGATCCGGGACTGATCGGACGCGACCCGTTGACAAAGGTAGTGAGTCGCCACTACCTTTCTGCCATGCCCGCGATGACAGCCGAATCCGGCCAGACCCGGATGAGCACCGCCGAACGGCGGGCTGGCGTCTTCGCGGTCGCTGCCGCAAAGCGCGACCAGGCAGCGCAGTCCGACCGGGCCGGGCCCGGCCCCCTTTTTTTGACCTCGCTATGCAGTGACGACTCACTACCTAAGGAGGGCGGACCGATGACCACCCCAAGGACTCGAACCGTCTGGACGTTCGTCATCACCTCGCTGGCCGCGTTCATGGTGTCGCTGGACAACCTGGTGGTCACCTTCGCGCTCCCCCAGATCCGGGCCGACCTCGGCTCGGGCCTCGAAGGCCTGGAATGGACGGTCAACGCCTACACGCTGCCGTTCGCGGTCCTGCTCCTGATCGGCGCGGCCCTCGGCGACCGGCTGGGCCGCCGCCGGATCTTCACCCTCGGGCTGACGGTCTTCACGGCCGGAAGCGCCGCGGCGGCCCTGGCCCCGTCCATCGGTGTCCTCATCGCGGCCCGCGCCGTGCAGGGCGCGGGCGCGGCGCTCGTCCTGCCGCTCACCCTGACGATCCTGTCCGCGGCGGTCCCCGCCAACCGCCGGGGCGCTGCCCTCGGCGTGTGGGGCGCGGTCTCCGGTCTCGCGGTCGCGCTCGGCCCGCTCATCGGTGGGGCGATCACCGACGGCGCGGCCTGGCAGTGGATCTTCTGGCTGAACGTCCCGATCGGCATCGTCGCCATCCCGCTCGCCCTGCGCCGGCTCGACGAGACCCGCGGCTCCTCCACCCGTCTCGACCTGCCCGGCGTCCTCGTCGGCGCGGCCGGCCTGTTCGGCGTCACCCTTGGCCTGGTTCGCGGCGAGGGGCACGGCTGGACCAGCCCGTCGGTGCTGGCCAGCCTGATCCTCGGCGGCGTCGCCGTCGCGGCGTTCGTCGCCTGGGAACGGCGCCTGGAGGCCCGCGGCGGCCAGCCGATGCTCCCGATGAGCCTGTTCGGCAACCGTGGGTTCGCCGCCGTCAACGTCGCCACGATCCTGTTCTCCGTCGGCATGTTCGGCGCGATCTTCCTGCTGGCCCAGGCGCTGCAGAACGTCTTCGGCTACTCGCCGCTGGAGGCCGGCCTGCGCACCCTGCCCTGGACCGCCATGCCGCTGCTGATCGCCCCGCTCGCCGGGCCCCTGTCAGACAGGATCGGCGGGCGGCCGCTGCTGGTCACCGGCCTGCTGTTGCAGGCGGCCGGCCTGGCCTGGATCGCCGCCACGATGACCACCGGCATGAGCTACGGCGAGATGGTTCCCGCCTTCACCCTGGCCGGTCTGGGCATGTCGCTGTTCATCGTGCCCATCGCCACCGTCGCCCTCGGCTCCGTCCGGCCCGACCAGCAGGGTCTCGCCTCCGGTACCAACAACGCGGTCCGCGAGTTCGGCGGTGTTCTCGGCATCGCCGTGCTGTCCTCGGTGTTCGCCAGCCGGGGCGGGTACGGCGACCCGGCGCACTTCATCAACGGCATCACCCCGGCGCTCTGGGTCGGCGTCGCCGCTCTCGTCGCGGGTGCCCTGGCCGGGCTCGTCCTCCCCGGCCGGCCGACCAGCGCCGCCGCCCCGGCGACAGCGGATGCGACGACCGCGCGACCGATCCTGGAGCCCGCCGCGATCTGACCCGCGCAACCACCGCGCAACCCCACGACGTCCCGCGTCCAGCCCTTGGTACCCCCGGTGCAGGCGCGACTCGCGGCCTCGCTAGCGCTTGGTGCGAGCCACGATGATGGGGGCGAGAACCCGCACCAGATGGTGCGGCTTGCCGGTTTTCATGTAGCGCTCGCAGGCGCGCGCGTTCGCGAAGCGGCCGAGCGCGCTCCAGTCGACCGTCCAGCCGGCGTGCGCGGCCAGCTGGCGCAGGAACGCGCGTTGGGTTCGCCCGTTGCCCTCACGGAACGGGTGGATCGCGTTCAGGTCGCCGTACACCAGGGCGAACCCGCCGACGAACGGTTCCCAGTCCATCCCGACCAGGAGCTTGCGGGCCGCGACCCGGGCGAAGAGGGCGTCGAGCCGTTCGATGAGCTGCCCGCCGGGGGTGAACGGCTGGCCGTCCTTGGAGATGTCACCCTGGCGGAACTCGCCGGCCCAGTCGTAGACGTCCTGAAACAGGTAGCGGTGGAAACCCCGCAGGTGATCCGTGTCGTAGTTGCCGGGCAGGAACGCCGTGTCGAGCTGGAGCCGGCGCGCGCGCACGACCTCGTGCTCGGCCTTGTGGAGCTCCTCGCGGTCGCGGATGCCGAGTAGGTTCTGCAGGCAGTCCGTGCCGGGCCAGACGTAAGGGTCGTCATCCATCGACGGCCCGACCAGGCGCCGCGATCAACGTGACCCGCTCCCGCCGCGGCGCCGGTTCCAGCCCGTTGCGCGTGCCGTCGCGCTTCACCCGCCACCTCCGCTGCCGTGGGTGTTCCCAGCGACCTTTCTACAGCGATTCAGGCCGGTACGCGGTGGTCGTGATCACAGCGGGAGCGGGCGGATGACGTCGCGGACCGCCGGAGATCGATCCGCCGGCCAGGTCCAGCCCGTCCAACGTCCGTGGCAGACGCTGGACGGGCTGGCGCCGATGGTGTCGAGCTCGGCGGCTGGCGGGCGGAGGCCCTATCCGTTGAGCCCCGTCTTGAAGGCCTTGAATTTCAGCGTCGCCGGGGCCGAATACCCAGACGCGTCCGCTGGGCCGGTACAGGTGACGGTCACCGGGCCGACGTAGACCTGGATCCAGCCCTCCCGACCGGGCGCTCCCGCGGGAAGCGGCAGGCTCGCCGGATGGAGCGCCGCGTCGGCCGCCAGATCCTTCGGTCCGTTCGGAGCCTGGCGCGCCGCCTGAAGGCAGGCCTGTTCCATCGCGCTTTGCCGCTCCGGGGTGAGGCCCGACCCCCCACCCGGCGGGTCCGCCCACGCGTCCAGCCGGCTGACGAACTTTCCGGTGGAGTCGAAGGCATAGAACGTCAGGCGCTGGTCCCAGGCCGGGAAGTTCGCGCCCTCGACCTTGAACCGGGCCAGGAAGACGCCGCCGTCGAGAACGGGGACGACGACGCTCTCGCCGGTCGGGAACACCGCGAGCACCATCGCCACGTCCGCAGACGCCCGCCCGGCGCCGTACCGGGCGTACGCCCAGCCGCCGCCTCGGTAGTAGAACGAGGTGAGCGGGGCGGTGGATGGCAGCAGGTACTGCTCATAGGCGAACGCCTGCTGTTCTTGGTCGCCGACGGCGCTCTCGAAGGCGGGGCTACCGTCCGCGCCGGTGGGGATCTTGCACATCAGGAACTGGGTCTCGCTCGCGAGGACGGCGACGAATCCCTGCTTGTCCTGGAAGGCTCCGAACACCCGATAGGTGAGGCCCGGCGATTCGCCGGGAATTACGCACCGGCGGGCGAGGGTCGCCTTCTGGCCCTCGGTCAGCGGCACGGGCCGAGGCGCGTCCACCAGGTGGATCTTGATCGGGGCCTGGCCGGCCGCCCCGGGTACCTCGGTCGGCACCGGTGGCGGTGGCTTCGCCGCGGCCGCCACCGCGGATTCGGCGCCGTCGGCGGGTGTCGCCCGGTGGCGCAGGTCGAGTGGCCCCACGCCGAGGACGGCGACGGCGATCACCGCCGCCGCCGCGGTGGCGACCAGGCCCGCCCGCCGGATCGCGTGGCTTCGCCGTTCCCGGGCGATCCGCGTCTTGGTCCCGGCCCAGGTGGTGGCGGTCGGCCGGACCTTCACCTGGTCCGCCGCCGTCCGGAGCCAGCTGGCGACGTCCTCGCGGGACGGGTCTTCGAGAGTCTGTCGCGCCTCGCGCGACCGATGGCTGCCGTTCACTGTGCTTCCCTCCTGGTCGCGGTGGCCCAAGGCTCGGTGATGCGCGGCGCGGTGCTCCGGGACCCGGCGGACAGGGCCCGTGCCGGCTGGCCGAGATCGGTCAGGGCCGGGTGGGTCCGCAGCTTGGCCAGTCCCTTCGACGCCTGGCTCTTGACCGTCCCGACGGAGCAGCCGAGCAGGCCGGCGACCTCGGTCTCGGCCAGGTCGTCGCAGTAGCGCAGGATCACGACGGCGCGTTGCCGCTGCGGCAGGCTGGCCAACGCCTGGACGAGGCCGGCGCGGTCCTCCACCGCACCGAGCTCCGGTGAGCGGCCCGGCCGGTCCGGTGGTTGGGCCACGAGGACCTGGTGTGGCCGCCGCCGTCGGAAACGCCGGGCGTTCGCGTTCACCATCACCCGTCGCACGTAGGCATCGGGCCGGTCGTGCGACCGCACCCGTTTCCAGACCCGGAAGGTGCGTGCGAGCGCGGTCTGCGTCAGATCCTCCGCCTCGCCGAAATCGCCGGTCAGCAGGTAGGCGAAGCGCAACAGTCCAGGCAGGCGGGCGACGAAGTAGTCATCGAATGCGTCGTCCTCGATATCCATGCGACCTCCTCGCCCCACCAGAGGCCAAGGTGGGCGCGAACGGTTGCCTGGGAACAGGCAGAAAAAATGGGACATCCTCCACCGTGGACGCCGTCGCGTGACAGACCCGTCGCGTAGCCGACCTACCGGACCAGAAGATCGATAGGGTATACATGGCCCGGTATCGACGGCACCGCGCCGGCAGGAGGCCACGCGCGGTGCCCCGCTGCGTCAGGGGGGTGACGTGAGCGACGTCCCGGCAGGCGTGGAGCCACTCGACGACTTCGACCCACACCAGCTTGGCCCGTACACCTTGTTGGGCCGGCTCGGGCACGGCGGCATGGGCACCGTCTACCTCGGCCGCCGAGCCGCCGCCGAGACCGGCGCAGCGGGTCCCGCCACCGGTGGGAACAGCGTGACGGAGCCGGCCACGGTCGGGCCGCTGCTGGCGATCAAGGTCATCCGCCCGGAGCTCGCGACCGTAGCCGAGTTCCGGGAACGGTTCGCCCGCGAGGCGCGGGCCGCGCAGAGCGTCCACAACGCCTACACGGCAGCGGTCCTCGACGTCAACATCACGGGCAGCCGCCCGTACCTCGTCACCGAGTACGTGGACGGCCCGACTCTCTCCGACCGGATCCGCGCCAATGGACCACTACCGGCAGCCCAGCTGGAATGGCTGGCCGGGGCGGTCGCCGACGCGTTGCGCGCGATCCACGCCGCCGGCGTGATCCACCGCGACCTGAAGCCCGGCAACATCCTGCTGTCCCCGTTCGGCGCCCGCGTCATCGACTTCGGGATCGCCCGCGCCCTCGACACGACCACGATGGCCACCCAGAGCGCCATCGGCACCCCGGCGTTCATGGCCCCGGAGCAGGTCCTCAACGAGGGCGTCACCTCCGCCGTCGACATCCACGCGTGGGGCGCGGTCCTCGTCTTCGCCGCCACCGGCAACGCCCCGTTCGTCGGCGACACGATCCCCAAGGTCATGCGCCAGGTCCTCGAGGTGACCCCCGACCTCAGCAGGCTCCCGGGCACGCTGCGACCGCTCGCCGCCCGCGCCATGGCCAAGGACCCCGCCGGCCGTCCCACCGCGGCCCAGTTGGGCGACGCGGTCAGGCAGATCCACACGCCGCCGCCGACCCCGACCGCGGAGATGAGCACCTTCAGCGCGGACCGGACGGCCACCCGCGCTCAACCGCCGGTGACCGGCCCGCCGCCCACCCCACGGCCGGCGAGCGCCACCGCCCCGCCGCCCGCGCCGCACCCGGCGACGCACGACCGCCCACGCGGCGACACCGGCACGTCGACCGGGATGTCGGAGGTGAACACCCACCTGGTCGACCGGGGATCCGGCAGCCAGGGTGTCCCGGCGAACGTCCCCGACCGGGACCCGGGCCCATGGCCTCGTCCGCGGCGCCGGCGGGGCCGCGCGCTGCTCGCCGCCGGAGCAGCCGTCGTCCTCGTCCTCGCCGGGGGCATCACCGCCTTCGCTCTTCAAGACAGCGGCGACGGTGGCGGACCGTCGACGTCCGTCTCGGGTACGCCGTCGTCGAGCGGGACCTTCCGCGCGCTGGGCGACCCCCTGACCGACGTCAAGGACGAGGTCTGGTGGGTGGCCACCAGCCCCGACGGCGGCGTTCTCGCGGCCGCCAGCCAGAACGGCACGGTGACACTGTGGGACATCTCCCAGCCCGCGAAGCCGCGAGTGCTGCCGTCCCTGTCCACCGGTGACACGACCGGGATGATGGCGGTGGGCTTCGCGCCGGGCGGGCGCACCCTCGCCAGCGCGAGCCGGAACGGCACCGTGCAGCTGTGGGACGTCTCGAATCCCGCGGCGGCACGGCGACTGGGCTCACCGCTGGTCGACGCGGGCGGCGGGGCGGCGTGGTCGGTCGGTTTCGCTCCGGTCGGGAACCTGCTCGCGGCCGGCGACGGCAACGGCACGGTGCGGGTGTGGAACGTGTCCACCCCGCAGGCACCGGTCATGGCTGGCCAGCCGTTCCACTTCGACGGCGGCCAGGTGTGGGCCGTGGCGTTCTCGCCTGATGGATCGATTCTCGCGACCGCGGGCCAGGACGGCTCGGTTGGACTGTGGGACGTCTCCAACCCGCAGGGGCAGCCACGGGAGATTGGCGCCCTGCCGGTCCAGTCCGGGGTTGGGACCAAGGCGGTGGAGTCGCTGGCCTTCACTCCTGACGGGCGCACCCTCATCACCGGCAGCATCGATCACGCCGTGCGGCTGTGGGACATCTCCACACCGTCAGTTCCGCGCCTGCTGGCCGACCTGCGCCAGCCCAACCAGGTGTGGGCGGTCGCGCTGACTCTTGACGGCCGCATTCTGGCCACTGCCGGCGCCGACCGCACGATCCGGTTCTGGGACATCTCCGACCCGACGGCACCACGCCCGGTCGGAACCCCGTTGACCGGCCACACCGACACGATCACGAAGTTGGCGTTCACGCCCGACGGGCGCACCCTTGTCAGCGGCAGCCGCGACAAGACGGTGCGCCTCTGGACGTCGGGCTGAGGACGCGGTTCAGCTGTTCGCCTCGATGTATTCCGCGGCGTCCTTGCTCTTCGTGTTCACCCCCGCGCCGTCCCGGTGGTCGGCGTAGAACTGTAGCCACCGCATTGCCAGCTGGTGGCGCAGTTCGGGGCTGGTGCTCTTGATGAAATCCGGGATCGCCTCGCGTTCCTCCTCATCGAGGTGCTTGCCGTTCTCGGTCCGTGCCGCGCCCACCGCCTCGAACCAGACCTTGCTGCCGACACGGTGGGACCGGGCCTCCGTCACGGCCGCGCGGATCTTGTTGTGGTCGTCGATCGCGTCCTCGGTCTCGTCCTCAGGATCGCCGGAGTCGCCCTTCTTCAGCAGAGTCGGGTAGAAAACCGTCTCCTCCGCGTCCGCGTGGGTGTCCAACCGGGTGGCGAGCGCCTCCCACACCGCCGTCAACTCGGCGTTGCTGGTGGCGTAGTCGAGGTAGAAGAACTGGCGCCGCAGCCAATCGTGATCGGCGTAGACCAGATCGACGATGTCAGCCATGCGGGGTCCCCTTTATGTGTTGGCTCAACGTCATCATTGCCGCTGGAAGTCAGGGCCCAACCTGGGCCGGTGGTGCCTGGGCCGGCGGCGGTATCTGAAGATCGGCGTCGCGGTGCCGGCGTGCCACCCGGCGCAGCTGGACCATGCGGACGATTCCGGGAATGGCGACCAGCAGCGCACCCGCGACCGCGGCGAACAGCATCGCCACCGCGAGTGGCAGGTGGCCGTGGGAGCCCAGGAACGACACCTTGACCCGCTGGCCGTTCTGCAGAATGAAGATCAGGAGGAACAGGAGGACGAGGGCGAACAGGATGACCGCCGACCAGACCTGACTCGTCCGCGTGGAGCGCACGACATGCTGCTGGACGACGGGCGGCGTTACGGCTGGCTCGGGCGGCCGTGGGTCCGGCACCGGGTCGACTGTTGTCATACCGGCCCCTTACCCTCGTTCCGTCCGGTTAGCCCGCTTGTGGGCCTTCTCGTCTGGTCTGGTCCGGGTCTCGTCCGGCGGAATCCTCGGGCGCACGCGAAGGGCGGCTGAGCTGCCTTCGAAGGCACCTCAGCCGCCCCGGCGATCAGTCGTTCGGGTGGGCTGACGGGGATCGGTGTCGCATACCTCGTCAGCGAAGGACGCGGCGGTGAGTCGCGGCCCGGTAGACCAGCAGCACGACGATCGCGCCGATGATGGACCCGACGATCCCGGACGGCTGCAGGGCACCCTCGTTCAGATCCTTGCCGAAGATGAGGTAACCGAGGAATCCGCCGAGAAACGAGCCGACGATGCCGAGGACGATGGTTCCGACCCAGCCCATCGGGTCACGGCCGGGCACGAGGAAACGAGCAATCGCGCCGGCGACCAGGCCGAGCAAAAGCCAGAAGATGATGGTCCAGACCACGGGAGCCTCCAGGTAGACAAAGCATTTTCGACGATCACCCGTCGTGATTTCGGAAGCTTTATGCCACCTTGTCGCGGCACCCAAACACACAAGTTCCCGGAACCCGCCGCCGGGGATAGGACCGGCCTCCGCGACGCCGACGAACTCCCGGATCGACGCGCGGAGAGCGAGTCGTCACGTCGCGTATCCGAGGTCGGTCGCGGAGCCGACGGCCCAGGTGAGAGGCCATGCCGGCGGTCGGGCGGCCGAAAGCCGCAGCTCGTCCCGTCAGCCAGTCGGCGGCGGCGAGTTGGTCGGCGATGCCTGGGAGATCTCGAACCACACGGTCTTTCCGCCGGAATGCCGCTGGACGCCCCAGCGAGTCGCCAGCGCGTCGACCAGCCCGATGCCGCGGCCGTTCGTGGCGTCGGGCCGAGCGGGAACGACGACGGGCAGGCGGTCGGTGCTGTCGGTGACCTCGACGCGGATAATGCCCGGAGAGACCCGGATGACCAGGTGCGCGGGTGGGCCACCGTGCACAATGGCGTTTGTCACCGTCTCGCTGGTGAGCAGCACGGCGGTCTCGCGGGTGTCGGCGGGGAGGTTCGTTTCCCGGCACAGCCGGAGCACCGCGTAGCGCGTGCCGCGAATCGCCGCTGGATCGGGCGGAATCCAGAACTCCTCGGCCAGCTCACTCTCCATGTGGGGAGCCAGTGTGGCAGCCGGGAGCCACGGCACCGGGACGTGGCCTGTCGCGTTCCCGGTAACCCGGGACGCGCTGTGCGGGTGAACATTTCTCGCGTCGAGTCATTGCCTTCCCCCGATTTCCGTGTGCCGTCCTCAGCCATCGGCTGAGGGCTATCGGCTGAGGGAACCGCGGGGGAACGTATGTCCGATTTCCCGCCTGTTGATGTTGTGCGTCGCCTCGGATCTACCCCACTGTCGATCGCCTAACCCAGGCTTCTCATCCAGAGATCTGCTGGGCACCGCCTCGGGGTCACCGATATCCACGGCGCCCCTGCACTCCGTCCACGGAGACTCTGGCGGGTGCGCCGAGCAGGCGGTCGAGGTGATGGGCGAGGGCCTGGCGGGCGTCCGCCTCGGACCGGGTGCCGGCGAGCAGCGCGGTGCCCAGGTCGGTCGTCAGGGCGAACAGGATCGTGGCCTCGTGGGTCGGTGACGCGGTGGGCGGCAGCAGCCCGTTCTCCTGGCGTCCCCTACGAAGGGTTGCCGGTCGGCCGAGAATCGTCGGTCGCGCAGCGGTGAGTTTCGGGGTGGCGCCGGGTCGTATGTGGTGTCATCACAACCTCAGGAGGTGCGGTATGGCGCTCACGGCTACCCGGATCGGCACGATCAGCCTGGTGTGTGTCCCGACGGTGGAGCAGGACACCGCGATCGCTTTCTACGAGTCGCTGGGCTTCGAGAAGCGGACCGACACGCCGTTCGGCGGCGGTTACCGGTGGGTGGAGCTCTACCCACCGGTGGGCTCGACCGGCATCGCGTTGGCGCCGCCGCCGCCGGGGGCCGGCGAGCTGACGCCCGTGCTGACCGGGATCACCCTGTCCACCGACGACATCGACGCCAGCCACGCGGCGATGAAGGCGCTGGGCGTGGATGTGGACGCCGAGGTGTCGCGAATGGGCGACCCCGTTCCCCCGATGTTCTGGTTCCGCGACCCAACCGGCCACACGTTGATGGTGGTCGAGCAGAGCTGACCCCGGCGGTGGGCCGGCGAACGTGGGCGACGCCGGCGGTGACGACACCAGACTCCGAGTTCGGGCGTCCGCGAACGAGGTCCGCCGCTCGCGGTCAGCCCAGCTCGGACGAGGAAGCCTTGCCGTCGTAATCCGGCTGCCCGATGCCGGACCGTAGCGCCTCGAAGATGGCCATCCCCTGGCCGACGAGTCCGCTCGCGATGTCGCTGATGCCTTCGGCGCCGTTGAGGACGGTGACGTTCGCGCCGGCCAGGCCGGACGCCGCCTGCTTGACGATCTCGGGCAGCTGGTCGATCAGCATCCGGTCGAGCGCGACCCGGTTGTAGGACGCCGCAGCCTCGGCCTGGATCTTCATCTTCTCGGCCTCGGCGAGGGCCAGGATGCGCACCCGCTCGGCCTCCGCCTCGGCCGGCCGGACGACCTCGGCGACAAGCTGCTGCTGGCGCAGTTCCGCCGCGCGCTGGGCGAGCTCGGTCTGGGCACCGATGACCTCCCGCTGGACCTGCGCCGTGGCCAGCGGCCCGGCCTGGGCTGCCTCGGCCTGTGCCTTGTCGATCTCGGCGCGGTACTGGGCCTGCACGACGGCGGTATGCCGCGCGTACTCGGCCTGCTTGCGCTGCGACTCCTGCTCGGCCTCGGCCGCCGCCTGGTTGGCCTGCGCCTGCGCGATCTGGGCCTGGCGCTGGATCGCCGCGTTGTGCGGGGCCGCGATCGCCGCGATGTAGCCGAGCCTGCCGTCGTCGATGGACTGGATCTGCAGGGCGTCGACGGTCAGCCCGATCCGCGCCATCTCCTCCTTGGAGCCGTCAAGCACCTCGGTGGCGAGCTTCTGCCGCTCCTGGATGATCTGCTCGACCGTCATCGAGCCGATGATCGAGCGCAGGTGGCCGGCGAAGATCCGTCCGGCCAGCACCGACATCTGGTCCTGGTCGGAGAGGAAACGCTGGCCGGCGGCGACGATGGACTCGGGGTCGGGCGCGACCTTGAAGGCGATGACGGCGCGGACGTTCAGCGCGATGCCCTGGTGGGTCACGCAGGTCTCGGCGACCTCCGCCTCGTACATCGACAGCGAAAGAAAACGCACCTTCCGGAAGAACGGCATCACGAAACCGCCGTGCCCGGTGACGACCCGGAACGGCGACTCGCCGCGGTGCTTGCCTCCCGAAATCAGCATCGCTTCGTCGGGCGCGGGGACTCGATAGCCGAACATGAGGTGCTCCCTTTGTCAGCAATCAGACTTGAGTGCCAGGGTGTCCGTCCAGGGCACCACATCGACGGTCCGAGGCCCTCGTGTCCCGATCACGAGGACAGATGTGCCCTTGGGGAGCGGATCGTCGGACCAGGCGAGGTAGGTCTCGACACCGCCGCGCACGCTCACCTGCACCTCGCCGGCACCACCGGGGCCGCGAGTCGCGACGGTGACATTGCCGGCGCGGCCGATCACTGCCGGGTCGCCCACCGCGCCCACCTCCTGCCGGCGCCGAGGCGCATGGCCTACCTCGATCAGCTATACACCCATACCGAACGGAATGCGCCATGGCGACCCGGCTCGGGTTCTCCAGCCGCGCCAACCGGCGCCGCGACCCGGACCACGGCGTGCTCCCCCAGCCCCATCCTCACCCCGCCGAGTCGAGTCGGCCTCGGTCATCCACGGCGTCGGGCCGGCGGGATCGGCACCGGGTCCGTGCCGGCCGTGATGCGGGTGGTCAGAGCGCCCAACTGCTCGACGCTGACGGTGACGAGGTCGCCGGGTCGCAGCGGCGCGTGGGCGTCAAAGCCCTTTCGGCCCCACAGCTCGGCCAGGCAGCCGCCGCCGCACGTACCGGAGCCGAGGACGTCGCCGGGCCGGACCTCTGTGCCACGGGAGGCGTAGGCGACCAGGTCGCCGAAGGAGAACGCCATCGAGGACAAGCGGTCCTCACCGACCAGCTCGCCGTTGATCTCAACGGTCATGGCCAGGTCGTAGGTAGTACCGGCTGCCCAGTCCTGGAGCTCGTCCGGTGTGACCAGCATCGGTCCGAGCGTCGTGGCGGTGTCCTTGCCCTTGGTCGGGCCGAGCCGGACCTCCATCTCGGCGAACTGGAGGTCCCGCGCCGACCAGTCATTCATGATCGTGTACCCCGCGATGAAGGACTCGCCCTCTTCCGGGGACACGTCCCGGCCGGTGCGGCCGACAACCGCCGCGACCTCGAGCTCAAGGTCGAAAAGGTGGCAGCCGGGCGGCACCGGCACGTCGTCGTGCGGGCCGCGTACCGCGTAGGGGTTGGTGAAGTAGAAGGCCGGAGCCTCGTACCACCGTTCGGGGACCGTCGCGTCGCCACCCAGGAGGAGGACCCCTTCGAGGTGCCGCTCGAAGGTCATGAAGTCCCGGACAGTGGGCGGCGCGGGCAGCGGGGCGCGCAGCCGGAGGTCCGAGTACGGCCGCACGGCGCTGGGCGACGCGAGCGCCCGCTCCCCGGCCTCCCGCAGACCGTCCTCGGCACGAAGCAGATCCAGCAGCGTGACGCCCGACGGCAGCGCATGCACCTGGCCGTCGGCGAGCACACCGACGCGGTCGCCGTCGGCTTCGACGTAGGTCACGAAACGCACGGAGTCGCCGCCGTTCAGACGGACGTCGGCATGGGGTGACCGAGCCAGGTCACCGCGTCGCAGAGCGCCGCGACCAGATCGATCTCCTGGCCGGCCCGATCCGCGTAGTCGCGGTGCAGGTTGAGCACCAGCCGTTCGGCGTCCGCCCAGCCGGCGAACTCGCCGAGGTCCGCGTCTCCCGCGACCTCAAGCGGCGTCGCGCCGCGCGCGAGACCGCCTTCGCCCAGCGCCAGGACGAACTCGAAGTACCGCCGGTGCTCGTCGAGAACACGGCCGATCTCCCCGCCGGCCAGCACCGGACCGTGACCGGGCACGATCACCTCCGGCTCCAGGTCGGCCAGCCAGTCGATCGCGGCCAGCGCTCCAGTGACCGAGCCCATGAACACCAGCGGGGTCAGACCAGCGAAGACCAGATCTCCGGCGAACAGGACGCGATCGTCGGGAAGCCACGCGACGAGGTCACCGGTCGTGTGCGCCGGACCGCCGGGATGGAGCAGATCCACGCGCCGCTCGCCGACGTACACGGTCGTCGAGGCCGTGATCGCGACGTCGGGCAGGCGTCGCTGGATCGGCCCCCAGTCGGGCACCGGCGCCCAGAACGCCGGGCAGCCGTCGATGATGAAGTCGGTGCGCAGGCCCTCCCGCATCTCCTCATGGCCGATCAGCACCGTCGCCGCGGGCAGGAGACTGTTGCCGTAGGTGTGGTCGCCGTGCTGGTGCGTGTTGACCGCCATCCGGACCGGGGCGCCACTGGTGGCGTCGGCCAGGGCGGTGAGAAATCGCTGGGTGCGGTCCGCGGTCGCGCAGGTGTCGATGACCAGCAAGCCCTCGGTTCCGCCCACCGCGCCGGCGTTGTTGACCCACCATGACCCGTCCGGCTGGACCCAGGCGTGCACGCCCGGCCTTACCTCCTCCAACCGCGCCGCGTCAGGCGCGGCGGCCGGGTTGCGGTCGGCAAGCTGGTTGGGTGGTGTCGGCATGTCATCGCCTGCCCTTGGTGACGTCGGTGTCAGAGCGGCCGCGGAGCGCATCAGCTCCCGCCGAGCGCCAGGGTCGCCGACACCCAGCCGAATCGGTCGCGATCGCTGGGTGTCCCTGATCTCAGCCTAGGTCGGCACCGGCGCACGCGCCGCGACTGGGTCCGCGCCGAGTCCGGGGCCTGATCAGCCGACGGCTTCTCGGCCGCGTCGCCCGCCGGTCCCGATCAGGCCTGGTCGCCACGGTCCGGGTCTCAGGGGCCAGGGGCTGGTGGTCCGAAGCGGCGAGGTTCAGGCGCCGGCCGCTACGGTGCGGGCCCGCAGGCCTTCGGAGTCTGGGTCGAGCCCCCAGGACAGGACCCGGCGCGGGTGGATCCGAATGACCTCGTGGCTCAGCCAGGACTGAGGCGGTTCGATGTCCGTGACCGCCTCGGCGGTGCCACGAATCTCGACTCCCCGCACCTTCCACGGGTCCACCGAGGCGATGTCGTCGACAACTAGCGAGACCACGCCAGTCGCCGCAACATTGCGGAACTTGCGGGAGGCGCCGAGGTTGTAGCCGTAGACCTCGACGATGCCGTCCGGGCGGACCTGAAAGCCGACCGGCGAGTTCTGTGGGCTGTTGTCGGGCGCTACGGTGGCGAGCCGGCCGAGCCGCTGGCTGGCGAGGTAGCTGAGTTCGCTCTCACTGAACACCTGGGAGCCGGGTGCGTTGGTGGCGGGGACGTCGGAGACGGTCATGGCCTCCAGGCTGCAACCTCAACTGCACTTGAGGTCAAGCCGCTCAAGGCCCGCGATCGACGCCCCATCCGCCCCATCCGCCCCAGCGGCGCCAGCGGCGCCAGCGCCGTGACCGCCAAGGTCCGCCCGTCGCCTTGATCGCCGTTTTCACCCTCCGGTGGCTGCGAAACAGACCCGGTGACGACCACCGGAGGGCCCAAACGGCGATCAGGGGACGCCGAAACGGCGAACCATGCCGGAGGCGGCACTTGTTCGATCACCGGTAGGTTCCCGACCGCCGACGGCCCGCCTTCGCGCGAGCTGCGGTGACGTTACGTAACGGCGCGAGCCGGTTGACGGTGACGACCGGCAGCGTCGCGGTCCAGTCGATGTGTGGTCATTGTGTGCTCATACCGAACGACACAGTCGAAAGGCCGGACACCGCCCGCCAGGACCCAGAGCCCGCCACCTGGGCAGACAGGCAGCCCGCCACACGATCCGGTACCCTCAAAGCGTTGCCGGTGTGGCGCAATTGGTAGCGCACTCGACTTGTAATCGAAAGGTTAGGGGTTCGAGTCCCCTCACCGGCTCCATCAACATCCCGCTGACCTGCGGGTATGTGATTCTGGTTGTAACTTTTTGCAGCCATGATCGCGGATGTGTGCTCATTGTGTGCTCATTCCGCACGACCGTGCCATGGTCCATGATCGTCAGGGTCGAGAAAGGGTCCAGGTTGTCTCGACTCCCGGCCTGTTCTCTACCGCAACAGTCGCTACGATCCGTAGTCGTTGCCGGTGGGCGAGGTTGCGTCGAGGCGCCCGCCCTCGCTGGGCTCGCGTGGCTTTCGGTGGTGTGGGCTTCGCGGCTGAGATTCTAGTTCGTGTTGCCCTGTCCCGAGGGTCGTGCTGTGGCCGGCGGAGCCTGGCACATCGCGAACCCTGGGATCGCGGCGGCAACGGGCGGTGATCCACGGTCCGTCGTCGGTGCCGAGTCGGGTGTAGTGCCTGTCGGTGTCGGCGGGTGCAGGCTCGCGTCCCCAAGTCCCGGCTCGTGGCGTACCGGGTCCGCTGGCAGTCCGGCGGCCTGGTTGGGGCACGGACCTGTGTTTCGGGGGCCGCCGGGCCGTCTGGCGCGCCCGACGGCCCGGGCCGGGGCGGGGCTGTGGCATGCCGCTGGTCCCTGCGCGACCGGCGGGGTGCGACCGGCATACGGGCGCCAGCTGGCCGGTCACCCTGCCGCGCAACCCACGGCCGCCTCGAGCTTGACATCCCCGATCGGCCGCTCACAGCCGGCGATCCGAGCGGCCCAGACGCATCGACCGGACCCCGGTGGCCTACGACTATCAACCAGCCACCTGACCAGTGGAACCGTGTAGTTGGACCTTTCAGGCCGTCCGCAGTGCACAGGTCAGATGTAGAACTTGAACTGGGGCAGCGGTTCTCGGTCGTCGGGAATTTCGCGCATGATCTCCCCGACGAGGCGTGAGAATTTGATCGTGATGGGCAGGAGTCCGCCGAGTGCCGCCGAGTTCCAGTTGAGCTTGGTGAGGGCGAGGACCTCCCGGAGTAGAACTTCGCGAGGCGTGTCCTGGCCGATGTGGTCGGCGACCTGGAGCGGCGCTGGCACGTGCATGCCGTGGAACTCGCCGAGGGCTGCGAGGTAGCCGGTGGTGTAGAGGTAATCGAGGTCGCCGATGGTAAACCTGGTGCCGCGCAGCGGTGGGTACTTCGACATGGTGATGAGGCGAACTGCGCTCTGGGCCTCGAGGGCCATGAGGTCGTAGCGCCGCACGCGTGACTCGATGGCGGCGTGGAAGCCCTCGCGTTCGTCAGGCCAGTACCGGGAGGTCTTGTGGACGACGATTCGGGACGGGGTCTGGTGCATCTGGCGCTCGTACTGGTCGAGGACTCTGGTTACGAGGGCGTTGGCGTCGTCGGCGGTCAGATGCGGTGACCTGCTGCCGGTCTTGTCTGGGTCCCAGTCGAAGTCGTGGCCTCGCAGGACGAGGCCTTCACCGTGTTCGTCGAAGGCTTGGATCAGGCTGGTCTGCATGGTGGAACCCCTGGCGCCGAGTGGCCGGTAGAAGCCGATGCCGACGTAGCAGGTGCCTGCGGCCAGGCCGTGCGGGCTCCAGGGGTAGCCGCCCGCCTTGCAGTACATGGCTGTGAAGAAGTTCCAGGCGATCCTGGAGGCAGGGGTCCTGTCGCGCCCGTCCATGGTGGCTTCGCGAAGGATCTGCGTCGGGATGCGGTACTTCATCGCGATGGCTTTCAGCGCGCGGCGCAGGTCGCGGTGCACGGTGCCGGTCTCCGCGTTGGTGTAGTCCGCCGTGCCGCACTTGGTGACGATCTCGTCGGAGATCGCGATGAGGATGTACTCGGGTGGGCTGTCGCGTTCGGCGAGTAGTTGTAGCTTGTCCTCAAGAAGCCGCAGGAGCGTCTCGAACCGTTCTCTCGGTGACTCGATCTCCAGGATCTTACGCAGTTCGGACTGGCCCAGTTCCTGGTTCCACGGGTCGGCGAATTCCAGCTGGGAGAAGAACCCGCGGTCGGGCATCCAGCCGGGGAACTCGGGGTTCTTGGGATCGCCGTTGACCCCGGCGGCCTGGCTTTCCAACCAGCGGCGGGCGGTGCTGATCTGCTGGGCGCGTCCGATGATCCCGATCCGGAGCCGTCCGGGGTGGCGGCCCGTCGACGTGAGCGAGCGGGGGCCGTACCGAGCGATGCCAGACTTGGGGTCGACGTGCAGGCCGTCATCCGCGAACAGCAGGAGCGGCTCAGGAAGGTAGTCGGTGTCGATCAGGAGCGGCCGGGTGGCCGACGTTCTCGGCGGGCCGGGTCTGGCGATGGTCACGCGGTCACCTGACCGTCGCTGACGGAGTTGTCCCAGATCGCTATGTTGTCGGTGCCGTCCGCCTCGTCGTCTTCTTCTGGGAGCTGTTCGGCCTCGGCCCAGCTGGCCTGGTCATCGAGGTATTCGACGTTCCTGAACGGTTTGGCGTGTTCCTCGGGTATGCCGGGCCACCGCACGGTGCCGCTGCCCATCGAGGTGGCGATCACCAGTTGCTGGGCGGACACTCCGAACCCGAGTGTGATCGTCGGGGTGGACCGGCCCAGGAAGCCGCGCCAGAACTGCACCTCCCCGAGGAGGTCGTAGTTGTACATCCGGGCCTTGGACCGTGTGACGCGTCGGCCGATGTTCCGCGGGTCGAGGGCGTGGAGGCCGTCGGAGGTGACCCGCAGTTCGGGGCGGATGCTCAGCAGCCACGTGGTGGGCGTGGCCTGGATGAAGCGCAGCGCCACGGCGCGGTGCAGCCAGTAGTCGCGGGGCTCGCCGGTGCTCTTCTTCTTCGGCTGCCAGACGACGCTGCGGGTCGCCTTCTGCATGTTCAGCGGTCGGTAGGTGACCTCCATCGGTGTGCCCGGCTCGTCGGCCTCGAAGTAGTACCGGTGGTGGTCCCGGTCGAGGCGGAGTCCGAGCCGGCCGGTCAGTTTGTTCAGGCACCGGTTCAGCAGCGCGAGGTACCAGCCGAGCCGGTTGGGCTCGGCGTACCACTCCGTGGTCAGATGCTGCTCGGTCTCAGCGGCGGTGATCACGTGGGCGAACGGCCCGTCCGCGTCGCGCAGGTCCTGGAACGCCCACAGGCAGCCCCCTCGGAGGACGAACGGCGCGGCCATCGCGTCGGGGAGGTTCTTCGGCTGGATCTCGGCCTCCCTGGCCGCCGTGCAGGGCGCGCCGTAGATGTACCTCGGCATCTGCTGGACCGGCAGGAGGTTGCTGTAGACCGTGTCCTGCCGAGCCGGTGGTAGCTCCGTGGTCACGTTGTGACGGCCGTGCAGCGCGCGCTCGACCCGGGCCTCGTGGTCGTCCCTCATGGCCGTCAGGCGGGCGACGGTGTAGGTCGCGTCCGCCCCGTCGGAGTCGATCAACTGGTGATGCTGATTGCACAGCAAGATCAGGTTGGGATACAGGTTCCGTTCCACAGGTGTCAGTGGCGAGTCCCCGCGTGGGCCGTTCGGGCTCTCGGCGACGATGTGCGCGATCTCGCCGAGGACGATGACGGGATCGTCCGGGGTGCCTTCGGCGGTCAGCAGCAATCCGCAGCCAGGGAACGCACACACGTTGCCCGACCGCTGGAGCAGCCTGCGCTGCTGAGCCAGGGGGACAGCCACCTCTTCGCCTCCACTGTGCCGCTTCGCGCGGCTTCCTCGTTGCGATGGGAACCACAAGCTCCCGAATGCGCCCGTCACGGACGGTGTGTCGCACGGCGGCCTAGGCTCGGCGGTGCCGCATGCACTGGCCAGGGAGCCGGGGATGCCTTGATCGGTGACGCGGACGCGTCTCCGTCTAGGGTCTGACTGCGGGCGGTTACTCGTCACTCGCGAGCTGATAGCGGGTGGGCCCCCGAACCGACCGCAGCCATCCATTCACCGAGCTGCCACGCTTCGCTGGTCGGCGTTCGGACGATCTCCGCGAGCCCCTGGAATCGATCCGCGGATATCGTCTGCGTGCCATCCAGGGCACCTTCCAAAGCCGCGCTGAACAGTCTTGCAAGCTCGTCGAACTGTCGCCCGATCGCGGTCACCGCCCGACTGACCTCGACCTCGTCGAGCAACTCCGAGTCGATCGCTATCCGTGGATCATCGACGATCCGCCCAGCTGCTTCCTCCGGCGATATCTGGACCGTCAGTCGCGCTTCTCCCACTGGCAACACCCCCGACGCCAGCCAATTGATCAAGCCTTCAGGATAGAGCGCCGGTCCGACAGTTCCGACGCGCCGATCTTGCACCGACGATCATGTCAGGGTTGGCCGGCGAGCAAACGCAGGACGGGTCGCTGCATCTCGATGCCAAGCATCTGGCGGACTCGTGGAACGGTCCAGGCGAGTTCTCGGGCTAGTTCGGTGATGGTCAGCCCGTGGTCGCAGGCGAGGTCAAATGCCTGGGACAGTAGCGCGGGCAGTTCGCCGGGGTAGCCGGCTGGTGGTTCGGCGGCGAAGCCGGGTTGGCCCTCGAGGCTGTGAAGGCGCTGATAGGCGCGGCTGGCGGAGGAGTCCGATAGCAGGCCGAGCTCGCGGCAGCGGTAGACCAGGGACTTCACCGACACACCCCAGGCGGAGCGCAGTTGTGAGAGCCGGTGCAGGTCGGCCCGGGCCGGCAGCTCAGGCAGGATCGACTCTCGAGGTGTGAGGAACTCGGCAGCGAAGGCGTCGGCTTCGCGTTCCTGGGTGATGTCGCCAGGGGTGGCCTCGCCGTGCACGACGAGATGACCCAGCTCATGGGCGGCGCTGAAACGGTGGTTGTACACGTCGTCTGTCCGGTTGGGCGTCAGCACGATCACCGGGCGGGGAAGCCGGGGGGTGGAGAAGGCGTCGACTGACCGCATGTCGTCGTCGCGCTGCGAGGTGTGCACAACGATGCCGTGCGCCTCCAGGCGCCGCACCAGGTGAGTGATAGGCCCGGTGCCGAGCCCCCACGCGGCGCGCAGGGCTTGGGCGGCTGCTGCCGGGTCAGTGGGCAGTTCGGTGCCGGGGTGGACCTCGCCGCCTGTAAAGCCGGGTAGGTCGACGGAGGGTAGCCGCACCCGCTTCTCCAGCGCGTAGGCCAGCTCCCAGACCTGCTCGGTGAGCGCAATGGCCTTCGCTCGCTGGTAGGAGCGGGTGTTGCGCAGGCTGCGGAAGTGCGCGGCCGACGAGTCCAGGCGTACATACGGAGGCCGTGTCAGGAAGAAGGCCAGAGGCACGTCGAGGACCTCGGCCAGCCGTGGCAACAGGTCCGGGCGGGGCCGGTTGGTGCCCATCTCGTACTGACTCACCGCTGCCGGGGTTACCCCTAGTTCGTCGGCGAGGCGCCGTTTGGTCATTCCGGCGAGATGGCGCGCCTGGGTCAGTCGGGTGGAGTCGAACGCCTCATGTACCTCGACCGGTGTGGGTTGCCCGGCGCCCGTGCGTCCCGGGCGAGCGCTGGGCGTGGCGAACAGGGGCGGCTGGCTGTTCTTACTCATCGCCGTCTTGCGCCACGCGGGTGGCCTCGTTGTCGGCCTCGGCAGACGGAAGGGGCGCGGGCTCGGCACGAGGAGTGACACTCAGTGGCGGCAGATCGCCCTGAGCGAAGCCCGCCGCGGTGCTGTCCGTTCCGGTCATCCGGAGGTCAGCACGACGTCCGTCGGCCGCCTTCGCGGCTCCGACGCTGAGATCGAGCCGCTCGGGCGACCAGACCATGGTGCCGTCGTCTTCCAGGGAGACCGGCGTTCCCCACCAGGCCGCCAGCACCTCGTCGCTGTCCGCGTTGGCCACGAACGCGACGTAGACCACCACCAGGTTCTCCGCCTCGGCCGCCGCGGCGGCCTCGGCCACGGTCGGCTCGGTTGGACCTGCCGGCGTCTCTTCACCGCTGGGCAAGTCGAACAGAGTCGGGGCCGGTGGCACGCCGTTCTCCCGTGAGACCTGGCGGGGGATCTTGTTGGGCAGTTTCGCGCGGTCGATCGGCACGTTGAGCGACGTCGCATGCCGGAAGGGGATCAGCACCCGCCCATTGACCACCGCCAGGCTGTACGACGCACCCTTGGGCTTGTGCGCCCGGTAGCCGGGCAGGTCAGCCAACCGGAGCTGCTCGACGACGAAGTTGTAGCGCAGCGCCCACATGCTGCCGTAGGCACGCCTGTCTCCCGCGCCCTCGCGCTGGGCCATCTCCTGTACGACACGCGCCGAGCGCTGGGCGCGGACCAGCCCGGCGGCCACGTCACGCGCCACCTTCGCCGCGTGCTCGCCGAACTGCGCGGCAGCCCACCGCGACGACGCGACGTCGCCATCCATAGCCCCTCCAGAAGACAGCCTGCTTACTGATCGGGGATCAACATATCATCCACGCTTAACTTTCCTGCGTCGGAGGCCCACTACGGCGAGGGCTTGCATCACCGGGAGGCGACATCGCTGGTATCAGCGACGAGGCCACCCGCAAACTTGCGGATCGGCGTGATCCGGCTGAGGGGCTGGGTGCGCGCCCAGCCGCAGCCGTCTCAACAGTCCCGTTCCTGCGCCTGGTGCATCCACTTCACAGGACGTACGGGTGGGTGCCGGAGGGAGGCGTTCCACCTGATCTCCCCACACGACCTGCCCCGGATGGCGGGCGCCTGCCATCTCGCGCTCGGCCGACCCCAACGCGCGGAATCCCTCCTCGCGAGCATCGGCGCCGGCTCCCCGGCGGAGTCGAAGGCGGACGCGGTCATCCTGGGCAACCTCGCGCTCGCGCACATCCGTCAACACCAGATCGACCAGGCGTGCGCGGTCCTCGCCCAGACCATCAACCTCGTCGCAAGGACCTGGAGCGGCGGCAGCCTCACCCTGATCTTCCAAGCCAGACGCGAACTCCAGCAATGGCCCGACCAGCCCGCAGTCCGCGACGTCGGCGACCGAATCCTGGACCTCATCGACCCCGCCGGCAGGCCCCTATGACCGTGGAGAACGCGAAACAGGCCGCGCGGATCAAGGTGTGGGACCTGTTGGAACGTGCCCGCGCGGCGCCGCCCGGCGTACACGGCCACATCCCCGACTTCACCGGCTCCGACCAGGCCGCCGACCGGCTCGCCGGACTGCCCGTATGGCGGGATGCCGCAGTCGTCAAAGCTGTTCCCGACCGGGCCCAGTTGCCCGTACGCGCCCGTGCCCTGGCCGACGGCAAGCTGCTGTACATGGCGGTACCCCGCCTTGCCGCCCCGCTGCCGTTCTGCGAGCTAGACCCGGCCACGCTTACCGTCCCGCCGGATGAGGCGGCGTCCCACCAGGCGGCGGCCCGCCTGGGCCGCCTGGTTGACGTCAGCGCGATGCGGCCGGTCGACCTGATTGTCTGCGGGTCCGTCGCGGTCGACCTCCGGGGCGTCCGCGTCGGGAAAGGCGCCGGCTTCACCGACCTCGAATTCGCCCTCCTGCAGGAAGCCGGACTCATCACCCCCACGACCACCATCGCCACCACGGTCCACGACCTCCAGGTCCTCGACGAGGAGCTCCCCGCGTCTCGACACGACGTCAGCGTCGACCTGATCGTCACTCCCACACAGGTGATCGCCTGCCGGGACGCCCACCGACCGACCGGCCTCCACTGGGACGACCTCACCGACGACACGATCGCCGAAATCCCGGCGCTCGCCACCCGGAGGGCAGCGACCAGGGCAGCCGCCGACCCGCGCGAGGCACGGTCCTAGGACGCGGGAACGTCAAGCCGGGTGCGGCGGGACGGTGGTCAGCTCTCCCGACCGCCGGCAGGGGCACGATCTGACCCAAGGGGGACTCGACCTCAGTCCAGGCGGCGAGAGAGCTCACCTGCCGGCGGCTACCGGTACCGAGCCTGCCTTGTGACGACCCGCTGGCGCCCACTAGGCGGCTTCGACTAGGTAGAGGGCGGCGAGGGCGATCGCGAGGCCGCCGAGGACGAGTCGTAGGGCGGTGTTGGGAAGTCTGGTCTGGAGCCGGGCGCCCAGGTAGCCGCCGGTGAGTCCGCCGGCGCCGCAGGCGAGACCGAGGGCCCAGTGGGGAGCGATGTTGCCCGGTGTCGTCAGAGCCAGAACGCCGTAGGTCGCTGCTCCGGCGATTGAGGTGACAAACGTGGAGGCCAGGGTGGCGGGCGCGACCGTGGCGACGGGCATGCCGCGGCCGACGAGGATTGGGCCGAGGATTGATCCGCCGCCGATGCCGTAAACGCCTCCGACGAATCCGACGGCCAGCGCGACCAGCGTGACGGCCCTGGTCCCGGGATGCGAGGGGTCGTGCTGGCGTGGGGTTCGCAGGGTGCGGGCGCATAGCCAGATGCCGAGGGGCAGCAGTAGGCAGGCCAGCAGCAGGCGAAACAGGGCCGCTCCTGGTGCGTAGCGGACCCGCACGATCGCGCCGAGCACGACCCCGGGCAGTGTGCCCGCGACCAGCCGGCGCGTGAGCGCGCCGCCGAGTTGCTTTTGCTGGTGGTAGCGCAGCAGTGATCCTGGTGTGGCGATGACGTTGTAGATCAGGTTCGTTGGGGTCACGGCCGGGCTCGGGACGGACAGGAGGTCGAGCTGGACGGGCAGCAGGAACACCGCACCGGAGACGCCGACCGGCGCCGTGACCGTCGCGAGTACCAGGCCGGCCACGAATCCGAACACGATCGTGACCAAAGCCGGCTGGCTCCTCCTCACCGACACGCCCGACTCGCCCGTCTGGGCAGCTCGTCGCCGACCATTCCATAGCCCGGCGAACAGCGCCTGTCTCGGAGGCGTCGCGTCGCCGCACACGACACGCGAGACGGTCCCCGAGAGACCGTCTCGCGCGCCTGGACGGCAGACCGCCCGCCGGAGTCAAGCAGGGGCGACCGGCGGCTGATCCTCTAGAAGCGGCCGCAGCGAGCCACACCGGAGGGCCTCGCCTTTCGCTCGGCAGGCAGCCTGGCGCCGTCACGCCGCGGCGGTGTGACCTTCCGGGGCAGCGCCGTCCGGGCGGTTCTGGACAGAGACGGCAGCGTGGGGCCGGGAGGTCGCGGCGATGGCCAGTGCGGCGCCGAGTCCTCCGGCGGCGGCGAGGGTGACGAACAGTAGTGGGTAGCTGCCCATAGCTGCGGCGAGGGCGGCGCCGATGCTAGGGGCGAGGGCGGTCGCGGCGGTGAGGGGGGCGTTAAAGACGCCGTTGAGTCGGGCGAAGCGGGCGGTTCCCCACAGGTCGGCGACGATCGTGGCTTCGACGAGGGTGAACATGCCGCGTATTGCTCCGACGAGCGCGGCGACTGCTACCAGTGCGAAGCCCGGTCCGGGCAGGGTGCCGAGGATCAGGGTTGCGAGGCCGCCGGCGCCGATGACCGTGGCGGTGCGGCCTCGCACGGTCAGTCGTGCGGCCAGCGGTCGGTAGCAGAGGCGGCCGGCGACCTGGCCGACGCCGCCGAGGCCGATCGCCCAGGCGGCGAGGGTCGTGGACAGGCCTCGGCCGGTCAGCAGGGGGACGAGGTTGACCACGACGGCGTAGAGCGCGAACGCGCTGAACGTCAGTGCTGTGACGAGCAGCAGGAACTCGCGGCTGGCCAGCACCCGACGATCACTGAGCCGGTCCGCCGTGTGGCTCCCCTGCTCCTGGCTGGGGCTGGCGTGCTGCTCGGGGCGCCAGGGTGGGCTGAGTGCCCAGGCGTGGGCGGGGATCGTGATCGCGGCGAGGATCGCGGCGAGGACGAGGTAGACCTCGCGCCAGTCCAGGTGGCCCGCGAGCGTGGCGGTGAGCGGCGCGAAGATCGTGCTGGCGAAGCCCGCCGCGAGGGTGAGGGTGGTCAGTGCGCGTACTCGGTTGGGTCCGTACCAGCCGGTGAGCGCGGCGAAGGCGGGTGGGTAGAACACCCCGGCCATCGCGACGCCGGCTATCAGCCAGGCGGCGAGGAACCAGCCATACGACGGCGCCTCGGCCACTCCTGCCAGGGCGGCGACGGCCAGGGTCGAGCCCGCGGTCATCACCGGCCGCGGGCCGTGCCGGCCCAGAACGCGCCCGACCGGCACGCCCGCGACCGCGCCCAGTAGGTTCCCCGCCGAGAACGCCGCGGTCACTGCCGTGCGCGACCAGCCGGTGTCGGCGGCGATGCTCTGGGCGAGGACGGGGAACGCGTAGTAGAGCACGCCGTAGCTGACGATCGTGGTCACGCACAGCGCTGTCAGGGCCCGCCGGGGACCGGCCGCCGCGGGCCCCGCTGCGGTGGAGATGTCGACCACCAGCGCACCTATGCTGACGCCGGAGCGCGGCCGATCGAGAGCACCTCGACCGGTGGCGCGCAGCAACCCCCGCCGCCCTCGGCTCCCGCTGGGTCGTCCGCCAGACCGCCACCGGAACAGACGCCGGTGTTCGGGAGGGTCAGCTCGACGCGGGCGGCGGCCTGGTGGTCGCCGGCGAGTGCGGCGACGACGCTACGGACCTGTTCGTAGCCGGTCATCGCGAGGAACGTCGGTGCCCGGCCGTAGGACTTCATCCCGACCAAGTACAGGCCCTTCTCGGGGTGGGCGAGCTCGCGGGCGCCGTGCGGCATGACGGTGCCGCACGAGTGCACGTTGGGATCGATCTCGCCAGCAAGGCGGACCGGGGCTTGCAGGATCGGGTCGAGGTCCAAGCGCATCTCGGACAGGAACGACAGGTCCGGCCGGAACCCGGTCACCGCCACCACCCGATCGGCCGGCGGCAGACTGCGGCCGTCCTCGGCGAGCAACACGACCCGCCCGTCCCGCAAATCGACCCGCTCCACGCGGAACCCAGCGACCAGATCGACCAGCCCGTCATCGACCGCCTGGTGGGAGCGGACCCCGAGGGCACCGCGGGCGGGCAGAGCGTCGGCCGCACCGCCGCCGAACGCGTCGCCGACCGTGCCGCGCCGCAGTACCCAGCTGATCCGCGTGCCCGGCACCTCGCGGGCGACCGCGGCGAGGTCGATGACCGCGGTCATCGCCGAGTGACCACTCCCGACCACCACCACATGCCCTCCGGCCAGGGCCGCGACCTGCGCGGGAGTCGGAGGCAGATAGGACAGCACACCGGCGGCGACCGCCGCCCGCTCGCCGAGCGCGGGCAGACCGTCCGCGCCGGCCGGGTTGGGCTGGCGCCAGGTCCCCGACGCGTCGATCACCGCGCGGACCGTGTGACGCGTTTCGACGCCGCGTGCGTCGACGGTGTGGATCATGAACGGTGCTCCGTCGCGGTCCGCGCTGACCAGCCGGTCGCGGCCCTGCCGGGACACCCCGATCACCCGCGTCCCGTACCGGACCCGG
>NZ_JADWYX010000112.1 GCF_016786355.1 Frankia sp. AgB1.9
GACACGGATCCCAGCCCCGGCGTCCCGCGGAACCGCGGCCGGCCGCCTGCTGGCGGCCCGTCCACTCGATCTTCGCGCTCCGCGGAACGCGGACGCCGCGCCGCCCGAGGGACGTGCTCGGACAGGGCCTACGGAACGCCATCGATCTCCCCGTTCCGCTGCGTTCCGCGGAACGCGCAGGCGGCGCGGCTTTCGGGACACGTTCGATGGTCGCGGTCCGCGAGACCAGGGGGTGCGACGCGCGCGGGACGCATCCGATCTCCGCGTTCCGCGGAACGCGCGCGGCCCCCTGCAGCCGGCCGTCCTCAGGTTGCTGGACCCGCAAGCGGACACCTGATCTTGCGCGCTCCGCGGAACGCGCAAGAGCCGCCGCGGTCGCCGGTCCTGGTGTCTCCATGATCGGCGTTTCAGCCCTCCGGTGGTCGTTGCTGGGTTCGTTTCGTAGCCACCGGAGGGCGGAAACGCCGATCAAGAAGGACGTGCGGACCTCAATGGTCGCGGGTCTGGCGAAGGGAGCGGGCCGACGCGGGGCCTTGCGGTCGGGACGCGGTGGCGGGCACCTGATCTTCGCGTTCCGCGGAGACGGGCATCCGTAAAGCGGTTGGGGCCGATGCCGAGTTCGCCTACCGTCCCGAGAGGGCCGGGCGTGGACGGAGGACGTCATGAGTAAGCAGGACGCGACGGCAGGGTCGCCGGTAGCGGGGCCTTTGGAGCTTGCGAAGTTCCGGGCGATGGCCGACGGGACCGCGTCGGACTGGCGGGTCATCGACGCGGCGGAACGGGAGGCGAGCCGACTGCTGGCCGACCGGGTTCTCGGGCATCTGCGGCTTCTTTCCGGAAAGCATGGCGGTTTCGCGGTGGACCGGTTGACGCACAGCCTTCAGACGGCGACCAGGGCCGAACGGGCTGGTGAGAGCGACCAGTACGTGCTGTGCGCACTGCTGCACGATATCGGTGACACGCTCGCCCCCGCGAACCATGCCGAGATGGCTGCCGCGGTTCTGAAGCCATTCGTCTCGCCCGAGCTGCACTGGCTGGTGGCTCATCATGCAGAGTTCCAGGGCTATTACTACTTCCACTTCTTTGGCGGCGATCGGAACGTCCGGGACAGGTACCGGAGTCACCCGAACTTCGACCTCACCGCCGAGTTCTGCGCCAGGTACGACCAGACCTCCTTCGACCCCGACTACCCGACCAGCCCGCTCGATCACTACGAGCCGCTGGTTCGCGGCCTGCTGACCAGCCCGTAGCGTTCCCGAGCCGCGGACGTAGCCCTGCTGGAGAGCAGGCCAGAGAAACAGTCCTCGCACGGCTGTCGAAACTGGCCCGTCATCGGGCTCGCCTACGTTGGCCGGATGAGTCCCGCCAGCCTGATCCGCCTTAGCTGGCCGACTCCCGGGAACGGCGTCGACCAGCCGGCCGAGCGACGCAACAACCAGGGGCCAGAGCGACCCGGCAAGCAGGGCCCCGAGCGACGCGTCGACGGCGGCGCCGAGGGACAGGCCGCGCAGCGGCCGGCCGGCTCGTGACGACCTCCGGCACGCAGGGCCGTGACGTGGGGCCTTCCACGGTAGTCATCCGTGACGTCCGACTCGCGATTCCGGCCGGTTCCGGTGCCGTCCGGCCGGGCGGCGCGGGCCTGGCCGGCCCACCGGTCGACCTGATCCTGCGTGACGGCCTCATCGCGGCGATCGAGCCGGCCCGACACCCGGGCGACCGGTACACCCCGCCCCGGCTAGCAGCCGGTCGCGACACCGCCAGCGATCCCGACTCCGGCATCGCCAGGAGCACCGCCAACGGCACCGCCCCCGACGCCCGCACCGGCACCGGCAGCGACGCCGGCACCGCCGACGCCAACGGCCCGGCTGTGTTCGACGCCGGCGGGGCGTTCGCGTTCCCCGGGTTCGTGGACGCGCACGTCCACCTCGACAAGGCGCACATCCTCGATCGCTGTCGCGGTGGCGCCGGCCTCGCGCAGGCCGTCGCTCAGGTGCGGGCGGCCAAGCGTGGCTTCACCGTGGACGATGTCCACGACCGCGCCGCGCGGGTACTGCGCCGGGCCATCACCAATGGCACCACCCGGATGCGTTCCTACGTCGAGGCTGACTCGGACGCGGGCCTGCGCTCGTTCGAGGCCCTGGCGGCGCTGCGGGACGAGTACGCGCACGCCGTCGACCTGCGGCTGTCCGCGTTCGCGCAGGATGGTACGACCCAGGCTCCGCGGACGCTCGGCCTGCTGCGCCGCGCCCTGGAGCGCGGCGCGGACGAGGTCGGTGGCTGCCCGTACACGGACGCAGACCCGGCCGCCCACGTCCGGGCCATCTTCGACCTCGCGGTGGAGTTCGACGTGCCGGTCGACTTCCACGTCGACTTCGACCTGGACCCGTCGTGGGAGCACCTGTCGCTGGTCGTCGCCGAGACGCGGCGGCGTGGCTGGGGCGGCCGGACGTCCGTCGGCCATGTCACGAAGCTGTCGGCACTCGCCCCGGTGGACCGGCTCGCGGTGGCGCGCCGCCTCGCCGACGCGGGGATCGGCCTGGTCGTGCTGCCCGCGACCGACCTGTTCCTCTCCGGCCGGGACGCCGACCGGCTCGTCCCGCGGGGCGTAGCCCCGGCCGTCGCGACCCAGGTCCCGGGCCTGGCGATGGCGGTCGCGACGAACAACGTCGTGAACCCGTTCACCCCGTTCGGGGACGCCGACCTGCTGCGGATGGCGAACTTGTACGCGATCGTCAGCCAGCTGGACACCGACGACGACCTGCGGTCGGTGTTCGCGATGGTGACCGCGGCGGCGGAGGCGATCGTCGGCGGGGCCCGCCGGATCGAGGTGGGAGCGCCCGCCGACGTGGTGCTGCTCGACGCCCCCGACCCGGTCACGGCGCTGCGCGAGTGCGTCCAGCCGCTCGCCGGCTGGAAGGCCGGCCGCCAGACCTTCATCCGACCTCGGCCGCGGCTGCTCGTGGACGGCTTCGGGCGGACAGCCGAGGCGGGGTTCGGAGACGGTGACCGCGGGCCGGCGCAGGCCGTCACCGGGTCCCGACAGAGGGAGGACCGGGACGCGATCAACCCCTTCTAACGGCCGCCTGATCCGTGACCGGCCAGGTCAGCGGGTGCGGGCCGGCGGCGCGGTGGCGTGGCCGGCCGCGACGAGCCCGGCCGCGGCGGCGAGCCGGGCCGCCAGCGGGCGGCACCGCGCGATCTGGGCCCGCTCGTCGACGGTGACGCAGGCGTGGTCGGCGACGACCTGGCGTCCGTCGACCCAGACGTCGCGCACCGAGCGCGGCGAGGCCCCGTAGACGACCTGGCCGATCGGGTCGTGCAGCACGGCGATGTCGACGGTGTCCTGGAGCAGCACCAGGTCGGCCCGCTTGCCCGGCTCCAGGCTGCCGACGAGATGGTCGAGGCCGAGCGCCCGGGCGCCGTCGATCGTCGCCATCGTCAGCACGTCGAGGGCGTCGATGACGAGGGCGTCCTGGTGGTGCACCTTCTGCAGCAGGGCCGCCGCCTTGACCGCCTGCAGCATGTCCTGGCTGTCGTTCGACGCGGCCCCGTCGGTCCCGATGCCGACCGCGAGGCCTGCGGCGCGCAGCCGAGGCACCGGGCAGACCCCGGAGCCGAGGATCATGTTCGCCACCGGGTTGTGCGCGACCGCGACCCCGTGCGCGGCGAGCAGCGCGATGTCCGCCTCGGTCAGCCACACGCAGTGCCCGGCGATCAGCGGCCGTTCCAGGTAGCCGAGGCGGTGCGCGTGCTCGATGGTGCGGTGGCCCCAGCGCAGCCGGGACATCGTCACCTCCTCGCGCACCTCGGCGAGGTGGGTGTGCACCGCCCAGCCGTGCTCCCGGCACAGCGCGACGCCCCGCTCCAGCAGCGGGTCCGACTGGCCGAGCAGGGTCCCGATGCCGTACCGGAACTCCAGCAGCGGCGCGCCGGCCGCCGCCGCGGCGAGCTCCCGCTGCTCGGCGACGACGTCCTCGATGATCTCGGCGGCCCGCTCCGGGTCCCCGGCGCCCGGCGCCATCCTGTCTTCGGCTCCGTACGACACGACGCCACGCAGGCCCGCGCGCACCAGGCCGTCGACCACGCCGAGGCTCGCCCGCGAGCCGATGTTGGCGTGGCAGAACATGTCGTTGACGGTCGTGACCCCGGACAGCAGCATCTCGACGGCCCGCAGCGCCGTGCCCTCGGCCGCGTCCGCGCGGGTCAGGACCGTGCCGAGCGGCCCGACGATCTCCGCCCCCCACTCGAACAGGGACAGCTCGCTGCCCATCCCGGTGGCGAGCGCCTCGGACAGGTGGGTGTGGGTGCTGACCAGGCCGGGCAGCACGACGCCGGTCCCGTCCCCGTGGACCGGTACGCCAGGTCGTGCCGTGGCCAGTTCGACGAACGGCCCGACGGCGGCGATCGCCCCGTCCCGGACGTGCACCGCCCCGTCCGCCACCACGCCGTCGAGCCGCACGCCCGGCGCGCGGTCCCGCCCACTTGGGTCGGGTAGCCCGGCCATCGTCAGCACAAAGGCACCGCGGACCAGGAACTCGCCGGCCGGGCCAGGCGCCTGGCCTATCACGTCACTCATCGATTTCCTGCCCGTCGGGTGGCCTTCCGGGAACCTATCCGGCCGGGCCCGCGCCGATCAGGCGACCAGGTCGGACAAGGCGGCGTGCTTCGCGGTCCGCAGCCGGGCGGCCTGGGAGATCGCGGCGGTCGCGAAGGCCCGGATCACCGGATGGACCCGCGGCTGGTCGGAGGCCAGCTCCGGCTGGAACAGCGTCGCCAGGAAGAACGGGTGGTCGGCCAGTTCCAGCACCCGCGCGTCGCCCGCCTCGTCCACGCCGCTGAACCGCAGCCCGGCCGCCCGCAGCCGGTCCAGATGCTCGGCCGCGACACCGTAGGAGCAGTGGTAGCGCTCGACCGACCGCTCGACGCCGAACACCCACTCGGCCAGCGAGCCGCGCTCGATCCGCACCGCGGCCTCGTGCCCCTTCAGCGAGCAGGCCAGCAGTACGACGACATGGTCCGCCGCGTCCGGGTCGACCTCGGCGTGCCCGACGTCCGGAAGCCCGGCGACGTTGCGGGCGAACTCGACGACCGCGTGCTGGAAGCCGCCGCAGGTGCCGAGGAACGGCACCCGGTTGGTGCGCGCGTGCCGGGCGGCCTCGACCGCCCCCGCCTCGTCGACGTAGGGGCTGCCGGGCAGCAGCCAGATCGCGTCGAAACCGTCGAGCAGGCCCGGCTGGGCGGCGTCCGGGGTGGGCACCCAGTAGGCGTCGAGGACGAGGCCGTCGCGGTCGCGCAGCTGGCGCAGGATCGCCGGGATCCGCCCGTGCGCGGCGACGTCGGCGGACCGGTCTCCGACGAGCGCGACCCGGGCGGTGGCGGAGACGGGCGTGGCGGTGGCAGCGGAGGTGGCGAGGCTGGCGGCGGTGAACGGGCTGCTGGTCGAGGAGGCCATGCCTTGATGCTGGGCAGCCCGCTGGTTCAGGTCCAACGATAATCGCTGGTCCCTCGATAAGCGGTCCTGATGTCGGCGAGACTGGCCTGGTGGACCTGGTGCTGCTTCGTACCTTCACCGCGGTCGCCCGCTCGGGCTCGTTCTCGGCGGCGGCCCGGGAGCTCGGCTATACCCAGAGCGCCGTGTCCCAGCAGATCGCCGCGCTGGAGGCGTCGCTGGGCGGGGCGTCTCTGCTGACCCGGCGGCCGGTCGCCACGACCGCCGCCGGCGCGCGGCTGCTCGAGCATGCCGAGCCGCTGCTGCTGCGCGCGTCCGCCGCCCGCGCCGACGTGCTGCGGGCGGCCGGCGGGCCGCCCGACCAGCTGCGGGTCGCCGCCTGCCCGCTCGCGCTGCCCCGGCTCGCGGCCGCGTTCGGCGCGGCGATGGACTCGATGCCGCGACTCGACGTCACGATCACCGTGGCCGCCCTGGACGCGGTCGCCATCGACGTGGCTCGCGGCGCCTGCGAGCTGGGCCTGGCCGTCGGCCTCGCCACGCCCGGCGACCCGCTGCGACTGCCGGACGTCGGCCCGCTGCGGGCGGTGGAGATCGCCGTCGACCCGGTCAGCGTCATCCTGCCGGCCGACCATCCGTTCGCCCGCCGCCCCGGCCTGCGGCTCGCCGACCTCGCCGACGCCCGCTGGCTCGACGCGCCCGCGGCGGCGGCACCGGCGGCGGACGTCCGTCGCGCCGTCGGCGCCGAACGGCTGCCGCACTGCGCCGTCTACGCGGGCACGGACCTCGCCGGACTGGCCGCGCTCGTCGCCGCCGGCGCCGGCCTCGTCCTGCTGCCGGCCTGGGCGGTCGCCGGCCGCGCCGACGTCGCCGCCGTCCCGGTCGCCGAGCCGCGGCTGGAGTACCGGGTCGAGGTGCTCGCCGGGGTCACCGCCGACACCGGTGCCGCGGGCCGGGTCCTCGCGACCCTCCTTGGAGCCTGATCACGGCCGGCCAGCGTGTCCACGCCCGTTCGTGCCTGCGGGGACGCGGTGAACGGGCTGCTCAGGCGCTGGATCGGGCGTCAGGCCCGCCCCGCTTCCATAGGCTGCTTTTGCCGCGTTCGCAGCCGTACGGAGAGAGGCCCACGCATGTTCGACAACCTTAAGAACCTCGGCGACCTCAAGGACAAGGCCGAGGATCTGGCCGGCGACCACGCTGACGCGATCAAGGGCGGCCTGGAGAAGGCCGGCGACCTGGTCGACGACCGGACCGGCGGCAAGTACAGCGACCACATCGACACCGGGGTCGACAAGGCCCAGGACTTCGTCGAGAAGCTCGGCGACCAGAACGACTGACCGGTCCGGCAGCCCGCCGCGCGGGGTTCGGCGAACCCCGCGCCGGCGCGGCCTGACGCCATCCCGGACCGGACCGCCGGTGTCAGTTCCCAGTGGTCTGGCCAGAGGTATGCGCCCTGAGCTGGGACTGGTCAGATTGACCGAGACTCGTCGCCGTCTGGTTGTCTCACTTGAACTGGCCTATTTCCGGGAGGGGACGTGTGCGGCCGCCGCCGACTAGGGACGCGGCGTGGAAGGTGTTGCGTTGCTCGGCGAACTTGCTGAGGTGAGGTCTTCAGAAGAGGACGTCACGCCACCGGCGGCAGCGAGCCGGTCACCGCGGGTTCTTCCCAAACCGTTCAACCGCTTCCATGATCGCGTCTTGCATCGCGGGACTGCCCGTGTGACCCGAGTCGTCGATCACCTTCAGTTCCGCGTCTGGCCACGCCTTGGCGAGTTCCCACGCGGTCGTGAGTGGGCCGGCGAGGTCGAGTCGGCCGTGAATCAGCACCGCCGGGATCCCGGCCAGCCGATGCGCGTCGCGTAGCAACTGCCCGTCCTCCAGCCAGGCGTTGTTCGCGAAATAGTGCGTGCAGATCCGGACCAAGGCCATCAGCGCAGCGTCGGGTTTGGCGCTGTACTGGCCCGGCCTACCGAGTGCCTCGTGGGCGATGACAGCGTCCTCCCAGGCGCACCAGGCCCGCGCGGCCTTCACCCGGACTGCCTCCTCGGGGCTGTTCAGCAGCCGGTTGTAGGCGGTCACGAGATTGCCATCCCGATCCCCCTCGGGCAGCGCGTCGCGGAACGTCTCCCAGGGGCCGGGCAGGAGGCGGCCGACGCCCCGGTAAAGCCAGTCGATTTCTTCGGGCCGGGTCATGGTGACTCCGACGATGACGACCTCGCAGACCCGCTCGGGGTAACGCTCGGCATAGGCGAGGATCAGCGTCGAGCCCCACGAGCCGCCGTAAAGGAGCCACCGCTCGATACCCAGGTGCTCCCGGAGCCGCTCCATATCGGCGATCAGGTGCTCGGTGGTGTTGTGCTCCAGACTGACAGCCGGGTCCGAGGCGTGCGGTCGGCTCTGTCCGCAGCCGCGCTGGTCGAACAGGACGATCCGGTAGACCTCCGGGTCGAACATCTGCCGGCTGCCACGGCGTCCGCCGCTGCCAGGACCGCCGTGCACCCACAACGCCGCCTTCCCGGCCGGGTTGCCGCTGGTCTCCCAGTAGATCTGGTTGCCCGCACCGACATCGAGAAGGCCATGCGCATACGGCTCGATGGGCGAGAACAGCTGCACCATGGCCGATCCTTCCGAAGGCGAGACGGGCAGGCCCTGGCAAGGCTATCGGCGCTCAAGCGACGGCGCCGGTTGATTGAGACACTGGCCAACCACACGAGACCACGCGAACAGGTCGCCTGGCAGCCCGGCCAGATCGAGCGACCTGAACAGCCGTTCTCGCAACGTGCCACCAGGCCGCAGGCTTTGATGGCCCACTGACCGGAGATCTGGGATACAAGGTCATGGTGGACTCGTTGGCGCACGTGTTGTGGGTCGGTGGACCACCCGGCTCTGGCAAGACGACTGTCGCCCGGCGACTGAGCAGGCGCCACGGCCTGCGGTGGTATCACTCCGATGTTCATAGCTGGGTGCATCGTGAACGGGCCGCGAAGGCCGGGGTGCCGGCAGCAGTGCGATGGGAATCGATGACCCGGCAACAACGCCGAGCCCTGTCGGTCGAGGACATCCTGCCAATGGCGCTGCAACGCGAGCGCGGCCCGATGACCGTCGACGACCTGCGGGCACTGCCCACCAGCCCGCTGATCGTGGCCGAAGGCACCCAGATCACCCCCGCGATGCTGCCGCCAGGAGCCCTCGCGGTGTTCCTGATCCCCTCACCGCAGGTCCAGCGCGCGCGTCTCGAGCACCGCGATCATCCACGCCCAGCGCGCGAACTCCACCTCCGGCTCGGCGAGCTGATCACCCAGGAGATGATCGCCGCGGACGTCCGCCAGCTCGACGTCGATGACCTGAGCATCGACCAGACAGTCGCGGAGGTGGAGAAGCCCGCACCGAAAGTGCAAGGCAAGCCAGCGTTGCTGGCTGGCGCGGCGGCGCGCCGCAGACGCCCAAGCCGCGCTAGCGGCGCTGGCCGGGCAGGTTCGGCGGTTCCGGCCGGGAGCCGACTGCGAAGGTGCCGATGACGGTCACGCCGTCCTGCTCGTAGACCGGTACCAGGGTTTGCTCGCCGGCCGCGTGCCTGTGCCCGTTCCGCGGCCTTTTCTCCGGGAGTCTTCGCGACAACTCCGGGCATCCCGCTCGCCACGTCGAGTTCGGTCCGCCTGACGTAGCCGCGCTTCCCGTCCCTGAGCCCAGCCGAGATCAGGTCCGGAAACTCGCTTCGAGGCAGGCCGAGCCGCACGGCCGGCAATCCCGATCCGTAGGTCTCTCCCGCCGCATTGGTCGGCCAGACTGGTCTTGACTCATCATCGGGCATAGCGCCATTTTCTACTCACATCCTGCCGCGCACGGTCTCCTCGCCGACGCTGTACGCCGCCCCGACGCCGGGCCCAGGTCGCCGTGAGCTTGGCCGGCCCCTGATCACGATTGAGACCGGCCACCGCTACGGACAGGTCCAGTGAGACACGGTCAGATCAAATGAGATCTGACAGCCGGACCGGACCAGCACCTGGCGCCAGCCAAGCGCGCCCTGTACCCACGATGTGGTTCGTTACCCGAACTAATTTGGTAACGTCGGGGACATGGAGACGCCTGTCCCGGTCGAACCGCCCGCCGGGGTCGTGCCCGCGGGGGTTGTGCCCGTCGCGGCCGTGCGCGCGCTGGTCGGGGCGGCGCGGGTCCTGGAGCGGGCGTCGGGGGAGCTGAGCCTGGCGCAGTACCGGGTGCTGGCCTCCGTCGCGGCCGGCGACGAGCGGGCGTCGCGGATCGCGGCCCGGCTCGCGCTCGGCAAGCCGACGATCAGCGCCACCGTCGAGTCGCTGCGCCAGCGCGGCCTGCTGACCCGCGCCGCCGTCGACGACGACCAGCGCGCCGCCGCCCTGCGGCTCACGGACGACGGCCAGGCCATCCTCGACGCGGCCGAGCGGGCGATGCTCGACCGTCTCGGCGAGCTCGCCGCCCGGACCCCCGAACCAGCCGCCGTCCTCGACGCCCTGCGGGCACTCGACGGGGCCGTCGACGGGTACCTCGCCGACCGTGCCGCCGCCCGGGGCCTCACCCGGCGAGCCTGAGCTGCCGAACCTGAGCTACGGAGTGTCGATGACCACGAACCCTGGGGACGCTCCGCACCTCCCGACGGCCGGGCCGGCCACCACCCGGCCACCGGTCACCGAGCCGCCCGGGTTAGGGGAGCCGGCAACGCCGCAGGGGCCCGGCTGGATCCGGCGGCTGTGGGGCTGCCTGCTGCGGCACAAGGGCGCCGTCGCGCTGGCCCTGGTCGGGTCGGTGTTCGGCAGCGGGTCCCAGGCCTTCGTGCCACTGGTGGCGCGCCAGATCGTCGACGGGGTGATCGTCCAGCGCAGCGCGCCGCTGTGGCCGTGGCTGCTGCTCCTGATCGCCATCGCGATCACCAGCTTCGGGTTCGCCCACCTGCGGCGCTTCTACGGCGGCAAGGCGGCCCTCGCCGTCCAGTACGACCTGCGTAACGCCATGCACGACCATCTGCTGACGATGGACCAGGACAACCTGAGCCGGATGCCCACCGGCCAGCTGGTCGCCCGCGCGAACTCGGACTCGGCGCTGGTCCAGGGCCTGCTGATGTTCCTGCCGCTGCTGTCCGGCAATCTGCTGATGATGCTCGGCTCGCTGATCGTCATGTTCATCCTGGCGCCCGGGCTCGCCGTCGTCGGACTCGTGGTCGCGCCGGCGCTGGTCGCCGTCTCCTACCGGCTGCGGACCCGGGTGTTCCCCGCCAGCTGGGACGCCCAGCAGCGCGAGGGCGACGTCGCGCAGATCGTCGACGAGGACGTGAACGGCGTCCGGGTCGTGAAGGCGTTCGGCCAGGAGGAGCGGGAGCTGCGCCGCCTCGCCGCCGCCACCGGCACGCTCTACGGCTCGCGGATGCGCGCCGTCCGGATGAAGTCCCGGTACGGGCCCCTGCTGGAGGCGGTCCCGGCGCTCGCCCAGGTCGCGATCCTCGCCCTCGGCGGCTGGATGGCCGTCCACGGCTCGATCACGATCGGCACGTTCCTCGCGTTCTCGACCTACGTCGCCCAGTTCACCTCGCCGGCGCGGCAGCTCGCCGGGGTGCTCACGATGGGCCAGCAGGCCCGGGCCAGCGTCGAACGGATCTTCCAGCTGCTGGAGCTCCCGCCCTCGATCGCCGACCGGCCGGACGCGGTGGAGCTCGGCCCGGTTCGCGGCGAGATCGTCTTCGAGAACGTCGAGTACGCCTACCCGGATGGCCCGCCGGTGCTGCGCGGCTTCGACCTGCGGATCGGCGCCGGCGAGCGGGTCGCGATCATCGGGCCGAGCGGCAGCGGCAAGTCGACGGTGGCCGCGTTCCTGGGCCGGTTCCACGACCCGGACGCGGGCCGGGTGACCGTCGACGGCCACGACCTGCGCGACGTGCGGCTCGCGTCGCTGCGCCGCCAGGTCGGGTTCGCGTTCGAGGAGAGCTTCCTGTTCTCCGACACGGTCCGGGCCAACATCGCCTACGGCCGGGCCGGCGGTCGCGTCACTCAGGAACAGGGCGTGACGCAGGAGCAGGTCGAGGCGGCGGCCCGTGCCGCCGGCGCGCACGACTTCATCGCCGGCCTTCCGCTCGGCTACGACACCGTCGTCGGGGAACGCGGCCTGTCGCTGTCCGGTGGCCAGCGCCAGCGGGTCGCGCTGGCCCGGGCGATCCTCGCCGACCCGCGGATCCTCGTGCTCGACGACGCGACCAGCGCCGTCGACGCCCGGACCGAGGCGACCATCCACGACGCCCTGCGCGCCGTGCTGCCCGGTCGCACCACGGTGCTGATCGCCCACCGGGTGTCCACGCTGCACCTGGCCGACCGCGTCGTCGTCCTCGACCAGGGCCGGGTCGTCGACCAGGGCACCCACGACGAGCTGACCGAGCGCAGCTCCCTCTACCGGGAGCTGCTCTCCGGCCTCGACCCGGCGCTCGCGGCCCAGCTCGGCGACAGCGTCGAGGCGTTCGCGGCGATCTCCGGGACGGCCGCGATCACGACGACGGCCGACGCCTGGGACGCGGCCAAGGCCCAGCAGTCCGCCGGCCGGGCCGGCGCCACGACCGCCGCGGGCAAACGGGCCCAGCTGCTCGCCGGCGGCGGGCTCGGCGCCGGGCTCGGTGGCGGTGCCGCCCGTGGCGCGGCCGGGGGTGCGTGGCGGCTGAACCTCGCGCCGACCCCCGAACTGCTCGCCCGGGTCGACGCGTTGCCACCGATCGGCGACGTCGCGGCCGTCGACCTCGCCACCGAGGGCGGCCCCGACCCCGACTTCAGCCTGCGCCGGCTGCTGATCCGGTTCCGCCGGCCGATGCTGTTCGGCCTGCTGTTCGTCGTCCTCGACGCCGTCATCGGCCTCGCCGGGCCCACCCTCGTGAAGGTCGGCGTCGACCGGGGTGTCACCGAGGGCTCGATGGCCGCGGTGTGGGTCGCCTCGGTGCTCTTCCTGGCCCTGACGCTCGTCGACTGGGCCGACCAGATCGGCGAGACGTTCGTGACCGGCCGGGCCGCGGAGCGCATCATGCTCTCGCTGCGCATCCGGATCTTCGCCCAGCTGCAGCGGCTCTCGCTGGACTACTACGAGCGCGAGATGTCCGGCCGGATCATGACCCGGATGACGACCGACGTCGACCAGTTCGAGGCGCTCATCGAGACCGGCCTGCTGGCCGCGCTGGTCGCGCTGGTGACCTTCGTCGGCGTCGGCGTCGCGCTGGTCGTGATGAACCTGGAGCTGGGCCTGCTCACCCTGACGGTGGTGATCCCGCTCGTCATCGCGACCATCCCGTTCCGCAGCCGGGCGGCGAAGCTGTACGACCTGTCCCGGGAACGGATCGCGATCGTCAACGCCGACTTCCAGGAGTCCATCTCCGGGGTCCGCGAGGCGCAGGCGTTCGTGCACGAGGCCCGCACCACTGAGCACTTCCACGGCCTCGGCCGGGCGTACCTGGACTCCCGGGTCGCCGCGCAGCGCATCGTCGCGACCTACTTCCCGTTCGTGCAGTTCCTGTCGTCGGTCGCCGACGCGATCGTGCTCGGCTTCGGCTCGGCCCTCATCGCGCACGGGAACCTCACCGCCGGCGGGCTGATCGCGTTCCTGCTCTACATCGACATGTTCTTCTCACCGATCCAGCAGCTGTCCCAGGTGTTCGACTCGTGGCAGCAGACGCGGGTGTCGGTCAGCCGGATCGCCGAGCTGATGCGGCTGCGCACGCTCACCCCACCGGCACCCGACGCGATCGTCCCGGCCCGGCTGCGCGGCGAGCTGACGCTCGACGACGTCCGGTTCGCCTACCCGACCGGCCCGGTCTCGACCGCGTCGGCCGCCGTGGCCGCCGGGCTCGTCCAGCGTGGCTGGACCCAGGCGCAGGACGCGGGCAAGGACGCGCGGACGATGGCCGCCGCCGCGGCAGCGCGGGCCGCCCGCCCGCCGGAAGCGCTGCGCGGCGTCGACCTGCGGGTCCGCGCCGGTGAGACGGTCGCACTGGTCGGCGAGACGGGCGCGGGCAAGTCGACGGTCATGAAGCTGCTCGCCCGGTTCTACGATCCCGACGCCGGCTCGGTCCGGGTCGACGGCCAGGACCTGCGCGGGCTGGACCTGCCGGCATTCCGCCAGCAACTCGGCTACGTGCCGCAGGAGGCGTTCCTGTTCACCGGCACCATCCGGGACAACATCGCCTACGGCCGGCCGGAGGCGACCGACGCCGAGGTCGAGGCCGCGGCCCGGGCCGTCGGTGCCCACGAGTTCATCGCGACCCTGTCCGGCGGCTACCTGCACGAGGTCGCCGAGCGCGGCCGGTCGCTGTCGGCCGGCCAGCGGCAGCTGATCGCCCTGGCCCGCGCCGAGCTCGTCGACCCGGCCGTCCTCCTGCTCGACGAGGCGACCTCCAACCTGGACCTCGCGACCGAGGCGAGGGTGACGGCGGCCATGCAGCGGATCTCGCGGGCCCGCACCACGATCCTGATCGCCCACCGGCTGCAGACCGCCCGCGGCGCCGACCGCATCGTCGTCCTCGACGCCGGCCGCATCGCCGAGACCGGCACCCACGACGAGCTCCTCGCCGCCGCCGGTCGTTACGCCGCCATGTGGCGTGCTTTTGAGCTGGTCACCGCGACGACGTCAGCGGATTAGGAACCGAGGCTTCGCGTCGGCGGTCGTCAGGGAACAGCGTCAGGCGGATTTGCGGTTGCGTCGGGCACGGTCGCCTTCGGCCCGAAATACTGAGTGCCGTGGTCGGTGACGGGGCGTGGGTGACGCGATGCGGGTAGCGCTCGTGTCCGAACACGCCAATCCGTTGGTGTCACCGGGCGCGCCCGAAGCGGGCGGCCAGAACGTCCACGTCGCGGCGCTCGCGGGCGGCCTCGTCCGGCTCGGCGCCGAGGTCACGGTCTACACCCGCCGAACCGGGACCACCTCGCCGGCCAGCGTCCGCCTCGGAAGCGGCGGGACCGTCGAGTTCGTCGACGCCGGACCGGCCAGGCACGTCCCTCGGGACGACCTGCTGCCTCACATGCGTGCCTTCTCCGCTGGTCTTGCCAGTCGGTGGGCCGCGCGGCCGCCCGACGTCGTCCACGCGCACTTCTGGATGTCGGGCGTCGCCTCCATCGCCGCGGCCAGGCAGCTCACCATCCCGGTCGTGCAGACGTTCCATGCCCTCGGAACCGTGAAGCGGCGGTTTCAGCCGCATCTCCCGGGCCTTGGCGAGCGTGTCAGCGCCGAGGCCCGGCTGGCGACCGACGTGGCGGCCATCGTCGCGACGAGCCGCGCCGAGCTACGTGAGCTGAGCAGCCTCGGGGCCCGGCCAAGGCTTTCACGGGTGATCCCGTGCGGGGTCGACACGGAGGTGTTCCAGCCCGCCGGGCCGGTCGAGGTGCGCCGCCGACCGCGGTTACTGACGGTTTCACGGCTCGTGGAGCGCAAGGGCGTGGGAGACGCCGTGCGGGCGCTCGCGGCGCTACCGGGAGCCGAACTCGTTGTGGCCGGTGGCGAGTCCGGCCGGGATCCCGGGATCGCGGTGCTGCGAGCGCTGGCTGACCGGCTCGGCGTCGCGGACCGCGTCGAGTTTCGCGGCCCGGTACGACACTCCGACCTGGCGACGCTGCTGCGTTCGGCCGACGTGTTCGTCGCCGTTCCGTGGTACGAGCCATTCGGCATCGCCCCCCTGGAGGCGATGGCCTGCGGAGTTCCCGTCGTCGCGTCGGCGGTCGGCGGCCTCGTCGAGACGGTGGCCGACGGCAGGTGCGGACTGTTGGTCGCGCCGCGCGACCCCGCGGCATTGGCGAGAGCTGTTGTCCGCCTTCTCGACGACCCCCGGCTGCGCCGCGACCTCGCGGAAGCCGGCCGGGCCAGAGCGGTCCGGCACTACCGCTGGGACCAGATCGCCCACCGCACGGCGACCCTCTACCAACGCGTCGTCTCTCAGCCCTTGGCCGCCACCAGTCAATCCGATCTCTCGGCGGGCCCATGAAGATCGCTCTGATCGCCCCGGTCGAGGAGGCGGTGCCACCACCCGCCTATGGCGGCGTCGAACAGGTGGTCCACCTGCTGGACCGGGAGCTGACGCGCCGAGGCCACGACGTGCTGCTGCTCGCCAGTGGTGGATCGCGCTCGGCCGGCCGCCTTGTTGCGTTGCTCCCCGCGCCACTCGGCGCTCCGCACCAGGACAGAGACAGCGCCGCCTACGGTGCCGCCAAGACGGCGGCGGCGCGGACGGCGGCAGAAGTAATCGAGCGTGAGCGGCCCGATGCCGTTCTGTGCCACACCTGGCGGTATCTCGAGCACGCCGTTCTGGGAATCCCGACGTTGACCACCGTGCATTACCCGCTCGACACCCCGCCGTACCGGGAGATCTTCGCCGGCTACCCGGCGGCTCGTTACGTGTCGGTGAGCCTGTCGCAGCAGCGGCTGGCGCCTCGGGCTCGGTTCATCGGAAATGTCTACAACGGCGTCGATGTGGCCTCGCTGCCGTTCATCGGTTCGGCTGGCCGATACCTTGCCTTCCTGGGGCGCTTCTCGCCCGACAAAGGTGTCGACATCGCCATTCGGGCGGCCCAGCGGGCGGGTATCCCGCTACGCATCGGCGCGAAGCTCGACAGGGGAGACCGCGAGTGGTTCGCCGCGGTGATCGAGCCGCTGGTCCGCCGCGGCGGCGTCGAGCTCGTCGGCGAGATCAGTGCCGCGGACAAGGGAGCGTTTCTCGGCGGGGCCCTCGGGCTTGTTCACCCGTCTCGCTGGAATGAACCGTTCGGTCTCGCCGCCGTCGAGGCGATGGCCTGCGGCACGCCCGTGGTGGCGCTGCGCCGGGGCGCCGCGGAAGAAATAGTCGCCGACGGGGAGACTGGCTTCGTCGTCGAGGAGGAGGATGCCGTCGTGTCGGCGCTGGCGAAGATCTCGAATATTGACCGCGCGGTCTGCCGTGCCCATGTGCACCAGCGGTTCAGCCAGGAGCGGATGGGCGCCGGATACGAATCGCTGCTGAGATCCGAGGCGAACCGTGCAGATTGATTTCCTCTGGCAGCAGGGCGTCGTCTTCCTGGTCGGTCTGGCCTTCAGCCGCGGGGTGTGGCTGGTACGGACCCGGATTCTGCATCGACGTGCCCGCAGGTTCTTCGGGCCTGGTGTCTCAGCCCACGGCGCGAGCGTGGTCCTTCAGGTGCTGAACCCGTTGGGCACATCGAACTTCGATGCCACGGCCGAGCAGACGACCGCTCTGAAAATCCTTCCCGACGGGCGCCAGGCTCGGCTGCCGATCTACGGAAAGGTCCTGCACCTCGATGACTACCAGGCCTCCCAGGAGGTCGTGGAGCTGTTGCGGGAACATCGTCTTCCGCCCATTCGCCTGCTCGCGGACGGCGATGTGCTCGGCCAGTGGGCCGCCAACCAGGAGGCGATCTGCATCGGTTCGCCGTTTGTGAACTCGGCGTTGGCCGAGGCCATCAACGCGACGGCCGGGCCGGACGGGCCGTACATCACCGGAGACCGGCCTGCCGCGACCTTGGACACCTACCGGGTGGCGATCAGGCTTCCGACGGAGCTGATCTTCGGTGTCACGGCGGATCGAGCCATCGGCGTGATCGCCCGGCTGCCGAATCCGGCGTCCCAGCAGGGCCGGGTCATCGGGCTGTGGGGCTGCCGTGCCGAGGCCACGTACGCGGCCGCGCGCTATCTCCACCGAGAGTTCGACGACCTGCTCAGCTGGTTCGACGCCGACTCGCCGACGGTGGTGCTCCTCGCCGTGGAAGGCGCCACGTTCGGTATTGTTCGTCCGATGTACGTCGGCTCGGTCAACGAGACCCTCTTCGAGCGGCCCGATCTCGTCGCGCACTACCGTCGCGATGGTTTCTGACCCGGTTCAGGGCCGCGAGGCCTGCGCCAAGGAGTGGTGGCGGGACGCGGTCGTCTACAACATCTATCCTCGTTCGTGGCGCGACGCGAACGGCGACGGTCATGGGGACCTGCCGGGAATCATCGAGCGTCTCGACCATCTGGAGTGGCTGGGTGTCGACGCCGTCTGGCTGAACCCGATCATGCCTTCACCGAACCGGGACTGGGGATACGACATCGCGGACTACACCGCGGTGCACCCTGATTTCGGCACGATGGCCGATCTCGACGAGCTGGTAGAGGCGGCCGGCCGGCGGGGGATTCGACTGGTGCTCGATCTGGTTCCCAGTCATACCAGTGACGAACATCCATGGTTCCGCGCCGCTCGGTCCGACCGTCGCTCGCCCTACCGGGAATACTACGTGTGGCGGCCGCCGGGGATCGGTGGAGCGCCGCCGAACAACTGGATCAGCTATTTCGGCGAGTCCGCGTGGACGCTCGACGAGCAATCGGAAGAATACTATCTTCACTCCTTCCTGCCTGAGCAGCCGAAGCTCAACTGGTGGTCCGCCCGGGTGGCCGAGGAGTTTGAACGTGTCCTGCGGTTCTGGTTCGACCGAGGCGTCGGCGGGATGCGGATCGACGCCCTGCAGACCCTGGTCCACAATCCGGAACTGACCGCGAACCCGCCCGCGAGCGAACGCGACACGTCACTGGAACGGCGGCTCGGTCAGCGGTTCCTGCACAGTGGAGGCCAGCCGGAGACGCATCACTTCGTCCGCGACTGGCGCCGGACGGCCGACGCCTATGAGCCGACGAGGCTTCTGTTCGGCGAGACCTGGGTGTCCTCGGTGGACGACCTGTCGCCGTATTACGGCGACGGCCACGACGCCCTGGGACTCGCCTGGAACCTGCCGTTCCTGAGCAGTGACTTCGCCGCGATATCCCTGCGCGCCGTGGTCGAGCGGACGATGTCGGTGCTGCCCTCCGCCGCCTGGCCGGCCTGGGCGATGTCGACCCATGACGGCGAGGGACGCGCCGCCACTCGGTGGTGCCAGGGAGATCCCGCCGCGACCCGCTGTGCGTTGTTGCTGCTGCTGACCTTGCGGGGGACGCCGATCCTGTACTACGGCGACGAGATCGGCATGACCGACGCGACGTCACAACCGGCCTCGGTCCGCAGGGACACCGCCGAGACGGCGGCGCCGCGGGACCGGAGCCGCGCGCCGATGCGGTGGGAACCGGGACCCGCTGCCGGGTTCACGTCGTCGGCGCGGCCGTGGCTACCGGCCCCGGCGGCCGGTGTGCCCACCGTCGCGGAGCAACGCGCCGACCGGGACTCGGTGCTGTGGTTCTGCCGAGACCTGATCATGCTCAGGCGACGCCATCCAGAGCTCATGGCTGGCGCGATGCGCTTTGTTCCGGCCCCGGAGGGCGTGCTCGCCTGGGAACGCGGCGACAGTGGACGAGGCGGTGTCGTGGTCGCGGTCAATCTGGGAGACGCGCCGGCTGCCGTCGGGCTTGGCCCCCTGACGAAAGGTCAGATTCTCCTTGGCACCGACCGGCGCCGGGACGGCCAGACTCTCCTGGGCGATACCAGCCTCGACCCGCGTGAGGGCCTTCTGATCCGGACCGTCTGACCTCGCCACGGGCGAGATCGGCCTGTCGGTGGCCTGTATTCCCCGACGCGCGAAGTCCGGGAGTCAGCGTTTCTGGGCGATCAGGCCGTAGAGGGGGGCGTCGTCGTCGGTGGACTGGTCGGCGTCGGCGTCCGGGTGCCACCGGTGCAGGAAAGCGATTCCCGGCTCGATGAGGTCCATTCCGTCCGGGACCAGCGCCGCCACCTCGTCCCGGCTGCGCATCTGGATCGGTATCTGCTGCTTGCCGTAGAGGTCGACGAGGCGCTTGGTGGCGGCCGGGTTCGACCGGTCGTCGGTGGCGTGGCTGATCACCAGGTAACTGCCGGTCGGCAGTTCCGCCATGAGCCGCTCGATGAGAGCGCCCGGCTGGGCCGCGTCGGGCAGGAAATGCAGCACCGCGAGCAGTGAAAGGGCGACCGGGCGGGACAGATCCAGCGTGCCGCTCAGCACTGGGCTGGTCAGGATGTCCGCCGGCCGGTTCAGATCCGCGTCGAGGTAGGCGGTCCGGCCCTGGGTGGAGCTGGTCAGCAGGGCGCGAGCATGCGCGAGGACGATGGGATCGTTGTCCACGTAGACGACGCGGGACGCCGGCCGGACGGCCTGAACGACCTCGTGCAGGTTCGGGGACGTCGGGATTCCCGTGCCGATGTCGAGGAACTGGTCGATGCCCTGCTGCTCGGCGAGGAAACGGCTGGCCCGGTGCAGGAACGCCCGGTTCTGTCGAGCCGCGGTCCGGGTGTTCGGGAAAGCGGCCATGAGAAGCTCGGCGGCTTCGCGGTCCGGCGGATAGTTCGTCTTGCCGTCGAGGACGTAGTCGTATATCCGCGCGGAATGCGCAACGTCGACGCGCAGTTCGGCCACCGGAGACCTCCGAGGGAACGCAGAATTTCGGACCTCGCCGTGGCAGAGACCAGGTCGCTTGTCGCGCCTCTCCTGGGGTGGCCTGTCCCTGACTAGCAGCCACGCCTGGTCTCAGCGGTGGGGCGACACTACACCACGGCGCTCAAACCGGTACCCATCCCGCGATACGCCCACGCTGCTCCAACTCGTCGACCTGCCACGGCTCTACGGCGGTGAGTAGTGCCGGGTCCGGCGAGGTCGGCCCGCGTGCTTGATCGCCGTTTTGGCCCTCACCTGGTCACGAAACCGCCTCGGTTACAGCCACGCGAGGGCCAAAACAGAGATCTTGCCGGTCTCGGGACGAGGCCAACCTTGCCAGATGCGGCACTGGAGGTGTTCGGCTCCCGTGACCGCGGGGCCTGTGACCGCGGGGCCCGTCACTGTCGGGTCCTGGACGCCTGGTGGGCCGCCCAGTCGACGCTCCAGACCCGGACCGCGTCCAGGACCGGTTCGAGGCGTCGGCCGATGTCGGTCAGCGTGTACCTGACCTCGACGGGCCTGGCGACGGTGACCTCCCGCTCGAGGACCTCGGCGTGTTCGAGCTCCTTGAGGCGCTGGGAGAGCATCGCGTCGGTGATCCTCGGGATGCGGTCACGCAGCTCGCTGAACCGGGCCGGGCCGGCGAGCAGCGCCGCGAGGATCACGCCTGTCCAACGCCGGCCGATCAGCTCGATGGCCGTGTGGAAGTCCGGAACGTCGGTCGCGGCCCGCGCCATGTGCTGCTCGTCGTTCGCCGCCATGTTGCCGTCACCCTACCGCCGCGCGACGACCGTTCCAGCCGCCTGGACTATGAATTTAATAGTCGGCTATGTTCCTGATAGTCGATGGCGAGAGGAAACGTGGATGTGCACCGACGGCGAACGGACACAGGCGAGGACCGGATGCGGGTGACCATGGTTGAACCGGTTCGCGGGCCGGCGGCGCGCGAGCAGGTGGCCGGATGAAAGCGGATCTTGACATCGGCGTCACGTCGCTGTCGGACCTGCAGCCCGTCACGGTCGACGGCACCCGCCGGACCGCACGGCACCGCGTCGAGCAGATCGTGTCGCTGGCGACGCTGGCCGACGAGCTCGGGCTGGACCATTTCGGACTCGGCGAGCACCACAGCGCGGACTTCGCGGTCTCGTCGCCGGCGGCCGTGCTGTCCGCCGTCGCGGCGCGCACCTCGCGGGTGCGGCTGACCAGCTCCGTCACGACGCTCGGTGCCCTCGACCCCGTCCGGGTCTACCAGGACTTCGCCACGCTCGACCTGGTCAGCGCGGGACGTGCCGAGATCATCGTGGGCCGAAGCGCGTACCCCGAACCGTTCGCGCTGTTCGGCGTCGACCTCGCGCAGTACGACGAGGCGTTCGCGGAGAAGCTGGACCTGCTGCTGCGGATCCGTTCGCAGCCGGTGATCACCTGGCGAGGCCGGTTCCGCCCGCCGCTGCGCGACGCTGTCGTCATGCCCAGGGCGGTCCAGGAGCCGCTGCCGGTCTGGCTGGGCGTGGGCGGGACCCCGGCCAGCGCGGTCCGCGCGGGGCGCCTTGGCCTACCGATGATCCTGGGCTACATCGGCGGTACCCCGCAGGGACTGCGCCAGCTCGCCGACCTCTACCGGGAGGCCGGCGCCCAGTCAGGGCACACCGACAACCTCCGGCTGGGCATCGCGCTGCACTACTTCGGTACGCCGGAGACGCAGGACCCCATGGCGCTCTACCCGTACTACCGGGACTTCCTACGTCCAAAGCGGCCAGGCGCACCCGGCTTCGTCGTCGAGCGCGAGCAGTTCGCCCTCGGGCTACGGCCCGGACAGCACCTGATGATCGGCACGTCCGAGCGGGTCGGCGAGAAGCTCGCCGAGCTGTACGACGCGGTGTCCTTCGACCGGGTCCACGCGCTGATCGACTGGGGCGGCCTGCCCGAGGAAGCGGTGCGTGACTCGCTGCACCGGCTGGGCGAGGTCATCGCCCCCGCGCTGCGCGCCCACGCCGGCATCCACACCACCGCCCCCGCGACGTGACCAGGCCGAACTCCGCGCTACCAGCCTGGCGGAGTGTGAAGCCGGTCGATCTTGGCTGGTAGCTGGCAGGTCGTGAAGTCCGCGGGCCTCAGCTGGTACCACCAGTGCCGTGCGGCGCCCTCGTCCCGAGTGCCCCGCAACGCTCCCGCAAGATGGCCCGACGTCGGATTGACCGTCCCCACCGGGACCAGCCGGCGCGCCTCGACAATCGGGAGACGCAGGTCGCTGTCATTGCTGATCACGACCGCGGCGTCGACGGCACCCCTGGTCACGTCAAGGAGAAGATGCGTCGCCACGTTGACGTCGGATCCCTTCTCCTCACGTTTCGCGTAGGAGACCATGAACCGGGCATCCGGGATCGACGAGCCCGTCGCATCCTGAATCATGACCGGCCACTGGGAGGTCACAAGCTGGGGCGCGCCGTTGCTGTCCGGTATGGCCAGCGGCGACCTCGCGGTCCTACTGACGTAAGTGCCGAACTCGATGTGATCGACAGACCGGGCCGCGACCAGCGCACGCAGGTAGGTGTCCTGGTCCTGCTGTCCGCCTGGGTTGCTGCTGCCCTTGATCCGGGCCGTGCAGTACACGATGCGTTCGACGTGGGCGCCGGCCCACCGAGACTGGGACCGCACTATGCGGATGGCCACTGCGCGCAGATCGAGCCAGCGCCACCCCGGCTGGCCTCGGCCGCACAGCGACCGGCCGCCGTAGTAGAGGTTGTAACCGTCGACGTACACACCTATGCGCACGGACACCTCGGACGGGAGCAAGATCCTACGGTGATCATAGTTCTAGGGCGAAAAGCCTGGACCTGGGGCGGGTGTCGGCCGGCGGCAGTCTCGTCCCACGAAAAAACCCGGCCCCAGAGGGAACCGGGTGGTGTGCTCCAATCGTAACACCGCGGGCCTAGAGGCTGCGGCTGGCCTGCGATCGATCATCGTGCGCGACGCTGGTCGGGCCGCCGCGAAGGTCTGCGTTAGCTGCCCAGCGCGGCCGGGCCTTGGTCTTCCTTGATGAGGACTCCTGAGGTGCCCGCGGCGCGCATGGCGGTGGCGAGGGCGAGTACGCGGGCGACGGCGGACGGGAGGTCGACGCCGCGGGGGTGGATGTTGGAGATGAGGTTGCGGTCGGCGTCGGTGTGGCCGGGGCGGGGGCGCCAGGCCAGGTAGGCGCTCAGGCTCTGGGCGGTGACGAGGCCGGGGCGTTCGCCGATGAGCAGGACGACCACACCTGGGTCGAGAAGCTGGCCGATCTGGTTGAGAAGCCCGACGCGGGCGTTGCGGACGGCGAAGACCTGGCCGACGCTCCAGCCGGCCTCGCGGGCGGCGTCGAGCAGCGCGGGCAGCAGGGCCGGGACCTGGGCGTCGACGGCCGCGACGGAGAGGCCGTCCCCGATGACGACCTGCAGGTCGGCGCCCGGCGGGCACCGGCGGGTCACCTCGTCGCGCGCCTCGGCGGACAGGGTCCGGCCCAGATCGGGACGGCGCAGGTAGGTGGCGCGGTCACCGGCGGCAGAGTCGACGGCGAACAGACCGAGACTGTCGACCAACGGCGCCAGCGGGCCGGTCTCCAGGTCAAGGGCGGCGTGGACGGCGTCCTGGGCCGCCGCGTGGTCGGCGCGCAGCGCGAGCTGGTCGGACGTGCGATAGGACGTGCCCGACCGGCCGAGGAACAGCCGCGCGGGAGTGACGGCCCGGACCCGTCGCTCAAGCGCGATCCTTGCCGGGCTGGTGGCCAGGCCGCCGGTGGAACCAGTCGAGTCCGTCGGCTCGCTGACCGCGGCGGCTTCGTCGGTCGGTGCCCGCTCCCCGGCCGCGTCTGGGCCGGTCACTGGCCGCTCGTCAGCGCGGCGCGCGCGGCGGACGGGGACGGGGGGACCGCCGCGACCGCCTCGTCCAGGCCGGCCAACAGCCCGGCGGCGACGTCGGGACCGGGGTCCGCGAGGCGGCCCGCTCGTAGCAGCCCGCGCTCCTCCAGCCAGGCGCCGTACTCGGGGGTGGGCGACAGGCCGAACAGGTCGCGCATTCCCGAGGCGTCGTGGTAGCTGGTCGACTGGTAGCTGAGCATCACGTCGTCCGCCCCCGGAACACCCATCACGAAGTTGCAGCCGGCGGCCACGAGCAGCACCAGCAGGTCGTCGTTGGTGTTCTGGTCGGCGTCGACGTGGTTGGTGTAGCAGACGTCGATGCCCATCGGCAGGCCGAGCAGCTTGCCGATGAAATGGTCCTCCAGGCCGGCCCTGGTGATCTGCCGGGCGTCGGCCAGATATTCCGGCCCGATGAACCCGACCACCGAGTTCACCAGAAACGGCTCGTAGACGCGGGCGACGCCATGGGCGCGGGCCTCGACGGTCAGCTGGTCGAGGCCGCCGTGCGCGTCCGCCGACAACGCCGAGCCCTGGCCGGTCTCGAAATACATGACGTTCGCGCCGATGAACTCACCCGTCCGGTCTCGATGATGCGCGAGCACCGCCGCGCGACCCTCCGCAAGCATGTCCAGGCTGATGCCGAACGACCGGTTCGCCGCCTCCGTCCCCGCGATCGACTGGAACAGCAGGTCGACGGGAGCGCCGGCCGCGAGTGCCGCGAGCTGGGTGGTGATGTGCGCGAGCACGCAGGTCTGCGTCGGCAGTGAGAACCGGCGGATGAGCCCCTGAAGGCCGTGCAGGACGGCGCCGACTCCCGTGACGGACTCGGTCACCGGGTTGACGCCGAGGACGGCGTCGCCGCAGCCGTAGAGGATTCCGTCGAGGGTGGAAAGAAGAATGCCCTCCACATCGTCGGTCGGGTGGTTCGGCTGGACCCGTACGCCGAGCACTCCTGCCTCGCCCATGGTGTTGCGGCAACGCGTGATGGTCCGCAGCGGCTTCGCGCCGGCGATCAGATCCTTGTCGCTCATCAGTTTCGCGACGGCCGCGGCCATCTCCGGGGTTATCGCGTTCGCCAGCCCGCGCTCGGCCCAGAGCGCCGGGAAGCCGGGGGAGAGGATCAGCTCCCGGAACTCTCCGACCGTGAGGCTCGTGAGCCCCGAGTCCGCGAAGGCCGCGGCGTCGTGCGACGCCAGGATCAGCTCGGTGACGGCGTCCTCGATCAGCGGGGTGGCGAGGATGTCGGCCAGCCGGACGTCCGCGAGCGCGAGCTTCGCCGCGACCCGCTCGGTGGCGCTGCCAGCCCCGAGCCCGGCGAGCTGGTCGCCGGACTTCTCCTCGTTCGCCTTCGCCAGCAGTGTCGCGAGGTCGGGAAAGACGTACCCGGTGCCCCGCACCGTCGCCCGGAACGTCACGGCCGCTCCCCTCGGTAGGTCTCATCGTGTTGATCGTCGTTTCGGCCCTCCGATGGTCGTAGCCGGGACCGACTGACAACCACTGGAGGGCCAAAACGGCGATCAAGCTCCGACAGTCGGAGCCGCGTCCGGTCCGTCTTCCAGCTTGCCGGTCCGGCCCGGCGACCGCCGCGGGATAGGGCGGGCGCCGGGCCGGCCGGACGGGCTAGGCGGTCGCCTCGCCGGTGGGCTGGGCGGGGATGGCGCCCGCGGGGGCCACGGCGGCCTCCTCGAGCGACCGTTCGTGGCTCTCCTCCATCACGATCCGGCCGATGGTCGCGTACTTGGCCGGGTTCGCCAGCCGGATGCCGATCGCGACCGCGAGGCCCAGGACGAAGAAGCCGATCACGATCCACGGCGTCGCCTTGAACACCGGGCTGCCCGACGCGGCGCCGGCGGCGAACTTCAGGTTCTGGAAGAGCAGGTAGACGACGTAGACCATGCCGGCCGCGCCGAGGATCGGCGGCAGCAGCGTCCGGTACCAGCGGGCCGTCTCCGGATGCATCTTGCGGACATGGAAGTAGCCGACGACGGCGATCGACGAGATCGACTGCACGATCAGGATCGCCATCGTGCCGAGGATCGCCATCAGGCCGTAGAGCTGGGTGTAGGCGACGTCCGGGGCGGAGTCGGTCGGCTTCTGCAGCCAGAAGAACAGCAGGACGATGGCCAGCGTGATCACGGACTGGACGAGCGAGGAGATGTGCGGCGAGCCGTGCTTCTTGTGCGAGGCGCCGAGCGTCTTGCCGAGCCCGTCGGACAGGCCCTCCCGGCCGATGGCGTACAGGTACCGGGAGGCGGCGTTGTGGAACGCCAGGGCGCAGGCGAACGACCCGGTGCAGGTCATGACCTTGTAGACGTCCAGGAAGAAGCCACCGAGCATGTCCTTCGTCGGCGCGTAGAACAGCGAGAACGCGTCCTTCTGCGAGACGTCCACCGCGCCGGTCTTGCCCGCGTAGGCGACCGCCATCCAGGACACGAACGTGTACAGCACGCCGAGGCCGATGACGGCGATCAGCGTCGCCCGGGGGACGATCTTCTTCGGGTTCTTCGACTCCTCGCCGTAGACGGCGGTGGTCTCGAAACCGACCCACGACCAGAACGCGAAGAAGAGGCCGAGGCCGGCCACCATCGTGACGTCCTTGCTGCTCGGCCCGGCCTGGAAGGCGCCGACCGGGTTGATCGAGCCGGCCATCAGGCCGTCCGATCCGCCACCGGTGAACAGCACCCCGAAGCTCATCGCCAGCAGCAACAGGACCTCGATGCTGAGGAAGACCCCGAGGACCTTGCCGGAGATCGAGACGTTGAAGTAGCCGAGTGCCGCGGCGGCGGCGACCGCGATCAGGGCGTACCAGATCCAGGAGATCGACCCGACGTGGAACACCGTCTCCATCGTCGTCTTCGCGAACGACGCGAAGATGCCGACCAGCGAGGCCTCGAACACGACGTAGGCCATGGTCGCGAGGAAGCCGGACGCCATGCCGACCGCCTGGCCGAGGCCGTGCGAGATGAAGCCGTAGAACGCGCCGGTGGCGGTGATGTGCTTCGCCATCGCGACGTAGCCGACGGAGAAGATCGTCAGCACGATCGTCGCGACGAGGAACGACGCGGGTCCGTGGGTGCCGTTGCCGTAACCGACGACGATCGGCAGGTTGCCGGTCATGGCTGTGATGGGTGCGGCGTTCGCCAGCACCATGAAGAGGACTCCCAGGAGGCCGACGGCTCCCGGCCTCAGCCGCTGCACCTGGGTGGTGTCGGCCGTTACCGGAGGCGCGGCCTCGCTCTGAACGCTCACCTGTGGCTACCTCCCGCTGTGCGCCACCGCTCGGGCGGCTGGCGCGTGTTCGGGCGATCGTGGCCCCTCCGGATACCCGGCCACAAGGTGGGGTCAGACCATTTCACATGCGGAAACAGGCCACAACGTGGCCGAAACACAAACGGTACGTACCTTTACCAGACCAGACTCCCGGCCCACGCTACGGTCGTGCCGTGGCCATCCCCGATGTTCCGAGAGACGACCTGGTCGACCGGCTGCTGGCGACGCCGAAGGCCGATGTGCTCGCCGCGAGCGAGCGTTACTGGAATCCCGGCAAGACCAGGTTCTGGACCGACGCCGGCACCCCGCTGGTGATCGGCGAGCGCGAGGGCTACCTGCTGCACGACCTCGCCGGAAACACGCTGGTCGACGTGCACCTCAACGGCGGTACCTACAACCTGGGCCATCGCAACCCGGAGCTCGTCGCGACCCTCACGGCCGCCCTCCAGCACCTCGACATCGGCAACCACCACTTCGCGGCCCTCGGCCGCGCGGCACTGGCCGAGGAGCTGGTCACCTCGGGGCCGATCCCCGACGGCAAGGTCGTGTTCGGCGTGAGCGGCGGCGAGGCCGTCGACCTGGCCCTGAAGTCCGCCCGCTACGCCACCGGCCGCCGCAAGGTCATCTCGGCGGTCGGCGCGTTCCACGGTCACACCGGCCTCGCGGTCGCGGCCGGCAACGAGCGCTACGCCGAGCGGTTCCTGGCCACCCGGCCGGACGAGTTCCTGCGCGTCCCGTTCAACGACCTGGACGCGATGGCCGCCGCGCTGGCCGGCCACGACGTCGCCGCCGTGCTGCTGGAGACGATTCCCGCGACCTCCGGCTTCGTGATGCCCGAGCCCGGCTACCTCGCCGAGGTCGCGAAGATGTGCGCCGCCGCCGGCACGCTCTACGTCGCCGACGAGGTGCAGTCCGGCCTCGGGCGCACCGGTGCGCTGTGGTGCATCACCAAGCACGGCGTCACCCCGGACATCCTGGTGACGGGCAAGGGCCTGTCCGGCGGGATCTACCCGATCTCGGCGACCATCCTCGCCCCGGCCGCCGCCGGCTGGCTGGAGGAGGACGGCTTCGCGCACATCTCGACCTGCGGCGGCTCGGATCTCGGCTGCGTGGTCGGGCTGCGGACCCTGGAGATCACCCAGCGCCCGTCGACCCGGGAGCGGGTCGACGCCCTGATCACGACCTTCACCGAGGGCCTCACCCAGATCGCCAAGGACGACCCCGACTGGCTGGTCGAGATCCGCCAGGACGGCCTGGTCATCGGCCTGCGGTTCGACCACCCGCAGGGCGCCCGGTTCGTCTCCCGGCGCCTCTACGAGCACGGGATCTGGGCGATGTTCTCGGCGCTGGACCCACGGGTGCTCCAGTACAAGCCGGGCCTGCTGGTCACCGACGAGCTGGCCGCCGACCTGCTCGACCGCACCGCCACCGCCCTCCGGCTCGCCGCCGGGGACGCCCGCTCCGGCGTCGAGCTCGCCCCCGACCGCTCCGACACCGCCGGCCGGCCGGCGCCGCTGGACGGCGCCCGCCCGCGGCCGGGCGCCCGGTGACGGCGACCGGCCCGACGGCCCGGGTGGCCAGCAACGTCGGAGTGGACGACGTCGTGACCGGCGAGCTGCGCGCGCTCGACGCGCTGCTCCCGGCGGTCCTCGCGGCCTACGACCTCGGGTCAGCCGAGGTGGCACTGCTGAACCTCTCCGAGAACGCCACCTACCGCGTCGACGACCCGGGTTCCGGCCGTCGCTACGCGCTGCGGCTGAACCGGCCCGGCTACCACACGCCGGCCGAGATCGAGGGAGAGCTGGCCTGGGTCGCGGCGCTGCGCGCCGAGGGGGTCGTGCTCACCCCGCCCGTGGTCCCGAACCGCGCGGGGGAGGCCGTCACGACGGTCACGCCGCCGGGCGTCGGCGACCGGCAGGCGGTGCTGTTCGACTGGGTCGACGGCTACCCGCCCGAACCAGGTGACACCGCCGGCCTGGTCGCCGCGTTCGGCACGCTGGGCGACATCGCCGGCCGGATGCAGCTGCATGCCCGCCGCTGGGCCCGACCGGCCGGCTTCGACCGGTTCGAATGGGACCTGGCCCAGACCATCGGCCCGCACGCCCGCTGGGGTGACTGGCGCAGCGGCCTCGCCTGGGCGCTGGCCGGCGGTGGCGACGCGCTGCCGCCCCGCCACGGCGCACCAGCGCCCGAGCGGGACCTGATGACCCGGGCCGCCGTCGTCGTGGAGAGCCGGGTCGCGGCCTTCGGCGCCGGCCCGGACAACTACGGCCTGATCCACGCCGACATGCGGCTGGCGAACCTCATGGTCGACGGTGTCGGCGCCATCACCGTGATCGACTTCGACGACTGCGGCTTCGGCTGGTACCTGTACGACCTGGCCGCTGCGCTGTCGTTCATCGAGCATCACCCGGCGATGCCCGAACTAGTCGCCGCATGGCTCGCGGCCTATCGGCGCCACGTCCCGCTCACCGCCGACGAGCTGGCCATGGTCGCGACGTTCATCCTGCAGCGTCGGCTGCAGCTCACCGCCTGGCTGGGCACTCATCCGCACGCCGACGCGGTCGACGACGTCACCGGGTACGCCCGGGCGAGCCTGGAGCTCGCGGAGGCCTACCTGTCCGGGACGCTGCTGCCAGAGGGGATCGCCTAGTGTTCACGCCCATCGAGGGCCGCACCGTCGTCGTGACCGGCGGCAGCCGGGGGATCGGCAAGGGCATCGCCCGGGTGTTCGCCGCCGCCGGCGCCAACGTCGTGATCACCGGCCGGGACGCGGCCGTCGCCGAGGCCGCCGCCGCGGAGCTCGGCAAGTCCGGTGGCACGGTCTCCCACGTCACCGGCGACGTCGCGTCGGCGACCGACATCGCCCGGCTGGCCGAGGAGGTGCTCGGTAGGTACGGCGGCTGCGACGTCGTCTGCGCGAACGCCGGGATCTTCCCGGCCGCCTCGCTCGAGACGATGACCGAGGCCGACATCGACCTCATGCTGGGCGTCAACGTGAAGGGCGCGCTGCTCACCGTCCAGGCCTTCCTGCCGGCGCTGAAGGCCTCCGGCCACGGCCGGGTGATCCTGACGTCGTCGATCACCGGCCCGTTCACCGGCTACCCGGGCTGGGCCCACTACGGCGCGTCCAAGGCCGCGATGCTCGGCTACATGCGGACCGCGGCGATCGAGCTGGCGCCGCACCGGATCACCGTCAACGCCGTCCTACCCGGCAACATCCTCACCGAGGGGCTCAGCGCGCAGGGCGAGGACTATCTGCGCGCGACGGAGGCCGCCATCCCGATGCGCCGGCTCGGCGACGTCGAGGACATCGGCAACGCGGCGCTGTTCCTCGCCACCGACGAGGCCGCCTACATCACCGGCCAGTCGATCGTCGTCGACGGCGGGCAGATCCTGCCCGAGTCCCCGGCCGCGCTGGACGAGATCTGACGGCGCCGGCGGTGGCGGGCCCGGTCATCGTCGCGCCGGACGGTGTTGATCTCGCCGCCGGTCCCGCGGATATTCCGGGTGGGCCGGCCCGCGCGGACCGGCAGCCCGTCACCGTCGGTCAGACTGGACGGATGGCGCTCGACTTCGACCCGTCCGGGGCCCCGCTGGGGCCGACGGCCGCTGACGTGCGCCGACGGCTGCGCCACCTGGTCACGGACGGGACGCATCGTCCCGGTGAACGCCTGGGCGGCGAGCGGGACCTCGCCGCGTCACTCGGCGTGAGCCGGGAGACCCTGCGGCAGGCGCTCACGGCGCTGGAGCGGGAGGGCGTCGTGCTGCGGGTCCGCGGCCGCGGCGGCGGCACGTTCGTCGCACCGCGCAAGGTCGAGCGGGACCTGACCAGGATCGTCGGCGTCCCCGAGCTGCTGCGCACCCAGGGGTTCACCGCGGGCTCGCAGGTCGTCAGCGCGGCGCTGGAGCCGGCCGACGAGACCGTCGCGAAGGCCCTGGAGCTGGAGCCCGGCGACCCGGTCGCCCGGATCGTGCGGCTGCGGCTCGCCGACGGCGGCCCGATCTCGCTGGAGAACGCCTGCTTCCCGGCCCGCCGCTTTCCCGGGTTGTTCAACCTGCCGCTGGGGGGATCGCTCTACGAGCTGTTCGCCGAGGAGTACGGCATCCGCCCCGGCGAGGCGCTCGAACAGATCGAGGTGGTGCTGGCGGGCGACGAGGAGGCCGTGCTGCTGCGCTCGGCGGTGGGCGCCCCGCTGCTCGCCCTCGACCGGACCACCCGCGACCAGGACGGGCAGCCGTTCGAGCACTCCCACGACCTGTTCCGCGCCGACCGCATCCGCATCCTCGTGCGCTCGACCGGCACCACCGTCGCCACCACCCGCTGACGCCGGGCCCGCCCGCACGAGGG
>NZ_JADWYX010000113.1 GCF_016786355.1 Frankia sp. AgB1.9
TCGTTGTCGCCCGGCAGTGCCATCTGTTCGCCCGTCGATCTGGCGGCCTCGCCGCGGCGCCGCCGACCGTCGGCGCCGCCCGCCGACGAACCGGCAGCTCACGGCCGTCGCCAGGTGCCCGCGGACACCGGCACGCAGCGGCGGGCGGCGTGTCGCGTCGTAGGGGCGGTCGTGCCCTAGCCTTACCGGATGTCGTCCCCACCGGACGGCGGCCGGACCGGCCGTCGTCCTTGACCTCGGGAGCCCGCCATCGCTCGCCGAACCACCACAGCGCGTCCCCGACCCGTAGCCGCCGGGGCTCCGGCCGCCGGTGCCCACGCGGCCGACGTTCCCCAGGTCGGGCCCCGTGAGCAGTGCCCCTGCGGCTCCGGTCGCCGGTACAAGGCCTGCCACGGCGCCAAGTCGCGCCCGGCGCCGGTGCTGCGGCCGTTCGCGGGCCGGGTGGACGAGGCCGACCTGGTCGCGCTGCGCGAGCTGATCCCGAGCGCCACGGCGCCGCTGACGCTGCACCCCGACCACCTGGCCAAGCATCCCGAGCACGCCGATCGGAAGATCACGCTCGGCACCATGCTGCCGCAGGCCGCGCCGGCCCTGGTCCGGGACACGGGCGAGATCCTCGTCGCCACCCAGACCCTCGCGCCGGGTCTCGACCCGTCGGCGGACATCGCAGGCGCGCTGCTGGCCGCGCTCGCCGCCGAGCCGGGCACGGTCATCGCCACCGGGCCGGTCTCCGCGCTGACCGCCGTCGAGCGGCTGCCCGAGGGGCTCGCCGGCCTGCCCCGGCTGGTCGACCTGCTCGACCCGGAGCCGCTGACGATCACCGTGCACGCCGGGTTCGACTGGTGGCTGCCGCCGTCCGAGGACGGTCCCGGCCTTTCCGGCGAGGTCGCGTCCAGCCTGGAGCGGGCGAACGCGACCGTCGTCCCGACCGCGCGACTGAGCTCCGTCGAGGCTGCCTACTGGACCCAGCCAGGCGACAAGCGCCACCTGCGCTGGGTGCTGCCGTTCCTGGAGGTCGAGGGCGTCAGCGACCCTGACGTCGCCCGCTCCCGCTCCGAGGAGCAGCTGCTCGACGCGCTGGCCCGGCTGGCCGCCGCGAACGCGCTGAGCGCCGGCGAGGGGTCGCGGTTCGTCGGCTCCTTCCGGGCCGACGGGCTGGTCGTCCCGGTCTGGGACCTGGCGCCCGACGCGGACGCGGACAGCTGCGAGGCGCCGGCCGCCGCACTGCGCAAGTCCATGGACGAGGTGCTCGCCGAGCGCCGTCCGCTTACCAGCGAGGAGCGCCGCATCCGTGCCGGCGTCGTCGGCCGCACCCTGACGCTGCGCTGACGGACGGACCGTGGCCGACACCTCGCGGGGGCGTGTCTCGTGGGGGTGGGGGGGGGCGGGGCCGGCGGGCGCCGCGGCGGCCCGGGCCGCGGCGGTGGCCGGCGCCCGGGTGTGCCTGGTCGAGCGGGCTGAGCTGCCGCGTTACAAGACCTGCGGCGGTGGCCTGGTCGGGATCTCGCGTGACCACATCAGCGGCGCCGGGCTGGACCTCGCCCAGCTCGCCCGCGCCGAGGTCGACGCCCTGACCATCACGCTCGACGGCCGGTACAAGGTCACCCGTCGACGGCGGGACGGCTCGTCGATCATCGCGATGGTCATGCGTCCCGAGCTCGACGCGGCGCTGGTCGACGCGGCCAGGGCCGCCGGCGTGGAGGTCCGGACGTCGACGGTCGTGACCGGTGTCCGCGACGACGGCCCGGCCGGCGCCGTGGTGGAGATCCGCGGCGGGCCGGACCTGCGGGCCTCGGTCGTGGTGGGTGCGGACGGGACGTCGTCGCGGGCCGCCAGCTACGTGGGGGTGCACTGCGACCAGGTCGACATCGGCCTGGAGGCGGAGTTCAAGGCGCCCGCCCACGTGGCCGCCCGCTGGGAGCGCCGGATGCTGCTGGACTGGGGCCCGGTGCCCGGCTCGTACGGCTGGGTCTTCCCCAAGGGCGACGTGCTGACGGTCGGGGTGATCGGGGCCCGCGAGGACGGGCCGGCGATGCGCGCCTACTACGAGCGGTTCGTCGCCCAGCTGGGCCTGGCGGACCTGCCGCGCCTGCACGACTCGGGACATCTGACCCGGGTGCGGGCCGACGGCTCGCCAGTGCGCCGCGGCCGGGTGCTGGTCGCCGGCGACGCCGCGGGCCTGCTTGACCCGTGGACCAGAGAGGGCATCTCGTTCGCGCTGCGGTCCGGCCGGCTGGCCGGGGCGGCCGCCGCGGCCGCCGCCGGCGGTGACCCGGGGGCGCTCGACGCCTACCCGAAGCGGGTCGACGCCGTGTTCGGCCCCGAGGTCACCGCCGGGCGGACCCTGCTGGGGCTCTTCACCCGCCGCCCCGAGGTCATGCACGGGCTGATGGCCGGCTTCCCAGGCGCGTTCGGCCTGTTCACCCGCATCATCGACGGCCGTTCGACGGTCGCGCGCCAGCTCGCCCGCCCCGGCGTGACCAGGCTCGTGGCGACCCTCTCCCGCGAACGCAACCCACTTCCCGACCCTGGACCTGCGCCTACCCCGTAGTTACGCGCTACCCCGATCCGGGTTGGGGAGGGCGCTCAGCGCCCGATCCGGCGGGTCGGCCGTAGGCGCGCAAGCGCCGGTTCCGGCCGAGCCGCCTCAGGAGAAGAGGCGGTCGTCTCGGTACGGGTTGACGCCGGGGTAGGACAGGTCGTCCAGCTCCGGCGGGGCGAACCGTTCGGCGACCGCCGCGGCCAGCTCCTGGTAGGCCCGGCGGGTCTCGCGCTTCAGCGCGTGCAGGCTGATCCGGCCGCCCGTCGCCAGGTGCGGGTCCCACGGGACCCGGACCACCCGCCGGGTGCGCGCCGCGAAGTGCGCCTCCAGGGCGTCCACGTCGACGTCGTCACCGTTCTGCGGGAACATCGAGATCACCGCGACCGCGTCGCGGACCTGGGCCGCGTACCCGTGCGCGTCCAGCCAGTCGAGCGTGGCGCTGGCGCTCGTGCCGCCGTCCGCGCTGGAACTCGTGACGATCACGAGCGTGTCCACCAGCGCCAGGACGCCACCCATCGCGCTGTGCAGCATGCCGGTCCCGCAGTCGGTCAGCAGGATCGAGTAGTAGCGCTGCAGCAGGTCGTCGACGGCGTGGTAGTCCGAGTCGGCGAACGCCTCGGAGATCTCCGGGTCGTCCGCGGACGCCAGCACGTCGAGCCGCGAGTCCGACCGGGCCATGTAGTTGCGGATGTCGACGTACCGGCTGAGGCGGTGCGAGTCCTCCAACAGGTCACGGACGGTGAACGGCGACGGTTGCTGGGCCTTGGTGCCCAGGGTGCCGCGGTCCGGGTTGGCGTCGATCGCGACCACCCGGTCGTCACGAAGGTCCGCCAGGGTGGAGCCGAGGCCGATCGTCGTCGTCGTCTTGCCGACGCCGCCCTTGAGCGACATCACGGCGATCCGGTGGCAGTCGGTCAGCGGGGTCCGGATGTGGCCGAGCAGCCGGTTGTGCCGGGCCTCGTCCGGAGACGGTCCGGGGTTCACCGCCCCGCCCGACACCTGGTAGACCACCTTGCGCCAGCCTCGCGCGGCGGTCTCCTGGGCCGGGCCCAGCAGGGCGTCGCTGTAGAGGGCAGCGTTCGGGTGGCCGGTGGCGTGCCGCCCGTTCGAGCGGCCGCCGGCCAGGCCCGGCCCACTGATGTCGAGGCCGCTGCGGCCGGGGTCGGACGACGTGTTGCGTCGCCGCGGCGGGGGTGGCGGGCCAGCCGGCTGGATCGCGGACGGCGCGGAGGACACGTCGAACAGGTCGAGGTCGTCGCGGCCTGGCCGCGGCCGGGCCGGCGGTGCCTGGCCCCGGGCGGCTTCGGACCTGCCGACCGGGTCTGGGCTCGTCGGGAGATAGGCGTGGGCGGCGCGGCGGGGGTCGCCGAACCCCGGCGGCGCGGCCGGCGGCCGTGGCGGCATCGGCGCGCGGCCGTCGGCCGGGGCAATCGGCCGCTGGCCCGTCGCGCTCGGCGGTACCGGCAGTGGGCTTGGCGCGGGCGCGGGGAACTGCGTCGACGGCTGGAAGCCGGGCTGTCGGTCGTGCAGCGGCGCGAAAGCCGTCGGCGCGCCCGCGGTCATGGGCGAGCCGGGGGCGCCGGGCGGTGGCATCGGCGGACGAGCCGGGTAGCCCGGGCCGGCTGCACCCGGCGCGGCCGGCCGCGGGCCGCTGGGCCCGGCGGTCGGGCCGCCGGGCGCACCTGGCGGCATGTGCGGCCCGCCGGGACCGCTGAGGAGACCTCCGGGCCCGCCGGCCGGCCGCTGCCCGGTGAGCCCACCTGGGAACGCGTCGTTCGGCGCGGCGCCCGGCCCGAACGGGAGATCGCCGAACAGCGGATCGAACGCCTGGGTCGGCGGACCCACCGAGGCCTGCGGCTGGACGCCGGCCGGCTGGCCCGCGCCGCGCGGGTCCACGCCGGGGCGTGGCTGGCCGACCTGCTGCTGGCCGGCGGCGAGATACTGGCCCGTGGCGAAGCGCTGCCCGGCCGCGAGGTGCTGTCCGGACTGGGCCTGCTGCCCGGCCGGGAGGCGCTGGCCGGACGGCGCGTGCTGGCCGCCTGCGGAGCGCTGGTCGGCTGAGCCTTCGACGATCCATGGCCCGGCCGGCGCGGCACCCGGCCGGTCGGGACCCGGGCCGCCGCCGACGGCGATGCCGGCCCCGAGGTGGGAGCCGTTGGCCGGTGCGCCGCCGGGACCGGCTCCCTGCGGGAAGGCCGGCCCGTTACGCGTCGGGTGACCGTTTCCCTGGCCGCCGGCCGCTGTGAGTTGACCGTTGCCGGCGTGCGGGCTGTGGCCGTTGATGAGGAAGCCGTTCGCGGGCCCGCCGGGGCCGTTGGTGCCGGTGGGTCCGCGACCGGAGACTGGGCCGCCGTCGACGTTGATCCCTGCGGCGACCGGGCGCGGCTGCGACGGGCCGCCGAGGACGAACGGGTCGCCGGGCCGCTGGGCGCCGCCGGACGGCGAGCGCCCGGCCGGGGGCCCGGCCGCGCCGGGATGTCCGCCGGTCCGGTCCGGGCCGGACCCAGGCCCTGCCACCACCGTCGGCGTTCCGCGCTGCCCGACGGTGGGAGCGGGCGCGTTCGGGTTTTCGACGGACAGGCCGGTCGACAGCCAGGACGGGTGCGCCGGAGCCGGCGGTGGTGCCCAGGCAGTGTTGGCCGTCGACCAGGGGTCTGCCGGCATGCTGGCCGTCGCGGCGGGGGCGGCGCCGTAGCCGGTCACGCCGAACGGGTCGTTCGGGCCGGGAGCGGCGACGTGCGCGGGGTTGGCGGCGCCGTTCGGGGCCTGCGCCCCTGCCGGGGCGGCCCGGTGGCCCCCGGTTGGGCCGAACGGGTCGGAGCCGGTCCGGCCGTCGCGCCCGAACGGGTCGGGGCCTGGGCGACCGGTTGGCCCGAACGAGTCCTGGCCGCCCGGGGCGGGCGGTGCCGCGGCCCGGGTCGCGAACGGGTCCATCGGGAGGCGGGCAGGCGCGAGCTCGGCGGGCGGTCGCGCGACGGCGGGCGCCAGCGGGTCCCAGCTGGCCGGGGAGCCTGGGGCCGCGGCGGGGCGGCCGCCCGGGTAGCCGTTCTGCCGGTGGTCCGCCGGCTGACCGACGCCGACGGCCGCCGGCGGGCCGGGCGGTGGTCCGCCGGCGCCAGGGAGCGGCCCGCCGGGCGTCGGCGGTGCCGACGTCAGCGCGGCGAGGCGGGTGGCGGGATGTTCCGGAGCGCCGACGGACCAGCCGTTTGGCATCCCGCTCGCCGGACGGGCCGCGGGCGAGTCGACGGAGAAGCCGGCGTCAAAAGCGTCCCGGCCCGGCGCCTGGGCGCGGAAACCGGTCGGGTCGGGCGGTGCTGCCGGCCGACCGGCTGGCGCCTGCCCAGGTCGGGAGGCGGCCGCCGATGGTGGCGGTGGCGGTGGGCCGGGGCGGTTCCAGGAATCGCTCGGCCAGGGCGACGCGTTCGGCGGTGGCGGTGGGCCTGGCCGGTTCGAGGAATCGGGCCAGGGCGACGCGTTCGGTGGTGGCCCGGCGGGCGGGCCGGGGCGGGAGCCATACGGGCCGAAGCCGTCGCTCGGCGGCGCCCGGGGGGGGGGGGCCCCCCCCGGGGCCGGGCCGGGGGGCCCCCCCCCGGGGGGGGGGGGGGGGGGGGGGGGGGGGCCCGGGGGGGGGGCGGGGGCGGGCGCCATCCGGCCCGACGCGGGCGCGGGGCGGCGCGGGGGGCGGGCCCCCGGCGCCGTACTCGGACCGAGGGCCACCCGGCAGGGCGGTCGGCTGTTGCTGCTGCGTGACCGGCCGTGGCTGCGCGGGCCGCGGGCCCGAGACGTCGATGTCGGTGCCCGCCGGCCGCCAACCCGGGCCGTCGGCACGGCCGGTGGGGCCAGGAGCGCCGTGGCCGCCGGGCCTGCGCCCCGCGCCAAGGTCGGAGCCGCGGCCGGTGGGGCCGGGCGTGCCGGGCTGAAGGCCCGGACCCGGGGATCCGGGGCCGCCGGCGAGGCGGTGCTGTCCCGGCTGGCCGGGGCCACCGCGGCCGTTCTGGCCGCTGTAACCGTCCGAGCCGCCATAGCCGTTTTGGCCGCTGTAGCCGTCCGAGCCGGTATAGCCGTTCTGGCCGGCGTGACCAGCCGGGCCGCCATGACCATTCGATCCGGCGTAACCGTTCGATCTGGCCTGGCCATTCGCGGAGGCTCGGCCGTTCTGGCTGGCATGGCCGTTCAGACCGGAGAGGCCAAGGGGGTCGTGGCTGCTCGGACCGCCACGGCCGTTCGGGCTGGGATAGCCGAGCGGGTCGTGGCTGTCAGGACCGCCGTAGCCACCGTTCGGACCGCCGTGACCGTTCGGGCTGGCATTGCCGTTCGGGTTGCCGTAGCCGTTCGGATTGGCGTAGCCGCTGGGGTCGGTGTACCCGTTGGGACCGAGGCGGCCGTTCGGGTTGGCGGCACCGCTCGAGGCCGGGTCGCCGTAGGCGCGGCCAGGTGGGCGGCCACCGCCGGCCGGGTCGGCGAAGCCCTGCGGGCCGGCGGGCGGGGCCGGGCGCCAGTCTGCGCCGGCGGGCGCCGGGCGGCGGCCAGGGGGGGCGGCCTGCTCGGCGAAGCCGGCCGGGCCGCGTCTCGGGGCGCCGGGGCGCGGGTTCTCGCCGCCGGGCGGTGGGATCGGTGGCGGCGGGGGCGGGACCGTTGGCCGCGGCGGAGCGCCGACGCCTGGCAGCCGGCCCGCGCCGGGCGGCCGGTCGTACGGTGCGCCGTAGCCGGGGGCGTCGCCGTCGGGGCCGGTCATCGGCTCACCGGCCGCGGCCCGGCCGAGGTAGCCGTCGGCGAAGGGCAGCGCGGTCGGGCCCAACGGGCCGGCGCCGGCCGGTGCTCGGGCGACATCCACGCGCGGCGGAGCGGTGTACCGCGAGGGCGGATACCCGTTGCCGGCGTCGATGTCCGCGTCGTCCCTCATGCTTCCGTCCGGGCTGCCCGGCCGTGGGCAGAACTCTCACGATCCGGCCTACTACCCGCCTTGTCCACAGAAACCCCTCCCATCGGGGGATGGACACACCGTGAACTAGTGCCCCTGGTACGACCCGGTAGGACTAGCTCCTGGCACGGAAATGGCCAAAGATCACTATAAGCACCCACCCCATAGTCCCACGCCGCCGGACAGTGGGCAGACGGCGGTCGTCCCCGGACTCGCCCGGGTGACCGTGCGCACGCTCCGGCCAGACCTGGCCCGGCCCCGGGCAACCATGACCGTCATGGGGTCCGGCCCGGGTCGGTGCCCTCGCCGAAAGTGCCCTGACCGGCGGGTTCGGTCCCGTGCTGATGGTCGTCGGCGCCGCCGGCGACGGCCGGGACGTCGGACCACCGGCCGGCATACGCGAGGGCGCACGCGGCGGCGAGTACCTCCCTGGCCGGCCAGCCGAGCTTCTCCGCGACCAGGGCCACGTCCTCCCACTCGGGCTGCGCGACGGGCACCGGACCCGCGGGTTGATCAAAGGCCCAATCGGGGCCGGGGGAGACCTTGACCCGGACCGGGTGGCCGGCCACCTCGACGGCGCGCATCGACCGCGCCAACGCGTGCTTGCGGACCGGGATCTCCCGCAGTCCCAACGTCGAGGTGTGACGGAAGATCGTGGCCCGTACGGCCGGCAGGCTCCCCGGCGCGACCAGGGCCCGCAGGGTGTGCGCCGGACGGCCCTTCTTCATCAGGATCGGGGTCAGCCAGGCGTCCGCCGCGCCGGCGGCGAGCAGCGCCGCGAGCACCGACGGCCAGACCCGCGGGTCGAGATCGTCGACGTTCGCCTCCAGGACCAGCTCCGCCGTGACGGCTACCCCGTCGGCCACTTCGATCGGCTGGCCGGCAGCCAGGACGTTCGCGTCGACGGCGGCCGGGTCCCGCCGCGGCTCGTCCTGGTGCGGCTCGACCGCGGTGTGGCTGTGGCCAGCGTGGTCGTGGCCAGCGTGGTCGTGGCCCAGCTGGTGATGGGGCCGTGGGGCGGGCGGCAGGGCCGCCGTGCCCGTGTCGAGGGCCTCGCCGACGACGAGGCGGACGAGGTTGGGGCGGCCGGGCAGATCCCGGGTACCGGCGCCGCAGCCGACGGCGGTCACCCGCACGGCCGGGAGGTCGCCGAAGCCGGAGGCCACCGTGACGACGAGGGCGGCCCCGGTCGGGGTGCACAGCTCGACCGGGACCGGGCCGCCGTGGGCCGGGGCGCCGGCCGCGCGCAGCAGCTCCAGCACCGCCGGTCCGGGGATCGGCAGCACGCCGTGGGCCGTCCGCGCCCGGCCGCCGCCGAGGGCGATCGGGGTGGCGACCAGCCCGGTGAGCGCCAGGTGGGCGAAACCGGCGCTGACGCCGACGATGTCTGCGATCGCGTCCAGCGCGCCGACCTCGTGGAAGTGCACCTCGGCCGGGTCGATCCCGTGCACCCGTGCCTCCGCAGCCGCCAGCGCGGCGAACGTGGCTGTCGCCAGGTCGCGCGTCGCGTCAGCCAGCGGCGCCGCGGCGAGCAGCGCGCGGATGTCGGCCCAGGTCCGCGTGTGGCCGCCGTCGGGCGCGATGACGTCGACCTTCGTCGCCGCGAGGCCGGACCGGCGCACCTGCCGGGCCTCGAGCCGGATCGGCAGCCCCAACGTGTCGATCGCCGCGGCCGGCACCGCCAACGGCACGCCGGCGTCGACGAGCGCGCCCAGCAGCATGTCGCCGCTCGCCCCGCAGGACAGGTCGAGCCAGCCGACGCGCCGGGCGGTGGCCGGCTCCGGCCCGCTCACCGGTACCCGGCCGAGCCGGCGGCCGTGGCGCGCAGTCCGGCTCCGGGAGAGGGGGCCGGCGCCGGGGCACTCTCGGGACGGGCGCGGGCGGCGGCGCGGGCCACCCGCGCCGCGAAGAGGCCGGCGCCGAAACCGTTGTCGATGTTGCAGACCGCGATGCCGGGTGCGCAGGCGGTCAGCATGCCGAGCAGCGCGGCGAGCCCGCCGAACGCGGCCCCGTACCCGACGCTGGTCGGCACCGCGACCAGCGGTACGCCGACCAGCCCGCCGATGACGCTGGGCAGCGCCCCCTCCATCCCGGCGACGACCACCAGACAGTCGGCGGCGGCGAGCACGTCGCGGACGGCCAGCAGCCGGTGCAGCCCGGCGACGCCGACGTCGCGCAGCACCTCGACCCCCGCGCCGCTGGCCGCGATGGTCAGCGCCGCCTCGTCTGCGACGGGTGCGTCCGAGGTGCCGGCGCAGACGACGACGACCCGGCCGCGGGCGGGCGGCAGAGCACCGACGGCGACGGTCGCGAGCCGCCCGGCGTCGCCGGACGGCCGCGGGTCGGCCGCCAGGTCGGGTGACCAGCGGCCGGTGACGTCCGCGTCCGGCCAGCGGGCGACCAGCGCGTCGACCGTCTCGCGGTTCGCCCGGGTGATCAGGGTGGGGCGGCCGTCGCCGGTGCTCGCCTCCCGCAGCGCGGCCACTATGCCGAGCGTCTCGGCCGCCGTCTTGCCGGCGGCGAAGACGACCTCGGGATCACCCGTACGCACGCCGCGATGGGTGTCGACCCGCGCGTAGCCGAGGTCGACGAAGCCCGCGCCGTCGCCGAGCGGGCCGGCGGCGAGGCGGGCCAGCGCCGTGTCCGTGTCCACTTCGCCGGTGGCGACGTCGGTCAGCAGCGCGCGCAACTGGTCGGTGTCCACAGGACAAGTCTGCCCAACGGACGTCCGGTGGCGAAATGTGTGACCCGCCGTGACCGGCCCGCAGCCGCTCGAAGCGGGTGCGGCGCGGACCGGCCCGGCGGGGCGTCAGCGATAGCGCGACCAGCGGGCGTCCCGGTCGCCACGACGCAGGCTGTCGAGCCGGACCCGGAACTGTGCGGCGACCGTCGGGCTGCTCGCCAGGATCGGCAGCACGCTGGTGACGAGCTTGAGTTCCCGGACGGCCCGTAGTACCTCGAAGCCGTCCCACCGGGTGACGTCGACGCCGTAGGCCGCCGCGAGCAGCTCCTGGCCCGCGGGCGGGTGCCCGAACCGCAGGACACCGACCGCGACTGGCGTCAGGTCCCACTCGGCTGGCCCGAGGCAGACCGAGTCGAAGTCACAGGCGACCACCTGGCCGGACGTACCTCTGATCAGGTTCCCGAGGTGGGCGTCGCCGTGGAGGACCGTCGTGCCCAGGCGGTAACGGATCGCCCGGAGGCGGGCCGCCACCTCGTCGGTGAGATCTTCGAGGAAGGCACGGTCGTCCGGGGCCAGCGCCTCCGCGTCGGACATCCGGCGGCGGACGTCGCCGAGCGGGTCCCAGCGGGGCAGGGCTGGTCGCGGTGGTTCGAGAGCGTGCAGGCGGCGCAGCATGGCGCCGAGGTCGGCCGTGTCAGGCGGCGGCCCGGAGTCGGGGCCGACGTCGACCCACACGGTCGCGAGCGTCTCGCCGACGCGGACCGGGGCCGGCGTCCCGGGCAGCAGCCGGACGGCGGGCACCCCCTCGGCGGCGAGCCAGCGGGCGACCTGGACGACCTTCGGGACCCGGAAGGTCATCGCGCCCGAGGTCGCGATGCGGACCACCGCGCCCGCGCGCGGCAGCCGGTAGACGGAGTTGACCGTGAGCTTCAGCGCGATCGCGCCGGTGTCGTCCAGGCCGGCCGCGGCGCAGACCGCGGCCAGGGCCCGACGGGACGCGGCGGCCGTGAACCGGCCGTCACCCTCCCCCACGGGCCGCCCCGTGTTGGGTGGGGTGGCCCGGTCCCGCTGGTCGTCCGGCTCGTCGCGCGGACGACCGGACGTCAGTCGCTCGCTTCCGGGTGGGTCAGGCCCGGTTCGGTGTCACCGTTAGTGATCATGTTGGTGGCGGCCTTCGTGGTGCGGCCGGCGGTCTTGGTGAGGGTGACAGCGCCTGCCGCGACGATCGCCGCGCCAGCGAGCTGCCCGGTCGACAGCTGAGTCGCCGCCAGGCCGCCAGCCGGGCTCTGCTGGGCGGCGGAGCGCTGCCACTCGCGGACCAGCGCGGCGAGATCCCGGACCTCGGGCACCTCGCCGTGCACCCGGGTCGCCTCCAGCAGCTGGTCGGCCCGCGAGGACACCGAGGACACCGTGCGGCCCCAGGAGATCTGGATCGCCTCGCTGGCCAGGTGGCAGACCCGTTCCAGCTCGAGGCGGCCGGCCCTGGCGAGCGCCAGCGACAGGTCCAGCCTGATCACCGAGCGGAAGCCGGGGGCGTCCATCGCGTCGAGCTTCGGCAGCGCGAGCTCGGCGTGCTGCTCGGCGGTCCGGGGCCGGCCGAGCAGGCACAGCGCGGTGGTCGCGTTGTAGGCGACCTCCACCGGGTTGAACTCGTCGAAGCTGGGTCCTGGCCGGCCCCAGCGGTCCGGCGAGATCTGGTCGGCGAGGTCGTAGGCCTGGTCGAGCGCCTTCGCGGCGCCGAGCACATCGCCCAGGGCAGCGAGCGCCCGAGCCTCCTGGCAGACCAACCGGGCCCGCACCGGCCCGGCGCCGACGTGGCGCTGGCCGTCCCTGGCCAGCCGCAGCGCCTCGTCCGGGCGGCCGTCGTAGAACTCCGTGACGGCGCCGACCTCGCGGGCCGAGCCGCACAGCGGGCCGTCGCCGGCCGCGAGCCCCGCGGCGTACCCCTGCGCGGTGAGCACCCGGGCGGCTGTGACGTTGCCCTGCTTGAAGGCCGCGTCGGCCCGCAGCACGGCGACCCGCCCGGCGAGCAGCCGCAGCCGCCGCCACTGGCTGTCGGGCATCCGGCGGCGCGCCAGCCGCTCCAGGCCTCGGTGCAGCCGGGCGGTCTGGGCAAGGATGTGGGCCGGCGGGATGATCTCGTGGGCGCCGAGCGCCTGGGTCAGGATGTGCTCTGCCCGGTCGAGCGCCAGTTGTACGGGGCTCGCGGCGAGCATGCCGGACACCTCCAGGATCTGTCCCTCGATGAGCAGAGCGCCGATGACCGCCCCGGCGATCCGGTGGAACTGGCGGCGGTCCGACGTCCCGGTAACTGAATCGTCCGCGCCTGAGATCGCGGCGGGCGCGCTCGACGTGGTCTTGACTGTGGTCTCCTTGCTGGCCTGCAGGCCAGCGCCGGCCGAGGCGCCGGCCCCGCCGGCGGCGAACGCGGCCTCGCCCGCCCGCCCGGGCCGCCGGGGGGCGTGGTGGCGGGGGTGGGGGGGGAGGGCGCCGGCACGGTCGACGGTGCCGCGGCCGGGCTGGCCGGCGGCCGCCGACGGCGTGGGGAACAGAGCGGCCGCGGCCAGGAGCGGGCTGGCCGGCCGGCTGGGCACCGGGTGGGCACCCGTGGCCTGACCGTTCGCAGCACGACCGCCGGGTGCGCGGCCGCCAGGTCCGCGGGCGGCGTGGGCGCGCTCGTGGCGGCCGGTCAGGCGCGGGTAGTCGGCGGGGTAGTCATCCGGGGAGCGTCTGGCCGGCGGGATGACGACCCCGCGGCCGTCGGCGGCCGGTTTCTGAGAGGTGGTGTCGTCGGCCGGTGTGTGCCCGGCGTCGTCGGAGTCTTCCGATGGCTCCTGGGGCAGTCCACCCGTGGCTGGCGGCATCGGGTGTCCCTCCTGTGAATGGCCGCAACCGGGATCGGAGCGGCCGATCGGCATATGGACTACTTGATGAACGTAAGTCGGGCCCTTTTCGGGACTTTAGGCCCTGGCAGTGAAGGCTAGGGGTCTGGTTTTCCGGCAGTCCGCAGAAGCGGGTGAGGGCAACGGTGGGACCACGCTTCGGCCTGCTCGGCCCGGTCCGGCCCCGACCGGCTCGAACCGTCGTGGCGCCGTTGCCACGGCGGGCCGACCAGGCATCCGCCGGCCGATGGCTGTGGCCGTGATGACGGAAGGTCACGTTCGCCCCGGCAAGAACCGGTGCGGCGCCGAATGCCGGGCATCGTATGAGCACCCGTCGTGAGCCCCCGCGCCTTGTCAGCACCGGACTTGTCCCGTATGGTCCGGATTTGTGCGTTAGCGGGGTGTAATGACGGGCGAGAAGACCACATTCGTCGCTTGTTGGCCTGTTTGAGGTGAATCCCACTACGGACAGTTGCCGAGCCGGCGGGACCGCGGCGTTCGCCACCCGGCCGGCTGAGCCCGGGCTCGACCTCGAACCGGCCGGCCGGTCAGTGCCACGCTGAGAGGTCCGTTTCGTGGCGGAAAAGGCGGCGCCGGGCGTGGTGGCCGGTCGGTAGCCTCGGGGCATGTCGTGGCGCGGCGAACCAGGGACCGATCCGCTGGTCGGCCCGCGCCGGTTCGCCGACCAGGCCGTCGACCCGGCGGTCGCCAGGATCAGCGGATTCACCGACCGGACCGCGCTGACGCGCGAGCTGGAGGAGCTGGCGTTCCGTGGGTGGTCGGCGCTGCGGACCGAGCGGGTCGACGGCTGGGTGCTGCGCGACTCCGAGGGTGCTACCCGGCGCGGCAACTCGGTCTGGCCGCACGACGACGTCGCCGACCTGCCAGCCGCCCTCGCCCGGGTCGACCTGTTCTATGGGCGGGCCGGCCGGCCCGCGTTCGTCCAGCTGACCCCCGCGTCCCGTCCCAGCGGGCTGCGGCAGGCGCTCGACGCGGCCGGCTACGAGCCCGAGCAGGGCCCGACCGACGTCTGCGTCGCGGGCCTTTCCGGCATCGTCGCCGGCGTCGCCGGTCTCGCCGAGCGGACGGCGCCCCCGGCCGGCCGCGCGCGGGGCCCGGTCCGGGTCGCGCTCGCCGAGAGCCCGGACGACGGCTGGCTGGACGTCTGCGCCGCCGGCGGTATGTCGATGTTCGGCCAGCACCGGGCAGCGAGCGTCGCGGTCCTGCGCCGGATCGAGACCCCCGCGATCTACGTGACGGCGACGGTCGACGGCGTGCCGGTCGGCGCGGGCCGGGGCGTCGCCGACGGCGACTGGCTCGGGATCTACAGCATGGCGACACTGCCCGCTGCCCGCGGCCAGGGCGCCGCGACCACGGTCATGGCGGCGCTGTCCAACTGGGCGACCAGCGTCGGCGCCCGGCGCGCCCTCCTGCAGGTGGAGGAGCAGAGCACCGCGGCCCGACGGATCTACGCCGCCCTGGGCTTCCTGCCGGTCTACCGCTACACCTACCGCCGCAGGGCGACCGGCCCGGCCGCGCCATGACCGTCGACGCGATGGCGCGGCTGCTCGCGCCCGGCCCGACCCGGGTGATGGGCATCGTCAACGTCACGCCCGACTCGTTCTCCGACGGTGGCACCTTCGCCGAGCCGTCCGACGCGGTGCGGGCCGGGCTGCGGATGGTCGCCGACGGCGCCGACATCGTCGACGTCGGCGGCGAGTCGACCCGGCCGGGAGCTGCCCGGGTCGACGCCGCCGAGGAGCGCCGCCGGGTGGTGCCGGTCATCGAGCGGCTGGTCGCAGAAGGGGTGACGGTGAGCGTCGACACGACCAGGGCCGCGGTGGCCGCGGCGGCGCTGGATGCCGGCGCGGTGCTCGTCAACGACGTGTCCGCCGCCGCGGACCCGGACCTGCTCGCGCTGTGCGCCGAGCGGGACGCGTACTACGTGCTCATGCATGCCCGTGGCGAGAGCGTCGACATGGCCAAACGGGCGCACTACGGCGACGTCGTCGCGGACGTCGTAGCCGAGCTGCGCGAGCGGCTCGCCGCCGTGTACGCCGCCGGTGTCCGGCCGGACCGGGTGATCCTCGACCCCGGGATCGGCTTCGCCAAGAGGTTCGAGCACAACTGGTCGCTGCTGGCCCAGGTGGGCGCGTTCGCCGAGCTCGGCCGGCCGCTGCTGGTCGGCACCTCCCGCAAGTCGTTCCTCGGCGCGCTGCTCGCCGCGCCGGACGGCACGCCTCGCCCGGTCGAGCAGCGCGAGGACGCGACCCAGGCGACCACCACGCTGCTCGCCGCCGAGGGAGTCTGGGCGGTCCGGGTGCACGCCGTGCGTCCCGCGGTCGACGCCGTCCGGGTGGTCGGTGCGTGGCGCCGGGCCCGCGGCTGGCCTCCGGGGACCGCCTGATCCCGCGCGGCGGCCCGGCCGAGGCGACACAGCCGGTCGCGCGTCAGCCCCGGCCGGACCGACTCGGGCATGCTGCAAGGAATGCGGACCCGTGGGGACGCGCTCACACCAGCTGGCCGCGCCCGCACGGGCGCGCGGACGGCGACGAATCGGCGAGGGGCAGATGGGATTCGAGCGGGTAGCCGAGCGGGTCGCGACGGCGGCGCCGGCCGGGGAGATCCGGGACCGGATCACGCTGCGAGGGCTGCGGGTGCGTGGTCGGCACGGCGTTCTGGCGGCCGAGCGGGAGCTGGGTCAGGAGTTCGTGGTCGACGTGACCCTCTGGCTCGACACGGCGCCCGCCGCGGCGACGGACGACGTCACCCAGACCGTGCACTACGGCGAGCTGGCCGAGGCGTTGGCCGCCGTCGTCGCAGGCGAGCCGGTGGACCTGTTGGAGACGCTGGTCGCGCGGCTCGCGGAGGTCTGCCTGGCAGACAAGCGCGTCGCGCGGGCCGAGGTGACGGTCCACAAGCCGGCCGCGCCGATCCCGCTGCCCTTCACCGACGTGGCCGTGACGATCGTCCGGGACCAGTCGTGACAGGCCAGCCGGCGGATCCGGGCCCGCGCCCGGCGGCCGGCGGTCCGGGCCACGCCGTGCTGGCCCTCGGGTCGAACCTCGGCGACCGGGCCGCGACCCTGCGGGCGGCCGTCGCCCTGCTGGAGAAGCGGCTCGGCGTGCTCGCCGTGTCGCCGGTCTACGAGACGGTGCCGGTCGGCGGGCCGCCGCAGGACGACTACCTCAACGCGGTGCTGCTCACCCGGCCGGCGCCCGTCCGCGAGCTGCTGGCCGCCGCCCGGGAGGCCGAGCAGGCGGCCGAGCGGGTCCGCGCCATCCGGTGGGGGCCGCGCACGCTGGACGTCGACGTGATCGCCTGCGGCGACGTGACCAGTGACGACCCGGAGATCATCGTCCCGCACCCCAGGGCGCACCTGAGGGCCTTCGTCTGTGTCCCGTGGCTGGACGTCGACCCGGATGCGACCATTCCCGGGCACGGCAGCGTCGCCGCCCTGGTGGCCGGGCTGGCCGCCGCCGGTGAGACTGCCGGGCTGCGCCGGGCCGGGGCGGCGACGGACCTCGGCGTGGCCGCCGGGCTCGGATGAGGCCGACCCGGGCCCGCGAGCTCGCCGCCGCCGTCCTGGTCGCCGGGGTGCTGGCGTACCTGCTGCTCGTCTGGACGTACCGGACACTGCCGCAGCTGCCGCGCACCGGGCCGCTGTCGGTGTTCGTGATCGCGGTGCTGGAGCTGCAGACGGCGAGCATCACCCGCCGCCGGCTGGCTGGCCGGCCGGGAACCAAACCGATCATGCCGATCACGGTGGCCCGGCTGGCCGTGCTGGCCAAGGCCAGCTCGCTGACCGCGGCGGTGATGGCCGGCGGCTGGGCCGCCCTGCTTGCCTACACCGCCGCCCATCTGAACACCTATGGGACCGCGGGCGCCGACCTCATCACCGCCGGCCTCGGCCTCGGCTCGGCCGTCGCGCTCGTCGTCGCCGCCCTGCTCCTCGAACGGGTCTGCCGGGTGCGGCGCTGATCGGTCGGCCCGGGAACAGGGCGGCGCGAACGGTCGCTCAGGAAGCTGGGCTACCGTCGGAGAGTGTCATCGCCGGCACTGGAGCCCGATGGGGAGCCGGCCACGCTCCCTGCGTGGCTGCGCGCCCGGTCTGACGACGAGCTGACCAGGCTGTTCGAGCTTCGGCCCGACCTCGCCACGCCGCCGCCCCCCGACTTCGACATCCTCGCGGCCCGCCTGGAGATCAGGGTCAGCGTCCTGCGCGCGCTGGACACCCTGGACACGTTCGCCCTCGAGGTCGGCGCGGTGCTCACGCTGCTGCCGTGCCCGGTGTCCGTCGGCCGGCTCGTCGAGCTGTGCGGTGGTCTCGACGTCCGAGCGGCCGTGGCGGCGCTGCGCGCCCGCGGCCTGGTCTGGGGCGACGGCGACGAGCTACGGCTGGTCGGGACCGCCACCGACCTGCTCGGCGACCGGGCGCTGGGCCTCGGCCGGGCCGCGCGGGACTGCCTGGCCGCCTACCGGGTGCCGCAGCTGGCCCGGCTGGCCACCGCGCTGGGTGTGTCCCGGGGCGGGCGGATCGCCCCGGCTGGCCGCACCGTCCCGGCCGCGGCCGCCGGCCAGGAGCGCGGGGCCGCGGTGGCCAAGGAGACCTTGGTCGCCGAGGTGGCCGAGCGGCTCGGCGATCCCGCCGTCGTCCGTGGGCTTGCCGCCGAATGCTCCCCGGCGGCCGGCCGGATCCTCGCCCGGCTGGCCGAGGGCCCGGCCCGCGGCGCCACCGCTGAGGCCGGCCGGCTGCTTGCCGCGTCGGCCGCGCGCACTCCCGTCGAGGAGCTGCTGGCCCGCGGCCTGCTCATCGGCGTCGACGCGGACGAGGTGGAGATGCCGCGCGAGGTCGGCCTCGCGCTGCGCGGCGACCGGCCCACCGGCACGCTGCATCCGGCGCCACCGCGGCTGTCCGGCCGGCAGGTCATGGCGGCCTCGGTCGACCCGGCCGCGGCGCTGGCCGCCGAGACCGTCGTCCGCCACATCGCCACCCTGCTGCAGGCCTGGGGCGCCAGCCCGGTCGTGCCGCTGCGCACCGGCGGGCTCAGCGTGCGCGACCTGCGCGCCGTCGCCCGGCTGCTCGAGATCCCCGAGCCGGAGGCCGCCTTCGTCGTCGAGCTGGCCGCCTCCGCCGGGCTGGTCGACACGACGGCCGGCGTCGACGTGCGGATCGTGCCGACGACCGCCTTCGACCGCTGGAGCGTCGACCTGACCGCGCACCGGTGGGCGCTGCTCGTCGAGGGCTGGGTCCGGTCGGCCTCGGTCGCGTCGCTGATCGGGGACCGGGACGAGCGGGGACGGCAGGTCTCGGCGCTGTCGGTCGACGTCCGCCGGTCCGCCGCGCCGGCGACGCGGGCCGAGGTGCTGGCCGCGCTGGCGACCGCCCCCGACGGGGTCGCGCCCTCGGCGGCGGACGTGCGGGCGCTGCTGGCCTGGCGGGCGCCCCGGCGGGGCGGCGCGTTGCAGGACCTCCTCGTCGACGCCACCCTCCAGGAGGCGGAGCTGCTCGGGCTGACGGGCCGGGGCGCGGCGACGACGACCGGTCGGCTGCTCGCCGAGCTGCTCGCGGAGAGTGCCGGGGCGCTGGGCACGGCGCCGATCGGGGCCGGGCTGACGGCGAAGCCCGGTTCGTTCGTCGACGCGCTGGCCGACGCGCTCGCCCCGCTGCTGCCCGAGCCGGTGGACGAGCTGCTGCTCCAGGCCGACCTGACGGCCGTCGCCCCTGGCCCGCTGGTCGCGGACGTCGCGGCGGAGCTCGCCCAGCTCGCCGACATCGAGTCGACCGGCGCGGCCACCGTCTACCGGTTCTCCGAGGAGTCGCTGCGCCGGGCGCTGGACGCCGGCGCCTCCCCGGGGGACATCCACGACCTGCTGACCAGGCTCGGTCGGGGCGGCGTGCCGCAGGCGCTCACCTACCTCGTCGACGACACCGCCCGCCGGCACGGCCGGCTGCGCTCGGGCCCGGCCGAGTCCTACCTGCGCTGTGACGACACGGCGCTGCTGTCGGAGGTGGTCGCCTCCCGGCGTACCCAGACGCTCGGGCTGCGCCGGATCGCGCCGACGGTCGTGATCTCCCGGCTTCCCGTGGCCGAGCTGCTCGACGGGCTGCGGGTGGCCGGCTTCGCCCCGGCCGCGGAGGGGCCGGACGGCCGGGTCGTCGTCAGCAGGCCGGAGACGCATCGGACGCCGGCGCGGGCCCGCTCGGCGGCGGCCGACCCGGCGGCGGTGCGCCGCGGCCAGCTGCGGGACGCCGTCAAGCTCGTGCGCCGCGGCGACGAGAGCGCCCGGGCGCTGCGGCTGGCCGGTGGCGCCGCGACGACCTTCGGCAACAGCGCGGTCGAGGGCCTGGTGCGCTCGGCGCCGCTGATCCTGGTCCGGCTGCAGGCCGCGGTGCGCGAGCGGCGCCGGGTGCTGCTCGGTTACGTCGACCAGCAGGGGACGCCCAGCGACCGGGTCGTGCGCCCGACCGCCCTCGACGGCGGTTGGCTGACCGCCTGGGACGAGACCGCCGCCGCCCCGCGCCGCTTCGTCCTGCACCGCGTCACCGCCGTGGCCGACGTCGTCGACCCGTTCGCCAGCGCTCAGGAGTCCGGGTAGCGGGGCGAGAGGGCGTAGCGCAGCAGGACGACCTCGCCGAGCTGAGTGGTCTCGGCCAGGCGGGCGGGATGGGTCGGATCGTGGGGGAACGTGCCGGGTCCGACGAAGCGGGGGGCACGGGGGTCGCCGACGAAGAAAGGCGCGATCACGAGCTGAAGCTCGTCGGCCAGGTCCTCGGTCAGGAACCTGGTGTGCACGGCACCTCCGCCCTCGACCATGAGGCGGGCCACGCCGCGGGTCGTCAGGTCGGCGAGCACGGCGCTCAGGTCGATGGGATCTCCCGCGTCGACGACCGTGGCGACCGCGCCGAGACGCGTGCGGGCTCGAGCGGCGGCGCCGGTGGCCGTATAGACGACCTTGGCGGCCTCGTCCGTCCCGTCGGGATCGTCGGCGGTGAAGAACCGCGCGGACGGGTCGAGGTCTCCCGTGGCCGTGAGTGTCACCTTGAGCGGGTGCGAGGGGAGGCCGCGGCTCATCCGGGCCTGTCGCCGGGCTGGCGACCGAATGAGCAGCTTCGGGTCGTCCGCCCGGATCGTCCCGGCGCCGACCAGGATCGCGTCACATCCGGCCCGCACCTCGTCGACCCGGTCGAAATCCGCCTCATTGGAGAGCCGCAGCCGGGTTGCGCTCGCGTCGTCGATGTAACCGTCGATCGAGGTGGCGCAGCTGAGCACAACGTAGGGCCGGGTCACCGGAGGCAGGTCCTCTCGTTCGTTGGTGGTGACAACGTAGCGAGACCGCGCGTCGCCGCGAGTGTCCATCCCGGCGCTTTAGGTCGGCGGGTACCGTCGAGTCATGCGTAATGCCGAGCGCGGTGCGGTGACCGGTGGCTGACGGGCCGCTGATCGTCCAGTCGGACAAGACGCTTCTCCTGGAGGTCGACCACCCGCAGGCGAAGCTCGCCCGGGCGGCGATCGCCCCGTTCGCCGAGCTGGAGCGCTCCCCGGAGCACATCCACACCTACCGGGTCACCCCGCTGGCGCTGTGGAACGCGCGCGCCGCGGGGCACGACGCCGAGCAGGTCGTCGACGCGTTGGTCACGTACTCGCGCTACGCGGTGCCGAACGCGCTGCTGGTAGACGTCGCCGACACGATGGACCGCTACGGCCGGCTGCGGCTGGAGAACGACCCGGTCCACGGGCTGGTGCTGCGGGCGATCGACCGGGCCGTACTGGTCGAGGTGTCGCGGGCCAAGCGCATCGCGCCCATGCTCGGCAACCGGATCGACGACGACACGATCGCCGTCCACCCGTCCGAGCGGGGCCGGCTCAAGCAGGCGTTGCTCAAGCTCGGCTGGCCGGCCGAGGACATGGCCGGCTACGTCGACGGCGAGGCGCACGCGATCGAGCTGCGCCAGGACGGCTGGGAGCTGCGGGACTACCAGAAGGGCGCGGTCGCCGGTTTCTGGGAGGGTGGCTCGGGCGTGGTCGTGCTGCCCAGCGGAGCCGGCAAGACGATCGTCGGCGCCGCGGCGATGGCCCAGGCGTCCAGCACGACGCTGATCCTGGTCACGAACACGGTCGCCGGCCGGCAGTGGCGCAGCGAGCTGTTGCGCCGCACGTCGCTGACCGAGGACGAGATCGGCGAGTACTCCGGCGAGCGCAAGGAGATCCGCCCGGTCACGATCGCCACCTACCAGGTGATGACCGCCCGGCGCGGCGGCGAGTATTTGCACCTCAGCCTGTTCGGCGCCCGCGACTGGGGCCTCATCGTGTACGACGAGGTTCACCTCCTTCCCGCGCCTGTTTTCCGGATGACGGCCGACATTCAGTCGCGCCGCCGGCTCGGGCTGACCGCGACGCTGGTCCGCGAGGATGGCCGTGAGGGCGACGTGTTCTCGCTGATCGGCCCCAAGCGCTTTGACGCCCCGTGGCGTGAGATCGAGGCGCAGGGCTGGATCGCGCCGGCCGAGTGCACCGAGGTGCGGGTGACGCTCACCGAGGACGAGCGGATGTCCTACGCCGTCGCCGAGGCTGACGAGCGCTATCGGATGTGCGCGACCGCCCTGTCCAAGCACGGCGTCGTCGAAAGACTGGTCCGAAAGCACTCCGGCGATCGGGTGCTCGTCATCGGTGCCTATCTCGATCAGCTCGACGCGCTCGGGCGCAGCCTGGACGCTCCGGTCATCCAGGGCAGCACCAGGAACAAGGAGCGCGAGCGGCTGTTCGAGGCGTTCCGTACCGGCGAGATCAAGACCCTGGTGGTGTCGAAGGTCGCCAACGTCTCGATCGACCTGCCGGAGGCCGGCGTCGCGATTCAGGTCAGCGGCACCTTCGGCTCCCGCCAGGAGGAGGCACAGCGCCTCGGCCGGGTGCTGCGGCCCAAGGCCGACGGCCGCTCGGCGCACTTCTACACGGTCGTCTCCCGCGACACCCTCGACCAGGAGTACGCCGCCCACCGCCAGCGGTTCCTCGCCGAGCAGGGCTACGCATACACCATCGTGGACGCCGTGGATATCGCCTGAGCGACAGAGCGCGAACCCGCCCTCAGGCGCACGAACCACCCGCATGGGACAGAACGGGTGACGATCCAGTTCCGGGAACAAGCGCCATCTCTTGGCCGACAACGGCGCATTCCGGAGTTCCGGCTCCCCTCTTCGTGGTCTCTTGGGCGCGAAGACATTGCGCGCGATCCTGGTTGTGCTACTCCTTAGTACCGTGTTCTTCCAGCGTGTTTTCGGCCCGCTAGGGCCCGCGTCTCGGTCCGTGGCTACCACGGCGGCCGCACCACGGGGGACGTCTGGTATGACGTAGCCCACTCCCGTCCATCAATTAACAAAAAATGTGTCCCGGCGAGTGTGGGGCGGATGGTACACTTCAGGCCAACGGGGATCTTGCGGCAGCGAGTCACCCGGATTGATCGCTGGATTTCATAGATCTCTGCCATCAGGGGGATGGGCGGAGAGCCTGCCAGTGATGAAACGTCGGAAGCTGTGGTCTGCGTAAACACACTTACCCGATGCCGTCATGCCATCCCTTGGACCTGCCACGAGAGATGGTGATCGCGGCCGGGTCCTTGGTCTTGGGGGGAGACCAATGTCTAGCACTATGCCCAAATTCATCCTGCGCGAACCGACGATTAGCATTGTCATCCCGACGCTCAACGAGGCGAAGAACCTGCCACACGTCTTCGAGAAGCTTCCGGGTGACGCCGAGATCGTGCTGGTGGACGGCCGCTCGACGGATGGCACCATTGACGCCGCTCGCTCGCTGCGGGCCGACGTCGTCGTCGTCCATCAGACCCGCAAGGGCAAGGGCAACGCGCTGGCCTGTGGTTTCGCCGCGGCCACCGGAGACATCATTGTCATGCTCGACGCCGACGGCTCGGCTGACGCCAAGGAGATCGAGGCGTTCACCAAGGCCCTGAAGGCCGGCGCGCACTTCGCCAAGGGCTCGAGGTTCATGGCGGGGGGCGGCAGCGAGGACATCACCCGCATCCGCCGGCTCGGAAACCGCTTCCTTTCCTTCCTCGTTAACTCACTGTTTCGGTGCCGGTACTCCGACCTGTGCTACGGCTACAACGCGTTCTGGCGTACCTGCCTGCCGGTGCTTGGGTTGGACGCGGGAACGCCCGCTGGCGAGGGCGATTCCGCCGAGCGACGCTGGGGCGACGGTTTCGAGATTGAAACAATGATTAACCTGCGTGTAGCGAAGGCTGGCCTGCAGGTGATCGAGGTTCCCAGCTTCGAGTACTCCCGGATCCACGGGGTGAGCAATCTCAATGCGATCTCGGACGGCCTGCGGGTCCTCCGCACGATCGTCTCGGAGCGGCGGAGATCACGCGCGCCGTTGGCGATCGAGGCGACCCTGCCTGCCCAAACGCTGCCGGCCGGCGTAACTGCGATCGGCCCGTCGGAGCGGGATCCGGGTGCGGGTATTATTCGGCAGCGCGAGCGCGCCGACGGCGAATCCAAGTCCGTCGGGATGGCCTGACCCCGGCGCCGCCGGCGTATTTCTTCAAGAGGGGGGGCACGGATGGAGTGGTCTCTGCCGTGTCGGCGAAGCCAGCCGATCCATGTGGGGCGCGCGCGGAGTGGACGCCGATGACCGTGGAGTTGCGGTCATCGGTGGGGGCTGCGGGCGCGCGCATTCTGGGGGTCGGTGCCTACCGTCCGCCCAGGGTCGTCCCGAACTCGGAGATCAGCCAGGCGATCGACTCGTCGGATGAATGGATCGTCTCCCGGTCGGGTATCAGGAGCCGCCGGTTCGCCGGCGCGGACGAGCCGCTGGGGAGCATGGCGGCGGGTGCTGCCGGGAAGGCGATGGCGCACGCCGGTATCTCGGCCGCCGACCTGGGCTGCGTTCTCGTGGCGACGATGTCCAACGTCGTCCAGTCACCGTCGCTGGCGACCGACGTCGCGGCCCGCCTCGGCGCTGAGGGCGTCGCGGCGTTCGACGTGTCGGCCGCTTGCGCAGGGTTCTCCTATGCCCTGGCGATGGCGAACGACATGATCCGGGCGGGCAGCGCTCGCTACGTCGTCGTCGTCGGCGCGGAGCGGATGACGGACATCATCGATCCGTATGACCGGGGAACGGCCTTCCTGTTCGGCGACGGTGCCGGTGCGGTGGTCGTCGGACCGTCGGACACCGCCGGCATCGGCCCGGTCGTGTGGGGATCGGACGCCAGCAAGAGGGACGTCATCGGGCATGACTCGTCCTACCTGGAATGGCGGGAAAGCCCGGAGCGGCCCTGGCCGGTGATGCGGATGGACGGGCCGCAGGTGTTCAGGTGGGCGAGCTGGCAGATGGCGCCGGTGGCCCAGCAGGCCCTCGCGGCGGCCGGGATCGAGGCCGGCGACCTGGCGGCGTTCATTCCGCACCAGGCCAACATCCGGATCATCGACACGATGTGCCGGGTGCTCAAACTCCCGAAGAGCGTCGTCGTGGCCCGCGACATCGCGACCACGGGGAACACCTCGGGCGCCTCCATCCCGTTGGCGATGGAGGATCTGCTCGCCCGTCAGCTGGCCCCGAGCGGGGGTCTGGCGCTCCTGGTCGGATTCGGCGCGGGGCTGGTCTACGCGGCACAGGTGGTCCGGCTGCCCTGACCAGGCGGCAACACGTACGTCGTCAGGGACGAGCTCGCGATTCGGGCTCGTCCCTGACGCATTTCCCGGGTCCGCTGGCATTGCCGGGTCAGTTGGGCATTGCCTGTTCAGTTGGCGACGATTCCCATCCCGTGGGCGTGACAGTAGGCCGCGACGGGCTTCATCGCGGCCGGCTCGGGCCTGGCCGGCAGTCCCGCGACCAGCCTGCTGAAGGCCGCATCGTGGGTGCCGGCGGCGGTGCCCGTCAGGAAACGCCACTCGACGGCGAGGAACTGCTCAAGCTCCGGGTAGCTCGGCGTCGCGACGACAACGTCGGCGACCTCGCACAACACGGCCTGGCGATTCTTGCGGGAGGCGGCCGTCCGCTCGGTGGCGAACCAGCCGGACAGACCGCCGACGACGATCAGCGCGCTGACGATCGCGACGACGAGGCGGCCTCGGCGGGACAGGCTCCACCGGTTGGCGGCGCCGTCCGGGTCCGCCGAGCCGGGCCGCCACATCCTCACGACGAGGGCCGCAGCGCGAGATCGGCCACCAGCGGCAGGTGGTCGCTGCCGTAGCTCTTCCCCACCCGAAGCCCGGTAGCGGTGAACTGGGGTGAGATGAGCACATGGTCGAGCCGCCATACCGGCGGCAGGACCGGGAAGTGGTCGTTCCAGGTCGGCGCCCAGCCGCCGTGCACGTCGTCGTGCGCGTCGGTCACCCCCGCTGCGAGGACGTTGCGGAACGGGCGCATGTCCCGGGTGGCGTTGAAGTCGCCGGCGAGGACGACCGGCAGGGTAGTGGCCCGCACCTCGCGGCGCAGGTCGGCCAACTGCGTCTGCCAGACCTTGACGTTGCTGGCGTTCTGCGGTGACAGCGTGTGGACGGCGAACAGCCGGAAGCGCTGCCCCGTGGGCAGGGTGACGGTCACGCGCAGCGAGTCCAGGCCGCCGACGAGTGGCGCCGCGACGTCCGACAACGGATAGCGGGACCAGACACCCGCGCCGAACGCCCCGAACTGCGGCCGGGAGGCGCTGTAGTGGTAGCCGGCGAGTGCCCCTGACTTCATCAGGCCGTAGTAGGTCACGTTCGACAGCTCTTCGACGACCACCACGTCCGGGGAGTCGGCGCGGATCTGCCGGCCGAGCGTGCCGGCCCGGCCGTTGTCCATTTCCAGGTTCGTGGTGAGCAGCCGGAACTGGGCGGAGCCGGCCGGCGCGGCGCTCGCGCTGCCCGGCCGGACCTCCGGCCACAGCCAGACGAGATGGGCGACCACCGCGACGAGGGCCACCGCGGCCAGCGCGTAACGATGCGTGGCGACGCCGACCGCGAAGGCGGGATAGGCCGGCAGGAAGAGGACTGGGGTAAGCGCGTTCACGAGGACGTAGGGCCAGAGCACGTCGTCCAGATGGGTCAACCTGCCCAGCACGGCCACCGCGAGACCGGCCGCCGCCACCCAGGCGAGGGCAACCAGCACCCTCGTCACGACAGCCATGCGTCTCGTCCTCCGGCCGGCCGTGGGGGTTCGGTCGGGTGGGGACGAATCCTCACCCGACCGGTCACGAAGTTGCCCGCGCGATCGCGCCCCGGCCGTAGCCGGCGACGGTGAACGTCACGCCCACGAGCACCATCGCGGCGCGCGCCCAGGTCCGCGGGTGGCGCAGGTCCCGCCGGACGGCGCGCGGGAGGACGTGGCGGACGTAGGCCTTCTCGGCCTCGAGCGCCGACTCCTGACCCACCCGGCGGGCGACGACGGCCTTGGAGATGCCTTCGGAGAAGCACCGGCGCCGGTAGTACTGCCAGGTGATGCGGTCCGGCGTGACGCCGTGCAGCACGACCGCGGCAGGCTCGTAGAGGATGACGGCGCCGGCCACGTCCCGCCGCAGCCGGATGCCGAACTCGGTCTCCTCGCAGCCGAGCGGAATCGACCCGACCCGGCCGAGTCCGTCGCTGAACCCGCCCACGGTGGCGAAGGCCGACCGCCGGATGGACATCCCGGCACCGATCGGATTCCGTACCGGACCGACGGACGTCGGCAGCCCGATGTAGCTGCACCCGATGACCCAGTCGAACTCGGGTGGGAACCAGGCCGGCCGGCCCGAGTGCGCGCCCTGCTCGGGCCAGCGCGGCAGGGCCGCGCCCCCGACGCCCTGTACCGCCGGGTCGGCGTAGTGGGCGAGCATGTGCTCCAGCCAGTCCGGCTGGGCCCTGGCGTCGTCGTCGAGGAAGAAAACCACGTCGCCGGTGGCCCGCTCCACGCCGGTGTTCCGCGCGCCCGACAGACCGGGCTTGCCGGCGTTCGGCACCACGATCGCGTCGGAGAAGCTGCTCAGGGCACGTTCGAGCAGTTCCTCGTTGTGGTCGATCACCACGATGATGTCGCTGGCGGTAACGGACTGAGCGCGCACCGATACTACGGCCGCCGTCAGATCATCCCACCTGCGCAGCGTGTAGGCACAAATCACGACCGAGGCGGTGACTGTTTCGGCACTGCTTGGCAATCGCGACGTCGATGTGGATGCCGATTTGTATACGTTCCCGGCGGCGCCACTGGTGTCGCCGGGCTTCGTCTCATCGAAAGCCAAGGTGCCCCCCTATCACCCGATACACATTTGGCGGAACCGCCCGCCGCCAACATGATCGGGCGAGGTGGGCGTGTGCCGCTCATGGTGCCTGGGTCGCAATCAGAAATGGCGTGCCTGGTATCCCCCCACACCTGGCGCACACTGTGTGTGCCCACATCGCGCGCCACCCGGACAGGCCCACTCAGGAGGATACCCGGCGCCGTCGACCGCCGGACGGGGCCCGCGATGGAGAACGGTCAAGGTTACGCGGCGGCAACCAAGGAACGACGCCAAATTCACAACAATCGAGTAATACGAATGCAAGCCGATCGCGCATGGCGGCCGTCCGACTGCCCCCTGGAGTAGTCGACGGCCACCGTGTCTGTCCGAGCACCGTCGGCAACGACACTCAGGGTGAGGCTGGTCATACTGATCGCGTCACCGGGGACCGGTGGGCGACCGCCTCGGCGATGGACGCAACGGACCGTGCCTGTACTTTTAGCTGGCATCGCCGGCCGGGAGACGCGTCACAGCCGCCGTCCGCTCGGTGGCGTTTTGTCTTTCTTTTCGCTCGCGCGCCAGCTCACGGGGCCGTGCGAGCCACGGGGCGTTGGGGGGCTGCCGTGACCGTGTTCGATCTGGACAAGTTGCCGCCAGACACGGAGCTCACCACCGAGGTGTGCATCGTCGGGAGCGGTCCCGCCGGTGCGACGCTGGCCGCGGAGCTCGCCGGCAGCTCGCTGCGGGTACTCGTCGTCGAAAGTGGTGGCCGGGAGCCCGAGGCCGCCGTCGCGGCGCTCAACGAGGTCGAGAACGTCGGCGCGGCGCGCGTCGCCGACCAGGAGCTGATGCGGACCCGCGCGCTCGGTGGCACGTCGCGCATCTGGACGGGGCGCTGCGCCGAGCTCGACGAGATCGACTATCGAGACCGGCCCTGGGTGGCGCACTCTGGCTGGCCGCTCACCGGGTCCGAGCTGCGGCCCTTTCTCGACCGGGCCCGTTCCTACCTCGGCCTTGGCCCCAACCTCTATGACGAGCGGCTCTGGGCCCTGCTCGGCCGGCGGCCGGCGCGGCCGCCGCTGCCGGAGGCCCGGCTCGTCCCGCGGTTCTGGCAGTTCAGCCGGGGAGCGACCGATCCCGCGGGGCCGACCCGGTTCGGTCTCGACGTGCTGCCCGACGCGGTCGGGGACGATGCCGCGGTGGACGAGCCGAGGGGCCCCGCCGGCTCCGGGAACGTCAACGTCCTGCTGCACGCGACCGTCACCCACATCGACACCGACGACACCGGCGCCGTCGTGCGCGGGGTTGAGGTGGCGTCCACCAGCGGGCGCCAGGCCCGGATCCGGGCGGCCGTGGTGGTGCTCGCGGCCGGAGGCATCGAGAACGCCCGGCTGATGCTCGCCTCGAACCGGGTCGTCCCGCACGGAGTCGGCAACGGAAACGACCTGGTTGGCCGGTTCCTGATGGACCATCCGGGCTCAGTGATCGCCTCGGTCGATCCCGGCTCGGCCCGGCGCCTGCGCGACCGGTTCGGGCGCTACTGGCTGGACGGGCCGGACGGGCGACAGGTCTACCTGCACGGCGTCGGCCTCAGCCCGCAGGCGCAGCGCGAGGAGGAACTGCTCAACTGCGCGGCCTTCCTGGAGGAGTACCCGGCACCCGCCGACCCCTGGCATGCCGGGCAGCGGCTGGCGTCCCGGCTGCGTGGCGGCGGCGAGCCGGAGCAGGACGAGGTGGCGCTGGCCAGCTTCTGGCGTCGCGAGGACGAGGTGCCCGAGCCCACAGCGGTGCGGGACGCGCTCACGCTGGCGCGGAACGCTCCGGCCCTGGCCACGGGGGCCTACCGGATGACCCGGCGCCATCGCCCGCCGATCTTCCAGGCGAGCAGGGTCGACGTCTACTGCCTGGTCGAGCAGGAGCCGGATCCCTCCAGCCGCGTCACCCTGTCGGACCGGGTGGACGGGCTCGGAGTGCCGCTCTCCCGCGTCGACTGGCGGGTCAGCGAACGGGAGCGCACCTCGATCGGCCGGCTGGCCGGCCTGTTGGCGCAGGAACTCGGCGGCCTTGGCTATGCCAGTCCGGAACCGGCGGAATGGCTCAAGGGTGGCGCGGCCTGGCGCGAGAACGTCATCGACCGGGCGCACCCGATCGGCACGACCAGGATGGCCGACAACCCGCGCGCGGGAGTGGTTGACCGGAACTGTCAGGTCCACGAAACCGAGGGCCTGTTCGTCGCGGGCAGTTCCACCTTCCCGACCGCCGGCCACGTCAACCCGACGCTGACGATCGTCGCCCTGGCGATCCGGCTGGCCGACCATCTGAAGGCGCGCGGCCGGGCCGACCAGCTCGCCCTTGCGCCGTCGCCGGCGGTCAGCTCATGACCAGGGCGTAAGCGACGACCAGGCGAAACAGCCGCCGCCTATCATGAGGCCGGCATACTGGCGAAAGGCGAGGGGGGACCAGTGGCAACGGCGAAAAGCAGATTGATCGCCCGGCCCGGCGAGGCGCGGGGTATTCCGATTTCCGGCCGCGACCTGATCTGTCTGCACATGCGGACCGTCGCCTACCTCGGTCCGATTGAGGCGCCGTCGCCGGATCAGGTTCGCGGTGCGTTGCGGCGGCTGGCCGAGCTCTATCCGGCGCATCGGATCCTCCGGCGAGTCGACCGGGCAGCGCCGCGCTGGCTGACCGTTCCGGCCGCCGAGCTGCCCGGACACTGCGACGCCATGGTCATCGACATGACCGACACGACGGCCGCGTCCGCCACGTCCGCGTCCGCCACGGCAGACCACTCGGCCGCGACGCCGGAGACGATCGTCGCGAGGCTCTACAACTGGCCGGTCACGAACCTTCCCTTTCAGATCGCGGTCGGCGCGGATTTCTGCGCGCTGTTGGTCGACCACGCGTGTATTGACGGCCTGAGCATCAACGAGATCTGGTCTGAACTCATCCGATGCGCCGTCACCGGTGAGTATCCCGTCGCGATCGCGAAACCGTCGGTTCGATTCCCGCTGATTCGCGCGCTGGACAACTATTACCGCAGGAAGCCGAAGCGGCTGCTCGAGACGGTGCGCGTCCCGCACCCCGTCCCGCCCGCCGACACGGCGGAGCCGGGCCCGCTGGTGCCGTGGCACCAGGAGTTCGGCGTGGTCAGCGTCCGGTTCGGCAAGGACGTCCTCGCCGAGATCCGGTCCTGGCGGCTGGCGAACGCCAAGGGCATCACCAGGACGATGGTCCTGTTCGCCGCGGCTCGGGCCGCGCTGGAGACGTCTGACCTGCCGCCGGTGCGTCCGGGGGTCAACATCAGCGTCGACATGCGCAAGTTCCTGCCTCAGGGCGCAGTGCTGTACGGCAACTTCGCGCCCTCGATCTACGTCTGCCCTGCCGACGGCTGCGACCCGGCGCAGCTGAACGAGGTGATCGACGAGGTCATGTCGGTCGCTCGGCCGCTGGCCACGATGGCGCTGGTCGCCTCGACCGCGAAGCGGCGCTTCAAGCGCACCGCCCAGCCGCCGACGCTCGCCGAGACCACCGCGCGTCCGGCGCTGTCGCTCATCCACTGTGGCCGGCTGAAGGCATTCGAGAAGCTGCCGTGGACGGGCAGTCCGGCCGACCGTCGCTACCTGATTGGCAGCACCCCGGGAGATCCGGACGGAATCTCGGTTTTCATCTCCGAAATCCACGGCGGTGTCGACGTCACAGCGACCTTCAACGCCTCCACCTTCGACCCGGCGGTCGTCCGTGGAGCGCTGGAAATCCTCGCGACCGAGCCGACACGCGCCCTGGACGCCAGACGTCAGGTCCCGAGCGCACGCTGAGGCGCCCGGCGCGGGCCGGGGGGGGGGGCCGGGCCGGCCCCGCCGCGGGGGG
>NZ_JADWYX010000114.1 GCF_016786355.1 Frankia sp. AgB1.9
CCCGCGGGGGGGGGGGGGCCCCCCGCGCCCCGGGGGTTTTTGGGGCGGGCCGGGGCCCCCCCCCCCCGGCCCCCCCCAAAAACCCTACTTGGAGTAGAGCTCGACGATCAGCTGCTCCTGGACCTGGGTGTCGATGGCACCACGGGCGGGGAGCGAGTGGACCAGGATCCGCATCTGGCTGGAGATGACCTCGAGCCAGGCCGGAACGGTCCGCTGACCGGCGGTCTCCCGAGCGATGATGAACGGGGTGAGCTCCCGCGACTTCGGCGCGATCTCGACGATGTCGTTGTCGCTGACCCGGTAGCTCGGGATGTCCACCTTGCCGCCGTTGACCTGCACGTGACCGTGCCGGACGGCCTGACGAGCGGCATCGCGGGACGGCGCGAAGCCGGCCCGGTAGACGACGTTGTCGAGCCGCGACTCGAGGATCTTCAGCAGCTCGTCACCAGTCTTGCCGGAGCGACGGTTCGCCTCGTCGTAGTAGCCGCGGAACTGCTTCTCGAGGATGCCGTAGATGCGGGCGCACTTCTGCTTCTCGCGCTTCTGCAGCAGGTACTCGGAGTCCTTGGTACGACCGCGACCGTGCTCGCCCGGCGGGTAGGGCCGAATCTCGATCGGGCACTTCGGCGATTCGCACTTGCTGCCCTTGAGGAACAGCTTGGTCTTCTCGCGACGGCAACGCTTGCAGTCCGGGCCGACGTAACGGGCCATGTCTTCCTTCTCTCTCGTCCGAAATAGCCCGGTCAGACCCGGCGCCGCTTGGGCGGCCGGCAACCGTTGTGCGGGGTGGGGGTGACGTCCTGAATGGTGCCGACCTCGAGACCAGCCGCCTGCAGCGACCGGATCGCGGTCTCCCGGCCGGAGCCCGGGCCCTTCACGAACACGTCCACCTTGCGCATGCCGTGCTCCTGCGCCTTGCGCGCGGCGTTCTCAGCGGCCATCTGCGCGGCGTACGGCGTCGACTTACGCGAGCCCTTGAAGCCCACGTGGCCGGCGGACGCCCACGAGATCACGTTCCCGGTCGGGTCCGTGATCGAGACGATGGTGTTGTTGAAGGTGCTCTTGATGTGCGCGTGCCCGTGGGCGACGTTCTTCTTCTCCTTGCGTCGAACCTTCTTGACGCCAGGACCTGTGCGAGTCTTGGGAGGCATGTGCTTTCGTGATCTCCGTCTACGAGGTCGTCGGTCAACGGCCGGTGGTGCCACCCCGAGATCTGGTCATCAAGGGCGGCGCGACCGGTGACTACTTCTTGCCGGCCTTCTTCTTGCCGGCGATGGCGCGACGTGGGCCCTTGCGGGTGCGGGCGTTGGTGTGCGTCCGCTGACCGTGCACAGGAAGGTTGCGCCGGTGACGGATGCCCTGGTAGCAGCCGATCTCCATCTTGCGGCGGATGTCCTGCTTGATCTCCCGCTGCAGGTCGCCCTCGACGCGGTAGTGCCCGTCGATCCATTCACGAAGCCTGATGACCTCGTCCTCGCTGAGGTCACGGACCCGGGTGTCCGGGTTGACCCCGGTCGCGACCAGGGTCTCCTTCGCGCGGGTGCGGCCGATCCCGAAGATGTAGGTCAGGCCGATCTCGACCCGCTTCTCACGGGGAAGGTCAACGCCCGAAAGGCGTGCCATGAAGGTGGTTCCTTCCTGCTTCGGAGGTATCGGGCGTCGCCGTCCTCATCGGTCAACCAGACCGACGAGGCCCCGGCCTCCGACCGGGGGTTGTGACACGGGCTGCCGCATCCAGAACGCTTGCGGCCCCACCGCGCCCTGACGACGCTTGATGTGTAGCTGCGCCTGACTATCCCGCTTGAGGATTCGCCCGGCCGGAACTCCGGCGGCGGACTTCAGGTCACACCATGCGGGGATCAGACTACTCCCCTGTCCGTTGGCTCCAGCTCACCGGCTGAGGCCCCCGCACGAGCCAAGCTCGCTGCCCGGGTCGGAGGTCGCCCTCCGAAACTGACGTTCCGAGCGGAATCCGGCGGGAGGCTGACCGCGGCTCGGCGGGCAGCCTCCAACGCTCGGGTCTCAGCCCTGGCGCTGCTTGTGACGCAGGTTGTCGCAGATGACCATGACACGCCCGTGCCGACGGATCACCTTGCACTTGTCGCAGATCTTCTTGACGCTCGGCTTGACCTTCACGGCTGCCGTTACCTCCTGCGCGCAGCCGCGGGCCGCGCTTGAGTCAGTCAACAAGGGAACCGGGACCACCCCGGCCGAGCTAGGCCCGACCACAGGTATTCCTGGCTGTCGGGGCCCCGAGATCCATTCCAGCAGATCTTGTTCGGAAGCACCCTGAGCAGCTAACCCCCCGGTCGAGCGAAGCTCGACAGCGGGGGTTCCAGGGGGTCGCCCCCCTGGGCAGACATCAAGTGAGTCGGAACGGGGAGCGCAGTCCGCGACCACACTCCACCCCGACTCACTTGTAGCGGTAGACGATGCGTCCGCGGGACAGGTCGTAGGGCGACAGCTCGACGACCACCCGGTCCTCCGGAAGAATCCGGATGTAGTGCTGGCGCATCTTGCCGCTGATGTGGGCGAGAACGCGGTGCCCGTTCTGCAGCTCAACCCGAAACATGGCGTTCGGGAGCGGCTCGACGACCCGGCCCTCGATCTCGATTGCCCCGTCCTTCTTCGGCATGTCCTCCACTGTCCTGACGTGTGCGACCCTCGGGGCGGTCGCCCCAGAAGCAAACAGTCCGAGCCATCGGGAAACCGGCGGAAGCCGGGCTACCACGATGGCCGACCCGGTGGCCCAGACAGCCGCGCCCGTCAGGAACGCCCAGCACAGCCAGTCGCCGATGACTGGGCGATCGTGAATCCGTCCGTTGCCAGCCAGGCCGGAGACCCCGCCCGGGCAATCTCGCCCAGGCAAAGCCGACGCTAGAGATGGCAGACGCGAGAGACCACCGCCTTGAGAGTCTACGCGCCCACTTCGTCAAGGGCGAATCAGCGCCGCGGCCCTCCGGCGTCGGAGCGACAGCGTGGTCCACCTTCGGCGGACGCTGAGCCCACCTCGGCGCCCACCTCGGCGGACCCTGAGCCCACCTCGGCGGACGCCTGGATCAGGACTTTGCCTCCGCGGGCGCGCCGCAGGCGATCCCCAGCTCCGCGAACCTGGCGGCGCCGCCGTCGTGCGCGGTCAGCACCCACGGGCCCCGTGGGGTGACGGCGACCGAGTGCTCGGTGTGTGCCGCCCAGGAACCGTCGACGGTCGACACGGTCCAGTCGTCGTCGAGCACCCTGGTGTCCGGCGAGCCCATGGTGATCATCGGCTCGATCGCGAGCGCGAGGCCGGCGACCAGCTTGATACCGCGGCCGGCCCGGCCGTGGTTGAGGATGTGGGGCGGCTGGTGCATCTCGGTACCGATGCCGTGACCGCCGTAGTTGTCGACGATGCCGAAGCCGCGCGGCGCGACGTGCTGCTCGACGGCGTGCGAGATGTCGGTCAGCCGGCCGCCGAGCTGGGCCGCGGCCAGGCCCGCCCACAGCGAGTCCTCACAGACCTTGATCATCTCTAGGATCGCGGGGTCGACCGTGCCGACCGGCACTGTGATGGCCGCGTCGCCGTGCCAACCGTCGACGATGGCGCCACAGTCGATCGAGATGATGTCGCCGTCGTGCAGCACCCGCTTGCGGTTCGGGATCGCGTGCACGACCTCGTCGTTCACCGAGCTGCAGATCGACGCCGGATACGGCGGATGCGCGTAGCCCTTGAACGACGGGATGCCGCCGCCGGCGCGGATGGTCTTCTCAGCCACCGCGTCCAGGTCGGCGGTCGTGGCACCGGGGACCGCGGCCTCCCGCAGCCGGTCGAGTGCCTGCGCGACCAGCAACCCGGCGACCCGCATCTTGGCGATCTCCGCCGCCGTCTTGATCTGGACGTGCTCTCGTCGCGCCATAACCCTTGTCCCGGTCTTCGCTCTCGTTCGCGGTGCCCCCGCGGCCGATCCGGGCAGGCCAGCCCAGGTGGGCCGACCGGCCCGCGTGGTCACCGACGGGGCTTCTGGAACGACGATAGTCCTCAGTCACCAACTAGGCCGCTGGTGGATCTTGTCCACCGTGCCTCACGACCCGACCGTGCTACGAGCGAACCGCTCAGGCGCCGTGGTGACGCAGCGCGTCGATCGCGCGCTCGGTGACGTTGTCCACCGGACCGGTGGCGTCGATTCCGATCAGCACCCCACGCTCCGCGTACCAGGACACCAGCGGCGCGGTCTGCTCGGCGTAGACCTCCAGGCGGTGCCGGATGGTCTCGGCCCGGTCGTCGTCGCGCTGGAACAGCGCGCCGTTGCACCGGTCGCAGACGTCCTCCACGGTGGGCGGGTCGAAGTCCACGTGCCAGATGTGCCCGCACGAGCGGCAGGTCCGCCGGCCGGACAGCCGCCGCACCACCTCGTCGTCATCCACGACGAGCTCGAGCACCACGTCGAGCTGGGTGCCCATCGCGTCGAGCATCCCGGCGAGCACCTCGGCCTGCGGGACGTTGCGGGGGAATCCATCCAGCAGGAAGCCCTTGACCGCGTCGTCCTCGGCAAGGCGGTTGCGCACCATACCGATCGTGATCTCGTCGGGAACGAGGTCACCCGCGTCCATGTAGTGCTTGGCCTGGATACCGAGCTCCGTGCCTTCTCGGACGTTCGCACGGAAGATGTCACCGGTAGAGATCTTGGGAATCGACCGCGCCGAGGCGATGAACGCGGCCTGCGTACCCTTGCCTGCTCCCGGTGGTCCGACCAGTACGAGGCGCACTACCGGAGGAAGCCTTCGTAGTTGCGGAGCATGAGCTGGCTCTCGATCTGCTTCACGGTCTCCAGTCCCACCCCCACCATGATCAGCACCGACGTCCCCGCGAAGGGGAAGGGCTGGTCCTTCGTCAGGTTCAGCAACGCGAGCGGAAGAACTGTGATCACCCCCAGGAACAGCGAACCCGGCAGGGTGATCCGGGAGAGGACGTGATCAAGATACTCGGCGGTGGGGCGCCCGGGCCTGATGCCCGGGATGAACCCTCCGTACTTCTTCATGTTGTCGGCGACCTCGCTCGGATTGAACGTGATCGCGACATAGAAGTACGTGAAGAAGATGATGAGCAGCCCGTAGGTCGCTAGATAGAGCGGATGGTCACCTTTCGACAGGTAACGAGTCTCGAAGTCCTGGAAGCCCTTGTTGTTCCACACCTGGCCGACCAGCTGCGGCAGCTGTAGCAGCGACGAGGCGAAGATGACGGGGATGACACCCGCCTGGTTCACCTTGATCGGCAGGTAGGTCGACGTCCCGCCGTACATGCGTCGGCCGATCAGGCGTTTGGCGTACTGCACCGGGATGCGGCGCTGCGACTGTTCGACGAGGATGACGAAGACGACGATCGCCAGGCCCAGCAGGCAGACCAGGGTGAAGACGACGCCGCCGGCGACCTGGAGGATCGCGGTGCCCTGGGACGGCAGCCGGGAGGCGATCGAGGTGAAGATCAGCAGCGACATGCCGTTACCGATGCCACGGGCGGTGATCAGCTCACCGAGCCACATGATCACGCCCACGCCCGCGGTCATCGTGATGACGATCGTCGCGATGCGGAAGAGGCTGGTGTCCGGGATGATCTGGACCGAGCAGTCCGGGAAGAGCCGGCCGCTGCGAGCCAGCGCCACGATGCCGGTCGCCTGGAGGATGCCGAGCGCGATGGTCAGGTAGCGGGTGTACTGGGTGATCTTCTGTTCACCCGCGCTGCCTTCCTTCTTGAGCTGCTCAAGCCGCGGAATGACCACGACGAGCAGCTGAAGGATGATGCTGGAGGTGATGTAGGGCATGATGCCCAGCGCGAAGATCGACAACTGCAGCAGCGCGCCGCCGCTGAACAGGTTGATCAGCGAGTAGACGTTGCTCGCGCCCGTGCTCGCGGTACTCAGGCAGGTGTGCACCGCGCCGTACGAGACACCGGGCGCGGGCAGGACGCTGCCGATCCGGAACAGGATCACGATCCCGAACGTGAAAAGCAGCTTCTTGCGCAGGTCGGGCGTGCGGAAAGCCCGCGTGAAGGCGGTGAGCACGGCTCCTCCTGCAGGGGGGAAGTACACGAACGAGAGACGGCGACGGTCCGCCGGACGAGCTGTCCGATGGATGTTCCGGACGCCGTGAGGCGACTGTAACAGCACCTGAGGCTCACGAGTCCCGACATCACCTCCGCGGAGGTCAGTCAGAAACCCGCGGCCCCCACGGGCTCACCGGGCCACCGGCAGCCGAGCGGACCCGGTGCCTGGACCCAGTGTTCACCGAAAGGGGACGGACGCGCCCGCGCCCGTCCCCGATCTCACACTTCGGTGACACTGCCGCCGGCAGCGGCGATCTTGTCACGGGCGGAACCCGAGAACGCGTGCGCGCTCACCTGCAGCGCGACGCCGAGGTCCCCGTCACCGAGCACCTTGACGAGCGCGTTCTTACGGACGGCGCCAGCCTTCACGAGCTCGTCGACACCCACCTGGCCGCCCTGCGGGAACAGTTCGGCGAGGGTGGCGACGTTGACCACCTGGTACTCGGTGCGCCAGCGGTTCTTGAAGCCCTTGAGCTTCGGGATCCGCATGTGCAGCGGCATCTGGCCACCCTCGAAGGTGGCAGGCACCTGCTTGCGCGCCTTGGAGCCCTTGGTGCCACGACCGGCGGTCTTGCCCTTGGAGCCTTCACCGCGACCGACCCGCATCTTGGGCCGGTTCGCGCCCGGCGCGGGACGCAGGTGGTGCAGCTTCAGCGCCCGGCCACGATCGGCCGCGCTCGCCTCGGGGGCTTCCTTGGTCAGTTCGGCCATCTCAGTTCACTTCCTCGACCGTCACCAGGTGCGCCACGGTCCGGATCATGCCCCGGATCTGCTGGGTGTCCTCGCGCACGGTAGACGCGTTGATCTTCCGCAGGCCCAGGGTCTTCAGCGTCGCCCGCTGGTTGTGGGTACCGCCGATCGGCGACCGGACCTGAGTGATCCGCAGAGATGCCATCACGCACCCGCTCCGGCGGCCGCCCGCGCCCGCAGCATCGCCGGCGGGGCAACGTCCTCCAGCGGCAGGCCGCGGCGCGCCGCGATCTCCTCGGGACGAGTCAGCCCGCGCAGCGCGGCGACGGTCGCGTGCACGATGTTGATCGGGTTGGACGAGCCGAGCGACTTCGACAGCACGTCGTGCACGCCCGCGCACTCAAGCACCGCGCGCACCGGGCCGCCGGCGATGACACCGGTACCCGGGGAAGCCGGCTTGAGCAGCACGACGCCGGCCGCGGCCTCGCCCTGGATCGGGTGCGGGATCGTCGAGCCGATCCGCGGCACCTTGAAGAAGTGCTTCTTGGCCTCCTCGACGCCCTTGGCGATCGCCGCGGGCACCTCCTTGGCCTTGCCGTAGCCGACGCCGACGGTGCCGTCCGCGTCTCCGACCACGACGAGCGCGGTGAAGCTGAACCGGCGGCCACCCTTGACGACCTTGGCGACACGGTTGATCGCGACGACGCGCTCGACGTAGGCGGTCTTCTCCTGCGCCGGGCCGCCGCCTGAGCGGTCCCGGCGCTCACGGCGGTCGGAACCGCCGGTGCCGCCGCCACGGCGCTGCTGGCCTGGCATCTAGAACATCTCCTTAGTCATGGTCATCAGAAGTCCAGCCCAGCCTCGCGGGCCGCGTCGGCCAGCGCCGCGATCCGGCCGTGGTAGGTACGCCCACCCCGGTCGAACACGACAGTGGACAGCCCGGCGGCCTTCGCGCGCTCGGCGACCAGCTTGCCGACCTCGCGGGCCAGCACTGTCTTGTCGCCGTCGGCCGTACGCAGCGAGGCGTCCAGCGTCGAGGCGGCAGCGAGGGTGTGACCGGCGACGTCGTCGATGACCTGCGCGTAGATGTGCCGCGAGGAGCGCGTGACGACGAGGCGCGGACGGATCGGGGTCCCGGTGACGCGCTTGCGGACCCGGGCGTGACGGCGGAGCCGAGAGATCCGGCGCCGGGAACTGGCGGTGAGGCTCACAGCCATGATCTATCTCCTACTTCCCGGTCTTCCCGACCTTGCGGCGGACGACCTCGCCCTGGTACCGCACGCCCTTGCCCTTGTACGGGTCGGGCTTGCGCAGGCCACGGATCTTGGCGGAGACCTCGCCGACGAGCTGCTTGTCGATGCCGTGCACGACGAAGCGGGTCGGGGTCTGTACCTCGAACCGAATGCCCTCCGGCGCCTTGACCGGCACCGGGTGACTGAAACCGAGCGCGAACTCCAGGTCGGAGCCCTTGGCCTGCACGCGGTATCCGACGCCGACGATCTCCAGCGTCTTCGAGTAGCCCGCGGTGACACCGATGACCATGTTGGAGACCAGCGTCCGGGTCAGGCCGTGCAGCGCGCGTGAGTTGCGCTCGTCGTCCGGACGAGCGACCACGACCTGGCCCTCTTCCTGGGCGACCGTGATCGGCTCTACGACGGTGTGCGAGAGGGTGCCCTTCGGGCCCTTCACGGTGACGTGCTGGCCATCGAGGGACACCTCGACGCCGCTCGGCACCGAAATCGGCAGACGGCCGATGCGAGACATCTCGGGACCCCCTACCAGACGTAGGCGAGGACTTCCCCGCCCACCTTCCGCTTACCGGCCTGCCGATCGGTGAGCAGCCCTGACGACGTGGAGATGATCGCCACGCCCAGGCCGCCGAGCACCTTCGGCAGGTTGGTGGACTTCGCGTACACACGCAGACCGGGCTTGCTGATGCGCTTCACGCCGGCGATCGAGCGCTCCCGGTTGGGGCCGTACTTGAGGTCCACGATCAGGTTCTTGCCGGGGCCCGCCTCGGGCTCCTCAACGTGCCAGCCGAGGATGTAGCCCTCCTGCTGGAGGATCTCGGCGACGTGCACCTTGATCTTGCTGTGCGGCATCACCACCCGGTCGTGGTACGCCCGGTTGGCATTGCGGATGCGCGTGAGCATGTCCGCAATCGGATCGGTCATCGTCATTGGGTGACGCCTTCCTCACGGCGGTTCCCGGCGCCCCTCGTGGGCTCGGGCCTACCGCGACTGGGTGGTGTTACAGATCACCCGCGTCACGCGGGCAAAGTACCAGTCTGCTCCACGCGATGAAGCCGCCTGTCAGCAGGCGGCTCCATCGGGCCGAACAGCGGTACCAGCTGTACCGAACTGCCCCCGACTACCAGGAGCTCTTGGTGATCCCGGGCAGCTCGCCGCGGTGCGCCATCTGCCGCAGGCAGATCCGGCACAGCCCGAACACCCGGTACACCGAGCGCGGCCGGCCACACCGCTGACAGCGGGTGTAGCCACGGACCGCGTACTTCGGCTTGCTGGCGGCCTTCTCGATCAGAGCCTTCTTCGCCATACTTCTAGTTCTCCCGGAACGGGAAGCCCAGCGCGCGCAGAAGCGCCCGGCCCTCGTCGTCAGTCGTCGCGGTGGTGACGACCGTGATGTCCATGCCGCGCACCCGGTCGATCCTGTCGATGTCGATCTCGTGGAAGATCGACTGCTCGGTCACGCCGAACGTATAGTTTCCGCGCCCGTCGAACTGCTTGGGCGACAGGCCGCGGAAGTCCCGGATGCGGGGCAGCGCGATCGAGACGAGCCGGTCGAGGAATTCCCACATCCGGTCGCCGCGCAGGGTCACCTTCGCGCCGATCGGCATGCCCTCACGCAGCTTGAACTGCGCGATGGACTTCGTCGCCCGCCGGACGGCCGGCTTCTGGCCGGTGATGGCGGCCAGGTCCTTCAGTGCGCCGTCGATGAGCTTGGCGTCGCGGGCCGCGTCGCCGACACCCATGTTGACGACGACCTTCACGACGCCCGGGATCTGCATGACGTTCGCATAGCTGAACTGCTCACGCAGGCCTGGCGCGATTTCCTCGCGATAGCGCTGCTTGAGCCGCGGCACGGCCGGAGCCTCGGTAGTCACAGTCATTGGAATCCGATCCCTACAACTCGGCACCGGTACGGCGCGAGATCCGCACCTTGGTACCGTCCTCGTTGATCTTGTATCCGACGCGGGTCGGCTTCCCGTCGCTCGGGTCCACGACCGCGACGTTGCTGACGTGGATCGGAGCCTCCTGGGTGACGATGCCACCCGACTGCGAACCACGGGTCGTGGTCTGGACGCGGGTGTGCCGGGTGACCCGGTTCGCGCCCTCGACGACGACCTTGCGCTCGTCGGGGATGGCGCGGATGACCTTCCCCTTGAGCCCGCGGTCCTTGCCGGAAATGACCTGGACCGTGTCGCCCTTTTTGATCTTCATACCGGCCACGGTCTAAAGCACCTCCGGCGCCAGCGAAATAATCTTCATGAACTTCTTGTCCCGCAGCTCGCGGCCGACCGGCCCGAAGATGCGGGTGCCCCTGGGGTCGCCGCCGTCACGGATGAGCACGGCTGCGTTCTCGTCGAACCGGATGTAGGAGCCGTCCGGTCGCCGGCGCTCCTTGGTGGTGCGCACCACGACCGCCTTCACCACGTCGCCGCGCTTCACGCCGGCGCCGGGCAGGGCGTCCTTCACCGTGCCGACGATGATGTCGCCGATCCCCGCGTACCGACGACCCGAGCCGCCGAGAACGCGGATGCACAGGATCTCCCGCGCGCCCGTGTTGTCGGCGACCCTAAGGCGCGTCTCCTGCTGAATCACTTCAAGCTCCTGACCCGCTTGCGGCGAATTTCCTTGTGAGCCTTTTCAGTCTTGTCTGGTTCGTCGAGCCAGCCGCCGCATCGGACGGCGACCGAAAAGGCTCATTTCACCGTTGAAGCCGCCGCACCGGGAGGCTTCGCCCATCAACCCCGGTCGGCCCGCCGCTTGCGCGGCAGGCCCCGGGACGCTTACTACTTGGCCTTCTCCAGGACGCGGACGACGCGCCAGCGCTTGGTGGCCGACAGCGGACGGGTCTCCATCAGGAGGACCCGGTCGCCGACGCCGCAAGCGCTTTCCTCGTCGTGCGCCTTGATCTTCTTGGTGCGGCGGATCGTCTTGCCGTAGAGCGGGTGCTGGACCCGGTCCTCCACCGCCACGATGACCGTCTTCTGCATCTTGTCGCTGACGACCAGGCCCTCGCGGACCTTGCGGAAGCCGCGCTCGGCGGCCCCCGCCTCGGTCGTGGTCTCGTCTGCCATCGTCACTCCGCTTCGTCAGCCGGGCCGGCCGCCGGGTCGACGGTGAGGCCGAGCTCGCGCTCCCGCATCACCGTGTAGATCCGGGCGATCTCGTGCTTGACGGCCCGCAGCCGCCGATTGTTGGAGAGCTGGCCGGTCGCGTTCTGGAACCGGAGGTTGAACAGCTCCTCCTTGGCCTCGCGGAGCTTGTCCACCAGGTCGGCGCCGGACAGCGCCCGCAGGTCGTCCGCGGAGGTCGCGACAGCCATCACGCACCACCTTCACGGGTCACGAACCGGCACTTCATCGGGAGCTTGTGGATCGCGCGGCGCATGGCCTCGCGGGCCACCGGCTCGGCAACACCGGACAGCTCGAACATGATCCGACCGGGCTTGACGTTGGCGATCCACCACTCGGGCGAGCCCTTACCGGAACCCATGCGGGTCTCGGCCGGCTTCTTGGTGAGCGGGCGGTCCGGGTAGATGTTGATCCAGACCTTGCCACCACGCCGGATGTGCCGGGTCATGGCGATACGAGCCGACTCGATCTGCCGGTTCGTCACGTACGCCGGCTCAAGCGCCTGGATCGCGAAATCGCCGAAGGCGATGCTCGTCCCGCCCTTGGCAGCACCGGTCCGCTTGGGGTGGTGCTGCTTGCGGTGCGCCACCTTACGAGGGATAAGCATTGTCCTACTCCTCCGCCTTCTCCGGCGCTGCCGTCTCGACGGCGGCCGGCGTCGGCGACACATCCGGGGTCACGACCGCGGCGGCGGTCGTCTCCGGCGCGGCGGTGGCCTCGGCCTCGACGGGCGCCTCGGCCGGAGCCTCGACAGCCGCCGTCTGGGGCTTGCCGCCCCGGCGCTCGCCACGGTCGCCACGCTCACGCGCGGCCGCGGCGCGGCCAGCCTCGGTACCACCCGTGGTCGTCCCGGACGAGCCGGAGCGCGGGCCACGGCGGGCGGGACGCTCCCGGCGGTGCTGACGGGTCAGCGCCTCCTGGGCCTCACGCTCGGCGCGGCTCTGCACGATGTCGCCCTTGTAGATCCAGACCTTCACGCCGATCCGGCCGAAGGTCGTGCGGGCCTCGTAGAAGCCGTAGTCGATGTCCGCCCGCAGGGTGTGCAGCGGCACCCGGCCCTCGCGGTAGAACTCCGACCGGCTCATCTCGGCGCCGCCCAGACGTCCGGAGCACTGCACCCGGATGCCCTTGGCTCCGCCCTTCATGGCGGTCTGCATCGCCTTGCGCATCGCGCGGCGGAAGCTGACCCGGCTGGAGAGCTGCTCGGCCACGCCCTGCGCGACGAGCTGCGCGTCCACCTCGGGGTTCTTGACCTCGAGGATGTTCAGCTGGACCTGCTTGCCGGTCAGCTTCTCGAGGTCACCGCGGATACGGTCGGCCTCCGCGCCGCGGCGGCCGATGACGATGCCCGGCCGAGCGGTGTGGATGTCGACGCGCAGCCGACCCTGGGTCCGCTCGATGTCGACCCGGCTGATGCCGGCCCGCTCCATGCCCTTGGACATCATCTTGCGAATCTTGACGTCCTCGCCGACATACGCCTTGTACTGCTTGTCGGCGTACCAGCGCGACGTGAACTCCGACGTGATGCCCAGTCGGAACCCGTGCGGGTTTACCTTCTGCCCCACTACCGGGCCCTCCTGTTGCTCTTGGCGCCGTCCGCGGCCGGGGCCACGCTCTCCACCACGATCGTGATGTGGCTGGTCCGCTTGCGGATGCGGTAGGCCCGGCCCTGAGCGCGCGGACGAATCCGCTTCAGCGTCGGGCCCTCGTCCACGTACGCCTCGCCGATGAACAGCGTGTCCGGGTCGAGGCCGTGGTTGTTCTCGGCGTTCGCGATGGCGCTGTGCAGCACCTTGTAGACGTCGGTGCTCGCGGACTGCGCGGCGAACGTGAGGATGTCGAGCGCCTCCTTGGCGTTGCGGCCGCGGACGAGGTCCACGACACGACGCGCCTTGGTCGGCGAGATCCGGACGTAGCGGGCCGTGGCCTTCGCGCCGGGCAGACCGGCCCTGGTCAGGCCGTCAACGAGATCGTCAGCCACGGCGTGACCTCCGGTCTTCCTTCACGTGGCCCCGGAAGGTCCGAGTCGGGGCGAACTCCCCGAGCTTGTGACCGACCATGCCCTCCGTGATGAACACCGGAACATGCTTGCGGCCGTCGTGCACCGCGATGGTGTGGCCCAGCATGTCCGGAATGATCGTCGAGCGCCGCGACCACGTCTTGATGACGTGCTTGGTGCCCTTCTCGTTCTGGACGTCCACCTTCTTGAGCAGGTGGTCGTCGACGAACGGGCCCTTCTTCAGGCTGCGTGGCATTGTGTCTCCTCCTCCCTGCTCAGTGGATTCCAGCAGCCGCGCAAAAGCGGCTTTCAGCTACGGCGCTCACCGGCGCTTCGCCTTCTTGCGGTTGCTCACGATCAGCTTGTCGCTGGCCTTGCGAGTGGCCCTGGTCCGGCCCTCGGGGCGGCCCTTCGGGTTCACCGGGTGGCGACCACCGGAGGTCTTGCCCTCACCACCGCCGTGCGGGTGGTCGACCGGGTTCATGGCGACACCACGCACGGTCGGGCGACGGCCCTTCCAGCGCATCCGGCCGGCCTTGCCCCAGTTGATGTTGCTCTGCTCGGCGTTGCCGACCTCGCCGACCGTCGCGCGGCAGCGGACGTCGACCTTGCGCATCTCACCGGACGGCATCCGCAGCTGGGCGTACGGACCGTCCTTCGCGACGAGCTGGACGCTCACGCCGGCGCTACGGGCGATCTTGGCACCGCCGCCGGGCCGCAGCTCGACGTTGTGGATCACAGTACCGGTCGGGATGTTGCGCAGCGGCAGGGCGTTGCCCGGCTTGATGTCCGCGCCGACACCCGAGCTGACCGTGTCACCCTGCTTCAGCTTCACCGGGGCGACGATGTACCGCTTCTCGCCGTCCGCGTAGTGCAGCAGCGCGATCCGGGCGGTGCGGTTCGGGTCGTACTCGATGTGCGCGACCTTGGCCGGCACGCCGTCCTTGTCCCGACGGAAGTCGATGACGCGGTAGGCGCGCTTGTGGCCGCCACCCTGGTGACGGGTGGTGATCCGGCCGTGCGCGTTGCGGCCACCCTTGGAGTGCAGCGGGCGGACAAGCGACTTCTCCGGGTGATCACGCGTGATCTCGGCGAAGTCGGCCACGCTCGAGCCGCGGCGCCCCGGAGTGGTGGGCTTGTAACGACGAATTCCCATGACTAATCCAGCTCTCCGTTACGCGCCCGGCCCACCGAAGATCTCGATGGAGTCGCCGGGGGCGAGGCTGACCATGGCGCGCTTGGTGGCCTTGCGCTGGCCCCAGCCGTACTTGGTCCGCTTGCGCTTGCCGGCCCGGTTGATGGTGTTGACGCTCAGCACCCGGACGTTGAAGATCTGCTGGATCGCGATCTTGATCTGGGTCTTGTTCGCGTCCGGGCGGACGATGAACGTGTAGACGTTCTCGTCGAGCAGGCCGTAGCTCTTCTCCGAGACAACCGGCTTCAGGATGATGTCCCGCGGGTCGGGGATCACTGGTCTGCCTCCTGCGCCTTGCCCCGGCCGACGAACGAGGCGAGCGCGCCCTGGGTGAAGACGACGTCGTCGCTGATCATCACGTCGTAGGTGTTCAGCTGGCCCGGGTCGAGCAGGTGCACCGTCGAGACGTTGCGCAGGCTCTTCCAGGTGAGTTCGTCGGTCCGCTCCACGACGACCAGCACCCGCCGGCTGTTCGCGATCTCCAGCAGCGCGCTGAGCGCGGCCTTCGTCGACGGCGTCTCGCCGTCCACGAACGAGGAGACGACGTGCACCCGGTTGTTGCGGGCCCGGTCCGAGAGGGCACCGCGCAGCGCGGCGGCCTTCATCTTCTTCGGGGTCCGCTGGTCGTAGTTGCGCGGCGTCGGGCCGTGAACCGTGCCACCGCCGGCGAACTGCGGGGCCCGCAGCGAGCCCTGCCGCGCGCGGCCGGTGCCCTTCTGCCGGTACGGCTTCTTGCCGCCACCCCTGACCTCACCGCGGGTCTTGGTGTCGTGGGTGCCCTGGCGGGCCGAGGCCTGCTGGGCCACGACGACCTGGTGGATCAGCGGGACGTTCACCTGAACGTCGAAGATCTCGCCAGGAAGCTCCGCGGTGCCACCCTCGCCACCCGCCGGGGCGTGGACCGTGACGGTCCGCGCCTCACCGACGGGAGCCTTACGAAACGTGGTGCTCACGCCGACACCTCAACCTTCTGGGCGTCCGACGGTGCGAAGTCGGCCGGCGCGGGCCGCTTGGCGGCGCTGCGCACGAAGACCAGCCCGCCGTCCACACCGGGAACCGCGCCCTTGATCAGCAGCAGGCCCCGCTCGGCGTCGACCGCGTGCACGGTCAGGCCGGCGACGGTGACCCGCACGTTGCCCATGCGGCCGGCCATCCGCAGGCCCTTGAAGACCCGGCCCGGAGTGGCGCAACCGCCGACCGAGCCCGGCGAGCGGTGCTTGCGCTCGACGCCGTGACCGGCGCCCAGGCCCTTGAAGCCGTGCCGCTTCATGACACCCGCGAAGCCCTTGCCCTTCGAGGTGCCCGTGACGTCCACGACCGTGCCCGCGTCGAAGACCGAGCCGTCGAGCTGGAGGCCCGCGCTGTAGTTGCCCGCGTCGGCGGTCCGCAGCTCGGCCAGGTGGCGGCGCGGAGTCACACCGGCGGCGGCGAAATGGCCCCGGGTCGGCTTGTTGGTCTTCCGGGGGTCGATCTCGCCGTAGCCCAGCTGCACGGCCGCATATCCGTCGTTGTCCGGGGTTTTCACCTGGGTCACGACGTTAGGACCGGCCTGGATCACGGTGATCGGTACGACGCGGTTCTGCGCGTCCCAGACCTGGGTCATCCCGAGCTTGGTGCCCAGGAGCCCCCTGTAATTTCGGTTGAGCATGGCTGCGCCCGGCCCCTTACAGCTTGATCTCGATGTCGACGCCGGCGGGGAGGTCGAGGCGCATAAGCGAGTCGACCGTCTTCGGCGTCGGGTCAAGGATGTCAATGAGCCGCTTGTGCGTGCGCATCTCGAAGTGCTCGCGGCTGTCCTTGTACTTGTGCGGCGACCGGATGACGCAGTAGATGTTCTTCTCCGTCGGCAGCGGCACCGGACCCGCGACCTGCGCCCCGGTCCGCGTCACGGTCTCGACGATCTTACGCGCCGAGCTGTCGATGACCTCGTGGTCATAGGCCTTGAGCCGGATGCGGATCTTCTGTGCCGCCATGGTGGGCTTCGCCTGTCCTGTCTGTCTCGTCACCCGGGGTACCGCGACCGGGCTCCGGGATTGCACCGGTCGCCGGGCGTACCACTTCCTTCTTGCCCCGCTCCCGGACGTTCCGGGTTCAGGAACCCATACCGCCGAGCGGAGCCGAGGCCCCGCCGGCGGCGGTCATGCTTCGAGCAAACGGAGGGAGGTGCTGCGCGCGGACCTTTCGGCACCGCGCGCGGCACCTCCCACCCACTACTTGACGACCTTCAGAACCTGGCCGGCGCCGACGGTACGGCCACCCTCACGGATGGCGAACCGCAGGCCCTCCTCCATGGCGATGGGCTGGATCAGCTCAACGACCATCTCGGTGTTGTCGCCCGGCATGACCATCTCGGTGCCCTCGGGGAGGGTCACGACGCCGGTCACGTCGGTCGTCCGGAAGTAGAACTGCGGCCGGTAGTTGTTGAAGAACGGCGTGTGGCGGCCGCCTTCGTCCTTGTTCAGGATGTAGACGCGGGCCTCGAACACGGTGTGCGGCGTGATGCTCTTCGGCTTCACGACGACCTGGCCGCGCTCGACGTCCTCACGCTTGATGCCGCGCAGGAGCAGACCGACGTTGTCACCGGCCTGGCCCTGGTCGAGCAGCTTGCGGAACATCTCGACACCCGTGACCGTGGTGGTCTGGGTCTCGTTCTTGATGCCCACGATCTCGACGGTCTCCGACACCTTGACGATGCCGCGCTCGACTCGACCGGTGACGACGGTTCCACGACCGGTGATCGTGAAGACGTCCTCGATCGGCATCAGGAACGGCTTCTCGATGTCGCGCACCGGCTCGGGGATCGACTCGTCGACCGCGGCCATGAGCTCGAGGAGCTTCTCGCCCCACTCCTTGTCGCCCTCAAGGGCCTTCAGAGCGGAGACGCGGATGACCGGAACGTCGTCACCCGGGAACTCGTACTGGCTGAGCAGCTCGCGAACCTCGAGCTCGACGAGCTCCAGGATCTCCTCGTCGTCGACCATGTCGGCCTTGTTCAGGGCGACGACGATGTACGGCACGCCGACCTGACGAGCGAGGAGCACGTGCTCCTTCGTCTGCGGCATCGGGCCGTCGGTCGCCGACACGACCAGGATCGCGCCGTCCATCTGCGCGGCACCGGTGATCATGTTCTTGATGTAGTCGGCGTGACCCGGGCAGTCGACGTGCGCGTAGTGCCGGGCGTCCGTCTGGTATTCGACGTGCGCGATGGAGATGGTGATACCGCGGGCCTTCTCCTCGGGCGCCTTGTCGATCTGGTCGAACGGGGTGAACGGGTTCAGGTCCGGGTGGGCGTCGTGCAGGACCTTCGTGATCGCGGCCGTCAGCGTGGTCTTGCCATGGTCGATGTGACCGATGGTGCCAATGTTGACGTGCGGCTTGGTCCGCTCGAACTTCTGCTTCGCCACGGGTGTCCCTCCAAGGACGGGTGGTGTCGTGCTGTGCTCGTCAAAAGATTGCTGGCGGGACGGACCCGTCTATTCGCCCCGAGCCTTCGCGATGATTTCCTTCGCGACGTTGCCGGGAACTTCGGCGTAGGAGTCGAACTGCATGGAGTAGTTCGCCCGGCCCGACGTCTTCGACCGCAGGTCGCCGACGTAACCGAACATCTCCGACAGCGGCACCAGCGCCCGGATGATCCGGGAGCCGCCGCGCTCGTCCATCGCCTGGATCTGGCCGCGCCGCGAGTTCAGGTCACCGATGACGTCACCCATGTTGTCCTCGGGAGTCGTCACCTCAACCGACATCATCGGCTCGAGCAGGACCGGGTCGGCCTTGCGCGCCGCGTCCTTGAACGCCATCGATCCGGCGATCTTGAACGCCAGCTCGGACGAGTCGACGTCGTGGTACTGGCCATCCCGCAGGGTGACCTTGACGTCGACCAGCGGGTAGCCGGCGAGCACGCCGAACTCCATGGCCTCCTGGCAGCCCGCGTCCACCGAGGGGATGTACTCCTTGGGGATGCGGCCACCGGTGACCTTGTTCGAGAACTCGTAGCCACCGCCGTCGCCGCCGGAGGGCTCCAGGTCGATGATCACCCGAGCGTACTGACCGGAACCGCCGGTCTGCTTCTTGTGGGTGTAGTCGACCTTCTCCACCTTGCGGCGGATGGTCTCCCGGTAGGCGACCTGCGGGCGGCCGACGTTGGCGTCGACGCCGTACTCGCGCTTCATCCGGTCGACCAGCACCTCAAGGTGCAGCTCGCCCATGCCGGAGATGACCGTCTGGCCGGTCTCCTCGTCGGTCCTGACCTGGAAGGTCGGGTCCTCCTCGGCCAGCCGCTGGATCGCCGTGCCCAGCTTCTGCTGGTCGACCTTCGTCTTCGGCTCGATCGCGACGTGGATGACCGGGGCAGGGAACGTCATCGACTCGAGCACGACCGGCGCGTTCGGGTCGCAGAGCGTGTCACCGGTGGTGGTGTTCTTCAGCCCGACGACCGCGACGATCTGGCCTGCGCCGACGCCGTCCCGGTCTTCCCGGTGGTTGGCGTGCATCTGCAGGATGCGGCCGATCCGCTCCTTGCGGTCCTTGGTGGAGTTGAGCACCGCGGAACCGGAAGAGAGCCTGCCGGAGTACACCCGGATGTAGGTCAGCTTGCCCACGAACGGGTCCGACATGATCTTGAACGCCAACGCCGAGAACGGCTCTTCCTCGCTGGCGGCCCGCTTGACCTCGACGTCCTCCCGACCCGGCTGGTGGCCGGTGGTCTCGCCGACGTCGGTCGGGCTGGGCAGGAAGTCGACGATGGCGTCGAGCATGGGCTGCACGCCCTTGTTCTTGAACGCCGTGCCGCACATCACCGGGTTGATCGAGCTTGCGAGGGTGGCGCGCCGAATACCGGCGACCAGCTCCTCCTCGTTCGGCTCCACGCCCTCGAGGTACTTCTCCATGAGCGCGTCGTCGTTCTCGGCGACCGTCTCAAGGAGCTTCTCGCGCCATTCCTGCGCGGCCTCCTGATGGTCACGCGGGATGTCGACGACGTCGTAGGAGGCGCCCTTGTCCTCGGACTGCCAGATCAGACCCTTCATGCGGATCAGATCGATGACGCCCTTGAAGTCGGACTCGACTCCCCACGGCAGCTGGATGACGGCCGGCGTCGCGTCGAGCCGCTCGATCATCATCTCGACGCAGCGGTGGAACTCCGCGCCGACCCGGTCCATCTTGTTGACGAACGCGATCCGCGGCACGTGGTAACGGTCCGCCTGGCGCCACACGGTCTCGCTCTGCGGCTCGACGCCGGCCACGGCGTCGAACACCGCCACAGCGCCGTCGAGGACACGCAGCGACCGCTCCACCTCGACGGTGAAGTCGACGTGGCCCGGAGTGTCGATGATGTTGATGGTGTGGTCGCGCCAGACACAGGTGGTAGCCGCGGAGGTGATGGTGATCCCCCGCTCCTGCTCCTGCGGCATCCAGTCCATCGTGGCGCCACCGTCGTGAACTTCGCCGATCTTGTAGTTCACACCGGTGTAGAACAGGATGCGCTCGGTCGTCGTGGTCTTGCCCGCGTCGATGTGGGCCATGATCCCGATGTTTCGGGTCGTGGCCAGGGCGGCACGTACATCAGCCATGACAGATCACCAGCGGTAGTGGGCGAAGGCCTTGTTGGACTCGGCCATCTTGTGGGTGTCCTCCCGGCGCTTCACGCTCGCGCCGAGGCCGTTGCTCGCGTCGATCAGCTCGTTCATGAGCCGCTCGGTCATCGTCTTCTCCCGCCGGCCACGCGAGTACGCGACCAGCCAGCGCAGCGCCAGCGTGGTGCTGCGGCCGGCGCGGACCTCGATCGGCACCTGGTAGGTGGCGCCACCGACCCGGCGGCTACGCACCTCCAGCGTCGGCTTGACGTTGTCCAGCGCCCGCTTGAGCGTGACCACGGGGTCGTTGCCGGTCTTCTCCCGGGCGCCCTCGAGCGCGCCGTAGACGATCCGCTCGGCAATCGACTTCTTGCCGCTCATCAGCACCTTGTTGACCAGAGAGGTCACCAGCGGCGACCCGTACACCGGGTCGACGACGACAGCGTGCTTGGGAGCGGGCCCCTTGCGTGGCATTAGCCCTTCTCCTTCTTCGCTCCGTAGCGGCTACGAGCCTGCTTGCGGTTACGGACACCCTGCGTGTCCAGTGCCCCGCGAACGATCTTGTAGCGAACGCCCGGAAGGTCCTTCACTCGCCCGCCGCGCACCAGGACCATCGAGTGCTCCTGGAGGTTGTGGCCCACACCCGGGATGTACGCCGTGACCTCGATCCCGCTGGAAAGCCGGACACGCGCGACCTTGCGCAGCGCCGAGTTCGGCTTCTTGGGCGTGGTCGTGTAGACGCGAGTGCACACGCCACGGCGCTGCGGGCTCCCCTTGAGAGCCGGGGTCTTGGTCTTCTCGACCTTGTCCTGCCGGCCCTTCCGGACCAGCTGCTGGATCGTGGGCAACGCCGCTCCCGTTCTCGTCCTTCTCGTGGTGCCGTTGTCCCCCGTGGTCCGGGGGTCCGAGGGTCGCCCCTCGGGGAAAATCGCGGGCTCCGGAGCTGACCGAAGTCAGCGCCCAGATGACCCATCGTGTGTTCCGCCGACCCACGCGGTCGGGCGTGTCGCGCCCGCCAGCACCTACCGGCCTAGACCGATCTGTCCCAGAGGGAGCGCACCTACCGGCTCATCGAGCGCCCGTCCACCAACAAGGCCCACCTGGAGGCAGGTCTCGGGATGAGACGGGCACCGACAGTCGCTGACGGCGGTCAGACTGACGCACGCGCACCGCTGGTACACCCGGGGATACCCAGAGGGTCACCCGCGTTCCGGCGGCTTGCTTCATCCGATCCGGACAGACTCACCCGGACCTAGATCATCGCCACAAGTCTACCTGACACCGCTCTGTAACAGCGACAGGCTAACCCGCGACGCACGCTGACGGCTGTAACCCACCCCCGAGCCGCTCGGGCCCTTCGGGGTCCAGGGGTCGCCCCCCGGGTCAGCATCACGAGCCTGCCGGCGCTGTCCTGAGGACAGGCGCCAGACTTGCCCGACTTGCATCACGGGCTAGCCGGAAGCCGTCTGAAGGACAGCGACCAGGCTTACCCAACTCGCCACAGCGCCAGCCGACCGAATCGTGTCGAGGCGCAGGACACACGCCGGAGCCACGCGGACTCCGGCCACAGGACGCAACATTACTCCACGCCCACGTCAAGTGTCGAACCGGGTCTCCTTTGCGCCCACGGCCAGTCGGCCGCCCGCCGGGCGCTACCGGAGCTCAGGCGTCCCGCCTCCCGCGAGGACGCGTCCCAGTCGTTCGTCGCCGTTGACGTGTCGTGTGCTGGCTATGGGGCCAGCTGTCCCGTTGCGCTGGAACCGTTGTACCGGCCCCACGTCTCGCCCATGTTGCGTTGTGTTACCGCGTGACTGACATACCGGCCTGCGGGGCCCATTGTGCCGCTCTGGCAGGCTGAGTGCAGGCAAAACGCCAAGTTGGCGCGAACCGAACGGCAGCCGATACGGCCCTGATCGCTACTTACGCCCTCCCGTGGTCGTGAATCGTCCATGAGTACAACCACTGGAGGGCCAAAACGGCGATCAAGCTGGCCGGCCGGGGCGAGTCCGGGCTGACAGTAGGTCGCCGATTCCGGTTGATGACGATGGGAGCGCTCATGGCGACCAGGAGCCCCGCGACGGCGGCCAAGCCCGGCGAAAGCCCTGGTAGTGGGCCAGGAGCGGGCGAGTACACCTCAGCTCCCCGCACCCTGGCGGCCTCGGTGGCAGCCGCCGACCCGCGGCGAAAGCCGTCACGCGCGGAGCTCCAGGCCGCCTACGGTCGCGCCGTCCCGGACCTGATCGGGCCCGGCCTGAAGGTCCTGATCTGCGGGATCAACCCGTCGCTGGCGGCCGGCGCGACCGGCTTCCACTTCGGCGGCACCGCGAACCGGCTGTGGGCGACGCTGCACCAGGCCGGCTTCACCGACCGCCAGTTGCACCCGTCCGAGACGGACGAACTGCTCGCCCGCGGCATCGGCATCACCAACATCGTGAACCGCGCCACCGCCCGGGCGGACGAGATCACCGACGACGAGATCCGCGCCGGCGTCGGCCGGCTGACCACCACCGTCGACCGGTACCAGCCGGGTTGGCTGGCCTTCCTCGGCCTCGGGGCTTACCGGACCGCCTTCGACGTGAAGAAGGCGACGGTCGGCCGCCAGCCCGACCACCTCGGGCCCGTCGGCGTCTGGCTGCTGCCGAACCCCAGCGGCCTCAACGCCCACTACTCCCTCCCAGCCCTGGTCGAGGCCTACCGCGAGCTCTACGAGGCCGCCTACGCCTCGTAGGGCCTCGGAGCCCATCGACTGGTGCCTGGCGGTCGTGGACCAAGCGCCGTCCCCCGCCACCCGTATGACTCGGCGCCCGGGCCGCGGCGGCACACCCCCGAACCCCACGTTGCCCCTGTCAGCGAGAGCGGTCCCCGGCGCCGCAGCCGGCCAGCCCGCGCGTGATGATCGCCGTTTCAGCCCTCTGGCGGTCGTGAATCCGGCCCGCCCACAACCACCGGAGGGCCAAACTCGCGATCAAGCCCCTCAACGAAACGGCGGGCGCCCCCGAAGGGACGCCCGCCGTTTCGCGGTACGGCTGTTGACTAGCGGTAGTCGCGGCTGCCGAAGTCGAACTCATCGAGCGGGACGGCCTGGCCGCTGCCGGTGCCGAAGGCGCCGTACTCGACCGTGCCACCGTCCTCGAAGCCGCCGACCGTGTACATCTGGGCCCGCGCCTCCTCGGTCGGCTCGACCCGGATGTTGCGGTACCGGGTGATGCCGGTACCAGCCGGGATGAGCTTGCCGATGATGACGTTCTCCTTCAGGCCGACCAACGAGTCCGACCGGGCGTTGATCGCCGCGTCGGTGAGGACTCGGGTGGTCTCCTGGAAGGAGGCAGCCGACAGCCACGACTCGGTGGCCAGCGACGCCTTGGTGATACCCATCAGCACCGGACGAGCCGAGGCCGGCTGGCCGTTGGCCTCGACGACGCGACGGTTCTCGCCCTCGAACCTGCCCCGCTCGACCAGCTCGCCGGGCAGCAGCGTCGTCTCACCCGACTCCAGCACGTTCACCCGCTTGAGCATCTGGCGGATGATGATCTCGATGTGCTTGTCGTGGATCGACACACCCTGCGACCGGTACACCTCCTGGACCTGGTCGACGAGGTGCAGCTGCACCTGTCGCGGCCCGAGGATGCGCAGCACCTCGTGCGGGTCGACCGCACCGTCGATGAGCTGGGTGCCCACCTCGATGTGCTCGCCCTCGGCGACCCGCAGGCGCGAGCGCCGCGGCACCGGGTAGGGCATCTCCTCCGAGCCGTCGTCGGGGACGATGACGACCTTGAGGGTCTTGTCCGTCTCCTCGATCTTGACTCGGCCGACGACCTCGCTGATCGGCGCCTTGCCCTTGGGGCTACGGGCCTCGAAGAGCTCGACGACACGCGGCAGACCCTGGGTGATGTCGTCACCGGCGACGCCACCCGCGTGGAAGGTACGCATGGTCAGCTGCGTGCCCGGCTCACCGATCGACTGGGCGGCGACGATGCCGACCGCCTCGCCGACGTCGACCAGCTTGCCGGTCGCGAGCGACCGGCCGTAGCACTGGGCGCACACGCCGCGGCGGGACTCGCAGGTCAGCGCCGAGCGGACCCGGACCGTCTCGATCCCGGCCTCGAGCAGCTGGCCGATGACCACGTCGCCGAGGTCGGCGCCGGCCGGGACGATGACCTCGCCCGTCCCGTCGACCGCGTCCTGGGCCAGCGTCCGCGCGTACGCGGAGGTCTCCGCGTACCGGTCGCGGACGAGCACGCCGGTCCTGGCGTCCTTGGTCGCGATCCGGGTGGAGACGCCGCGCTCGGTGCCGCAGTCGTCGTCCCGAACGATGACGTCCTGGCTGACGTCGACGAGCCGGCGGGTCAGGTAGCCGGAGTCGGCGGTCCGCAGCGCGGTGTCGGCCAGGCCCTTACGGGCACCGTGCGTGGAGATGAAGTACTCCAGCACGGACAGGCCCTCGCGGAAGTTCGCCTTGATCGGCCGCGGGATGATCTCGCCCTTCGGGTTCGAGACCAGGCCACGCATGCCGGCGAGCTGCCGGATCTGCATCATGTTTCCGGCCGCGCCGGAGTTGACCAGGATCGCGACCGGGTTGGTCGGCGGGAAGTTCTCCTCCATGGCCTTCGCGACCTCGCTGGTCGCGTTGGTCCAGATCTGGACCAGCTCGCTGCGGCGCTCGTCGTCGGACAGGAAGCCGCGCTCGAACTGCTTCTGGACCTTCTCGGCCAGGTCCTCGAACTTGGCGAGGATCTCGCCCTTGTTCGGCGGCGCGATGACGTCCTCGATCGCGACGGTGACACCGGACCGGGTGGCCCAGTAGAAGCCGGCGCTCTTGAGGGCGTCCAGGGTCGCGGCGACCTGGGCCTTCGGGTACCGCTCGGCCAGGTCGTTGACGATCGCGGCCTGGTCGCGCTTGTGCAGCAGCTCGTTGATGAACGGGTAGCCCTCGGGGAGGGCCTCGTTCAGCAGGCAGCGGCCGAACGTCGTCTCCAGGGTGAACGGGTCACCCGGGATCCAGTCCGCCGGCGCCTCCCAGTCGGTCGGCGGCGTGTGGTCACGCAGCCGGACCTTGATCAGCGACTGCAGCCCGACTTCCTTCGCGTCGTACGCCATCTGGGTCTCGGCGACGCTGGAGAAGGACCGGCCCGCACCGAGCCCGCCCTCGGCCAGCCGGGACAGGTGGTACACCCCGGTGACCATGTCGAGGCTCGGCATCGCCAGCGGACGGCCGGACGCGGGCGAGAGGATGTTGTTGCTGGACAGCATCAGGATCCGGGCCTCGGCCTGCGCCTCGGCGGACAGCGGCAGGTGGACCGCCATCTGGTCGCCGTCGAAGTCCGCGTTGAACGCGGTGCAGACCAGCGGGTGGATCTGGATGGCCTTGCCCTCGACCAGCTGCGGCTCGAACGCCTGGATGCCGAGACGGTGCAGGGTCGGCGCCCGGTTCAGCAGCACGGGGTGCTCGGTGATGACCTCTTCGAGCACGTCCCAGACGACCGGCCGCGCGCGCTCCACCATCCGCTTGGCGGACTTGATGTTCTGCGCGTGGTTGAGGTCGACCAGCCGCTTCATGACGAACGGCTTGAACAGCTCCAGCGCCATCTGCTTGGGCAGGCCGCACTGGTGCAGCTTGAGCTGCGGGCCGACGACGATGACCGAACGGCCCGAGTAGTCGACGCGCTTGCCGAGCAGGTTCTGGCGGAACCGGCCCTGCTTGCCCTTGAGCATGTCCGACAGCGACTTCAGCGGGCGGTTACCGGGACCGGTGACCGGGCGACCGCGGCGGCCGTTGTCGAACAGCGCGTCGACGGCCTCCTGCAGCATCCGCTTCTCGTTGTTGACGATGATCTCGGGCGCGCCGAGGTCCAGCAGCCTCTTCAGCCGGTTGTTCCGGTTGATGACGCGCCGGTACAGGTCGTTCAGGTCGGACGTGGCGAAGCGGCCACCGTCGAGCTGCACCATCGGGCGCAGGTCCGGCGGGATGACCGGGACGCAGTCCAGCACCATCCCCATCGGGGAGTTGCGGGTGCTCAGGAAAGCCGAGACGACCTTGAGCCGCTTGAGCGCACGGGCCTTCTTCTGGCCCTTGCCGGTGCGGATAGTCTCCCGCAGCGACTCGGCCTCGGCGTCCAGGTCGAAGTCGGCGAGCCGGCGCTGGAGCGCCTCGGCGCCCATGCCGCCCTCGAAGTACTGGCCGAACCGGTCGCGCAGCTCGCGGTAGAGCAGCTCGTCCGGCTCCAGGTCCTGGACCTTCATGCTCTTGAACCGGTCGAAGACGCGGTCCAGATCGTCGATCTTGCGCTGGGCGCGGTCGCGGATCTGGCGCATCTCGCGCTCGGCCGACTCGCGCACCTTGCGGCGCGCGTCGCCCTTGGCGCCCTCGGCCTCGAGCTGGGCGAGGTCGGACTCCAGCTTGCGCTGGCGGGCCTCGACGTCCGCGTTCTTGCGGTCCTCCATGCCCTGCTTCTCGACGCCGATGCGGGCTTCGAGGGTCGGCAGGTCACGGTGACGCCCGTCGACGTCGACCTTGGTGATCATGTAGGCGGCGAAGTAGATGACCTTCTCAAGGTCCTTCGGCGCCAGGTCCAGCAGGTAGCCGAGCCGGCTCGGCACACCCTTGAAGTACCAGATGTGCGTGACGGGCGCGGCCAGCTCGATGTGGCCCATCCGCTCACGGCGCACCTTCGCGCGAGTCACCTCGACGCCGCAGCGCTCACAGATGATGCCCTTGAACCGGACCCGCTTGTACTTACCGCAGTAGCACTCCCAGTCCCGGGTCGGACCGAAGATCTTCTCGCAGAAGAGCCCGTCCTTCTCCGGCTTCAGGGTGCGGTAGTTGATGGTCTCCGGCTTCTTGACCTCGCCGTGCGACCACTGGCGGATGTCGTCCGCGGTGGCCAGGCCGATGCGCAGCTCGTCGAAGAAGTTGACGTCCAGCAAGACTGTCGCCTGCTCTCTCTTTCTCGTGTCGGACGCTCAGTCGGTGTGTGGGCCGGACCGGCCCGCCCGCGGGTTACGGGCGGGCCGGTCGGCCGCTCACACCTCTTCGACGCTGCTCGGCTCCCGCCGGGACAGGTCGATCCCAAGCTCCTCCGCCGCCCGGAACACATCCTCGTCGGTGTCGCGCATCTCGATCTGGACGCCGTCGCTGGAGAGCACCTCGACGTTCAGGCACAGCGACTGCATTTCCTTGATGAGCACCTTGAAGGACTCGGGAATACCGGGCTCCGGGATGTTCTCGCCCTTGACGATCGCTTCGTAGACCTTGACGCGACCGTGCACGTCGTCGGACTTGATCGTCAGTAGCTCCTGCAGGGCGTAGGCGGCGCCATACGCCTCCAGCGCCCACACCTCCATCTCGCCGAACCGCTGGCCACCGAACTGCGCCTTACCACCCAGCGGCTGCTGGGTGATCATCGAGTAGGGGCCGGTCGAGCGAGCGTGGATCTTGTCGTCGACGAGGTGCAGCAGCTTGAGGATGTAGATGTAACCGACCGCGACCGGGTACGGATACTGCTCGCCGGTGCGGCCGTCGAACAGCTTGGCCTTGCCGGACGACCCGATCAGCTGGACGCCGTCCCGGTTGGGCAGGGTGGCGTCGAGCAGGCCGGTGATCTCCTCCTCGCGGGCACCGTCGAACACCGGGGTGGCGACGTTGGTGCCGGGTGCGGCGGCGTCGACCCCGATCGAGCGGAGCCGCTCCTTCCACTCCTCGTCACCCGAGTCCACCTGCCAACCGGTCTTGGCGACCCACCCGAGGTGGGTCTCCAGGATCTGGCCGATGTTCATGCGTCGCGGCACACCGTGCGGGTTGAGCACGACGTCGACGGGGGTGCCGTCCTCGAGGAACGGCATGTCCTCCTGCGGCATGATCTTCGCGATGACGCCCTTGTTGCCGTGACGGCCGGCAAGCTTGTCACCGTCGGTGATCTTGCGCTTCTGGGCGACGTAGACCCGGACCAGCTCGTTCACGCCGGGCGGGAGCTCGTCGCCGTCCTCGCGGGAGAACACCCGGACGCCGATGACCTTGCCGGACTCGCCGTGCGGCACCTTCAGCGAGGTGTCCCGGACCTCCCGGGCCTTCTCGCCGAAGATCGCGCGCAGCAGCCGCTCCTCCGGGGTCAGCTCGGTCTCGCCCTTGGGCGTGACCTTGCCGACCAGGACGTCGCCGGGGTTCACCTCGGCGCCGATCCGGATGATGCCGCGCTCGTCGAGGTCCGCGAGGACCTCCTCGGCGACGTTCGGGATGTCGCGGGTGATCTCCTCCGGACCCAGCTTGGTGTCCCGGGCGTCGACCTCGTGCTCCTCGATGTGGATCGAGGAGAGGACGTCGTCCTGGACCAGCCGCTGGGAGAGGATGATCGCGTCCTCGTAGTTGTGCCCCTCCCACGGCATGAAGGCGACCAGCAGGTTCTTGCCGAGCGCCATCTCGCCGTTGTCGGTGCACGGGCCGTCCGCGATCACCTGGCCGGCCTCGACGCGAGCACCCTCGTCGACGATCGGCTTCTGGTTGATGCAGGTGCCCTGGTTGGAGCGGCGGAACTTGGCCAACCGGTAGGTGCGCCGGGTGCCGTCGTCGTGCATGACGGTGATGTAGTCGGCGGACAGGTCCTCGACCACACCGGCCTGCGTGCAGACGACCACGTCGCCGGCGTCCTTGGCCGCGCGGGCCTCCATGCCGGTGCCGACCAGCGGCGACTCCGAGCGCAGCAGCGGCACGGACTGGCGCTGCATGTTGGAGCCCATGAGCGCGCGGTTCGCGTCGTCGTGCTCAAGGAACGGGATCATGGCGGTCGCGACCGACACCATCTGGCGCGGCGAGACGTCCATGTAGTCGACCTCGTCCGGCGGGATGAACTCGACCTCGCCGCCCTTGCGTCGGACGAGCACCCGGTCCTCGGCGAAGGAGCCGTCCGAGGTCAGCGGGGCGTTCGCCTGGGCGACGACGTGCCGGTCCTCCTCGTCCGCGGTCAGGTAGTCGATCTGGTCGGTGACCCGACCGGCCTGAACCTTGCGGTACGGGGTCTCGACGAAGCCGAACGGGTTGACCCGCGCGAACGTCGACAGCGAGCCGATGAGGCCGATGTTCGGGCCTTCCGGCGTCTCGATCGGGCACATCCGGCCGTAGTGGCTCGGGTGGACGTCCCGGACCTCCATGCCGGCCCGCTCACGGGACAGACCACCGGGGCCGAGCGCCGAGAGGCGGCGCTTGTGGGTCAGGCCGGCCAGCGGGTTGGTCTGGTCCATGAACTGGGACAGCTGGCTGGTGCCGAAGAACTCCTTGATGGAGGCGACGACCGGCCGGATGTTGATCAAGGTCTGCGGCGTGATCGCCTCGACGTCCTGGGTGGTCATCCGCTCGCGGACGACACGTTCCATCCGGGCGAGGCCGAGCCGGACCTGGTTCTGGATCAGCTCGCCGACCGTGCGCAGCCGCCGGTTGCCGAAGTGGTCGATGTCGTCCACTTCGTACGCCTGGTCGGTGCCCTCGTGCAGCTTCACGACGTACTCGATCGTGCGGACGATGTCGTCCTCGGTGAGCACGCCGGTGGCGCCCTCGACGTGCAGTTCCAGCTTCTTGTTCACCTTGTAGCGACCGACCTTGGCCAGGTCGTAGCGCTTCGGGTTGAAGAAGAGGTTCTCCAGCAGCGTCTGGGCGGACTCGCGCGTCGGCGGCTCACCCGGCCGCAGCTTGCGGTAGATGTCCAGCAGCGCGTCGTCCTGGCCGGAGGTGTGGTCCTTCTCCAGGGTGACCCGCATCGACGGGTAGTCGCCGAAGCGCTCGAGGATGCGCGCCTCGTCCCAGCCGAGCGCCTTGAGCAGCACGGTGACGGACTGGCGGCGCTTACGGTCGATGCGGACGCCGACGGTGTCACGCTTGTCGATCTCGAACTCCAGCCAGGCGCCCCGAGACGGGATCACCTTGCAGGAGAACAGGTCCTTGTCGGAGGTCTTGTCGAGAGACTTCTCGAAGTACACCCCGGGCGACCGGACGAGCTGGCTGACGACCACTCGCTCGGTGCCGTTGATGACGAACGTGCCCTTCGGGGTCATGAGCGGGAAGTCGCCCATGAACACGGTCTGGCTCTTGATCTCACCGGTGGTGTTGTTCGTGAACTCGGCGGTGACGAACATCGGCGCCGAGAACGTCATGTCCTTGTCCTTGCACTCCTCGACGGAGTACTTGGGCGGCTCGAACCGGTGATCCCGGAACGAAAGGGACATGGAGCCCGAGAAGTCCTCGATCGGAGAGATCTCCTCGAAGACCTCCTCGAGGCCGGAAGTCAGCGGTACATCGTCGCGGCCGGCGTCGACGGAGTCCTGGACCCTCTCCTGCCAGGCATCGCTGCCGATCAGCCAGTCGAAGGACTGGGTCTGCAGGGCGAGTAGATCCGGGACCTCAAGTGGCTCGACAATCTTGGCGAACGAGATGCGGGAGGCGGAGCGCGAGGCGGCCAAGGTGGTCCTTCCGGTGGCCTGGCATCGGGCGGGAGATGCCGACGAGCCGTCGGGGTGGTCAGGTGATCAGTGTCTCGGCGCGGGTTAACCCCGCGCCGCCGGGGGGGTGGGGCGGGGGGGTGGGGTGGGGCCCCCCCCCCCCCCCCCCCCCCCGCCGCCCCCCCCCCCCCCCCCCCCCC